>NZ_CAJNBJ010000001.1:600000-1200000 GCF_905220995.1 Nitrospira defluvii
ACGTGAAGACTTCGGTGCGGACGCCGCCAGCCAATCGCAACCAGGGCATCGGCTGCAGTTCGAGCTTGAGGAACGGCCCGTAGGAGGCTTCGAAAATGGTGCTATCCACGGTGGTTCCCAGAGGCGCCCGCTTCACTTGCGGCCCCAGCCGCGCATGAATGTCGTCTACCCGTGCTTGCACGCCCACCGTAGCGGCTCCATCCATATCAAAGAAGCGGACGAGCTGTTTGTAGCCCACATCGCCGCCGTAGATCACGCGCCGGTCCGACTGTTGAAAGCCGTCGCCGTTGACCGGGTCGTTCAGGAAAAAAGTAAAATTCGTGAACAGATCGAACCGGTAATACTGGGCATAGGCATTGGCGAAGAACCGCCCGCCCGCCGGCCTGTCGTAATGGTAGTTCAGCCGCCCCGTGCTGCGGAGTGTCTTCCCGCCTTCGCTCGGATCAATCGACCCGAATCGATCCAGTGAGCCATCATGGACTGCGCGGAGGGGAATCTCGCCTGACCCATTCCACTGCGACTTCTGAAACGTGCCGGTGATGACGAGTTCGTCCCGGCCGAGCGGGTTCATCGTGGCCTTGCCCAACAGATTGCCGCGAAGATACCGGTTGTCGTTCAGGAAAGGTCCATCGGTGTAGTAGCCTTCCGCCGCAAACAGGGTTCGCACCTTGTCTTTGGTCGGCGAGAACATCAAGAGATGCCGCTGCGTGTTGAACTGCCCGCCGGCCGACTGCACGACTCCTTCTTTCACCATGTCACGCGTGCGAAAGTTCACGGCGCCGGCCGTAGCAAAGTCTCCGTACTCGGGCAGGTAGGCCCCTTTAAAGACATCGACGCCTTCGATGGTTTCCGGGATGATGAAGTTGAGATCGGTGTAGCCTTGTCCGTGGGCATGGCTCCGAAGATTAATCGGCATCCCGTCGGTGAAGAATGCGACATCGGTCCCATGGTCGGCATCGAACCCGCGCAGGAAGTACTGGTCGGCCTTTCCCGCGCCACCGGAATGTTCGACCGCGACGAACCCGGGAATCAGCCGCAACACCTGGGCCGGGCGGCCTTGCGGCTGCATGAGATATTCCTTGTCGGGGATGAACTGTTGGGAAGACGCCGCAACCGGCCGATCGGCCTCAACCTGTATTTCGAGCACCTCCAGATCCGGAGCATCAGGGTCATGCGCCTGGGCTGACAGCACCATCCCGAGACACAACACAAGGCTCCCCATCCCTACCCACCCTGCACACTGTCGCATAACATCTCCCATCAGATCCTGTGAGCGGACAAGCATTGACCATAGGCCGTCAACGGCCCGTGCCGGCCGCTTCAGACCTTCGTGCTCTGACTGTTGTGAGTGAGTAGGGGCGAGACCGTCGCCCTTAGGCTGTCGGTCTGAGCAGAAACGCGATCCGCTGAACGGCGTGGTCGATCAAGGCATCGAGGGTTCGTCCCTCCGCGCCCACCACTTCGACCTTCCGTGTATTGACGGGCAAGAGCATTTTTTTCGCCTGGGAATCCAGCACCGCTCGCACAAGCACCGGCGTCACTTCACCGAGCATGGAGCCCGGCATCAACAGGCTGAGCGAACCTACGATCATATCCGCAGCATGGAGCCGGCGACGAATCGATTGCGGCACCGTCTCGATAGCTGTCGCCCCCGCCCGTGCCATGGCTTCGGCAGAGACACGATTGAGCCCGACTCCGATGATGGTATGGCCATCCGCGACAACGCCGCGTAACCCTTCCACCATCCGGCTGCCGAGACCTCCCCCGCGACCATCCACCACACAAATCGTCATCAGAGGCTGAGCCCCTTGCCCGTCGTCGTCATCGTAAGCTTGCCGTGCTTGACACCTTTGACGCTGAGTAGCGCATCGGCGACCTTGCGAATGGCCGCGCCCTTGCCCCGAGCCACCAAGACCTCCAGGCAATGATCATGGTCCAAATGCACATGCATCCCCGCCATGATGTGGCCCTGGAAATCATGCTGAATGTGGACCAGTTTTCTCGTCAAATCCGGCACATGATGGTCATAGACGAAGGTGATCGTCGCCACCGTCTCTTTATTCTCGTCCCACTGCTGCCCGACCAGGCTGTCCCGAATCAGATCGCGAATCGCTTCCGAGCGATTGGTATAGTTGCGCCGTTCGATCAGACGATCGAATTCCGCGAGCAGATCCTGGTCGAGGGACACGCCGAATCGCACAAGTTGTGTCATCGCATCTCACAATGTGGCACGAATTAACTTTTCGTGGCACGGATAGTACAGAAACCAACGCTGACTCGTCAAGCAAGGGATAGACCCGTCGTCGACATTACGGTGGTTGCGGGAAGGAAGCGGGGGCAGAGCACTCGAACCGGCGGAAGTCCTAGCCGAAGAACGGCGTACCCGTTACGTCGGCCAGCAATGTCTCACCGTCGCGGTCGATGAGTTTCAGAAACAAACCACTCAACTCCGGATCAAACTGCGTCCCGGCATGGCGCGCGATTTCTTCCCTGGCCTGACTCAGCGTCAACGGCGTCTTGTACGAACAGGCGTGGGTCATCACATCGAAGGAATCCGCCAGCGCTACAATGCGCCCGCTGAGCGGCGTCTGCACGTCTTTTAGCTTGTGGTAGCCCTTCCCGTCCCATCGTTCATGATGCGTCAGGGCGATTTCCCGCGCCATCATCAACAGGGGCGACCGGCTGTCCGCCAAGATCTTCGAGCCGAGCTTCGTATGCGCCTTCATCGCTTCGAATTCGGCGGGCTCGTACACTCCCTCCTTCATGCTGATCGCATCGCGTACGCCGATTTTCCCCACATCGTGGAGCGGCGCCGTCTTTTTAATCAGATCCGCCTGATCGGGCGGCAACCCCTTCAGCTCCGCGAGTAACATGGCCACACGCCCGACTCGCCAGGCGTGGGCGCCGGTGGCGTCATGCCGGTATTCGGATACCAGCACCAGCCGGTTCAGCAGGTCCAACTGCGTCTGCTCGACGACTTTGGTGCGCAACCGGACTTGCGCTTCCAAATGTTCGTTGTGCATCCGGACCTGCTGGTGCAGCCGCCTGGTCTGCAGTTGATTCTTGATGCGCAGCACCACTTCCGTGGCATCCACCGGCTTGTTGAGAAAATCGTTGGCGCCTTCGGCCAGCGCCTTGTGTTTCGTCGGCGCATCCAGCTCGCCCGTCACGATCAGAATCGGCACATAGTCTTCGGCGGGAATCACCTGTCGCAACTGCCGCATGACTTCCATGCCATCCATGTGCGGCATGCGCATGTCGAGGGCGATCAGGTCCGGCTTGACCTCTCGATACAACTGCACCGCCTGACGAGGGTCGTTCGTCATCGTAATCCGGCTAAAGCCGGCCTGCTTGAGGAAGGCCTCCATCAGCTTGGTGCAATGGGCTTCGTCATCCACCAAAAGAAGCTTGATGGTGCTCAGATCAAGGTCCTGCATCACGTTCACGCCGGTCCTCTGTCCGCATATTTCTACGGTCGAGACTACCACCGTCAGGCCGCCTCGCCAATTTCTTTTCCGCTCTGCGCAGGGAGTGCGCGGGGAAAGGTGAGAGTGGACAAGGTCCGCTGTAATGCCGCCATGGTCAACGGCTTGCTCAGCTCGGCATCGACGGCCGACGACGCGGTCTCCGTGACATCAAGCTCGTCGCCGCCGGTCAGAAGCACCACCGGGGTGTCCGGCGACACCTGCTTAATCACCTCGGCCAATTGCCGCCCGGTCATGTGCGGCATGCCGTGGTCGGTCACGACCAGATGCACCCGCTCGGGATTGAACCGCTTCACAGCCTCGGCCGCGCTGGTCACCACCTCCACCTGATGACCGGCCACTCGCAGATATTCTCCGGTGACACGCCCCACCAGCGGATCGTCGTCGACCACGAGAATCCTCAGCCGCACACCGTCCAGACTGTGACCTTCCTGCTTGGTGCCGGCCTCTTGTTCGGCCTGAATCGGCAGACGAATGCTGAAGGTCGTCCCGACTCCGACGGCACTGGTGATGTCGATCGTCCCGCGCAGCCGTTTGATGATCCCGTACACCATGGCCAAGCCGAGCCCGGACCCTTTTTCGCCCTTGGTGGAAAAAAACGGTTCGAGACAACGCCGCCGCACCTCTTCGGTCATGCCCGTGCCGGTGTCGGTGACTTCCAGTCTCACATGGGCACCATCCGCTTTCGTCCGCAACGTGATCGAGCCGCTCTTCGGCATGGCATCCACGGCGTTGAACACCAGATTGGTCAACACTTCGCGTAACTCCGATTCATGCCCGGCCACCGGAGGTACCGAATCCAATTCCGTCTTGATTTCGACAGCCACCCCGTTCGCCAAGGCCTGGTCCTTCCATTTCGGCTGGCTCAGTTTCACACTTTGCTGGACCAAACTGTTCAGATCGACAATGCCGGCCAGGTCCGCGTCGAGGCGAGGGCGATAAAACTCGCGCAGGCGGCTCACAACCTTCGCGGCATCCTTGGCGGCCATATTGATCGTCTGTAGATATTCCTTCAGTTGCACGGGGTCGGCGGACATCTGTGGAGCAATGAGCAACAGTTCGCTGAATCCCATAATCGGCGACAGGGTGTTGTTGAAGTCGTGGGCGATGCCGCTGGCCATTTGGCCGAGGGCGCGAAGCCGTTCCTGTTGCACCATCTGCTGCTGCGCCGTTTGCAGGTCGGTCAGCGCTTGCTCAAGACGTGTATTGCTCTCACGCAGCGACGTCTCCGCCCGTTTACGCTCCGCCAGATCGGACGCATTACTCAGCGCCACCGCCACCTGATCAGCCAATTGCCGCAATTGCGCGAGCTGATCGTCATTCATGCCTGGGGCGCGCCGATAACTGAGCGCAATCCCGCCCAGCAGGTCGCGAGAACGGAACAACGGCAGCACCAGCAACGAGGCAACGCCGGCAACGCAGAGCGGCCCGAACACGCCGCCCGTTGACGGCCTGGCCAAGGTCGCGCTGCCTTGGTGAGTCACGAGCAATCGGCGGTCCTCCTCGCTCACCGCCACGCCCGTTACGCCGGTCTGTGCCTGATCCGACCCGAGGCGGGCATACAGCCACCCGCGTGCCGCATCAGCAGGATCGACCAGCAGAACCGCAATTCCCTCGCAGGGCGACACGTCACGCAATCGGGCCAAGACGGTATCCACAATGCGACTGGGATCCAGCACCGACAGCACCGAGCGGTCAATTTCGTGGATGGTTGCCAGTTGGGTGAACTGCTGATTCAGCCGGTTCGCCATGGCATTAAAAGAGACGGCGAGTTCCTCAAATTCATCTCCGCTCTCGACCCGCACCGGTTGTGAGAAGTTTCTCGCCGCGACGCGTTTGGTTCCTTCCCCGAGTTGCTCAAGGGGAATCATGGTTTTGCGAATCTGACTCACGCTGAGCAGCGCCACGGCCAGCAGCGCGATCGCGACGATCAATATGAACCGGTAGTGAAACCTCCCAAGCGGCGCCAGCACGGAACTCCGGGGCTCGCTCAACACCACCGTCCACGGCGCGGTCGAAAACTGGAACCGTAGCGGGATCGCCCAGGACCCGGCCAGATACACATCTTGTTCGTCTCGCCACTCGAATAACCCGGCGCCGCCTTCTCCCCGCGCCGACCACTGCTGCAGCAACGTCGCAGAGACGCCATGACTGCAGAACAATATTTCCCCGGCCTGGCCGAAGACACACATCGAGGTGTCGGCCGGCAACGTCATGCTGCCGACCAGGTCCCATAGAAATTCGTGATGGATTTCCGCCACGACCATTCGCCCGTCGAATTCGGACAGTCTGGAGAGGAAGACGCGAGGCCCATCCGCGCCGGACGATTCGACGGCGAGCAGCGTCTTGTTTTGATGCAGCAGTGCCCGCTGCGCCTGGGTGAAGGCCGGGAGAGAACGCAACTCACCAAGAAACACGGAGGTCTCGCCGGCCTCGGACACAGCGGCCATCCCGACAAAGCCCGGAAGGCTCGGCAGCATCTGCGACGGCGACTCCCCAACCTGCGGCGCCGCACCCGCATGCCGTTGCGCGATGGTCGACAGGAGTTCCGCTTCCAGGAGCAACAGCCGTTGATAGACGGCCATGCCCATGGCTTTGCTTTCCTGCCGCACACGACGCTCGGCCTGCTGCGTGAGCTGACTCCTCACGTCAGCGAGCGAGACCAGGCTCAACGCACCGACCGGCAAGAGCGCACAGAGGATGAAGAGCACAAACACGCGGCGGGCGACACGGCTGCGGAGGAAGGTGTACTCGATCTGCACTGGAGCTTGTTCTCGCTAAAATTCTACCGCCAGCCCGACAAAGCTGCCGTCATTCGCGCGAATGATATCGTCATGACTTTTCCTGGCCGTCAGGGGTTCGACACTCTCCCCGTCTTTGCCCATACTGTACAGATCGTAGTCGGAATTGATCGGGTGCAGAAACCGGTCCTTGCGAGGCGTACCTCTGGAAGCATTCCCGCCGGCTGCGGCGTAGGCCTCATTCGGCAGGAGCCATTGCCAAGCACCGCTGTTCCCTCCGCCGTTGCCATTGCCGCCGCCCCCACCGCCTCCTCCACCACCGGAGGAATTTCCGCTTCCACCGCCGGCACCGCCGTCCCCTCCTGCATTGCCGTTGCCGCCCGCGTTGCCACCACCATTCCCAGGCAGGCTTAGGGACGCTATGTTCAGATATTCGTAGGAATTGCCCCAGGGGTCAACAATATCGCCTGCTCCCGCATCCGCCAATGTGTTCGGGTAGACATCGTACGCGGTCTTGTACGAATCGATGGCGCGGGAGATATAGCGAATTTCGGCGATGCAACGTGTAATTCTGGCCTTGTCCAAATATCCCAGGTAGGTCGGCACGGCCAATCCGGCTAGGAGACCGACAATCACCGTCACAATCGCCAACTCGATGATGGTAAATCCCTGTTGGCGACGATCGAGAACGGCGTGAGTCATCACGATCCTAAAATCCTGCCGCGGTCGGCAACGTCGCGGGGGTCGGCTCAACTGGTTGAGAGTCTGTCTGGAAGGGTTCCATCGCCTGCGCAAGTTGTTCAACGGTCGCGCGTAACCGTTCTGTTTCCTGTTCCACCTCCCGCAACGCCCCACGCGCGGCTGCCGCCTTCAGCCGTTCCAATTGCGGGGTCATGTCGGCATGGTGCGCCTCGATCCGGCCGATCTTCTCCCGCAAGGCGTTGACCATTTCTCCAAGACATTGGGCTTCGACATGGAGATAGTCGCTCTTGCGGATCGACGTGCGCACGGTCAGATCCCCGCTTGCGACGGACTGAAAAATCCGCCGAAAGCGATAGAGTGGACCGGCGATCCGGTGCGAAAAGAACACGCCGTGCACGATCAACAGGAGCGAGACGACCACCACCACCGGCCAGAACCGGCTGTGTAACAATTCGAACTGCTCGGCCACGCGCTGCGCCTCGACCGAGGAGAGCGGCAGGTGGTTGAGTTCCAGCATCAACGGCACAAAGAGCGCCGCCGACACCGCGACAATCACGACCACCACATAGCAGAGGCTCAGGCACAGGAACCGCGGCTGAACCGTATCCCACAGGAAGTGCCGTCTGAATCGTGGCCGGCTCATGTGGCCGCCGCCTTTTTCGTCCATGTTAAATGATCCTGATTTTTGAAGATGATTCGTCCGCCGCCCGCCGGCTCATAGAAGAACGCCAGCTGAAATTTGGCCTGGTCGGCATCTTGGTACGACAGGACGAACAGGGTCTTGCCTGCTTCCCGGCTTTCGTCGACCTTCGTAATCACATAGCCGTCCGCCGCGACCGCACTGGTCCCGAAACCGATTCGTCCCTGGTCGATGAACATATGCTGGTCGGTGTAGCCCTCAGTCTGCGTTTCCCACACGCCGACGAGGTACGACGGGGTCCGATCCGGCTCCGGTGAACAGGCCACACTGAGCCCCAGCAGCAACAGGCAACCCAGCGCTCTCATCGACCGCACGGAACACCTCTTTGTGATGGCGTATGCCAGAGATTCCTGGGCATGCGCCATCAGTGTGCCACAGCGGTCTGCAATTTCAATTTCTTTGGAGTTTTTCGCTGGCGCGAGATGACCAGCCGGATTGGCCTTGAGACACACGGCCGGACAACAGGGGATGCCGATCTGCCGTCGAGTGCGAGCTATTCGCTTTGAATCGGAATGTACAGGAGACTGCCCTGTCTGTTGATGAGCAGGAGCGCGAGGTCCGTGGAGCGGAGCGGCTCGGCGAGCCGTTGAAAGGTGCTGAAATTGGGGATGGGTTGCCGGTTGAGTTCCAGAATCAGGTCGCCGGGCTGCAGCCCCGACACTTCCGCCAGGCTCCCGTCTTCGATATCCGTCACCACCAAACCAGTGTTGGCAGGAAGATCCATCTGCCGCGCCAATGCGGGCGTGATCTCATCGACGATCACGCCTGACAGGGGATGTGCCGTGGGGCCGGCCGTCTCAGCAGTCTGCGCCTTGCGTTGCCGCTCGCGTGGCGCTTCCTGCACCGTCAATTCGGCCTGCATCAAACGGGCATCGCGGAGAAGCTCGACCCGGTGTTTGCTGCCGATGGTGGCCGCTGCCATGAGGTTGCGCAGATGGCCGCTGTCCATGACATCACGCCCATCGAACCGCACCACCACATCGCCGCGTTTCAACCCCGCCCGTTCGGCTGAACCCTTGGCCTGCAGATCGGTGATGATCGACCCCTTCACGTCCGGGAGGTGAAAAATCTTAGCCAGCAGCGGCGTGACATCTTGCGTGGACGCGCCCAGAAATCCGCGGACCACACGGCCCGTCTTGATGAGGCTCTGCATGGCGGTCCTGGCCATGTTGCTGGGAATGGCAAACCCGACGCCGACGCTCCCGCCGGTAGGGCTGGCGATGGCTGTGTTGATCCCGACCAACTCACCATTCGTGTTCACCAATGCGCCGCCCGAATTACCGGGGTTGATCGGCGCATCGGTCTGAATGAAATCTTCCACATCGGCGACTCCCACGTCCGCACGGCCGACCGCGCTCACGATGCCGAACGTCACCGTGCGGCTCAAACCAAGCGGATTGCCGATGGCCAGGACAAAATCTCCGACCGCGAGCGCACTGGAATCACCCCAGGCCGCCGAGGGGAGGCCGGTGGCATTGATCTTCACGACGGCCACATCGGTCTTCGGATCAGTCGCAACGACACGGCCCTTGAATTGCCGTCGATCGGCCAGAATAACTTCCACATCCACCGCATCGGCGACGACATGGTTGTTCGTGATGATATAGCCGTCGGACGACACAATCACGCCGGACCCCTGTCCGTACTGGCGGCGTGGCGGCACATCCTTAAACATGCCGAACGGCAGACCTTCATCGCTGAACGCCTGGTCGTGCACCATGACGGTGGAGGCAATACTGACGACGGCGGGAAGGACTTTCGCTGCGGTGGCCCGCACCTGTGCCTGCAAATCGCCATTGGTGCTGACCTTTGACAGACGCGGTGCAAACAGATCCGCAGCCGAGGCAGACCAATCCGGCCCGCCCCCTAACAGGGCGCCCGCGATTCCTAGAACCAACAGGCCCGCTTGTGGTCGACCTAATGACATGGCGTGAGACATCCCTCACCGGCTACGAAAAGCTCGCTCCTTCCAGAACCGTTCGCGTTGCGCTCCCCATTCCGTCGAGCGTCAAAAATAATCCGCAGCCTATCACGCACCATCTACCTGCACACGCAGAACTCATAAATCGGTCTGCCGAAGGCGTAACGCGTTCGAAATCACGGAAAGGGAACTCAATGTCATGGCAGCACTGGCGATCATCGGGCTGAGGAGAAGCCCGAACACCGGATAGAAGAGCCCGGCGGCGACCGGGACACCAATACTATTGTACACAAAGGCGAAGAAGAGATTCTGACGGATATTTCGCATGGTCGCCTTACTCAACCGATAGGCCCGGACGATTCCCCGCAAATCGCCTTTCACCAAGGTCACCCCGGCATGCTCCATCGCGACATCGGTCCCGGTACCCATGGCGATGCCGACATCCGCCTGCGCAAGGGCCGGCGCATCGTTGATGCCGTCCCCGGCCATCGCGACAACCTGGCCTTGCCGTTGTAACTCTTGCACGATCCGGCTCTTCTCTTCCGGTTTCACGCCGGCCCTGACCTCATCCAATCCCAATTCCTTGGCTACAGCCTGCGCCGTCACGGCATGGTCGCCGGTCACCATCACCAGGCGAATGCCCTCCTGTCTCAACCAGCGGAGCGCCTCCGGCGTGGAACTCTTGATCGGGTCAGCCACGCCCAGCAAGCCGATCGCGCGGCCGTCCACGGCAACCACCATCACGGTCTGCCCTGTCTGCCGCATCAGCTCGGCATTGGCCTCCAAGTCGGCAAGCGCGGTCTCGGCGCCGACCTTTAGCTCCCGTAGCCAATCGATGGTGCCCACCGCAACCCGCTTCGTCCCGACGGTCGCCATGACGCCTTTCCCCGCCTTCGACGTAAACCCGGTTGCCGGTTCCAAAGTGATTCCTCGCGCTTCGGCCCCGCCGACAATCGCATTGGCGACCGGATGCTCACTCGCCCGCTCGACCGACGCGGCCAATCGCAAGAGATCCGTTTCGGACCAGGGCGACAATGCGCTGACCACCCGCAACTTCGGCTTGCCTTCCGTCAACGTCCCGGTTTTGTCGAACACCAGGGTCGTGATCTGTTCAATCCTCTCCAACGCCTCGGCCTTCTTGAACAGCACCCCGGCCGACGCCCCGCGCCCGGTCCCCACCATGATGGACATGGGCGTCGCCAACCCAAGCGCGCAAGGACAGGCGATGATCAACACCGCCACGGCATTCAACAGGGCATGCGCAAGGCGGGGCTCCGGTCCCAGCCACGCCCACAGCAATCCACTGACGATCGCCACGCCGACAACGGTCGGCACAAAGTACCCGGCCACCACATCGGCGGTGCGCTGGATAGGCGCTCGACTGCGTTGCGCCTCGGCCACCATTTGAACGATGTGGGACAACAGCGTATCCGCTCCCACCCGATCCGCTCGCATCACCACGCCGCCTGATCCGTTGATCGTGCCGCCGGTGACCCGGTCCCCGGCATATTTTTCGACAGGCATGGATTCGCCGGTAATCATCGATTCGTCGATCGACGTCGAACCTTCGAGTATGATTCCGTCCACCGGCACCCGTTCGCCAGGACGCACCCGCAGCCGATGGTCGACCTGCACCTGTTCAAGCGGCACATCCTCTTCACGGCCGTCATCACGCAACAGGCGCGCGGTCTTAGGCGCCAGGCCGAGCAGCGCCCTGATCGCACCGGTCGTGCGACTCCGGGCTCGGAGTTCCAAGACCTGGCCTAAGAGCACCAACACGGTAATCACTGCCGCCGCTTCGAAATACACCGGCACCGCCCCGCTCTCAAGATGGAACGATGGCGGGATCCACGACGGGAGCAACGTGGCAACGACGCTGTAGAGATAGGCCGTGCCGGTGCCGATCGCGATCAACGTAAACATGTTCGGGCTGCGGTGCACGATCGACGCCCAGCCGCGCTGAAAAAACGGCCATCCGGCCCAGAGCACCACCGGCGTGCTGAGCACAAACTGCACCCAGGCCGACTGGATGTCCGACAGAAGATGTTGCATCGGATGGCCAGGAATCATATGCGACATGGCCAACAGGAACACCACCGCCGCGGGTGCCAGTGCCACCCAGAACCGTCTGGCCATATCGACCAGTTCTGGATTCAGCTCCTCCGCGACGGTGACCGTCCGTGGCTCCAGCGCCATTCCGCACGTCGGACAGGCCCCCGGCTCCGCCTGCACGATCTCCTGATGCATCGGGCAGACATATTCCGTCTTGGTCGGCAGCGGTTGCACGGAATCCGGTTCCAAAGCCATCCCGCATTTCGGGCAAGGGACCGGCTTCTCCTCCAACACTTCAGGACACATGGGACAGACATACTTGGTCCCCGGAGGAACCGGGGTCGGAGGCATCGACTCTTTGGCGGCACCCGGCGACAAATAGCGTGACGGATCTGCGCGAAACTTGGTGAGACAACCCTGGCAGCAGAAGTGGTAGGTCGTGCCTTCGTAAGCGAAAGACCCGGCTGCCGTGGCCGGGTCCACCGTCATCCCACAGACGGGGTCAATGACCGTTGCCGTCGTCGGCCCTGCAGACGAAGCCCCCAACATGGGTAGGGCCTTTCCCCCGAACTGCCGAAGAGGCGTCGGCGGGACTGACGCGGTAGGGGCAAGGTACCGGGCCGGATCGGCGAGGAACTTCGTGAGACAGGCCTGGCAGCAGAAGTAATAGGTCTTCTGTTCATGGGTGTGGGGGCCGGCCGCCGTGGCCGGCTGGACGGTCATCCCGCAGACCGGATCGCGCTCCCCTCCTGTCACCGGCTGTTCCGGCATCGCCTGCATCATCGGCAGCGGCCGGCGGCCTGGCTGTTGAGCACCGACCCGGGCGGGGACTGCCTTCGTCACGTACTGAGTCGGCTGGGCGCGGAACCGGTCGAGGCAGTGGAGGCTGCAGAAATAGTAAGTCTGGCCCTCATGTTCCGCATACCCCGCCGCCTGGTCCGGCTCCACCGTCATGCCGCAGACTGGATCACGTGCCATGCATTACTCCGCTGGGAAGCGAAGAGCGTATGGCCGATGGCATATGGCGTCCAGTCAAGAGTCGGAAGAACCAAACCTTCCGTCACTCCCGTCTCTCTCCTGCTATCAGCCACAAGCCATCAGCTATTCGCCCCGACTATTTTTTCGCGCTGTCTCCATCCAGAATGCTCTGGATGATCAGCTTCAGGTTTTCCGGATCGATCTGTTCGACCTTGATGTTGCCGTCGAGCAATACCGTCGGGGTCTGCTGGACCTTGATGCGATCACCCCATCGACGCCCGTCTTCAAAGGCCTTGGCCGGCTTGGCACTGGCCAATCCCTCTTCGAACGCGGCGGGATTTAGTCCGACCTCGCGGATCAGCACTTCCCGAATGGCCTTATCGATGATCCCGATCTTGTCTGTATGGATGGTCCGGAACAAAGCCCGCTTCATCTCGTTGCCCTTGCCCATGGTCTTGGCCTGCTCGTACATATCGAAGGCTGTCGGCAGCTTACCGGGAATGACAGGATAGCCCACCATGACCGCTTCGAGTTTGTTCCCGAATGCCTTCTCCAGAATCGCCAATCCTTCGCCGTCAAACCGATGGCAATGCGGACAATAGAAATCGGCAAACTCCACCAACTGAACCTTCCCCGGCTTGTGCGTCGACTTTTCTTCGCTCAAGATTTGAAAGTTGCCTTTCAATTCAGGTTTCCCCGCCTGCGCGATGCCCGAAAAACCGAGCCATGCCATCACCATCAGCCCCATGAACAGACCACCGTGCCACACTCGACGCTTCACCATACGCTGCACTCCTTTTTCCAACAGGACTCGCTTCAGCGGACTCGTGGGCATTATAAACAATGCTCACGATCTTCCACGTCTGTTATAATGCCAACGATGCGGGGCAAACTTCTACAGGGGATCGGTATTTTCTGCCTTACCGCAGTGCTGACGGCCTGCGCGACGTCCGCGGACCAGCGTGAGTCGGCCGACGGCAGCCCCCCGTCTCCGCCGTTCTCTCAAATCAAGGCGACGCCGGAATCCTTCAAAGGACAGACGCTCGTGCTCGGCGGGCAAGTCCTTTCGGCCCGCCGCCTGAAAGACGGCACACGTCTCGAAGTACTCCAGCTACCGCTGAACAACGCCCAGCAGCCGTCGCTGGATCTGATGAAATCCCAAGGTCGCTTCGTGGCCATTCAACGTGAATTTCTCGACCCGGCCACAGTGCCTCCCGGTACCTTCCTCACCGTCAC
Source organism: Nitrospira defluvii (assembly GCF_905220995.1). Lineage (NCBI taxonomy): Bacteria > Pseudomonadati > Nitrospirota > Nitrospiria > Nitrospirales > Nitrospiraceae > Nitrospira > Nitrospira defluvii. The sequence goes on from NZ_CAJNBJ010000001.1 coordinate 613,816, forward strand.
CGGCGAACTGACCGGTTCGGTCACCCTGCCGTTGGATGAAACGGATTACGTCTATCCGGTGATCGACATCAAGAGCTTCCGCACCTGGATTCCGTCACAAGACTCGGATCAATTCCGATACCGCCCCTATCCCTACTACAGCCCGTTCTGGCATCCCTATTGGGGACCGTACGGACGGTTCCCTTATTACTGGTAACCGTCCGGCCCTTGCCCCTCGACCCACCGGCGCGCACGAAACAAACCTGGCCGCCGGCCTCGTTACGCCTACCGAATCGCACAGCTGCGTGCCCTTGAACGAGAACGCCCCGTCCATCTGGAGATGAACGGGGCGTTCCCACAACCGACTCGCTTCGGTCGTTACTTAATCATGATCAACTGGCCACCCGGCTGCTTCGGGTTCAACTGATCCCGATAGGACAGCGTGTTGCCCTGCGTGGCGTTGAACAGGTCGCTCGTCGGGACACCGATGTACTTGGTCTCACCGGGCTTGAGGACCACTTCCGCCTTCAGCACGAACGGCGAGGCCGCGTTGACCGGATCCGTCATCTGGAAACCACGCTCCGTGGAGGTGTTATTCGTCACCTTCAGCAAGACCGGGCGGCCGGGACGGACTTTGAAGTCGATGACAGTGGTCGGTGGATACCAGGCCTTGAGGCCGCCCACTTCCACCGCAAACAATTGCGCATCCACTTCCAATTCCTTGAACGGCTGGCCGACCACAGAACCGGTCTCGAGGTCGCCCACTTCGACGCCGCCGGCTTGCAACGCCCAGGCTCCGGTCGCACTCGACAACAGACTCAACGCGCCAAAAAACAATACTGCACTCCTGCTCAGCATACACAACCTCCTGTCAGGTTAAAGGGATGAAGACGAACGATGCTCCTGCGCCAGGCACGGAGGAAGACCAGTGCCTTCCAGCACCTGACCGCCGACAATGTGACCATCCATGATGAGAAATAACACTTTCATCCGCTTGGTATTATCAGAAAATTTGCCGCTGGCCACTGCCAGCACTTCGTGCGACCCGTCTGGCTGCGGATGATCGGCTTCGATCATCACGTAGTACGAATCGAATCCCTCAAATTCCCGATTGAACGCCTGCGCCCGCAACAATCGCTCGAGCGTGTCGTCCGCCGCCCACCCCGCCGTTCCACCGACCAGCACCAGGATGTGCAGCAGGGCGATGAAGAGTTTTCGCATGGGGCTACCTCCCTAGGGTGAGGAGTTATAGCCCCGGCAAGCCCGGCCGTCTACAGACGCCCGCTCATGGATGCCAACGGATGCTACACGATCGACTAGGGTGAAGTCGATAAGAAGAAATGCCTTCGGGGTCGATCCGGCCGGAGACGTCTCACGTGAGTTCTAGCCGCAGCACGGGGACGAACACGCGCCTACTTCTTCGCCTTGCCCTTTTTGCCTGAAGCCTGCTCCGCATGCGCCAGCGATTCCTCGGCATGTTTGACGGCTTCCTTGGCATGCTCCAGCGCTTCCTTCGCATGGGGATCGTTGCTCGCCTTGACTGATTCCTCCAGATGCTTGATGGCTTCCTTCTCGTGCTCCACGCCCTCTTTGGCATGTTTGATGGTTTCCTTCACATGCCCGCCGTCGGCCAGGGCATAACCCATCGGCGCGGCCAGCACCAGCATGGACAACGACAACACCACCATGGCAGTACGTACGTGAGTCATAATCATTCCTCCTCGGTAAATAAGTGGCCCGACGAATGTCGTGGGGCGCATTGTACAACATTCGACACGGATTGTTGAGTGACGGAGAGACTGGGGCTGGTGCAGGAAAGACAGGAACGATGGTGGGAGAGGGAAGCGTATGGGCGTACGCTTCCCTCATCGGGGCTCACTGCGTGGTCAGCGCAGTCCAACCGTCGAGCCCCGTCCACCGATCGTCAGCTGTGGGTCGGCGACAACCATGGCAGACGACAGATCCCGCATCGGCCAGGCTCCGTCGTCGCTGGGGAACCGGCCGCATTCCAACTGGCATAGATCCAGGACTCCCGCTGCCCGCATCCCCGGCTGTTCATGCTCATACCGGCACACTTCTCCATGGCAAACAGGGAGGGACGCGACCCCTCTCCCACTGCACGCGACGGGTAGGGCTGGGATTCCACCACGAACACCGTGCCGACCGGGAAGGACTCGGAGTCGGTCGTCAGCAGCGCCTTGGGACACACGTAGAATCGTAGCTGCTGCGTCCCCTCCCGCGACTCGACCATCGACGCCAGGCTCGGCCAATCTCGATACCCGAACGGGATCAGCAGACCGGCGGCGGGGGGAGCCGGCGACCAGCCTTCGCTGATATCCAACGCCAAGGCCAACAATCGCACCACGGCGACGCTCAAGCCTGCGTCGTGATGAGGTGCCCCGACAATCTGAGTTCGCTGGGGTGCTGCCACTGCGTGACTAACCGGCATGAGACACCTTCCTTTCTGATCCTGAGGACGATTACCGCCGAACCTCGCCGACGGTCTGGCCCAGGCGACGCCCGGCCCCTTGCTTCACCGCTTCCGACTGGACCCGCGCGCGAATCGAGGCAGCCCGCGCTGCGAACAACCCCGCTTCTACCGGCTGTCCCAGCACATTGAGCACACGCGCATACCGTTCCGCCAACAGCCCGACGGTGGGATGGTGTAATCCGAGCTTCTGTTGCTGGATGACCAGCGCCCGCTGGTAGAGAAGCTGTGCCTGCATCACCAACCCCTGCTCATCCGCCAGAAAGGCCATGTTGCCGAGGATGGTGCCGGTCAAAGAAGCCTGCGGACCCGAGGCTCGCTCGGCGATGGCGAGCGCTTCGTCGAACAATCGTTGGGCCGCAGGATACAACCCCTCGGCCTGATAGAGGCACGCGGCATTGTTCAATCCCATCGCCACGGCCGGGTGGTCGCTCCCAAAATGTCGCCGGCGTACCCTCAAGGCCCGTTCATACAACGGTTCGGCCCACGCATACATCCCGCGCCCTTTGTACAACGCGGCCAGGTTATTGAGCACCGGCCCCAACTCGACATGATCAGGGCCGTGCGCCTGCTCCATCAGCGTGAGCGCCAACTGGTATGAGGATTCGGCTGCCGTTTCGCGCCCCTGCTTACGATAGAGTTCGGCCAGGTTGTTCAAGCTGATCGCCACATCGGGGTGCGCCCCGCCCAGCGTCTTGCGTTCGATCGTCAGCACCCGCTCGTACAAGGGCTCGGCCGCTTCCCACTCGCCCCTGGCATGGGCAATTTCCGCCAGGTTGTTCAACGCCGCGGCGACATCTTCGTGCTCCGGGCCTCGTTGCGCTTCCCAAATGCCGAGTGCGCGCGTATAAAGCGATTCGGCCTCCGTGAGTCGCCCCTGGTCGTGGTACAGCAACCCCAAGTTGTTCGCGGCCAGCGCCACTCGACCCTCATCGGCGCGAAGCTGCTCGGCTTCCCGCAAGACCTGCATCAAGAGCGGTTCAGCCTCGGCATAGTGGGCCGCTTCCCTGGCCTTCACCCCGGCCTCGAAGCGCTGCATCCAGCCATCCACCTCCGTGGCACCGAGCCCGGTCGCGCCATAGAACACCATCAGCGCGAACAGGCCGACGAGCCCTATCTGATACCGCCGCTGTTTCATCCGATCACCCATCATGGTCGATTGCCTCCACCCTTTCGATCAACTCCGGCTTATCCCGTCCTCCTTGTCCGACTCGACAGCCCCTGCGCCGAGCCCCCCGGAGGGCCGGGGTGAAGGGGGAGGCCATCCCATTCACCCCGGGGAGGCAGATCCTGAAGAAGGGTGCACAACCTCAGGATCCGTCACGATTCGCTTACCGCTTGAGCGATCGACGCCCGGTCAGCGGCACCATTTTCAACTGCGGCACGGACTCAGTCGGGCGCGAATCGATGCGATTGCCCTCGACCAAGGCCATCACGGATCGCCGAAAGATACGCAAACTGCCGCCGCCGATTTTGGTGGCATCCAGCCGCCCTTCGTCGACCCAGCGATAGATCGTCCACTTGCTCACGTGAAGCAATTGGGCGGCTTCCTTGACCCGCAAGAGCGGCTGATCCATCACACGCCTTTCAGTACCCTTCGAGACTGTGGCGGTGGACAGGAGCGGCTTCGACACCGCTCCATCCCCGGGTGCGCGAGGGGGACGAGCCTCCCGAACAGCCGGGGCCACCATGCGAATTTCGGCACATGCCTCACGACAGTGACTTGGGGACCGGCAGCGGAGGTCACAGGGATGGCGCCTGCGCTGCCGGCAGGTCCAGGGTAGAGGGCAATTCAACCCCGGACTCAGACGATTCGAGTGAATAGCTCAGGCCGAACGCCCGATTGCGGCGGTCACAGTCATGAAGAGATGCCAGCCCAGGTTTGCCCCTGAACAGACCACCCATCAAGCATGCTGTGAAGAACGGCGATGCGTGCCCCGCCAGAACTATCCCCTCGCGGAGACCGGCGGCGCACGGGTGTGGAGAGACGAGTGATCCTGAACGGCAATGAGCAAAGGAGCGGAAGGGAGAGCAGACAGATGCGTCACCCAGACGACCCCGCTATCTGCGTGAGCCATTGGCCCGACATCCGATGAGACTTGGCAGGCCCACGAACAGAGCGTGGAGTGGGAGTCCGTACCGGAATGTTGATGGTGCTCTCCGGACGGTGCCGCATGAGCAAAGGAACAGCCGGGAGCGACAAGCGCCAAGGCCAGATAGACCAAGGCGACACTGAGAGTGACTAGAATGGCTGATGTTTTAGTGGACAATCGATTCATGGGTCTACAGTCTTTACTGGATACTCATCTACGCCCTTCCACGAAACTTGTCTACCGACGGATGCTCACGGTTGCTACAACCTGCGCGGCTTTACTTCGCGTCTCGAGTAGACGAACATGACAACACTGGAATGAATCGATCCATAGACCGCCATCTCCTCGGTCGACCGGAAGTCAACGTTCGCAACTGCCCCTTTTCAGCAGGTTCTGCTCAAACCATCCAAGCAAGGTTGTTTGAACCCATCTCGACCCATGCGAGTTCTCACGTCCGCACCACTTCCAGGCTCACCTGTTGGAACCCCAGCCCGCGGATGCGATCCACGATGACGACGAATCGCTCCAGCCGCGTCACCTTGTCGGCACGGACCAACACCGGCAAGTGACGAGGATGCGGCGCCAGCACGATCTCCAATTGTTCCTCGTCGATTACACGGTCGTCCACGAAGACCCTCCCTTCAGCCGTGACGGTGACGACGATCGGCCGGTCCTGCCGGTCGCCCGATGTCGAGGCTTTGGCAAGATTGACAGGAATCTGCCTCGTGGTGATGAACGTCGCCGTGGTCAGCACAATCACGAGCAAGACCAGCATAATATCCACCAGCGGAATCACATTGATCTGATCGACCTCACGCTCCATGGCGAGCCTTATACTGCGCGAGCAACTCGCTGACGCGCCGCCGAAGCATGTTATTCATGACGACGCAAGGAATGGCGACCACGAGCCCCGCCGCAGTCGCCTTCAAGGCAAGACTCAGGCCGATCATGATCGTCGCGACCGCCATGGCGCCGGAACTGCCCATGGTGTGGAACGTCAGCATGATGCCTAACACGGTGCCGAGCAGGCCGATGTAGGGCGCGTTGGCCGCCACGGTTCCGATGACCACCAACCGTTTGGTCAATGCGATTTCACAGGCATCCAGCGACGGGTACGCATGCACATCGATCCGCCGGTAATACAACCACCGCTCGATCGCCACGGCCGCCGCCCACAGGTTCAGCCCGATCAAGAGGCCGATCACGCCGTACTCCACCAGTTCTTTCATGCCGTCCATGATTCATTCTCCATGGGCTATTCAACTGCTCTCTCAGCGCTTCCTCACGCCGGATCAGCCCTTCGTCGTCGGCAACGGCCTCGGACGCGTCGGCGGCGAACGTGCCACCGTTGCAAGCCAACAGGGATATCAACCCCACCATCGCAACCACCCTACGTCGAACCCCAGACATACTAATGCCTCCTTTCCACGGAGCAGGGCGGAAGTCCGTCCGGACGCCGTCCCTACACCACGCGCGATACTCCTGTCGATCACATCGTCCAGACAGGAGCAGGAGGCGGAGCGCGCGGATCACGAGTCACACGCGGCCACGCTCGCGGAGGTGTCGGAATGTCAAGGAATTGAACGGCGTTGGTCTGCGAGAGCCGCTCGGGCACGGCACCGGTCGCCACGACCGAGGTCCCAACCGCATGGCACAGGGCCTGACAAAGTATCGAGCGACCGGCGTCGGCGACCGGGTGTGAGGCTGCGTGCGTCAGTGCGGGGCAGCGCCCTGTACCGACCGTCCACAAGGCAAGTCCGCAGAGGCACACCGCGATCAACAGTCCCGCTCGGACCGGGTACTGTTGCGCAGATATGCTGCCGCCTATCCGGTGGATGGGCCGCCCACGGGCAAAGGACGCAGGCCTACTCGAACACATACCGCACGGAGAGACCGCCGAAGACATTGCGGCCGATGAACGGCCCGAACGCCGGTGCATTGGCCGGGTTCAAGGTGGCGAACGCATAATTCTCGTCAAACACGTTTTCCAGTCGGGCAAAGACTTCGATCCCCCAATGTTTGTGCACCATCGTCTTGTAGCCTCCCTTCAGGTTCGTCACCGTGTAACTCGGATTTTTCTGCCCGTTGAGAGGGGAAGAGGACTCAAGATTCGTATCACTCAGGAAATAGGCGGTCTGGTATTGCCATTCCACCCCGGCAAAGGTGCCGGCCAACAATCCCTGCAGTTGCTCGTACGTCCAGTCGATGACGAGGCGATGCGTGGGCACCCCTGGCAAAGTCTTCCCCGCCAGCTGGACGCCGTTGACGAGGTAGTCGCGAAAACGGTAATCCGCATAGGTATAGGCAAGTTGGATCGTCAGCGGGCGAACCGGCTTATAGGCCAGGCCGACTTCCAATCCGTCGTGGTCGCTCTTGCCCGCATTGCGAAAACAGGGCGCAAAGATATTGCACGGGCCGGTGAAGCCGGTGCTGAAGCGCAGGAGCTCATCGGTGAAATGCTGACGATATAAGGCCACGTCGTAGTAGAACGATTCTCCCACGGCGCCCTTGACGCCGATTTCGTAATTGGTGGATTTTTGCGGTTGAATGCCCGGGTTCAAACCAGCCCCGCTTGCCGTCAGAGGATTGCGGAATTCCGAGCCGGTCGGCGTTTCGAACGACTGTCCGACGGTGAGATAGAAATTGGCCCAAGGGACGGGACTGTACCGGATGCCTCCCAGCCCGGTCGTTTGCGCAAAATTCCGGCGGCTGGACGCATCGATGCCGCCGAACCGGAGATGGTCCTGCACCTTGAAGCGCACCTGGCTGTACCGCACCCCACCGACCAACTCGATCTGCTCGGTGACCTTGAATTCGTTCTGCAGATAGACCCCGTCCTGGTTGATCCGTTCCTGCGTAAAGGACTGCAGCGCTCCCGGCGAGCCCAGGACGTTCGCGAAGTTCTTGTTCACCGAGTTTTGATCCTGCCAGTCGTACCCGACGATCAAGCGGTTCTCATGGCCGAGAATCGGCACGGTATTGGTGTATTTCGCAAAGGCCGCATTTTCAATGCGAGTCAACGTGATGAAACTGCTGTTGAAACAGCAGAGCGGGTGGTGCAAGTCGCGCGTGGCGAAAAACCCCGTGACCGTGATCTCCTGATGGTCGCTGATCTGATTGCGATAGGTGAGGGCCGGGCGAAACCGCTCGTCCTTGCGAAACGGCTTGAACGCCGCGTAGGGCGTATTCGCAGGGAACGTCGCCGGTGGAATGGCGTGCAGGGTCTGCTGCTGCAGACGCGGGCTGTTCTCGAATTCCGAACGAAAGAGGCTGCCCGGAATGTCACCGTCCATCTGGCCGTAGGTGACGACGAGCGACAGATCCGAATGATCATTGAAGGTATATTTGAACTTCCCCAGAAAACGCTGATTCCTCGTCACCGATTGATCGCGGTAGCCGCCGTAATCCAGGAATGAATAGTTGGCCATCCAGCTGAACTTGTCGTTCGCGCCGGCGGCTTTCACCCGGTACTTTGAGAAATCGTACGACCCGAAGACGAACCGGGGCTCGACATAGCGATGGTCCTTGTTGCCCTCCTCCAACACGTAATTGATCACGCCCGCCGAGGCATTGCCGTACAGGGTCGAATTCGGTCCGCGCAGCACTTCCACACGGGCCACGGCGTCTAGATCGATCGGCTCCAACCTGGTCTGCCCATCGACTTCGGTAAGCGGGATACCGTCGATCAGGATACGCACGCTCCGGACACCGAACGTGGACTGAACGCCGCTGCCGCGAATCGAAATGCGCACGTCGTCAGGGCCGAACCGACGTTCCGTCTGCACGCCCGGCACGATGCGCAACGTTTCATCCACGCCGACAGCCGGCCGCCCTTGCAGGATTTGCTTCTGATCGATCACCGACACCGCACCGGGCACTTGCGTCAGTTGTTTCGGCGCGCGTGTGGCGGTCACCACGACCGGATCCATGATCACCAACGGCGCATCGTCTTCCGCGCGGCTTCGGATTTCCTTGTCATATTCTTCCTGCAGACTCGTGCGTTCCGAACCGGTTCCTTCGTCGGCGCGCGCGGCGCCGAAGGTCCAGACATTCATCACGATCACGCCGCTGCACAGTAGGAGAGCACCTGTCCGCATCACACACCTCAGTCAACCGTCCATCAATCAGGGAAACGGCGCGGACTCTAACAAGGCTTCCGGCGAAGCGCTACCGACGTACGCTTACCGATGCAACAGATGTGACAGAAAGACGTAACCGGGGAGAACGGACAGGAGAGGCAGAGCCATTCAGAGGCGTCACGGTGAGCCGGAAAGCCAGCTCACCGCAGAATTGAAGCGAAGCGGTGAATGATCACGGCTTGGGGAGATCCACGCGTCCCTCTTGCACCACGATCTTGTTGGTGGGAAACGCATGTTCGGTCCAGGCCAGGGCGACTCGACCTGATGGGTCAATCGCGACGGTCGGATGCTCGGCTTTGGCGCCGGCGCTCAGCGGGATGACCGGCCCGAAGGTCTTCCCCCGATCGGCCGACAGACGAAGGACCACGCGTTTCCGTACGCCGGTCACTTCCTCCCATACGGCTGCGACGATCCCGTCTGGGTGAACCGCCAGACGAAGATTGTCGGGCAAGGAATTGGTTGAGGTATGCAACGAGACAGGTTCGGTAAACGTCCCGGCCCGGTCGTCGGAGGTCGCGAGGTAGATACGGGCCTGCTCGTCGGTCCCTTCCGTGTACCAGCCGACGTAGAGCCGCCCTTGCCGATCGAAGCCTAACGATGGACCGCGATGCGGACAGGCCGAAAACACCCAATGGTCTTCCCGCACGAGATGCGGAGAACCGAACGTCTGTCCGCGATCGACTGACTGCGCCACCACGATATCCCGCACATTCCCGTCGAAGGTCTTCCGCCATACGGCCCAGAGACTCCCGTCCGGCGCAGCCGCCAGCATGGGCCGGCAACAGGGACAGGCCATGCCGTCCACCGTCATATTGGGCCCAAACGTCGCCCCTCCGTCCCGTGAACAGGTGAACTGCACCGCGGCGCCGCTGCGATCCTTGCCGCGCCCGTCCAACCACATCACGTAGAGGTCGTTCTCAGGGCCGCGCAACAGATCTTCGAAGGTGTGGGAAATCGGCAACCCGTCGTCGTTGACCTGCACCGGAGCGGTGAACGTATGGCCCCCGTCACCGGAAGCCGCCACGCGAAGGTCCGATGCGAACATGGCGCCGGGGGTCCGGTTCGGCGTGGACCAGCTCAGCGCAACCATGCCGTCTCCTTCGGTGGTCAGTCCCGGAGCCTGATGCAACGCCTCTGGTCCGAGTGCTGCCGAATTGACCTGAACGGCACTGCCCAGCTGACGTGATTCTCCCGCGATCTGCCGCATCTTCACGATGCCCTGTTGATCAGGTTTTTCCAGCCAGGCCACATGCAACGTACCGCTTGCATCATATCGAAGAGAGGGAGGCGACAGGGTAAAGGACCCGGCGGCAACGACCTGCGCCGGAGTCAACGTCACTCCGGGTGCGGATCGAGTCTCTGCGTGAACAAGATTGGGACTCAGCCAGAGCAGGAACAAGAACCATACACAGAACACCATCGTGACATCTCCTCTGAAGAACGAACAGACCCGTCAGGCAACCCATGCTACGCAGGACAATTCCGCACTGTCTACCGACCGCTGCTCACCGCTGCTACATCCATCACGACGCATAAGCGAATCAGTTGAGATATTGGCCAAGGAAGGCCTCTAACTCAGAGAAGACGCGTTGCCGATCCTCTTCTCGATGCAAGGCATGGTCGGCCACCGGCAGTTCCACATAGGTGTAGATGGATTTCCCGGAAGACCGTAATGCCTCGGCCAGGGCACGGCCCTGGGACACTGGGACAGACCGATCCATCAAGCCGTGCATGAGCAGCAGCGGCGTGCGCATCTCCTGCGCATGAAAGACCGGAGAGGTCTCCCGAAGCCGCTCCCGATCGTTCCACCAGGACCCAATCCGCATTTCCACCATTGGCTTCTGATTGAGATACCAGCGACTGTCGGACACCAGTTCGGGCAAGTCCGTCACCCCGCCAAGACTGACGGCACAACGATACAGATCCGGCGTCTTCACGACACCCATCAAGGCAGCATATCCACCGTAGCCCGCTCCGACGATGCAGATCCGGTTCGCATTGGCGATACCGGAGCGGATCGCATACTGCACCGCGTCGGTCACATCGTCCTGCATCTCCAACCCCCACCGCTGGAAACCGACGCGGAGCCATTCATCACCGTATCCCTCGGTCCCGCGAAATCGCGGTTCCAGCACGGCCCAGCCGCGACTGGCGAACCACTGAGTCCAATAGTTGAATGCACCGGGCGATCGCGAGGCAGGGCCTCCATGGGGAAACACGATCATCGGAAGGTGGCGCGGGTCCCGATCCTTGGGAACGGTCAGGAAGACTTGCAGCTCCTTACCGTCCCGCGCCGTCACGTAGGTCGTGGTGGGAGAAGCGAGCCCAGCCCCCTCCAGATCAGGATACGACTTGCCGAGCAAGACCATGCGGCCGTCGTGTTCGTCGAAGATCCACCATTGCGGAGGAAGGACGGCACTACTCGCTTTCACGATGTGCAATCGTCCGTCATCACTGCTGCTGTGGATGACATTGACGCGAGCCGGCAAGGCCCTGTCGATACGAGCCTGCAACCGCTGCGCATCGAAGTCCCAGAACAGCACCCGCTCATCCGCCGGACTGTACCGAACGCCGACGACCTTCTTGCGTCCAGGCGCGTAGACCAACTCACCGTTCAGATCAAACTTCGGATCGGCGACCACGAGGATACGATCCGCGGTCAGGTCCGTCACGTTGAGTTTAAAAATTGCCGCCTTGCCCCGATGTTGATCCCTGACGTACAACCAGGCGGGATCGGCATCGAAGGCCAAGGGAACCAGTCCGGTTTCTTTGGCCAAGTCATAGTCGGCCAGTTCGCGCCAGAGACTGGACTCCGGCAGCCTGACAATGGCATGCACTGCGGTGTGAAATTGCCCGACCCCAGCCCGCACCCTTCCTGCCCGATCGGCAATCCAATGTGCAATCGCGGAGGCGTCCGACTTCGAACTGGGGTTCGCCTGGACCAACTGCCGCTCACCGGAATAGACGTCCACCTTGTAGACATCCGGAGCATTGGGGTGTTCCAGATCCAGGGCGAGCAGCACGTGCCTGGGATCGCCGGGAATCGTGCCGACGAGCTGATCCTGGAATTGAGGGAAGTGTTTCTTTCCGAAAATCGACGGAAAGGCGCTCTGCTTGAACACATTGGGTATCTGCTCTGTGCCATCGCGATTGACCGCCAACAACCGAGTTTCGATCGAATCGATCGCGTCTCGCGTGGCGGCGAACCGGATACTCACCAACAGCCGCTCGTCATTGACCCAGCGAAACCAGGTGATGATGTATTCGCGATTGTCCGTCGAGACGACACGGTGCACATCTTGTCCGGCAAGGGTTTGGGTATCGAGAAACGTCTGCCCGTCATGGTTGCGGAGCACGGCCAGGTGCCGCCCGGAAGGAGACAGTTGAATGGATTCAATGCGGGGCAGCGAGGCGAAGGCCGCGGTGGGCAGCGGGGTGGAACCGGACTCGGCGTAGACCGGTACCATGCTCCAGACAAGTAGCCAAACAGTGACAAGTCCGTAGATGGCCGGCACGGTCTATCCCTACAGTAACCAGGACATGCCCATCCGGGGAGTACCCGACGGATTCTGTTATCACATGTTCGCCCGACAGCCGTCTATCCCGTTTTTTACGCAAGCGGACGGCGCGAAGGATCGCCTGTTGCCGTATGGCCGGTCTCGCACCACCGTTCGATGCGAGGCTCACCTCACGATGAGCCCCGCACCGACACAGGCACGCCGCACTAGAACTTATATTCCACGCCTCCGAAGGCACTGATGCCGAATCCCGGGTTGGCGAACCGGTTCAGTGAGTCGTTGACCACGACCGCACCGGCATAGGTCTTGTTCGTGAGGTTTCGGCCCTCGGCGAACAAGGTCCAATGCTCATCGATGTTCCAGCCGGAACGCAGATTGATCAACGCATACGACGGGTTTTTAATCGTATTGGCATAGTCCGTATAGAAACCGGACAACGACCATTCGACGTTCGGCGCAATCCACCAACCGGCAGGATTATCGTACCGCGCTTCCACATTCAGGCTATGTTCCGGCGCGCCGGCGACCGTGTTGCCGTCCTTGGCAATCAAGACATTGGGGCCGCCGATCCCGCCGCCTCGCACATCGTCGGTGAACTTGAATCGCGACCAGGTATAGGCCACACGCGTCTGCAAGCTGTCTTCCTTGCCCGGGCCGCCCTGCGCGAAAAGACCTTTCTTCAGCACCATGGCGCCGCCGGCTTCCACGCCCGTATGGCGCGTGCCATTGGCATTCTGGAAGGTCCCGGTGTTGTTGATGTTGGAGGCCAGAATCTCCTTCTGCATTTCGAGATTATAGACCGTCACATCCCAGCTGTAGCGCTTATCCGCAGAGGTACCGCGGTGTCCTAATTCCAACTGCCAGGCCCGTTGCGCATCCAGATTTAAGAACCCGGTGTTCGCGGAACCGTTGGCGTTGAGCGCGGAGAGCAACTCCACGTTGAGCGGCGCCTCATACGACCGGCTGGCGTTGAAATACAGTTGCGAGGTCGGCGTCGTACGATAGACGAACCCGACCTTCGGACTGATCGCGCCGAAATGTTGCATCGGCTTCTGCGTGCCCGTCAGTACAGACGGCGTCGCCGGATTGAACGGATTCCCGGCCGGCCCGAAGTTGTCGATCGTCGCCTCGCGCCCCGTATAGTCCCACCGGCCGCCGATCACGATCGTGAAGTCCTTGGTCGCATCGAAGGCATCTTCGGCGTAGGCGCCGAAGTACGTCGTCTTGGCCGTGTAATTTTGCGTCATCGCGCCGATGCTACCGTTGATGTTCACGAACCGCTGTTGCCGCTGGTGCCCATACCGCGGCTGGAAGCCGGCGACGAAAGAGTTATTCTTTCCGAACAGCGAATTGGAATTCACATACCGGAACTCACCGCCGACATTGTTATTTTCCTGCCGGATCGTTTGAAAAATCGGGTGGTCGATGAACTGGTTCGAGAAATACGGAATGATTTCGAAATATTGATTCGGCGCGAACTCGTTATGGTACGCGATGCCGATCCGTTGCAGCGTGTAGTATCGACCCCAGTTGCAAGCCTGGTTACTGGACACGCAGGCAAAAAACGGCGGCGCCCCGGGAGGGCTTTGCCCTCCGGTCTGTTGTCGGTTGAAGAAGAGCTGCTGGTTGGTGAGTGAACCGGGAATCCGTTCAGCCACATTGGCTTGCAGGAAGTAGGCGCGGATTTCCTGATGGTTGCCGAGTTGCAAGCCGATGTTCGCATTGATGCGTTCGCGGGCCTGCTGACTGTTGTCCTGGAAGCCGTCCTGACGGTTACCCGACACGCTGATGTAGTAGTCCATCGTGGCGCTCATGCTGCCCACCTGAAACGGCTGCAACACCTTGCCGCTGGACACCTGCCCGCTGACCATCCCGAAACTGCCGCCGAGCATGCGCATCTGCAAGGTCGAGGCGCTGTAGCCGGTACGCGGCACGAAGTTGATCGCGCCACCGATGCTGTTCGCGCCATACCGCAAGGCGTTCGCGCCCTTGTAGACTTCGATACGCTCGTAGGCCAGCAGGTCGATCGATTCAAAGTCGGAAAATCCATCGGCGTCGCCGAAGAAAATGCCGTTGATCAAAATATTGATGCCCCGATGATGGAAATTATTGCGCAAGGATGTACCACGGATCTGAAACTGGCCTTCATCGGCCCCGAAACGGGACTGAAACCGCACCCCCGGCGCGAACTGCAAGACGTCCTGCAAATTTAACGCGCGCGACTCGGTAATCTCCTTTTCCTGTATGAGAATGTTGCTGCCGGGACGACGCGCAAATTCCTTCTTCACGTCCTCGACGTTCTCAATCCGTTTGCCGCTGACTTCTACCGGTTCGACCGCGATGACCGGCGCCTCCTGATCTTGCGGCTCCTCCGCCGCGCGGGCCGCAAGTGGCTGCGCACCTCCCAACACAACGACGGCCAAGAATCCAATTCCGATGCTACTGATGCGATCACGGCACTTCATTCCCTCGCTTCCGATCTGCCCAGACCATTCATGACCATGAATAATGACGGGATGCCGGTTGAGTGCACCACGTACTACTGACCCCGTTGAGACGCTGCCGACCAAGCAGCGTCTTTCATCAAGGCACCGTCCAGCGGCATCCCCTGCTTGAATCTACGACGAATGGCCCGCACTTGTTCAAAATCCTCAAGGGGATTCCCTGCCAGCGCGAGAAAACTGGCCTCGTATCCCTCGGCAAATTTTGCAATGTGCCGTTCGGGGAATATGGCGACCGGGGTCGCCACGCACCACATCTTGAGCAAGGTGCGATTATCGAACAGATGTAACGTGCGCAGATGCTGCACCTCGGCCAGCGACGTCTCCGCATGGTCGCTGCCGATCAACAGTGACACCCCCGCGCGCTGCAGCAACTGGAGATTGTCCCTCAACACAGGAGACGCGGGATCAACCGGCGACGAGTTGTGCTTCGCGTCCGGCCCTGGCCCATGCCCCGCCTGCTGACCGTGCTGGTGATGGCCACCGAGAGACGGCATGGCCTGTCCCGCCACCGCCGTGGTGACCACTCGGACCTTGTGATCCGCGGCCAGGCGCGCATCCTCCTCGGTCAATCGGGCACGCTCCACATCGTGCGGCCCCTGCAGTAACCAACCCGGCACATGCGCCAGTTCATCAACTCCGGCTCGAACGGCATGGCGGAAATCGGCGGCGGTCTCGACATGCGCCGTGACCTGAAGCCCGACCGCATGCGCCCTCGCCACAATGCCCGGCACCAACGCAGGATGAAGCCCCTGTCGATGATGGACGGACCTGGGCTTTGCCGATCCACCATCGTCCTCGGAATGGACCAGATACACTTTGAGGAAATCAGGGCGACCGCTCATAATCACCGGCCACTTGGCCGCCACATCGGCCTCGGTGTCGACCACCACGTACGACCGGTTTTCGAACCAGCCCCGTTCGATCGGCCCGACCGCCGGCTCATACCGCCCGACCCGCAGCACGTCCTCATACAAGGCCACAGGATGCCCGCCGCGTCCCGTGAGGCCGGCATGGGCAAACGTGGCGTCGATGCTCGTCGGCACATTGACGATGGGCCGGATCTGCAGGGCGAAGTCCCGCACGTCATTGGGATTCTTCACGTAGAACACCCCGTCCTGCAGATACCGCTGCGCGACGGCCTGCACATTCCACGGCCCCTCGACGTTGTGGTTGTGCGCCTCTCCAAAGGGTGGGACCATGTAGAGGCCGGAGAGATCCACGGTCTCAACTGGCCCCGGCGGGAGTTGTCGAGTCAGCCGTCCCTGGACCGCATACCAGGTATCGGGTTGGAATCCCTCCCCATCGAACCAACGGCCGTTGATGAAGGCATATGGCTTGGCCGACGACGCAGCCGGAGTCACTGCTCCGCCCGCGCAACCGGACGCTTGCGCCAGCAGCACCAACGCGAGCAGACACCTCATGACGCCTAGGTTGCGCCCGATGAGGACCGACCATCCGCTGACGGCGATCCGCGACCCCGCCCCTATGTTCGTCATAGGCTGAGATTCATTTCGTGCGTCTTGTTGCTCTGGACCAGCCGGTCCAGCGAGGCGCGAAACACCCGCAGGCTGCCGCGGCCGATTTTCGTGCCTTCCAATCGGCCGTCTTCCACCCAGCGATAAATCGTCCACCGGCTCACCGCCAACACATCCGCCGCTTCCCCGACACGCAAGAGTTGCTTGTTCATGGCAATCTCCTTTGAAGTTCGTGCGCGAGCGGCAGCCATCGGCGCTGCCACTCACGCCACATGGTTAAAACAATCCTAAGGTCACACCGCCGTAAATCGCGCGACCATAGCCGGCAAAGAAGGCCGCTTGATTCGCCGCCTGTCCATACGTCTCCCCGCTCAACACTTGACCGGAGGCCGCATACTTTTTGTCCGCGATGTTATCGACTTCGAGGTAGAACTTGGCGAACCGAAACCATTTGTTGTTCGACAGCTCGAAATTCTTGTGCACATTCACATTGGCAATCACATAGGAAGGAATGCCGAAGGTGTTGCTGTTGTTCAGAAAATAGCTGTTGTAGTAACTCCCCTCGACCCAGGCGCCCCACCCTGTCGCCTCGTGATCGTAGGCGATCTTCGAGTTCAGCACGTCGGTCGGCACATTGGGCACCTTTTTCCCGTCGCGCACCAACGTCGACGTTGCCGTGACATCGTTGAAGTTGATGTACCGCGCATCGATGTGCGTATAGGCACCTGAGAGCCGCAGTCCTGAGAGCGGTCGCCAGTCGTAAAACACTTCGACCCCGCGATACTCCGACGAATCGGCGTTGGATGAAAATGCGCGCTGAGTCGACTGATTGGTGACGGAGATGATTTCGTCTCGATAGAAGGTCCAGAACCCGACCAATTGCATGAAGAAGGTCTTGGTGATCTTGCCTTCGGTTCCGATTTCGAAATTGACGTTCTTCTGCGGTTTCAGATTGAAGTTCGTCCCCGGGTTGCCGTCGATCCCGGTCGTCAACTGGCTCAACTGAGGAATCCCGTATCCGGTCGACGCGCGAACCCAATGCCGCGTCGCGTCGGACGGACGCCACGAGAGCGACATTTCAGGCGCCCAATTCCAGAACGACCGCTCGGCGCCGGTCCGTGACGTCGAGGCCACATTGCCCACGCCGTACGAATGGTTGGCCGCCTGAATGCTCAACAACGACTGTTCCATGCCGAGACCGCCGGCCAAGGTCCATTTGGGAATTACTTCAAGCTCTTCGCGCACCCGACCGCCGATATTGCGAATCGTCGCGCGGCTGTTCTGTAGCAGCAGCCCTCGCGTCCCGAATCCATCCGCGAGATTTTGAAAGCTGTTCCCTTCCTGCTCCATGTTGTTCGCAAAGAAGCCCACATAACTGCGCAGCGGACGATCGAACAACCGGCCGTCGTGCCGCAAATCGGCATAACTTTTGAAGTTCGGATTGATATTGTCGCTGATCGTCGTAAAGGTTTGATTGATGTCCTTCACGTCATAGTCGCCTTCGATGGTGAGCACCGTATTGGCATCGATCTGCCGTTCGTAGATGCCGCCGACGATCGTCCGTCGATCCAACCGCCGCTGAGCCAACCGCTCGGAGTGATTACATCCGCTCGACTGGTTATTGAACACACAGGCGCCGGTCCCGCCGGCTTGCCGGTCATCCGTATGGAACTGACTCTGCGTCAACCGGGTCGGAACCCGGGCGTCCAGGAAATTCGTAATGGCTTTGAAATAGAAATTTTGCTTATCGTCGATCTTGAACCGCATGTTCAGGTTGATCGTCTGGGTGCTGTAGTTGCTGTTCCGGATATACCCGTCTTCCGCCACGTTGCTGGCGAACAGCGAGATGTCGAGATTCTCGTACTGTTTGCCGATCGCAAAGGCCTGCTTGTGGTACCCGTAGGAACCGCCCGAGAGAAACGTTTCGAAGCCGTTGATGTCGCTGCCACGCCTGGTGCGGAAGTGCACCATGCCGCCGAGCGCGTAATTGTCATAGAGTGACGACGAGGCGCCTCGCGTCACTTCCACGCTGCGCATGAACCAGGGATCGTGAATATCCAGGCGCGACAAGCCGTCCGATTGCGTCTGGATGAATCCGTCTTCGTACATTTTGATGTCCCGCACGGCGAAGGCGGTTTTCGCGCCCTGGCCGCGGATCATCATGCTGAAGTCGCGCGGGCCGTTCGCCTGCCGCATGACCACCCCGGGCAGCGATTCCATCGACTCTTTCATCGTCCTGGTCGGCTGCGAGTCCGTTTCCGACTGTTCGGTGGAGGAGAGCGTGATGCCTTCCGGCCGCCGCTGGATCCGATTGCTGACGATACTCACATCGGACAACTCATACTGCGGGATCGGTTCTGCCGCGGCCGCCGCGGGCGATCCCGACACCTCCGCCGC
This sequence comes from Nitrospira defluvii, assembly GCF_905220995.1. Lineage (NCBI taxonomy): Bacteria > Pseudomonadati > Nitrospirota > Nitrospiria > Nitrospirales > Nitrospiraceae > Nitrospira > Nitrospira defluvii. The sequence goes on from NZ_CAJNBJ010000001.1 coordinate 632,409, forward strand.
CGGTTGAACCGGTGTCACCGGGGACACCACCGCGCCCTCGGCCGGTTGCTGCTGGATTTCCTCCAATTCATGAAGAATTTTCTGGAGCTGATCTCTGAGATCGCGTTCCCGCGCGCTTTTCTCCACGACGGCTCCGGCCGCCGACTCCTCTTGCGCAAACGAGGTAGCACTCGTGACCGGCGCAGCCACCAGCAAGGCACAACCTACAAAGGCATGAAGTCTGAATAAATCCTGACGGGCCCACATACAGATCCTCCTGGCACAACGGTGCACACGACAGAAGAGAGAATCCCCTCGCGCCCCTGTCTGAACGGACGAGAAGAGAAGCTAGCCGACCTAGCGATATGAAAGGGAGTTACGACTGAACGGGGGGTGCGCGAGAGGCGGCATGGAAACCGCCACCGCCTGCGGTCACGCTATGGTCGCGCTCCACAAACAGCGCGGCCACGAAAACAGGCTGCAGGAGAAGGGCCACAGGACCGGCATCCGATGTCGGATTGGCCTGACAAGCCCAGGCACAAAAGCCGGAGTGCGACACTGTTCCGCCATGATGATGGGCGGCCGGTTTCGGGTCGGCATGATCGACGACGCAGGCAACAGAGAAGAGCGCCAAGATCAGGTAGAGTCCTGCCAACGCGGCCGCACATCCAGAAAACGGTGTCTGTAGTCCCCGCATCATGGCATCAAACTCTGCACAGCACGAACCGCCTGAGGGGCATCCCAGTCGCGCGGCCCGACGGCCCGCCCGATCAGGGTGCCTTGAGGATCGATAAACACGGTCGTCGGAAGCGCCCGCACCAGGTACGCATGGGACACGTCCTGATCTTCGTCAAACAACACCGGCACCTGCACCTTCATGTTCGCGAGAAACTGTGCGATCCCTTCCCGCTGTAGATCGGTCGTAATCGTCAGGAGGGCGAACCGATCGGGGTCCAACTGCTGACGCAGGCGCCCGAGCGCCGGCATCTCTTCCTTGCAGGGTCCGCACCAGGTCGCCCAGAAATTGATCACCACGACCTTCCCCTTCAAGTCAGCCAGTTGCACCGGCGATCCATCCAGAGCGGTCAGCGCGAACGGCGTCGCCACCGTGCCGGTCCCAACTCGTCCGATTTTCAGTACTGCCAGGGGATCCTCCGCCGACGCAGAACCTGCCGCTAGCCAAAGGACGAGGACCAGCAGCAGACCGCGTGTTACGTTACCGCTCATCGTGAGCACTCACACCGATTTACCTCGTCGTTTCGGCCGCCACGGTGGCCGGTGACAGCCGCAACGTCTGGGTCACAATTTTATGTCCGGGCATGCCATGTTCCATCCAGGCCATGGCAAAGACACCCTGTCGGTTGACCGCTACCACCGGCGTCTGACTCTTTCGTTCATTCAGCTTGCGCGGAGTCGTGAACGCGGTCCCCCGGTCGGTCGAAACACTCATCACCACATCGCGCTTCACTGGCCCCTGCTCCTCCCAGATCACGACCAGCCGCCCCTCCGGATCGACCGCAATCTGCGGATGGTCAGGGAAGGTGTTCTTGGAGACATTCAACTGCCGCTTCGGCGAAAACGTACGACCTCGATCATCGGAGTAGGCCACATACACTGCGGGAATTTCATCAGTCCCTTCCGTGTACCACACGACGTACAAGCGTCCTTGCCGGTCCACGCCCATGGAGGCGGGCCGGTGCGGGCAGGCCGGAAACACCCACTTGTCATGCCCCACGATCACCGGGCCTTCGAACGTCTCGCCGTGATCGACGGATCGTGCCACGACGGTCTCCCGCACATTGCCCTCGAAAATTTTTCGCCAGGCCACGTAGACCATGCCGTCGGGACCGCTGGCCAACGCCGTGCGGCAGCAGACGCAGGTCCCCTCGTCCACCTTGAGATTCTTGGTGATGGTTTCGCCACGATCCAACGACCGCGCCACATAGGTGCCCGGCTCTTTCTTCCCTTCACGCCCGTCGATCCAGGAGAGGTGCAGGCGGCCATCCGCATCGCGATGGAGCGCATCGAACGTATGTTGAATGACTCCGGGGTCGTCATTGACCACGGTCGAGGGCTGGAATGTCCGCCCTCCGTCCGTGGATCGGCTGAGGCGCAGCTCGGTCGCAAACGGTTGTTGCGGAGTGGCGTTCGGATGAGCTAATCCCCAGCTCACGAACACCTCGTCACCCTGGACCACCAACGCGGGCGCTTCCTGCCTCCAGTACGGCACGTCCTCCGGACGATTGATGCGCACCGGCGCGCCCATCGGCCCGCCCGGCTCCGTACTGCGCGCGTACAGGACCGACCGGACATCCTTGTCTTCCTCCATCCAGGCCAGCGACAAGGTCCCGGCGTCGTCGATCTGTATCGACGGACCCACCAGGCTTTTCACCTTATGTTCGGTGATGACCTTGGGGCCAAGCTCTCCGGGCAGAGCCGTCTCCGCGGAAGCCGGCGACATGATCGGCAACAGACCGATCAACAGCCCTGCGACCAAGACCTGCTTGTTTCGTCTTGGCCTCGGCATCATTCGTCGACCGCGCATGCTCTGGATCATGTTGCTCCCCCGTTGAAGCGTGAATAGAGACCGCACAACCCGCCGGGTCCCTCAGGCCCCGGGCGTGAACAATTGGAAATACTTGGTCACGCCGAATGTGTAGCTGGTCGCCTGCGCAAGATTGTTGTTGGCATCCCGATACAGCGGCACCTGCGCATAAAAATAGGCTTGCCACGTGTCTCCGATGTTGAACAACACACCGGGTGCCGCGCCGAACCAGGACGAGCCGGTGTTGGGAATGCCGTGGTCCAGGATCGGTCCCGACCCGATGCTCGCACTCAGACTGTCGTGCGTCATATAGCGATAGTTCACCTGCGCCGTGAACACCAGCCAGGGCAACGTCACCAGATTGAACCCGCCGTTCACGATGTATTCGTCGCCGAACTGATAGCCGTCGTTGTTCTTGAACGTATGCCGATAGCTCGCGAACACGAATTGATTCAACCGGTGAGGCAGAATCTCGTAGGATTGGTACATCGTTCCCACCAGCCCGAATTGCCCGCGTCCCAGCTGACCGGCCGGCTCCAACACTCCACCCAGGTTGTCCGTCTGTCGATAGTCGCCGGTTGGCAGCTCCGTGCCGACCCCGAAGACCAGCATGCTCTTCAGCGAGGCCAGCACATTGTATTTCGCCATCAGCCGGATATCGCCGATGCCCTTGTCGGAAAACCGGCTCAGGTCCTCATTCTGTCCCTGGTGAAAATGGTAATGCTCATGCCGGCGCGTCATATAGGGCAAGGTGACCTGCAATCCGAACCGATCAGTCACGCCATAGTTGAAATCCAACGCGAATGAATTCGTATAGGTCGAACGCTCGTTGTGGTGGTTGGGAATGATGCGCCGCCCGATCTGGTCGGCCTCGGCAATCAGGCCGGTCGATCCGCTGGGCAGATTCATGGGCGTATAACTGTAGATAAAATTCATGGTCAGCAGGCCGGCTTGGGGTACCTGCTGCTGAGAACCGATCGTCACGAAGCAACTGACGGCACCGCAGGCGGCGTGGGCGGAGGGGAGCGGAGCCACCGTCCCGACAGCCACTGTCACGATTCCAAGCCCTGCCACCAACAATCTTCTACTGAGAGCCCACATCACGCACAATCCTTTCTTCCATCACGGATGATGGGACGGGTCGCGCCCGAAGAAACCTCCGGCTGAGACACCACGGTTGATGAATGAACACGATGAACGAGGGAAACGAGTTAGGACCGGGAGAAATCGGGAGGGCCCCGTGAGGTCCGCAGCGCACGGGATTCGATCGACAACGAATCGAACTGGATGTCATCAATCAGAGTGACGAAGTGGATTATGATAGGAACCCACTCCGGCACTGATTCAAGATCTTGTCCGGCCGCGCACATCCAGGAACACACCACGGTCCCGTGCACGCCGGACTCGTGATGGGCATGTTGCGACAGGTGCTCCAGCATGTGCGGATACACCACCCCCTGAAGCGCCAGGAAGACACAGGCCAGCAGGAGCGGCATCGCGGTATGTCGCAAACGGGTCATCATGATTAGTGCAAGAAAGCCGCCTTCACTGGGGTGGCGTGCTGAATCCGACTGACGATCTCCTGGATTTTTTCCTCCGTCAGCAACCCGCCTTTGATGTACTCCTGCACCACCCCTTGCTGGTCGATAAACACGCTGACCGGCAGGCCGAACACGCCGTACTGGTTCGCCACCTGATTTTCGCGATCCAGCAACACGGGGAAGGTGTGTTTGTACTGTTGAATGTGCTCGCGCACCTTGGCCTCGTCCTCCAATTCATTGACGGCCAGCACCACAAAGTCTTTGTCGCGGAGCTGGTCATAGACGGTCTGCATCGCGGGCATCTCGGAGGTGCAGGGCTTGCACCAGGTCGCCCAAAAATTGACCAAGACAATTTTTCCTCGGTATTGCTCCAGACTATGCGCCTGGCCGTGCAGATCCGTCAGCGAAAAGCTACTGGCGGGCATGCCGGCAGCCGGAGGCCGTGAGCCCATGGCCATGGCCGAACCGACCAGCGTCGACAGAAACAGAGCCGTCACCATGAGCTTCCGCGTAAGCGCTTGTCCCATGTTCGTCGATCTCCAACAGGCCTGTGATGGCGTCTCCATACTGAGTGCTCCCGCTCGCCCTACCGGTTCAGGCTGTAACTGACCGGCAGATGCAACACGACCATCGGCGCCGTCAACTCATGTTTCATATGAAGAGGACAGGCCCGCCGAACCGCCTCCATCGCCGCCTGATCCAAGGACTCATGACCGGAACTTTTCACGACTTCCACGTCCTTGAGTTGACCATCGTTGCGGATGGAGACCTTGAGGACCACTTTGCCTTCCCATCCATTCAGCCGTGCCGTACTGGGGTAATGTCTCAACTCGATGATGCGGCGATGCAGTGATTCGGCCAACCACCCGTAATCGGCCTTGGCGGCAGACCTCGCGACGGCGGCCTGGGCCACGACCTGGTGTTCCCGCAATGTGGCCGGATCCGGCTCGGACACCGCCGCCGTCGGCGCGGTGGGTACCACCACGGCCTCGACCGGAGCGGGGGGCGCGGAGACGGGCTCACTGACCGCAGCGGCTACCGGCGCGGCCGCAGGCGCGGAGGGTGCCGGGGCCGGAGGCGCCTCGACCGCCGGAGCGCTACGCACCACCGGTGCACTGGCCGTCACCACGGGTTCCTGAACCGTTTCCACCACCGCCGGTGCACTGACGGCCGGCTGGGCCTGATAGGTCTGGGCCGTGGCAGGAGCTACTTCCATCACCTGCTGTTCAACCACCGATGCCACGTCCCGCTGCACTTCGGCCGGTGCCGCGGCCTGCACGACCGGCTCCGTCTTGTGAATCTGCTGCGGTTCGATGGGCTTCGCCTGCATCTGAACGATTTCCTGCTTCGGCTGCGTCTGCTCTTGTGGACGAACTGCTTCGACCACCGGCTGCACTTCCCGCTGAACGGCTTGCGGGAGCACTCTGGTTTCCACCTGCCGCTCCACCGGCTGAGGAGGAGGTGGCACCACCGCCCGAACCGGTTGCGCTCGTGGCTTCACCGGAGTGGGCGCAGTGGGCTGAACTTGGGGAACGGGAGCCGGGGCCGGTTCCTCTTGACGCACCACTTCACGCGCCGGCTCGACGAGGGCGACATCCCACTTGAACGGTTCTTTTTCCACCATCACGGACATCTTCGGCAACAGGCCAAAGGCCACCAGTGCCAGACAGGCATGCAACGCCAACGAGGCCCCCCACCCGGTCACCGCCTGTTTCGAATCTCCCGATTGCGCCACGAACAGGTTCTCCATGGGAATAGCCCCTTTCGACACGATACGCCCCGTCTCTACTTGAAGACGACTTTCGAGACCGACCCGATCGGTACTTCAACCTGACCGAAATCGGATTCGCCCTTGAAACTGCCGCTGACGGCCGGCGTGAATTCTCCGTTCTTGCCGTTGGTCAAGGTCACGGTCATGGCCGGGGCACTCTTGTCGGCACCGGGCTTGACCTCGATCTGCTTGATCTGGTCGAATTTGATATTGACCGTCGCCGTGCCACGCTTAGCCGGCAGATGCCGCAACTCATGCGGGACAAAAGAGGTTTCACTCATCTTCTCTTCCCAATAAAAAATGCCGTTCTTCAACTCGGTCTCGACCCCCTGCTGGTCGGTCACCGCCATCGTGAACGTCTTTTCAGCTTTCGCGTCCGCCGCAAAGCCGCTGGGCGCCGAAATCAAGACCACCAACCCCGCGAGCCCGTATACCGCCATCCGCACCATCCACTGATTGATCAGGTTCTTCATCATTCCTTCACTCCCTCGAACAAGACATGGCCCGACATCATCCCCCTACCTGACACCGGCATCAGAAACTGACACCCCGCGTCCCGTGAACAGGAAACACCCTGCCCGGAACATCACTCCCCTGGCCAAACGACACGGTGAAAAAGGACTGCACCCACAGCATGCGAGACACCTCGCCTGACTGTTCACTACGGCTCTGCCACGCGGAGCCGGAATTCGGTACAACGGGAACGAAGATCAGGCAAAGACAGGTGGTGCGCGAGAATGACTGAAGGAACGAGGTTGGGAAGAGAGTAATCGATTGGAACGACACCCGACATCACCGGATAAGGAAAACAGATGAGCCGCGTGAAGGGGGGTCGCAACGTGAACCCCAGCGGTGGCGCACATCCAAGCGCAGATGCCTGATCCATGCATGGCGGCATCGTGGTGGGCCGCATGCTGGAGTTCGTGTGCGACGGCGCTGCCGGTTGTCACCGCCAATAACGCGATGACGGCGAAGGCGACAATCCAGACGATGCCTTTGAAGTGGGAACTTCGCATATAACAAAGACCAAAACCTGGCTGGCATGCTAACAAACTCGTCGAGGAAGCGTCAACGCAACTTTTGGCCTCCGGAGGGCCATTCGGCCGGGGCCTGTTACATTCCACCCAGACCGATGATGCGTTCCACACGTTCATCTCGCCCGCCGAGATCTCGATAGCGACGGTACTGGGCCAATGCCCGCCCCATGTCCTTGCGATGGAGCTCGTAAAAGACCCCGAGATTATAATGGGCCTCGGCTGAGTTCGGCTTCAGCGCCACGGCCCGTTCATACTCCCGCTCGGCTTCTTCCAAGCGATTCAAGCTCGTGTAGACCATTCCGAGATTCAGGTGGGCTTCGGCATATTCCGGGCGATACCGGATGACCTCTAAAAACTCTCGCTCGGCATCCGCGAGTAGCCCTTGGCTTCGGTAGACGAAGGCCAGGTTGTAATGGGCATCGACCAAATCGGCCTTGACCGCAATGGCTTCTTTCAGCGCGGCGGCCGCGGCATGCAGGTCGTTCCCCCGTTCCGCCAGGCGCCCGAGCATATACCAGGCGTCGGCATGCCTGGGATTCGCCTGCGTCAGACGGGACAGATAGTCGCGCGCCTGTTTGAGATCGCCCTGACTCTCGTACAAACTGGCCAAATGGTACATGGCCTCGGCGTGGTCCGGTCGTACCCGGAGGAGCGCCTGATACATCTTCACGGCATTGGGGCGATCGTGCCGCTCCTCATAGAGTCGAGCCAGATCCAGGTGGGCCTCTTCGTTTCCCGGCGCAATATCCAGTACCTGGCGCAGCACCTGCTCCGCCTCCTCGCCTCGCCCTTGCGCGAGATATACGTCGGCCAGATCGTTCAAAATCTCGGCCGAGGGAGGGCCATATTTCAACGACTGCTTGTAGGCCTGAATGGCTTCGTCAGGGTTGCGCTTGCTCTGAAAATAGACCAGCCCCAGGACATGGTGGGCCTCGGCCAGTCGGGGGTTCTGCGCCAGGGCTTTTTTCAGCGCCTCGATCGCGCCGTCCGCATTGCCCTCCCGAAAGAGTGCCACGCCTCGCTCGTAGCTGCGGCGAGCTGCATCCGGCGAGGGAGATGAGGCCGACCATGCTTCAGGGGAAGAGGGCGTGAGCGCGAGCAGGCAACCGAGCAGCAGGCTCGTGAGGAAATGACGCGAACAGCTGGGCCCTTGCCGCATCACGATCCGCAGTGGAATCCGTGGGTGACTTCGGCGAGAGAGTCGACGAAGTGGTGCGCCCACTATAGAGAGCAGCGCAGTCGAAAGCAACGACGTCACCGCGCCGTCTTCCTCACGTTCGATGAGGAGAGGGTTGAGACCCTTGACGCTGTTTCGGTAGGATTCCCTGTTCGATTCCTGTATACTCCGCCGCCGAGCCCATGCGGCACGAGGAGAGCCTCGTCCGTAGGCCGGCTCGCGAGAACAAAGGTACGCCTGCATGCTGACCCAAGTCCTGAACATTATCTTCGGCAGTAAAAACGACCGCGAGATCAAGGCGTTGCGCCCGATCGTCGAACGGATCAACGGACTCGAATCAAGCCTCACGCCCTTGTCGGACCAGGCGCTGGCCGAGAAGACGCAAGAATTTAAAAAGCGTCTCGAAGACGGCGAAACCCTGGACGACATTCTGCCCGAAGCGTTTGCGGTCTGCCGCGAAATGTCCCGCCGCCGACTCAACATGCGGCACTTCGACGTGCAGCTGATCGGCGGCATGATCCTCAATAAGGGCCGGATCGCCGAAATGAAGACCGGTGAGGGGAAAACCCTGGTCGCCACCCTCCCGCTCTATCTCAATGCCTTGGAAGGCAAAGGCGCCCATCTTGTCACCGTCAACGATTACCTGGCCAAACGAGACGCCGCCTGGATGGCCCAGCTCTACCATGCGCTCGGCCTCTCCGTCGGAATCATTCAGCACGATGCCTCTTTCTGGTACGACCCGACCTACGATGCCGCCGACAAACGGCTCCAACACTTGAGGCCCTGCAGCAGGCACGAAGCCTATCGCGCGGACATTACCTACGGCACGAACAACGAATATGGCTTCGATTACCTCCGCGACAACCTGATCGTGAGCGACCTCAGCCAATGCGTGCAACGCCCGCTCCACTTTGCCATTGTGGACGAAGTCGACAGCATCTTGATCGACGAAGCGCGGACCCCGTTGATCATTTCCGGCCCGACCGATCAGACCACCGACCTGTATTACCGCATCAATGCCATCATTCCGCAGCTCAAACCGGAGCATGACTATACGATCGAAGAAAAGACCAAGACCGCCTCGCTCACGGAAGAAGGCAACGTCCGCGTCGAAAAACTGCTGGGCGTGGACAACCTCTACGACTTGCAGCACATGGATCTGGTGCACCATGTCGTGAAAGCGCTGCAGGCCTATGCGCTCTATAAACGCGACGTGGACTATGTGGTGAAGGACGGCGAAGTCATTATCGTCGACGAATTTACCGGCCGATTGATGCCGGGCCGCCGCTGGAGCGATGGACTCCATCAAGCCGTGGAAGCCAAAGAAGGCGTCAAAATCGCCAACGAGAACCAGACCCTGGCCTCGGTGACCTTCCAGAACTATTTCCGCATGTATAAAAAGTTGGCGGGCATGACCGGGACCGCCGACACGGAAGCGGGCGAGTTCGCCAAGATTTATAACCTGGACGTCAACGTCGTCCCGACCAACCGGGCCATGATCCGCAAAGACTACGCCGACGTGGTCTTCCGCACGGAAAAAGAAAAATTCACCGCCATCGTCGAGGAGATCAAGGACTGTCACGAGCGGGGACAGCCGGTTCTCGTCGGCACCATCTCCATCGAAAAGTCCGAGCGCCTGGCCGGATACTTAAGCCGCAACGGCATCAAGCACAACGTGCTGAACGCTAAGTTCCATGAGAAGGAAGCGGAAATCATCGCCCAGGCCGGACGCAAAGGCGCTGTGACCATCGCCACCAACATGGCCGGCCGCGGCACCGACATTCTCCTGGGCGGCAACGCGGATTTCCTCTTCAAGCGCGTGCTCTATCAGGACGACACCCTGACGGAGGAACGGAAGCAGCAGATCCTGGAACAAATCAAAGCCGAGTGCGAAAAGGACAAGCAGGAAGTGGTCGCGTTGGGCGGGCTGCATATCCTCGGCACGGAACGCCATGAAAGCCGCCGGATCGACAACCAGCTCCGCGGCCGCGCCGGCCGACAAGGCGATCCCGGGTCTTCGCGTTTCTACCTCTCCCTTGAAGACGATTTGATGCGCATCTTCGCCTCCGAGCGCGTATCCCAGATGATGTTGAAACTGGGCATGGAAGAAGGCGTGCCGATCGAACACGGCATGGTCACGCGCGCCATCGCGAACGCGCAGAAGAAAGTCGAGGCGCACAACTTCGAAGTCCGCAAGCAGCTCCTCGAGTATGACGACGTCATGAATAAGCAGCGGGAAGTGATCTACCAACACCGTCACGCGGTGTTGGCCGGCGAGCACATCCAGCAAGATATTCACGACATGATGAAGGATCTCGTCAACGGCTTCGTCGACACCTATTGCCCGGCCGATCAATACCAAGAAGAGTGGGACTACAACGGCCTCGGGGAAGCCCTCCAGGGCCAGTTCGCCCTCGACATTACCCAGGGCAAGGGGAGCGTCGCCGACCATTTCAAGGATGTCGGCCGGGATGCCCTGATCGAGGAGATCCAGACCCAGGTCCGCCGCGCCTACGATCAGAAAGAACAGGAACTCAGTCCTGAACTCATGCGGTATCTGGAAAAAATGCTATTGCTTCAAGTGATCGACCACCATTGGAAAGATCACCTGCTTGGCATGGACCACCTGCGGGACGGCATCGGCCTGCGCGGGTACGGACAAAAAGATCCGCTGATCGAATACAAGCGCGAAGGGTTCGACATGTTCAGCTCCATGATGGAGCGCATCAAGTCCGATGTGCTGGAGCGCATGTTCCGTGTGCAGGCCGTGCGAGGCGAACAGCCGCCACCGCCGGCTCCCGAGCCGACGCCGCCGCCACGCATGGTGCTCAACCGCAGCGACGAACCGACACCGCAACCGGCCCAAAGTCAGGCGGACAAGACCGGTCGCAACGATCCCTGCCCCTGCGGAAGTGGGAAAAAATTTAAGAAGTGCCACGGGGCGTGAGAGATGAGGCCAAACGGCCCCCATCGCTGAACGCTACCCCGCAACCGTCTGCAGCCTCGATCCTTTCATCTGCACCACCCGTGTCGCTGGAAACATGGCTCCAGCGACACTTCGGACAGTGCTCGCGGTCTGCATCGCAAAACGTCGCACTTTCGCTCTGCCGGTTTTCGAACTTCCGCCACTCGCGCCACCAGGCCAGCTCGCCCCGTCTTGATACGAGTGAACTAGTCGCCCCCTGCTCTAGTCCGTGACTTGATTGTGAAGCGGCCACCCCTTAGGTCATCTTGCGGTATGCGAACGCGCATCCCTCGGCATCGACAAAGCTCAGCCGGTCCTGTTGCCAGGACACGTCATAGGTGATGAGCGCGTCATTGGCCGTTGAGAGTCGAATGTGGTGGGGATCAACTAGCTCGAACGTGCCTGCGTCCCACAGAGTAAACGTGCCCGGCGGATCGGAGCGGCCGACGTACAGGCCGCCTTCCTGAAACTGCAGCATGTCGGGGTAACGATGCGCGCAAAGAGGATGCGGCAGCTTTTCCCACCGACCGAGCAACACGTGGGGAGCCAATGATTCTGGCATACGGTCCTCCATAGGCATCCCCGGCGCGACCGAGAAGACCACGCCGGGGACACACATCCATACGATGGCCGCCATCCAGGCGGTCGGTAGGGGCACGTTACTGGATCGACTCCACCACCGCTTTGACTTCCTCGTCACCTTTCAGCCCCGCCGCCTTGTGCTTGAGCTTCTTGGCGATCACCTTTTTCGCGGCGCCGTCGCCGGCCTCGTGCTTCGCCAATTCGGCCGCTCGGCGAATTTCCGCCGGGCTCATGACGACGGCCTCGTCCAGCAAATCCGCCACGGCCTTCAAGTTCGCCTTGCGCGTGCCGAAGCGCTCGCCGAGACGCTTGGCTTCGATATAGGCATAATGCGGCCGGAGCACCGGGTTCTTCAAGGCCGTGTGAATTGCCTCGATCCCGTCGACCAAGTGGTCGCCCCCAACAACGAGAGTCAGGAGCGTGTCGGGTGTGGAAAGCACTTTCAGTGCCGCCTGCGCGTGCGCATCGTCGCTAGCCGACGACACCATCACGTCGGCCGAGCCAGTCGTGACGACCTCGACCCCGCCTTGGTCCCAATGGACCTCCACCTGCACGCGATAGGCTCCCGGCATCGGAAACAGCGCGCCTTGGGAGCCTCGCAGGAGCGTCATCGAATTCCGAACACCCTGTCGGGGCTTGAGGCGGACCATCGGATGGTCTTCCACGCAGAGAATGATCGGCGAAAACGTACGCACCGTCCCCGCCGGGTCGGTCACGTGACCTCGGACGAATCCACTCTTCATGGAGAGGGTGGCCGGAGCGGGCACCGGCTCGTCGGTCGTGTTCGTCAATTCGAGGTTGAGCCGGATCGGGGCGCCGAGCGGCGCGGAAGCATGCACCGGCGTGACCGTCAGCAAGAGGCCCTCCGCGGACAATTCCATATCAGTCGGGCTGATCGGTGTCGTGGCATAGGAGGTGCCGAACGGCGTCCCACCCGGACGGACATAAATATCCGGGATGTGCCGCAACCTTTTGGCGTCGTCCGCATGATATGACCATTGCACGTTGTTTGGAAACACAGCGCTCCCCGGAGACAAGGAGTTGTTGGCAATGACGTCGGTCGTGTTCATAAAGCCATTGTCACCCGTGTTGTGGTACAGACCCATGGCGTGGCCCGTTTCGTGGACCGCCGTTCGAAAATACGGGGAGGTCGCCGTACCGAAGCGCACCCCCTTGACCAAACCCCATTCCGCACTGGTAGGAACCGTCCAGTGCGAAGCGATGGCGCAACCCTCCCGAGGGACGTTGTTGGAATCACCGCCATATGCGTCGTACATGATGCCGCGGGAGGTGGAATCCAACCGCCGCACACACAGGATATGATAGCGCCATTCGGCGTCCAGGTTGGAGGCATCCCGCCTGGCCAGCATGGCCGCATGGCATTCCGCATCCGACCAGGACTCGCCGCTCGGCTCGACCAGGTTGCTGTCACTCTGGTCGACGGTGATGTCCCACCCGATGCCGTCACCGATCGCCTTCCAATCCACGCCCGCACCGTTGTGCAGCGGCGATTCGGACTGGCTTACCCGGTCGATCTCAACCGTCGCCTTCCGCAGGTAGGCCGAAATCCACCCCATGGTCAGCCGACCGACGACCGTGCCGCTGCTGTTCTTGACGTCGCCTGCCAGGTAATCGCTGCTCGAAGGGTAGCCGGCCGGGGCCGCCTGCCACGACATCAACGCGGTGAAGGTGCCCTCGTTCGTCCAGGTACCGCCCGTACTCCACGCTCCGGCGCTCTTCGTGAAACGCCACATCTCAAAGCCGAGCGTGAAGCTGGTCCCGATCGTAAAATATTCGAGAATCTGAGTAACCCGGAGGTAGTACCGATACCGACCTCGGGACAAAATAGGAATCCCGGCGCTCGGGCTGGGGCCTGGGAGAAGTAAAGGGGAAGAGGGAATCGGCGGGAACCCCGGTTTCCACGGCAACCAAATGAGCGGGCGTTGGTACAGGTCGCCGCTCGCTGTTCGGCCGCTGCCATGGCACTCCACGCGCAACGTGCCGTCATAGGTCACCAAGGGACTCCCCGACGGCTTGTAATTGAGCAGATAGCAGCCGCAACGCACACTCCGAAACTTCAATGGCGGCCAAGGGAAAGGAACTGGGAACGGTTGCAGCGGCTCGAGGCCCGGTTGAGGAATAGGCTGTGGTTGCGGGATGGGTACTTCCGGAAGCGGCTGAGGGAGCGGGGGGAACGGGCCTACGGGGTTGGGAATGAGATCGGCGCGCGGTGCGTTCATGGGAACCCTCCTTGGTTTGTGAGTCATGAGGTCACTCGCCCGCGTAAGGCCGTGTGCGACTACAGGGAATGTCCTCGGCACGGTGTCGGGCAATGGAGCAACCGGTGTTCACGCACGCAAGACGAAAAAAGCAAACGACATGCCGATAGAAATGGCACCACGCACTGATCGTGATTTCACGAACATGCGAATGGACGTGTTTGACCCTGTGCTCGGGATTCGCGCGGCGCGACGTATCTCATCGTCTGGCAGGTTGTATCGGAACCGATACGAAGGGCGAGGACCGCACAACTGCGTATGAGCCTGCCGCGCGGCGAGGGCTTCTTCGTTCGAGTGTCCCACAGAACCAGCTGGCTTCAGCCAATCTTCTTAGGTTCCCTGTGGGTGCGCACGTAGCGAACGGAGGCGGCCTTGTACCTCGTCACTCCTGTGAAGCGACCTGCGAGATGGTCTCTACTGCGCGCATCGACCGAGCACAATCCGATCGCGCGCGGTCTGCGAGCACCGAGACTGGGCTCGCCGCCGCGCCTGCCGGGTCTTTTCACCTTGACTTGCCGCAGAGCCAACGGCTAATCTAACCCACTCTTTTCCCTAGAGAATCCGGTAGAAGACCTGTGTTCTGCGATGGCGCGTGAAACAGGAATCGACTACCGACAAGGGTGGTGTCACTTTGAGCACTGGACATCCTCAACTCCTGGCGAATATCAAAGCTGAAATTGCTGCGACAGGTCCGATTCCGTTCGTGCGTTTCATGGAGTTGGCCCTCTATCATCCGCAATACGGTTATTACGTGCGACCCGTTGATCACCCGACTCAGGAACGTATCGGATGGTCGGGTGATTTCTATACGAGTTCCGATGTGCATCCCATTCTGGGGCAGGCCCTGGCCAAACAGGCCCAGCAACTTGATGCCTGCCTTGGCCATCCGGATGCCTTTACCGTGGTGGAGATGGGAGCGGGCAAGGGCTTACTAGCGCGCGATTTTCTCGCCGCCTGCCGGAACGCTCCCGCCCATTTTGGTAAGCGCCTTCGGTACATCCTCATCGAGCGCAGCGCGTCGATGCGTACACTCCAGCAACAAGCTTTAGCGCCGTGGCTCGACCAGACAGGTTGCGTCACATGGCTGGATCGGCTAGAGGATCTGCCGTCGGACAGTGTCACCGGCCTCTTCTTCTCCAACGAACTAGTCGACGCGTTTCCTGTGCATCGCCTCGCGGTGATCGACGGTCGCCCGCAGGAAGTGTTCGTCGATATTCGCGACGACCGCTTCACAGAGGTGTACCGCCCGCTTTCCGAAGCCCTCGCGGCCTATTTGCGGGAAGGCGCCATCAGCCTCCCAGATGGATACCGGACGGAGATCAATCTCGGCGCAGTCCAGTGGATGCAACAGGTGGCGCAGGTGATGCGCCGCGGCGCGGTCCTGACGATCGACTATGGTCACACCGCCGAAGACCTCTATGGACCGGAGCGCAAAAACGGCACGTTCCTCTGCTATTACAGCCAGATGACCTCGGAAGACGCGTACGACCGGGTCGGCGAGCAGGACATGACCGCGCATGTAGACTTCACCGCCCTTGCGAGAGCAGGACAGCAGGCCGGGTTGGACGTGACTGGATTCACGAATCAAATGAGTTTCCTGATCGGCCTGGGCGCCGAGCAGTTCCTGGAATCCCTGGAGCCGGAATCCCCGGAGTTTTACGCGGCCATTCATCTGCTGCGGCCGGACGGCATGGGTCGGACCTTCAAGGTCCTGGTGCAACACAAGGGGATGGCCACACCGGAGTTGGACGGATTGAAGTTCAAGCCGTTCTTCGGATCGATTTTGAATACGAACGGGGACTCACCAGTCAATCGTCAGACGTCAGCCGGCGCTTCACGAACGATGCTTCACGATTCACAGGTCTGTCATGGGTAGCGAAGCGGCTCCGCTGAATTACATCCCGATCCTGATTTTTATCGTGATCGCGTTTGCATTCGGCGCCGTGCAGATTCTGTTGGGGCGGATCGTCAGGCCCAGCCGCCCCTATCGCGCCAAACTGGCGCCGTATGAAAGCGGCAGCCCGTTGTTTTCAGACGCCAAGGTGCAGTTCCCGATCCGGTACTACATCATCGCCATGTTGTTTGTGATCTTCGACATCGAAATCGTCTTCATGTTTCCATGGGCGGTCGCGTTCAAGAAACTCGGCCTGGTGGGATTGGCCGAAATGGTGGTGTTCATCGCCATCCTGATTGTCGGGTTCTGGTACGCATGGAAAAAAGGAGCGTTGGAATGGGATTGATCGGGTCCTGTCATCGACCAGCCCATCCGTCCTCACTCCACCCATCCCCCAGTGGGTCCCTTTCGTTGCGGGCGGATGGGCGCCCTGGTCGATGCCACCCGATCAATCCCATTTCAGATCTGGGAGTGAGTGAAAGATGAGTTTTCTGGAAAGACAGCTCGATGCCAATGTGTTGACGACGAATCTCGATGCCTTCGTCGGCTGGGCGCGCAAATCCTCCTTGTGGCCAATGACCTTCGGATTGGCCTGTTGCGCCATCGAAATGATCGCCAGCGTCTCGTCGCGGTATGACATCGATCGGTTCGGCGCCGGTGTGTTCCGCGCCTCGCCCCGCCAATCCGACTTGATGATCGTGGCCGGCACCGTCTCACGCAAAATGGCGCCCGTCATCCGCCGCATTTACGACCAGATGGCCGAGCCGCGCTACGTCATTTCGATGGGCTCCTGCGCCACGTCCGGCAATCACTACAACAGCTATGCCGTCGTGCAGGGAGTCGACCAGATCGTTCCGGTGGACGTCTATATCGCCGGTTGCCCGCCCCGTCCCGAAGCGCTGTTGGACGGGCTGTTGAAACTGCAGGAAAAGATTCAGCGCGAAAAGATTTTTGTCCGGTAACGGGAACGTGAATGGTGACCTCGCGGCGTTGAAGATCCCCGTCTTCCACCTGCCTCACCGGATCACACTCATCGGTGTTTCGTAACGATGCAACCACTGCTTGAACGACTCATGACCGCCTTTCCCGACGCCATCCGCGGCGTGGAGGTGGATGCCGCGCGCAACGAAGTGACGGCCCGGGTGGCGGCGGCACGGATCGTCGACGTGGCGCGCTGGCTGCACGACACGCCGGAGGCGGCCTTCGATCACATTACCGATATTTGCTCCGTCGACTACCCCAACGACACCGAGCGGTTCGAAGTGATCTATCAGCTGCTCTCGATCCCGCACCGGCGGCGGATCAGACTCAAAGCTCGGATCACGGAAGAGTCACCGGAGATCGCGTCCGTCACCGGCATCTGGAAGGGCGCCGAGTTCATGGAGCGCGAAGTGTACGACCTGATGGGGATCACCTTTACCGGGCATCCGGACCTTCGTCGCATTCTGCTGCCGGAAGACTATGAAGAAGGCCATCCCCTGCGAAAAGACTTTCCGGCCGAAGGGCGAGGCTGGCGCAGCTCGTTTCCGTTCATTCCCCGCCTGGACGAAGCCCCTGAGGAACAGACCGAGGGTGAAATTCCCGAGGAGGAAAAACAGGTC
The DNA here is from genome assembly GCF_905220995.1 of Nitrospira defluvii. Classification (NCBI taxonomy): domain Bacteria; kingdom Pseudomonadati; phylum Nitrospirota; class Nitrospiria; order Nitrospirales; family Nitrospiraceae; genus Nitrospira; species Nitrospira defluvii. Next base: position 649,780 of record NZ_CAJNBJ010000001.1, read on the forward strand.
TATCGGGCAGCCGAACCGCAAGGCGGGACGAGACGGCGCGAAGAACTGCTCTTGAACATGGGCCCGCAACATCCCAGCACCCATGGCGTGCTTCGGGTGGTGCTGGAATTGGACGGCGAGCGGATCGTCAAGGCGACCCCCGATCTCGGCTATCTCCATCGCGGCGTCGAAAAGTTGGCGGAAGGCCTCCACTACATGCAGGTCATCCCCCACACCGACCGGCTCGACTATGTCTGCGCGATGACCAATAACTATGCCTACGTGCGCGCGGTCGAAAAACTGCTCGACATCACGGTGCCGGAACGGGCGGAGTATGTCCGCACGATCGTCGCCGAAATGCAGCGCATCATCGGCCATCTGTTCTGGCTGGGCACCCAGGCCCTTGATATCGGGGCCATGACGGTCTTCTTCTGGACGTTTCGGGAGCGCGAAATCCTGCTCGACATGTTCGAAAAATTATGCGGCGCGCGCCTGACGTTGAACTACTACCGCATCGGCGGCGTCGACAGCGACTTCACGCCCGATCTGGTGGCCAAGCTGAAGGCGTTCCTCCACACCTTCCCGGAGAAGGTCAACGAATACAACCAACTGCTCATGTCCAACCGGATCTGGGTGGGGCGAACCAAAGACATCGCGGTGATTTCGGCCGAAGACGCGATCAACTTCGGCCTGACCGGCCCGACGCTTCGCGGGTCGGGGGTCGACTACGACATACGCAAATACGAGCCCTATGGCGTGTACGACAAGGTGGAATGGGAAGTACCTGTCGGCAAACGCGGCGATACCTACGACCGCTATTGGGTGCGCATGGAGGAAATGCGGCAGAGCGCGCGCATCATCGCGCAATGCCTCGACCAGATGCCGGAAGGGCCGATCATGGCGGATGTGCCGCACGTGATCCCACCGCCGAAGGCCAAGGTCATGCGCGACATGGAAAGCTTGATTCACCACTTTATTATCTTTACGCAAGGCTTCAAGCCACCCAAGGGTGAAACCTATTGCGGAACCGAAGCCCCGAAGGGCGAACTCGGGTTTTTCGTCGTCAGCGACGGCAGCCCTCGCCCCTATCGGCTCAAGATTCGCGCCCCATCCTTCATTCACATGGGCGCGTTCGACCACATGGCGCGCGGGTACCTGATTTCAGACATCATCACGATTTTCGGCACCTACGATATCGTGATGGGGGAATGTGATCGATGAGGGTCATGAGCCATGATGTCCGCAGTGCTCGCGGAACGCGCGCCCTCGGAAGGACCTCGTCCCACGCGCGCACGTAGGGACACCCTGGCTCAAGCCCTCATCGTTTTGAGGCAATAGGGACTATGCTGAAAGACAAGCATCAGGCAGAAATCGACGAGATCCTCTCCCGATATCCGGTGAAGCGTTCGGCGCTGTTGCCGCTGTTGTATCTGGCACAGCGCGAAGAGGGGTATGTCACGGAAGCCGCTATGCAGGAAATCGCCGGGATCTTGAAGCTGACCCCTCCGCAGGTGTATGAGACGGCCACGTTTTATACGATGCTGAACCTCAAGCCGGTGGGGAAATTCCACCTGCAGGTCTGTAAATCATTGATGTGCGCTCTCGTGGGATCGGACACGGTCATCAGCTGGGTCGGCGCGAAGCTCGGTATCAAGCCTGGAGAAACGACGCCGGACAAGCTCTTTACGCTCAGCATCGTGGAATGTCTCGCCGCCTGCGGAACCGGTCCGATGATGCAAGTGAATGACGACTACTATGAGCGCCTGACGGAAGAAAAACTGGATCGCATTCTCGCGGACCTGCGACAGACCGGCACATCGTCGCTGAAGACTGGTCCGTTCATGTGGCCGGAACCGAGCGGGGTAAAGAGCTAATGGCCGATAGCTTATGGCATGGCGGGAATCAAGGACGCATGTCCGCGCTATCAGCGGGAAGCCATACGCTCTGGAGTTAAGATGCCCAAGTACGAACCCATTCTGTTGAAAAACATGCTCCAGCCCGGCTATGCCGGTTCGTTGGCGGAATATGAACGCGCGGGCGGGTACCAGGCCGTGCGAAAAGTGCTCGGACAACTCAGCCCGGCGGAAGTCACCGGGATCGTCATGAAATCGGGGTTGCGCGGGCGCGGCGGCGCCGGGTTTCCGACCGGCGTGAAATGGGGATTTTTGCCGAAGGACTACCAGGGCCCCCGCTACCTCTGCTGCAATGCCGACGAGAGCGAACCGGGCACGTTCAAAGATCGCCAGCTCATCGAGCGCGACCCGCATCAATTGTTGGAAGGGATGTTGATCGCGTGCTACGCGATCGGAGCGGCCAGTTCCTACATTTACATCCGCGGGGAATTCGTCCTAGGCGCCAAGATTCTGGAAGCGGCCATCAAGGAAGCACGCGCCGCCGGTTATGTCGGAAAGAACATCTTCGGCTCCAACACCTCGATCGATATCTGGGTCCATCGCGGAGCGGGTGCCTATATCTGCGGGGAAGAAACGGCCCTGCTGGAATCGCTCGAAGGGAAACGCGGCCTCCCCCGGGTCAAGCCGCCGTTCCCGGCCACGCACGGTCTGTACAACAAACCGACCGTGGTGAACAACGTCGAAACCCTCGCCAACTTGCCGCACATCGTGAATCGCGGCGCCGAATGGTTCGCCTCGATCGGCTCGCCCCCCAAGAGCACGGGCACCCGGGTTTTCTGCGTCAGCGGACACGTGAAACAACCTGGCAATTACGAAGTGCCGATGGGCATCACGTTCCGCGAGTTGATCTACGAACACGCCGGTGGCATGCGGGGAGACAAGCCGCTCAAGGCATTCATTCCCGGAGGGGCCTCCGCGCCGTTCCTGACGCCGGAGCACCTGGACGTGAAGCTGGATTTCGAATCCGTGGCCTTGGCGGGCTCCATGCTGGGGTCCGGCGGCGTCACCGTCATGGAAGAGGGCACCGACATGGTCTGGGCCGCGTTGCGCCTGATGGAATTTTTCTATCATGAGTCCTGCGGCAAGTGCAGCCCCTGCCGGGAGGGTAGCTCCTGGCTCGTCCAGATCATGCGCCGCATCGTCAACAAACGCGGCCGCATTGAAGACCTTGAAACGCTGACCGACCTGTGTAAGAACATCGCCGGTCGAACGGTCTGCGCGTTCGGCGACGCCGAGGTGTCTCCGATTTTAAGCACGCTCAAACATTGGCGCCAGGAATATGTCGACCTGATTCAGGCGGCTGAGGCCGCCAATTTGATCCGGCCGGAACCGGTAGGGACGAAACATTGACGTCTCCCATGACGCACAACAGTACTCAGGAATGTTCCATGCTCAATTCTCAGTGTTCGATTAAACATTCACCATTGAAAATCGAACAGTAAGAGCTGTTCACACGATGCCTGATCAAAAGCCAGAAACAGTCCGCCTGACCATCGACGGCACCACGGTCGCGGTTCCCAAGGGTACCCTCGTAATCGAGGCCGCCCGGCGCGTCGGCGTCATGATCCCGCATTTCTGTTATCACCCCAAGCTGAAGCCGGACGCGAATTGCCGGATGTGTCTGGTGGAAGTCGAGAAAATGCCGAAGCTGCAGACGGCCTGCAGCACGCCCGTCGCGGAAGGCATGGCCGTCCGTACCGCCACCACCACCGTTGACGATGCACACAAGTCCGTGCTGGAATTCATCCTGGCGAACCATCCACTCGATTGCCCGGTCTGTGACCAAGGCGGAAAGTGCGACCTCCAGGATTTCTCGCATCAGTACACCCCGACCACCAGCCGGTTTACCGAAACCAAGCGCATCTTCCAGAAAGAGTACTTCAGCCCGCTCATTGAAACGCAGATGAATCGCTGCGTCCAATGCTTGCGGTGCGTGCGGTACTGCGACGAGATCATGGACGTCAAAGCGCTCGCTCCGGTAGGCCGCGGCACGATGACGGAAATCAAACACTTCGGCCCACATGAACTGGACTGCGAATTCTGCGGCGGGTGTATTCAAATCTGTCCCGTCGGCGCCATTACCAGCCGGTTATCGATGTACGAATACCGCCCCTGGATGCTCAAGCGCGCCGACACGATTTGCACGTTTTGCGGCGACGGCTGCCGGATCACCGTGCAAACCAAGGACAACGAACTCATCGAGGTGAATTCCGCTCACGGCGCCGGGCGGAACAACGGCGATCTCTGTGCGCGCGGGTTTTTCGGCTTCCATGCCAGCAGCCACGCCGACCGCCTCACCCACCCATTAATCCGCCGCGACGGCGTCTTGGTTCAAACCACGTGGGAAGAGGCGCTGGAATTTGTTGCGGCACAGGCGCTCCGCTTGAAGTTGGCGCACGGCCCGGACGCATTCGGCGGACTGATCGCCTCCCGCTGCACGAACGAAGACCTGTATGTCTTCCAGAAATTCATGCGCCAGGTGATCGGCACCAATCGGGTCGACAGCAGCGCGCGCTACGGGCATCTCAACGGCATCCAGGCCTTGCGGCGCGTCCAAGGTACCCATCGCTGGACCATCGCCTTTGAAGACATCGTCGCCGCGAACGCCCTGCTGCTGGTCGGCACCAATGTCACCGAAACCAGTCCGATCACAGGACTGAAGGTCAAAGAAGCCGTCAAAAAGCGGCAGGCGGCGCTCGTCACAATCGAAACACTGCAACCGGCGGTCGATACGCTGAGCAACATCGTCAACCTGGCCACCCAACATTTCCCGACCCATCCCGAGCAATTCGGCAACACCGTCCTCGGGCTGCTCAAGGCGGTCGTGGAAGGCAATCTGGTGGACGCTACCCTGGCCCAACAGTCGCCGGCCTTTGTTCAACGTGTCACCACGGCCCTGAACGGCACCTCCTGGGACGTCTTGGAAGCCGCCACCGGTCAGACTCGCGCCAGGTGGGCGGAGACCGCCCAGCTCTTGGCGAAGGCTAAGCGCCTGGTCGTGCTGGTCGGTAACGGGGTCTTGCGTCAGGCGGGCGCGGAGGCGACGACCACGAATCTCCTCGACCTCTTGATCCTCCTCGGCAAACTTGATCAGCCCGGCTGCGGGCTCGGGCCTCTGGCGGAAGAAAATAACGATCAGGGCGCGGTCGAGATGGGCGCGGTCGCCGAATTCATCCCCGGGCCGATGCCACTCAACGATCAACCGGCCCGTGACCGCATCACCTCGGTGTGGCGGGAAGAATTGCCACATACGCCGGGCGCCTCGCTCACGGAGATGCTTGCCGCAGCCGACAAGGGGTCGCTCAAAGCCTTGTTCGTCATCGGCGAAAACCCTGTCGGCAGCTTGCCCGCCGCAGCCCGAGCGAAAGACGCACTGGCCAAACTGGAGCTCTTGGTCTGTCAGGAGCTCTTTCTCACTGAAACAGCGGCAATGGCCCATGTGGTCCTCCCCGCTTGTTCATACATGGAGAAGGACGGCACCTTTACCAATTCAGAAGGGCATGTCCAGGCGGTTCGACAGGCGATCAATCCGATCGGTGACAGCCGCCCGGATTGGGAGATGTTGTCCGCCATATCGGTCTTGATGGGAGTCCCGCTCGAATATGGTGACGCGCGGGAAATTCTCAAAGAAATCCGGAGCGTCATCCCAGGCTACGGCCTGCTGGGACCGACGCCCACATCACCCAAGGTGGACCAGGCCACGCTCAGCCGCTATCTCGCTGAGGGTGCTGCAACCGACATCGCGTCCCGGTACGCCGTTCGCCAAATCACGAACCCGGCCGACGCCCCCTTCACGCTGGTCTTTACGCAAACGCTGTTCCACTCAGGGAAGTTGTCCACGCGATCGAAGGGGCTCCTGCAGTTGCAACAGGACGGGGTGCTGTCGATCAATCCGTCGGATGCCGCTCAATTGGGACTGACGGACGGCGAGACGGTGACGATGTCCAATACCCGCGGAGCGATCACCACCAGGGTCAAGCTGCGCGAGCGGGTACCGGCCGGTGTGTTGTGGTTCCCGGAGCATTTCGACGGCGAGGCGAAACACCTCGCGGAATGGACGATTGATCCCCGGACTCAAATCCCCTATTTTAAGCTCGCGCACGTATCTCTGGCGAAGGTCTCGTAGGACGGGACGAGGAGTATTGTTGTCATGGAAATCGGATTACGACTGGCGGTGTCCCTCGCTCAAATCGCCGCGGTAATGGGAGTGGTGATGCTGACCGTCATGGTGCTCACCCTCGCTGAGCGAAAAGTACTCGGCTGGATGCAGGATCGCATGGGTCCGATGGAAGTCGGCCCTTACGGCGTGCTGCAACCCATCGCCGACGGGCTGAAACTCTTTTTTAAGGAAGACATCATCCCGGCCGGGGCCAACCGGTTCCTCTTTACGCTGGCGCCGATTCTGGCGCTGGTGCCGGCCATGATCGGCTTTGCGGTGATTCCCTTCGGGCCGAGCATGACCATCGAACTGTTCGGCATGCAGGTCAAGCCGTTCGTGATCAGCGACATCAATATCGGCATTCTGTATATCCTGGCCTTTGCCTCGATCGGCGCCTACGGCATCATCCTCGGCGGCTGGTCGTCCAACAGCAAATACTCGCTGCTCGGCGGTCTCCGTTCCGCCGCGCAGGTCATCAGCTACGAATTGAACGTTGGGCTCGCGATCGTGGGCGTCATCCTCCTGTCCGGCTCTCTGAGTCTGGTGAAGATTACCGAGGCCCAGGCCGGCGGATTCTGGAACTGGTTCGTCATCGCCATGCCCTTCCCACAGATTTTCGCGTTCGTGGTCTATGTCATCTCGTCGGTCGCAGAAACGAACCGAGTGCCCTTCGACCTTCCGGAAGCGGAAAGCGAATTGGTGGCGGGGTTCTTCACGGAATACAGCGGCATGCGGTTCGCCTTTTTCTTCATCGCGGAATACGCGAACATGATCCTGGTCTCCTGCGTCGCCGCGGCCCTCTTCTTGGGTGGGTGGAACGCCCCCTACCCGGGCACCATCCTTGGACACCTTGGATTGGATGCGCTGGCTTGGATTGAAAACGTCGTCTGGTTTGCCGCAAAAGTCTACTTCTTCCTGTTCTTGTTCTTCTGGCTGAGGGCCACGCTCCCTCGTCTGCGGTACGACCAACTGATGCGATTCGGGTGGAAAGTGATGTTGCCCATCGCGCTCGGCAACATCGTGTTGACGGCCATCGCCGCCTACTTCTTCCCGCGGTAAGGGAGTGCCATGAACGCCGCCGTCACAACAGACACCAAACGGAAACCGTTCAGCGAGTGGCTGAAGACGTTGACGTTTTATGAACTGCTGGTGGGGATGAAGGCTACGCTCACGCACTTGCTCAACTACAAGCCGATCACGCTGCAGTATCCGCACGAGAAACGCCTGCTGCCGGACAATTACCGCGGCATGCTCTCCCTGTTGCGTTACGACGACGGGACGGAAAAATGCGTGGGGTGCGACCTTTGTGAAGCGGCCTGCCCTTCGCGGGTGATCCGGGTCGTCAGCGGCGAAGTCCCCGGAGAACCGACCAAGCGGTATTCCAAAGAATATTATATGGACATGACGCGCTGCCTATTCTGCGGGCTCTGCGTCGACGCCTGTCCCGTGGATGCCCTGGCCATGACCCGCGAATTCGAATGGGCCGTGTACGACAAGCGCCAACTCCATCTCAATAAGCAACAGCTGCTCGCCATCGGCGACCGCGCGTTTCCCGTCCGGGAAAAGCGCCTTGAGCTGCAGCATCCGAACGTGGCGTTTTTTAACGTCACGTTCAAGCATCTCCCGCAAAAGGAGAACTAGGCCGCCCGCCTCGTCCTCCGTGCTGGCCCCCCACACAGAGACGACTGAAGCGGAACAGGCTGCCACCGGGCCGACAACCGGGGCAACAGGGGGCAGGGCCATTGACCTGATTCGGACTCGATAGCGGACGCATGGACCACATTTTTTTCTTTTATTTTGCTGCAGTGATCGCCGGCACCTCCGTGCTGGTCGTCGCCTTGCGAAACCCTGTCTACAGTGCGCTGGCGCTGCTGATCATGTTTTTTCACGTGGCGGGACTCTATGTCACGCTCCACGCAGAATTCCTGGCGGCCGTGCAGATCGTCGTCTATGCCGGCGCCATCCTGGTGTTGTATCTCTTTGTCGTCATGCTGCTGAGCATCCGGTCCGAGGAGCGCTACCACAACCAACTTCCGGTGGCAGGACTCCTGGGCGTGACGCTCTGCACGGAAGTGCTGCTGCTGCTCATTCAATCCCGAACCGCCCCTTCTGCTCCGAGAGGATCCGCAGAAGCCGCCGCGGAAACCGGCAATACAGAGATGATCGGCGAGGCCTTGTACTCCACCTATTTGTTTCCCTTCGAGGTCGCCTCGTTGATCCTACTGGTCGCGATGATCGGCGCGATCATTCTGGCCAAGAAGGACATCATTGAGACGACAGAGTGATCGATTTCGAGGCGAGAGGGACCCTGCTGTGTATCGGAACGACATCATCAGGCATCACCCGTCACCCATAACCGGCAGGCGCGCATGACCGTTCCCTTATCCTATTATTTGGTGCTGAGCGGGTTTGTATTTCTCACCGGCGTGGTGGGGGTGCTGATCCGGCGCAACATCATTGTGATTCTCCTGTCGGTCGAGCTGATGCTGAATGCCACGAACATCAACTTCGTGGCCTTTTCCGAATATTTCCATCAGGTGGCCGGCCAGGTCTTCGTGTTTTTTGCGTTGACCGTGGCGGCGGCGGAAGTGGCCGTGGGACTGGCCATCATCATCGCCCTGCACCGAACCAACTCGTCGATCTATATCGATGATCTCAACCTGTTGAAACGGTAACTGCTCGCACCATGTTGTATGCATTGATTCCATTCCTTCCCCTGTTCTCGTTTCTGATCGTCGGGATCGGCGAACAGTGGATCAAAGACCGCGCGCACCTCGTGGCGGTTCCGGCTATGGTGGGGTCGTTCCTGCTGTCGCTGCTGGCCCTCCATGACGTGGCCACCGGCCAATCGATCAATGTCACCCTCTATACCTGGCTGACCTCGGGGAACCTGGACATTCACATCGGCATCTCCATCGACCGCCTCACGGCCGTCATGCTGATCCTGGTTACGACTGTCAGCACGCTGGTGCACATTTACACCATCGGCTATATGCACGGCGAACCGGGCTACGCGCGCTTTTTCGCCTACATCGCCCTGTTCACCTTCTCCATGCTCATGCTGGTGATGGCGGACAATCTCCTGCAATTGTTCGTCTTCTGGGAAGCGGTCGGCCTCTCCTCCTACCTGCTCATCGGGCATTGGTATGAACGGCCGAGCGCCTGCGCCGCCGCCACCAAAGCCTTCCTGGTCAATCGCGTCGGAGACTTCGGCTTTATCCTCGGGCTCTTCCTGGTCTGGTATTCTTTCGGCTCGCTCGATTACGCCACCGTCTTCGCGCACGCGCAAGAACTGGCCACCAAGACCACAAACCTTCTCGGCCCGTTCGGCGGCACCTGGGACGTGTCGGTCATGACCATGATCTGCCTCCTGCTCTTCACCGGAGCGGTCGGCAAATCCGCACAAGTCCCGCTGCATGTCTGGCTTCCGGATGCGATGGAAGGACCGACCCCGATTTCTGCCCTGATCCATGCCGCCACCATGGTGACGGCCGGAGTGTTCATGGTGGCGCGGCTCTCCCCGCTCTACGACTTGTCGCCCGCCGCGCTGACCGTCGTCGCAGTCATCGGCGGCATCACGATGATGCTCGGGGCCACCATCGCCCTGACCCAGACCGACATTAAACGCGTCGTGGCCTACTCGACCATGAGCCAACTCGGGTACATGGTGATGGCCTGCGGCTTGGGCGCGTACGGCGCGGGCATGTATCATCTGCTGACCCACGGCGCGTTTAAGGCGCTTCTGTTCCTCGGTTGCGGGTCGGTCATCATCGCCCTGCACCATGAACAGGACATGCGCCACATGGGCGGCTTGAAAGACACACTCCCCGTCACCTACTGGACGTTTCTGGTGGGCTCACTGGCCTTGGCCGGATTTCCACTCACGGCCGGATTCTTCAGCAAGGACGACCTGCTCGTCTCCGCCTGGTCGGCCGGCCCGCTCGGTCAGGTCTTGGCCATCTGCGGGTTGATCACGGCCGGAGTCACCGCCTTCTATAGTTTCCGACTGGTCTTCGTCACCTTCTGGGGCAAGTCCCGTATGGATGCGCACCATGCCGCTCATGTCCATGAGCCGTCGACCACCATGACGGTCCCACTGATGGTGTTGGCCGTGCTGAGTATCGTCGCCGGGTACCTCGGCATCCCGGGCTTCCTGGAGCCGGTTTTCCACGGGGAGGGAACGGCAGCGCATCATGAAGGCGGCGCGGCCCTGGGCATCATGGCCGTGGCCACGCTGATGGGATTGAGCGGCATCGCCGCCGCCTACTATCTGTACGTGCTGAATCCGACGCTGCCTGACCGTCTCGCGCAGCAGTGGCGCGCCGCGTACGAGCTGTCGCTTCACAAGTGGTACATCGATGAGGCCTATGACCGGTCGTTTGTGCGCCCGACTCTGTCCGCTGCACAGGGGATGTGGACGCACGTCGATGTGGCGATTATCGATGGGGCGGTCAATGGAGTGGCCCGGGCAATTGCCTGGGGAGGCTGGTTCATTCGCCTCACGCAGAGCGGACAAACACAACATTATGCGCTGGGCATGACCCTGGGCGCCGTGGTGATCCTGACCGTGTATCTGCTGCTCTAGTGCGGCAGGGGAAGCATCGCTCATCAACCATGGTCCGGGCAGTACGTCCCGATCGGTGTGAACCAGTCACTGTGACCCTTTTGTTTCGGAGCCTGGCTTCGTGAATCATACAACCTCATTTCCCTGGTTGACCCTGATCGTCTTTTTTCCGCTGATCGGCGCCGTCCTCTGCTTCCTCGTCAAGGCTGAGTCCTCCCGGTGGGTGGCGCTGGGCTTCACCGTCTGTAACTTTCTCTTCTCGCTTCCGCTCTGGTGGTTATTCGACTCATCGACCGCACAGATGCAGTTTGTGGAGCAGGCCTCCTGGATCAGCTCTCCGCCGGTGCGGTACAGCCTGGGCATGGACGGCATCAGCTTCCCGCTCGTGCTGATGACGACGTTTCTCATGCCCTTCTGCGTCACCGTGTCCTGGACCGCCATCGAGAAACGTGTACCGCTGTTCATGTCGATGCTGCTGGTGATGGAAACGGCCATGCTGGGCGTGTTCGTCGCGCTGGACTTCGTGTTGTTCTACGTCTTCTGGGAAGCCATGCTGATCCCGATGTATCTGCTGATCGGCGTCTGGGGCGGTCCCAACCGGCTGTACGCCGCCATTAAGTTCTTTCTGTATACCCTGGCAGGTAGTGTCCTGCTGCTGGTCGCTATCCTCGCGCTGTACTTCCAAGGCGGCCATACGTTCGACATTCTGGAACTGAGCCGCGGAACCTATGGCGCCACGCTCCAAATGTGGCTCTTCCTGGCCTTCTTCGCGGCCTTCGCCGTAAAAGTGCCGATGTTCCCGTTTCACACCTGGTTGCCGGACGCGCACGTCGAGGCCCCGACCGCAGGCAGCGTCATCCTCGCGAGCGTCCTGCTGAAGATGGGCACCTACGGATTCCTGCGCTTTACATTGCCCATGCTACCGGACGCCACCGTGGCCTTTACCAAACCGATGATCGCGCTCTCAATCGTGGCCATCATCTATGGCGCCTACATGGCCCTGGCGCAGACGGACATGAAGAAACTGATCGCCTACTCCAGCGTCAGTCACATGGGCTTTGTCACGTTGGGGATCTTCGTCCTGAATATCCAGGGGATTGAAGGTGCGGTGATGCAGATGGTCAATCACGGCATCACGACCGGCGGCCTCTTCCTCTGCGTGGGCATCATCTATGAACGGACACACAGCCGCCAGATTGCCGACAACACCGGATTAGCCGGCCCCATGCCGCGATACGCGCTGTTTCTGATGATTTTTGCGCTGTCCTCGTTGGGGCTGCCGGGCACCAACAGTTTCGTGGGGGAATTCCTGGTGCTGGCCGGCACCTTCGTCTGGAGCCAGTTCGCCACCGCTTTAGCCGCACTGGGGGTCATTCTGGCCGCCGCGTACATCCTCTGGCTCATGCAGCGCGTGGTGTTCGGAACCCCGGCCGCCGCCCATCGCGCCCATCTCCTCGACCTCAATGCCAGGGAGACGGCGACGCTGGTGCCGCTGATCGTGCTGGTGTTCGTCCTGGGGATCTTCCCGAACCCGCTCTTGAGCCGCATGCATGCCAGCGTGACACAGCTGCTGAACGGACCGAAAGCTCCGGCCTACGCGACTGTGCCGCAACCGGCCCCGCTCGTACTACCGGTCACCGCGACGATGGCAGCCGCCCAGCCCATTTCCTCTTCTGAACAGGCAGCAACACGATGAGCATTTCGCTTCAAGACCTGGTGGCGATCCTCCCCGAACTCATTGTCATCGGAGCCGCCTGCCTCGTACTGGCCTTGGACCCCATTCTGGAGACGGCCAAAAAGGACGTGCTGGCCTGGTTGACCCTGGGCGCGCTGGCCATGTGTATCGGCGTGACCTCTTCGCAGATGACCGGCCGCACCTATGCCTTCAGCAACATGGTCATCATTGATGCCTATGCGGCCTTCTGGAAACTCCTTCTGTATATCGTGACAGGTCTCACCGTCCTGCTCTCCCTCGCCTACTTAAAGGCCGAACGATTGAGCATCGGCGAGTATTACGGCTTCATCCTGCTGGCGCTGGCGGGCATGATGGTCATGGTCTCCGGAGCCGACCTGCTCACGATTTACCTCGGGACGGAGTTGATGTCGCTCTCGCTCTATGTCATGGCCGGCCTCAAACGGACGGAAGCCCGTTCACTGGAAGCGTCCGCCAAGTATTTTGTGCTGGGCGCGTTTTCTTCCGGCATTTTGTTGTACGGCATTTCCCTGCTCTTCGGTCTGGCAGGCAGCACGCGATTGTCGGCGATTGCCGAAGCCATTACGATGCAGGGCACGAGCAATCCGATCCTCTCCCTCGCCCTCGTCCTGCTGGCCGTCGGATTTGGATTCAAATTGGCCGTCGTCCCGTTTCACATGTGGACGCCGGATGTGTACCAGGGTTCACCGACCTCCGTCACCGCCTTTATGGCCGTGGCGTCAAAAGCCGCCAGCTTCGGCGCCTTCCTCCGGGTATTCGTGGAAGGATTGGGAGCAGCCAGCGCCGATTGGTCGATCCTGTTCACCATCATCTGTCTGGCCACCCTGGCCCTGGGCAATCTCGTGGCGATCGTCCAAACCAACATCAAGCGCATGCTCGCCTATTCCAGTATCGCCCATGCCGGATATGCGCTCATCGGAGTGGTGGTCGCAGGGGGGCATCGCGGCGACGGGGCCGGCGGCGGATTCGCCAGCGTCTTGCTCTACATTGCGATCTATTCATTCATGACGCTGGGCGCCTTTGCGCTGATCGGCATGTTGCGCAAGGAAGGACAGGAAAGCGAGCACATCGAAGATTACGCGGGCCTTGCCAAACGGGAGCCGCTTGCGGCGTTTTTCATGCTGGTTTTTCTCGTGTCACTCGCCGGCATTCCCCCGACGGCGGGCTTCATCGGCAAGTTCTATATTTTCATGGCCGCCGTGAACGGCGGCATGACCTGGCTGGCGGTCGTGGCCGTCATATTCGCCGCGATTTCTGCCTTCTATTATTTGCGGATCGTGATGGTCATGTACATGCGGGAACCTGAGGGAACCGCCGCCTCTCAATCCCGCTTGGAGACCTCCCCGGCGTTGTCGTTTGTCCTGGCCTGCGCCCTCGCGGGCGTGGTCTTGCTCGGTCTGTTCCCGAATGGCCTCTGGTCGCTGGCCACCCATGCAGCGCCGCTCCTCAAATAACGTGTTGCGCTGAGGACACCTTTTCAGAGACATCCACCACCCCCGCGACGCCGGCGGACCGACGTTCCTGAACCGCGTCCTGCCATGATCCGGGGGATCTTCGCTCCGCACCGACCCTGACTCGCGCGGGCCTGCATGACTGAACTCACGTTTCTCTCCAACGTGTTCGACACGTTTCGACGGCGAGGCTGTCCCAGCCTGGCGGCCTCGTTGGCGTTCTACTCGATCCTCTCCCTTTTTCCGATGGTGTTCCTGCTGCTGTACGGCATCAGCTTCATCGTGAGCCAGGATGTGATCGGCTACCAGTTTTTGCTCGGATTCCTGAAGGGCTTTCTCCCCAGCGTGGGAGAACGGCTGGCCAAGGATATCCGACGGGTGGCCGAACAGGAGGAAGTGCGCTGGGCCGTCTTTCTGGCATTCGGATGGTTTAGTGCACTGGTCTTTTACGAATTAGACTACGCGATGAACACGGTCTTCGGGACAGCGGCCAAGCGCCATCCGCTGATCTCCACACTCGTCGCCGTCGCGCTGATCTGGATGTTGGGCATTCTGACCCTCATTTCCTTCGTGGCCACCCAGGCGATCGAACTGCTGACGGCCTACGCGCCCCGCTTTCTGGGCATGAACCTGGTGGCGATCGCCGCCCATGACTTCCTCCTCACCTATTCCCTGCCGTTCCTGCTGGCCTTCGCCTCGGTGACCTGCCTCTACCGGTTCCTTCCACACCAGCGCCCGACCTGGCGCGAAGCGACGATCGGCGGGGCCGTCTTCAGCCTCCTGTGGGTCTCCGCCAAGGCCCTCTTCGTCACGTATCTGGAGGATGCCGCCGTCTACACGCAACTGTACGGTTCGCTGCTCGAAGTCGTGCTGCTGTTGCTGTGGGTCTACTACTCTTCGGCCCTGGTTCTGCTCGGAGCCGTGGTCACCCATGAGTGCCAATGCCGACGTCCGGGCAGACTGGACGATACAGCCACGCTCCCCGGCTAGGCAGCGCGCTGCCGGAAGGCTCTTACACGCCTGCCTGGGTATGACAACTCGTTCAGGTGGAAAGATGACGAGGAGAAGGGAGCGGATCGACTACAAAGAAGCATGCATGCCGGAAGGATGGCGTTGTTCGATGAAGTGCCCGATCGACGCGCGGGTGACCAACCCTAGCAATTGCCCGTCTTGCACGACCACGAGACGTTCGGCCCCAAGCGCCAGCATCCGCTCTAGTGCCTGCATGGCCGACAGGTCCGGCGCCACAACCATGTCGTCATCGGATGTCTGCATAATATCCGATACGCGGCGGAAGGCCCATAACGAATTCCTGACGGCCTGTACGTCACGCACCCCGACCACCCCCACCAGACGGCCGTCCTGGACCACCGGGAATCCCCCGTACCCGTACGGAAGGAAATACTGATTCACCGCTTCTTCCACGGTGATGTCCGGAGACAGGGCGACCACATTGGCGACCATCAGCTCGCGCACCGGAACCGACGCGAGCGACGAACGGATGGCGGCCTGTTTGCGGCTCCCTCGCGCGGCCGAAAAGAGAAAGGCGCCCAACAACACAATCCATCCCCCACTGCTGGCAAGGGAACCGGACGTGGTACCGGACAGGCCACCGACGAGCAACAGCGCGCCGAAGAGCCCAAAGCTCACCCCGAACAGCAGCCCCACCAATGCCGCTTGGCTCGTTGCACGATAGTAATCTTTGCTCCAGGCCCACAAACCGGCCCGCAAGGCGCGCCCACCGTCCAACGGGAAACCCGGCAGCAGATTAAAAAGACCCAGCTGCGTATTGACCATCCCCAACAGCGTCCCCAAGGCCGCAAGCCCATGCATGGAGACTCCAGCCGGAATCACCTCCAAGAGCGTCACCAAGCCGAGACAGAGCCCCGCCAAGAGGAAGCTGACCGCCGGGCCGGCGATGGCGATGAGGAATTCGGCCAGGGGATGCGGCGGTTCTTTCCGCATCTGCGCAACCCCGCCGAAGATGAACAGCGTAATCTGACTGATCGGAATGCGATATCGCAGCGCCACCAAAGAATGGCCAAGCTCATGCAACAGGACGGACGCGAACAACAACAACGCCGCCACGCCGCCCATGCCCCAATAGCGCGGCTCCGACAGACCGGGCAATACGTCAGGTAGATAGCCTGTCGCCAACGACCAGGTCACAAAGAAAAACACGAACAGCCACGAGGCATGCACGTGGATGGGGATGCCGAAGACATGCCCGATTTTCCAATCCGGTCCCTGCATGACATCACCGTAGCAGCCACCCGAAGGAAGCGTCAACTATCGCGCGGCCTTGCCATCGGGTATACTGCGGCCCATGCGAACGCACGCTTGGGTAGTCGGATGGTCGACGATGTTCGGGCTCGCCTGTGCCCTCTATCTCGGCGAGGCACAGGCCCAAGTCATCACAGCCGGTCCGAACTCCTGCCCCGCCGTGGCGCTGACCTATGATCTCTGCCCGGTGCGAACGGCCTCGGGCTTTGATCGTGAACTGATCGACTTCCTCATCGAACACAAGGTGCCGGCGACGTTCTTCATGTCCGGCCGTTGGATGGCCAAACATGATGCCGAAGTGAAACAGCTCCTGGCTGTCCCCTTTTTCGAGATCGGCACCCATGGCGAGGTCCATGCGCACCTACCGATGCACGAGATGAAAGAACAGCAACAGGAAATCATGGGCCCCGTGCGCCTGCTGAAAACACAATACGGCCGCCCGGCAACCCTGTTTCGGCCGCCATACGGAGAGTACAACGACGTGACCGTAGAAGCCGTGAAGGCGCTCGGCTTACGATTTATCTTGTGGAACATCGAATCCGGCGACCCTGATCCCACGCTCAGCGCCGACGCCATCCTGTCCCGCGTCAAGAAACGCTTAAAGCCGGGTAGCGTGATCGTGTTGCATGCCAACGGGAAGGGCAAACACACCCGCGAAGTGACGGAAGCCCTGGCCGGGAGTCTGCTGGGAAAAAAGGGCCTACAGGCCATGACCGTCTCGGATCTCCTGCGATGCAATCAAACGACGACCGACCCGACACGTTGATTCGCGAGATGCAGCCGGACGATCGCGACGCGGTGATCGGTATCCTGGCTCGATCCGATCCCTGGAAACGGCTTGGTTTTACCGCCACAGACTGGGAACGCATCTTTTCGCCGCTCCCCGTTGGCCGTGACACGTACGTCCTGGAAGCGGAGGGGGTGGTGCTCGGCATCGCCATCCTCCGCAGAAAATTCCTGTTCGGCGATTATTTGGAGTTGCTGGGCATCTCGCCGGACGCCACCGGCCGTGGCCTGGGCACACGCCTCTTGTCCCATGTCGAATCGCAGACCTTCGCGCGAGCGCACAATCTGTTCGCCTGCGTGTCTGATTTCAATGACACGGCCCGCGCCTTTTATCGCAAGCAAGGCTACAAGGAAATCGGACCCATGCCGAATTTCCTGATTCCCGGATACGCCGAAATTCTGCTGCGGAAAACGAGCGGTCCGGCACGAAAGGGCTAATGGCCAGTAGCCTATGGTAAGAGAACAATAGCAACACTTCTCATTTCTTCTCTTGCCATCAGCTATAGGCCATCTGCTATAAGCTCCCCGTATGAAAGTCACCAAACTCCTCCACACCCGCCTGCGGGTCAGCGACATGGAGCAGACCATCCGTTTCTACCGGGACGTCTTGGGGCTGGAGGTCCTGGAACGGAAAGTCTCTCCTCGCGGATCCCACCTGGCCTTCCTCAAGGTGCCCAATAGCGAGGAGCTCATCGAACTCTGCAGTTTCCCCGCGAGCGGACCTGTCAGGGTTCAGGAAGATCTCGTCCACCTGGCCTTTGAAGTCGAAAATCTGGACGACACGATCCGGAGTTTGCAATCGAAACAGGTGGCGATCACCGACGGGCCTACGCAAACCTCCTCCGGCAGCCGGTTTCTCTTCATCGATGCTCCCGATGGGTACGAAGTCGAACTCATTGAACGACCGCCCGGCACAGTGCTGGTGTAAGGCGCATCGTTCGTCGCCCGTGAAGCGTCGCTCATCCTTCGACAGCGAATTATCTACCCCCCTCACCGGCCCCTCCGCGCCGCACTGTCTACGCATGCCGACCCATTGACGAATTCAAATCCGCCCAAGTATTGTTCCTTCGCTTCAGGTTTCACGATCGACGAACGACGAATAAGGAGAGCGCAGATGAAGAACGGGTTTTTTCGCGGGCACGGACTCGGCAACGACTATGTAGTGATGGATCCCAAGGAGCTGAGTTTCACACTCACGCCCGGGAAAATCCGCGGCATCTGCGATCGCCATTGGGGTCTGGGCAGCGACGGCATTCTGGCCCTGGCTCCTTCCAAGAAGGCCGACTTCGGTCTACGCATCTACAACCCGGACGGCAGCGAGGCCGAAAAGTCCGGCAACGGGCTGCGCATCTTCGCCCGCTACCTCCACGCCACCGGCAAGACCAAGAAGCGTGCATTCACTGTCGAGACCAAAGGCGGCCTCGTCTCCATCGCGCTGCATGTGGACCGCCATGGGGATGCCGCCGCCGCTACCGTCGAGATGGGCCAGGCCACGTTCCGCGCGGCGGCTCTCCCCTGCACCTTGACCATGGACGAGTTGATCCAGGCCCCGATCGAGGCTGCAGGCCGATCGCTCCGATTCACCGGCGTCAGTGTCGGCAATCCGCATTGTGTGGTCTTCAAAGAGGCCGGCGAATCCTGGACCCGTGAGGACCTGCTGACCTTGGGACCCGCGCTGGAACATCACCCGTTGTTCCCGAAGCGGACGAACGTGCAATTGGCCGTGCCCACCGGCCCCAAAGAGATTTTCATTCTGATCTGGGAGCGTGGCGCCGGAGAAACCCAGGCGTCCGGTTCCTCTTCGTGCGCCGCCGCCAGTGCCGCCGTGAAGCTCGGGCTGGTCAAAGGCCCCGTCACGGTCAAGATGCCTGGCGGAACGCTCAACATCAAAGTCGCCGGCGATTTCAGCCTGACCATGAAAGGACCGGTGGCGGAAGTCGCCCGGGGGGCTCTCAGTCCGTCGTTCGTGCGAGGACTTCGCTAAGACGCGATCAGCGATCGGCCGGCAGCGTGAACGTAACGTTGCAGAGGATTTGCAGCAGCCATTAGAATTACGTGCGATCTGGGTTGCCCATGTCCTTCGCCTGACGGCTGAAAGCTGATCGCTCATGGCTGATACCCGCGACACCCTCCAATCAAAGCTTGACCATCTCCCCGACCAACCGGGTTGTTATCTCTTTCGAAACGCGAAGAAAGAGATCTTGTATGTCGGCAAAGCCGCCGTGCTGGCCGACCGTGTGCGTTCATATTTCCAGAAAGGCAGCGACCAGACACCCAAGACCAGCCTGCTCGTCAGCGAAATCACCGACCTCGAAACCATTGTCACCCGCTCCGAGTTGGAGGCGCTGATCCTCGAAAGCAATCTGATCAAGCGCCACCGCCCGCGCTTCAATATCGTCCTGCGCGACGACAAGCAGTACCCCTACCTGCGATTACCGATCAAGGAAGCCTTCCCTCGCCTCTCCATCGTCCGGCGCGTACAAAAGGATGGCGCCCTCTACTATGGCCCCTACACGCCGGCCGGAGCGCTTCGCGAAACCCTGAAGGTCATCCGCAAGGCCTTTCCACTCGCCACCTGTGAAATCGAGATCGACGGTAAGGCCGATCGAGCCTGTATCGAGTTTGAAATCAAACGGTGCATGGCTCCCTGCACCGGCAATCAGTCGAGAGACGACTATCACCTGATCGTCAAACAAGTGCGCCAGTTTCTGGAAGGCCGCGACCGCGAACTGCTGGACGGGCTGCGGCAGACCATGGAATCTGCGGCAGACCGGGAAGAATTCGAAGAGGCGGCCCGGATACGGGACCGACTGTTCAGCGTCGAGCGCACGCTGGAAAAGCAACGCATTACCCAGGTCAGCACGACCGACCAGGATGTGGTCGGGCTGGCCCGCCAAGGCACGGCAGCTGACCTGCAACTGCTCTTCGTGCGAGGCGGCCTCTTGATCGGGCGAAAGGATTTCTTCTGGCCCCAGTCCGCCGATTCGAGCGATGAGGAACTCGTGCGCTCCGCGATCGAGCAGTTCTACAACAAGGAAGGGCAACCGCCGAAGGAACTGTTGGTGCCGACCGACCTTTCCGATGCGCCCCTCATCGAACAATGGTTGAGCGACAAGCGTGGCGATGCCATTCGTCTCCTCGCACCCGAACGAGGCACCAAGCACCAGTTGGTGTTGCTCGCTGAGGAAAACGCCGCGGCCGCCATAACCGACCATCTCCGCAACGAGGCCCTGGACCGTCAGGCCACGGCAGAACTGAAACGCCTGCTTCGCCTGGACATCGCCCCCCGCCGCATCGAGGGCTTCGACATTTCCAATATCATGGGGAATCAGTCCGTCGCGTCACTCGTGGTCTGGGAAGACGGGCAGGCCAAGAAGGCCGACTACCGGAAGTTTCGCATTCAGACGGTGGAGGGGGCCAACGATTTTGCCAGCATGCAGGAGGCCGTGATGCGGCGATACGGGGCCACGGAGGATCTCGCCCGTCCGGATCTCGTCTTGATCGACGGCGGACTCGGCCAGCTGAGCGCCGCCATCGAAGGATTGAAGCAGGTCGGGCAGGAGCAGATTCCAATCATCGGCCTCGCCAAGGCTCGCGGTGAGAAAGAGGAGCGTATCTTTCTCCCTGGCCGAAAAAATCCGATCGTCCTCCGCCCGACCTCTCCCGCGACCCACCTCGTGCAGCGGATTCGCGACGAAGCCCATCGATTCGCCGTCACGTATCACCGCAATCTGCGGGGCAAAGCGCTGCTCTCGTCCGAACTTGACCAGATCGCCGGCATCGGCAAAATCCGCAGGAGGCGGCTCCTCAAGCAATTCGGCAGCCTCCAACACATCGCCGCCGCCACCGATGAACAACTCAAGACCGCCGGGCTCGATCCGGCCACCATCGCCGCACTACGTACCGCCCTCACCCCCGCATAACACTCACACGTGCCGGCTCCCCTGTATGCGGTTCGATACACCCGTATCTGAATAGGTACGCTGACGCGGCTTGACCACGTGTGTGTCGATCTGAGGCACGCTGATTTTTCCCCTTGCACGACAGGCGTTTCATCGCTAGGCTGTGGCCTCGTCACTCCCTACGTATCAGGTACGTAGATTGCCTCTCCCGACGATAGTTCCGTTCTTTTACGCTTACCAGGAGGCATCCCGATGAGGATGTTGCCCATCGTCGGCCTACTGACGTTCGTGCTGCTGGCCGCCTGCGCGACCCCGCCGGAAGTCAAACAGGCACTCGCGGCCAAAGACCAGGCCTATGCCGAGAATGAGCGGCTCATGCAGCAGTATCGTGAACTGGTGAGTAACATCACCGCACGGCACCTGCAGTGGTATCGATTTGTCCAGACACGCCTCAAACTGGATTTGGCCCTGCAATGGGCGACGACCAATCCTCGATTACCGGATGTCCCGGAAGCTGCAATGGCCGAAGACGATGCGGCCCAGCTTGGGCCCGACGTGCTACGGGTCATCAATCTGATCCGTCTGAAGTCTCTCCCTGAGCGCAAAGGGCAGAACGGCCAAACCCTGTTTGTGGCCGGGGCCGGTGAGATGAGCAACCTTGTCCAGCAGCTGCCGGAGTTGATCGCCCGGATTGAGCAGCGCGTCGCTGCTGATGCCAACGCGCCTCAGGCCGTGGACCTGACTGCGTTCGATCACTATCGAACCAATGTCGACGCGCTCCGCCGTATCAACGGCCTGATCAAGCAGTACTTGAACATCGACGTCACACTGAGCCAAACCGAGACCCAATCCCTGGCGGAGGCAGTGCGGACGGTGCACCGATGACACCCATCGAGATTGCTCGCCGGAAGGAGTCCTCTATGGTCAGCCGAGGCGTGATGCGGCTATCGATCGCTCTTTCGTTGCTCATGACGACCGCCTGCCATTCGATTCATAGCAGTTCGGTTCGGGACCTCGTGCAGCTGGAAGGCAGCAAGATCGACGCCGCGCAAACGAATATTGATCTCTTTCAGAAAGAAACCGAGGCGCGCATCAAGAACCTCGAACAGGCCCGTGCGGAACTGCACGAAGCCTTCAAGTCCCTCCACATGCAGGAAACGAAACACCGCTTCGCCCTGGCGGCCTTCCGGAACCTGACTAACAGAAAGGGAGATGCCGCCTATGCGGCCGCGTACCTCACCGGCCTCATTTACATGGAGGATGTGCGGGGACTTGAGAAAGCGGTTTGGGATCAATTTGAGCAAGACTTCTGCGGTTTGCGTGACACGGCCAACGCCCTCAATGATTCGTGGAAACACACCGCCACACTCCATGCCCAGATACATCACTTTGCCCAGAAATCGGCGTTGGCGTCCGTCGATCCGGAATTCGTCACCGCCATTCTCAACCAGGTGCCGAATCGATCAGAGCAGATCATGGACGTGGTGAACCATTCGCGCACGGTGAATGACGCATTGGAAGAAGTGGTGGGAGCTAGAATCCTGCGCATCGGAGGCCTTGATCGCGCCCAGCGATACACCGCCGACCTGGTGGAATTGCTCGACCGACTCAAGAAGGATGATGGACAGTAACGGAGGACGCTATGAACCGCAGCTTCGAGGGAGTGGTCACCTTCCTCCGCGACAACGATAGTGTGTTGAAACAGTTGATGGAAACGGCTGAGACCGCCACCCATGAGATCGGACAACTAGCCACCCGAGTCGACCACGCGCGGGAAGAAGCCCAGGCGTTGCTTGATCAACTCGGTACGGTGCAGTTCAGTGTCGGGCGGCAGGATGAGACGAAGGTCAAACAAACTGCACTGTTGGATGCTGTCGCCGCTCTACGGAAGAAGTTTGAAACGTACAGGAACGACCCGCTGCGACGAGGCATTTACGCGGCGGAAATTTCCAATCTGTACTTGCAATTGGCCAACACATTCAACAACGACACCGTCTCGCAACTCGTCCCCTTTGCCCAGGACGAGATCGATGGCTACAAGGACTTGATGAGAAAGGCCGTCCTGGACACCGAATCCCGGCAGAGGCGTGCCGCCGTGCTCAAAGCCGGGGTTCAGATTTCACGTCTGGCACTAGGCCTGGCCAGCAAACTGGCGATGGCCTAACTCAAAGGGGAGTAAAGCCCGTGATGTGGAAATCGGTCGGCGTCATCGTGATGCTCTTCTGTGTCGGCTGCAGCCTTGACGCATCGTCGCGCGGCCCGTTCGGACCTGAGGATCCGGAGACGGCCATTCCAAAACGCCCGCTGCCCGCACAGGTCCCGACAAGACATATTCTGGAGTTCACGGCCGATGAATCCCCCGAGCATGTGAAACCCAAAATGGCCGGAACCGTCACGGATGCCGCCGTGATTCGATCAGCCGGCCCCATCATGCAGTTATCGGCGGCCGAAATTGCCTCACTGAAGAAAGCCGCTGAAGCCGATCCCCGCGTCCAGACCCTTCTGGGCGCGCGATGGGGATTTATCGATGCGGATCCCTCGCCGCCCAAGAGCAAGGTGTCGTTTGGTTGCTGTCGGGCAAGCGCACGATTCGCCAGACTCATGTACTTTAGCTATAGCCATAACGTCGCGGTCGACGTACGCATGAAAGACGGTTCCGTCCTACAGGCCGCCCGAGCCGAAGAATATCTGCCGCCGGAGGGACCGCAGGACGTGGCGCGAGGAATCGAGCTGGCGCGCGCCGACCCACGCCTCGCCGGCAAGGTACAAGACCTGCGTGGCCATGGGCTGTTGATGCAGCCGGATCGCGGATTCTTCAGAAATGATCCGGGCTATGGGCACCGTGTCATTTGGATCACCTTCTCGCAGGGTGTGGGAGGAGACCCCAAGTACTGGGCACAGGTCGACCTCACGGATGACCGTGTCCTGGATGCGGGCGAAGAGCCGCCTCGTTAACGATCTGCACGGATGCGAACAAAACCGGGCGACCAGGTGATGGGCGAGGACACAAGGGCTGGAACTGTCACCAATGCGCAACCTCTCGCGCCGCCGCCCGGCAAGGGGTGAAGGGATGAAAGGAGAGCGGATGAACGCAGTTCTGACCGGCATCCTGCTATTGTGTAGCTTGCTGGCGTTGCCGCTTCCTGGTGTGGCCGACTCCTCCGCAGAGCATATGGACTGGGGACGCTGGAGCTTTGACTATGAAGTTCGAGACAATACCGGTCTGGCCCTCCGAAACGTGACCTATGACGGAGCACTCGTCCTCGGCAAAGCCAGCATGCCGGTCCTGCGCGTCAAATACGTGAAAGAGCGCATCTGGTGGAATCCCTTCACCTGGTTTGGGTCTCGCGCCGACAGCGGCCGCTGCGGCCCCTTCCAAGATCGACTGCGATGGCAGGACCTGGTCCCTATCGTGAATTGCGGCAACAACAAGGTGTGCGTCGAGAGCTCGACATTGCACGGCACAAAATGGTTGGAGCTGGGCATCTATGCCCGGATCGGTGAGTACCACATTTACCAATCCTGGCATCTCTCCGCCGACGGCGAACTCCGGCCGGTCGTCCAAAGCCGTGGCCTCTCCTGCAATACCGACCATATCCACCACCCCTACTGGCGTTTCGACTTCGATATCGACGGCAACGGGATGGACCAGGTCTTTGTGCATGACGACGGGGGCACCGACCGGGGCTGGGGGCCCGGATGGAAGAAGTATACAAACGAACGCAATGATGTGAAGGTTAAGGCCACCCATCGGACCTGGTTCATCCGTGACCAACTGACCGGGCACGGCGCCTGGCTTCTCCCCGGGGACGGGTACGCTCCTCTCAAAGACGACGGCGAGCGGGACGCGTTCGCCGACCATGACGTGGCCATCCGGCGCGCCGATCCTGATGAAGACCTTCCCTGGGTGTTTGGAGCACGCGGGCAACTCGGCTATGACGAGGATAACCAGAGCGTCCAGGAACAGGACGTGGTGGTGTGGTACGTGGCGCATCTCCCTCACATGGCCGCCCTTGGTCCGACGAAGTGGCTGACGCTGGGACCGACCTTGAAAGTCCAACGCTAATCGCTGCCCCCCCCGACCCACTCGCCCCTACTCGCCATCGCTCAGACGCCTCCTCTTCCCCGTTGCTGTTCATACCCTAGGCACTCTATACTAGGTGCAGGTTGCCCTAGATCCCGATCATTCGGTGACGGTACAATCAGCCGTTTCCACAATGATACAGTTGCCTCAACATGGACCAGATCCGAACTTCTGAGCGCGACGGTACCCATCTTTCTGCGGCGGCGGGGCGCGCGCGGCGGAGCACAGTGGCATGAATCAGCCGGGATTTTCCGCAAAGGAATTCCAACGACTCGGCGAAATCATGCATGACGCTCGCTCCGTCAATCGAAGCGAAGGCGTGTGGAAACTCGTATCGGCCCTCCAGCAGGTGGTTCCATATGAGTTTTCCGGATGTGGAGGCGTCGACCTGCTCCGCGGCGTTGATCCCGCGCTCGGACATTCCACCTATCCCAAAGAATTCTGCCAACTCTATATGGGTCAGGGATTGGCGGCAGACCCCGCCGTGTACCGGTTGATCACGTCCGGCCAGTCCGTCACCTCCAGCGCCGACGAGCCGGCCTCTTCCGAGCCGAAAGACGTCACATCGCTTAAACTGGATTTCGGCATTAAGACCTGTCTCTCAGCCGGTGTGCGCGGAGAGCATGGCACCTGCTCCTACTTTGCCTTCAGCAACTTCGATGCAAAACAGACCGACAAACTGCGCCTCCTGCTCGATATTCTCACCCCGCATTTTCACTTAAGTTACATGCGGTGCACTTCGACATGGAAGCCCGAGCGACCGACGCAACCGATCACCCTCTTGAGCAAACGGGAAGAGGAGATTCTCCGCTGGGTCGCGGCAGGCAAGACCAATTGGGAAATTTCGGTCATTCTCAAAGTCAGTTTGAATACCGTGAAGTTCCACCTCAAGAATATTTTCCAGAAAATCGGAGTCGAAAACCGGTGGAGCGCCATCGCCTACTGGCAGACCGGTGAGCAACATCGACTCGTGTCTCCTTCACCTCCCAGTGACGATCGTCCACCTTCCGATCCCAACCGCGCGGGTTAAGTCGTGCGTCGCCCGTCGTGACGAACGCCTTCTCCATTCTTACAAGATATCTCTAGGCTGCCACCCCGCCTACCCCGATGGGTAGGTGACTCCAATCGACACCTCTCGTAGATTCTAGCCAGATAACAGGACGCCCTTGGTGGCGTTCAAGACCACCGCTATTCACATGACCGGAATAGGGCCACACGGCCCTAGGATAACCGGAAGGAGAGGCCCTATGAAGCAGCTCGCTACACAGTCTGCAGCAATGGACGCCACATTCACCCTGCTGGACCTCCTGCAACAGCGAAAGACCCGTCGCTTCGGCCGCGGCATGACGCTGCCCGGCGGCCCCCTCCAATACACCAGTCACCATGAGCCGGTTCCTCTAAGCCGGGAGGAAGAGCGGTATCTCATTTATGCGGCGATCGGACGATCGGGACGGAATCTCGGCGATATGCACTTCGTCGGGCAGCCCGGATCGAGCGAGGGCCAAGGAAACGCGCTGATGAATTTCCGGAGCCGCACTGTTCCCAGTCCCTGCTCCGCACAGACGACACAGTTGTTTTACACCAACGATGAGGGAGTCTTTTTCGTGGCCGATGCCGCAGGCCCTGACCATCCCTGGGACCTGGACATCGTACAGCTTCAGTCTTCCCGGCTGGAGATCCCCCGTGAAGTCCCCTTCATGTTGCCGTTCAACCAGTGGTATACGAACCGGCCCGGCACCACCCTTTTCTTCCCCGTGACCAACATCGCGCTGCTGTACTTGAATCTGCTCCTGATGATGTTCAGCGAGGAGACCGGCTACTTCATCGTCGATACCGACAACGGCAACGCCGGGTGCGGGCTGGAGGCCTTTCGCAAGAGCGCGGGTGGACACCTCCATGACGACATCCGGGCACGCCGGATGTTCAGCTTGCGCGAGCTCGACGCCGCGATTTGCGAAACCGCGATTCAGGAACAAGGCATCATCTGCGAGCATATTTCGCTGATGCAGCAGGCACTGGGGCTCGGAGGCGGCATTCAGAGCGTGGGGAGCGGTCGCCATCTCCTGGGCATGGAACCGCACATCTATCCGGGTCTCGGGTTCCATTTCGTCGTCCCGCCCGGCAAGCCGATGCGGGCCAATCCGGTCGGCATTCCGGGGCTGTGGGAAGGGCCGACCCCTCCCTTCGTCCCCTCAATGAAGGAGGCCGTGGCTCAACTGGTTGCCAGCAAGTTCGGGCCGGACGGCACATTCAGGAAACCTCACGAACAGGTCTGGGTCAAACCCGGGGCGGCACAACAGGTTCCGGAGCATTCCACACGCGCCGTCGAGGCGACCATCGCCTTTACCGAATATGTCCTCGACACCTACGGGCGGTTCCCGGCGCACGCCGACGCCTGTAAGTCCGTCGTCGCGTGCCAAACCCATCACCTGGATGAAGATTTTTATGCGACGTTCTATCCCGACGCTGCCTTGCCGGACGCGCACCGTGAACACATGCAGACATGGCATTCGCATTGACGACATACATTTTCACGCTCTTACGAGCAGAGGAGGGCACCATGACACCACAGACCTCTCGTCGAGTCGTCATCACCGGCATGGGAGTGATTTCCCCGTTGGGTAGCACCGTCGACCTCTTTTGGCATCTCTTGAGCCGGGGAGAAAGCGCGGTCAAGCCAATCACGTCCTTCGACACCTCTCCCTTTCAGGCCTGTCTCGCGGCTGAGGTGCGGGATTTCGATCCCGAGGACTTTTTACATCGGAAACAGGCCCGTCGCATGGGACGCGCGACCCAGTTCGCCGTCGCCTCCGCCATGATGGCGGCACGCGATTCCGGGATCGACTTCGAACAGGAAGATCGCGGCTCCATCGGCATCAGCATCGGCACCTCCATCGGCGGCATGAAGGAAGCGTTTGAATTCCACGACGCGGCAAGACTGAATGCCTACGAGCGGGTCAATCCCTTTACCATGGGCATGACCTTCCCGAATGCGATTTCCTCGGAAGTGGCCATCGTGCTGGGGCTGCACGGGCCATGCGAGACCTACTCCATCGGATGCTCCTCAACGGCGAATGCCATCGGCCGCGCCTATGAATGGATCAAGTCGGGACAGTCTTCGCTGGTCGTGGCGGGTGGGACGGAAGCCCCCCTACACCCGAGCGTCTATGCCGCCATGAACGCCGGGCGGGCCCTGGCACCGGATGAGCACGGCACAATCCGGGACCTTCCCCGCCCCTTCGACAAGACCCGGTGCGGTATGGTGCTGGGCGAAGGAGCCGGGTGTTTCATCTTGGAAGACTATGAGCATGCCCGAGCCCGGGGCGCCAGGATGTACGCCGAACTGGAAGGCTGGGGGTTCACCTGCGATGCCCATTCGATGGTTAAAGCTGCCTGCACCGGGCATGAACAACAACGGGCCGCCAGGCTGGCGCTCTCGACAGCCCACTGGTTTCCTGAGGAGGTGGACTATGTGAACGCCTGCGGGCTCGGCACCATGGAATTAGACGCGATCGAGACCCAGACGGTGAAACAGGTTTTGGGCGATCATGCCTATCGGGTGCCGGTCAGTTCGTTCAAAGCAGCGCTGGGCCATGCCTTTGCCGCCAGCGGAGCGTTCCAACTCATCGGGACCGCGAAAGCGATGGAGCACCAATTCATCCCTCCTACCCTGAATCTGACCACCCCGGATCCAAGCTGCGATCTGGACTATGTCTCAGGAACCGGGCGCGCGGTGCACGTGAATCGTGCGTTGATCAACAGTTTCGGATTCGGGGGCAAGAATATCGTCCTGGCGCTGTCCCGCGTGAATGTCGGCATGGGTGACACCCATTCGACAAGGGCCACCCCGGGATACAGCAGGTCCCAGCTCGTAGGAGTGTCGTAGCTGACATGATGTGTGACCGTCCTCACAGGGTTATGGGCATGACCAACCCGTCGACCGATGCGACACCGCCCCTCTCGGGCGGGGCCGCGTCTGGACCGTTCAGTGACGTGCACCGATCGGCGCGAGCAGGGTGGACACCGACCATCGTGCGTCGGGTCACCATTATCGAAGGTGACCCGACGCATCGGGACAGACATAACATACACTCACAAGGCATCCATCCACTTTAATGAGAGAATCGATCATGAACGAACTAGAGCACACCCCGACCCGGGTGTTTATCATCAACCCGCAGGAACTTGTCAGAGTCGGTATGCGGACCCTCCTGAACTCCGTCCCCGATTTTCGCATCGTCGGAGAAGCCCCTTCGAGAACCGAGGCGCTCCCGCTGGTGATTCAACACAAACCGGACATCGTCATCGTGGATCTCCGCGTGCAGGACGGCACAGGCATCGAGACCGCGAAGGAAATTCTGTCTCATCTGCCGGCCACGCGGCTGTTGTTCCTGGCCGACACCCTCAACGACACCATCCTCCTCTCTGCCGTTTCCACCGGAGCCCATGGGTACGTTCTGCAGGACGCCGGCGCAGAAACCCTCATGCATGCGTTGCGCAGCATCACCAAGGGGCAGGCCTACCTTGATCCGGGCGTCACCCGCCACACCTTTGCCTATCTCCGTAAAGTGGCGGATCGGGAACCCGAACGAGGCCGGCACCTGTTATCGCCACAGGAGCGACGCCTCCTTCCCCTCATCGCGCAGGGCAAGACGAATAAGGAAATCGCAGCTGAATTGGGACTCAGCGACAAGACCGTCAAGAACTATCTGGCCAATGTGTATTCCAAACTGCATCTCACCAGGAGGTCTCAAGCCGCCGCGTTTTACCTCAAGACAATCCCGTAGGGAACGCTTCGCCGCCGACGCGGTGACCGCATGCTCAAGTTCCCCCGTACGGAGTCCGACAGAGTACCGACACACTCCGTCGCCTTTGCGGAATTCGTTCGAGCATGTATCATCTGCGATCTTTCCATCTCCGGGACATGACCGCCTGTGCAGCGGCGCTCCGTCGACTCGGCGCCGGCGCGGTCGACCTCCGGGAGGTCGCCGACCGTCTGGTTCGCCACCTCTATACCTCCTTCACCATGGCCCAGACCGGAGACCCGGCCTGCGTCCTGATTCGCCTGTTTAAGACGACACCGTACGGCCTCCTCACGCCGGACTTGCAATCGCTGGCCGACCGCAAACTCCAGCCGCAACAACCGAGCCCTTCCCTCACCTGCCTGACCCTGCTTGCCAGCGCAGGCATCCACCAGGGATGGAACGATCCCGCCTTGTCCAGCGGCTTCCGTGTCCTCCCGCTGAACGGGCCCGACGCGCTCGAACGCCTCCCGATGTTCAAACAGCTCTTCCAGCAACTGGGATTCACGCTGCCCCAGATCACCGCCTCTGCTCAAGACCTCCTGCTGGACCCCAGCGAGCATGGCTTCAACGTGTTCCACGTGCCGGAGGCGCTCGATAGCCCGCACGTCCCAGAGCAGGAGGAATTCGTCCGCAAGTACGGCATCCGCTCGGTACTCGGGTTCGGTGCCCCCTTGCCCAACGGCGACCTGTTTTCCATCATTCTGTTCAGCAAGGACTTCATTTCCGAGGAGACCGCGCAGCTGTTCAAGCCGCTGGCCCTGTGCGCGCAGATCGCGCTCGCTCCCTATACAAAACCGATTGCGGGCCCCGAACAGACCGTCGTCTCGATGCAATCGGAGGCCGCCGACCTTGAACGATTGCTTGCCGTGCACGAACAGAGCGTGAAGGCACAAGCGGACCGCCTCGAACTGATCGTACAAGGCTCCCAGATCGGCACCTGGGATTGGCACGTGCCCAGCGGAGGCGTCACGTTCAACGAACGCTGGGCCTCAATGCTCGGGTATCACCTCGACGAGCTGGAACCACACGTGCGAACCTGGGAACGGCTCGTGCACCCCGACGATCTGCCCGCAGTCATGGCGGCCGTCACCGCCCATCTTCGTGGAGAGACTCCGGCCTATTCCAGCGAGCACCGTCTCCGATCAAAGTCCGGCGCCTGGTGTTGGGTCTTCGACAGCGGCCAGGTCGTGGAACGGGATGCCCAGGGGGCGCCAGTGCGCGCCACGGGCGTGCACCTCGACATCTCCGACCGAAAAGAGCTGGAAGCGGGGCAAGCCCGCGCACAACGTGCCCTTCAGGCGAAACAGGACGCGCTGGATGAAGCCCAGGCCCTCGCGCACCTGGGGTCCTGGGACTGGGAAATCGCCACCGGCGTGGAGCGATGGTCGGACGAGCAATACCGCATATTCGGCCTTGATCCGGCACACACCAAGCCGACCCGTGCCACATTCCTGACGGCGCTCCACCCCGACGATCGCGAGCGGGTGGAACAGGCCGTCGCCAAGACGCTCAAATACGACACCCGTTACAACATCGAATGCCGCATCATTCGACCGAACGGAGAACTGCGGTACATCCACTGTCGCGGAATCGTACGCCGACAGGCCGATGGGTCACCGGCCAGCATGGCCGGGACCGTGCAGGATATCACCGAATACAAACGCGCCGAATCCGCCTGGCGGGACAGCGAAACCCGCATGCGGTCGATCTTCGAGAGCACGATCGTAGGCATCGTCGTGACCGACGAACGGGGGCAAATCGAAACCGTCAACGCCGCATTGCTCAAACTACTGGGCTACGAGGCGCATGAATTGATCGGAAAGAACATTGCCCTGATCATGCCGTCGCCCTACCGCGAGCATCACCACGAATGCCTCTCGAACTATTGGGTCACCGGGAAATGGGCGATCATCGGGAAGGGCCGCGATGTACTGGCTGTGCGGAAGGACGGTTCCCACATCGACATCCACGTATCCGTCAGCGAGATGCACCTCGGCACCTCGAGGAAATATACCGGCATGATTCGCGACATCTCCGAGCGGAAACGCATGGAGGAAACCGTTCGGGAGAGTGAGGAGCGATTTCGCCAATTGGCCGAATCGATCGACGCGGTTTTTTGGCTCACCACCCCGGACAAACACCAGGTTCTCTACGTCAGTCCCGCTTTCGAGACGATCTGGGAATCTCCCAGAGAAGTGCTCTATTCAAATCCCCAATTCTGGCTCGATCACATTCACCCGGAGGACCACAAGCGGGTATCCGTCGCAGCCGCCTGCCAGGCGCACCTGCCGTATGACGAAGAGTATCGGATCGTCACGCCAAGCGGACGGATCCGCTGGATCAGAGATCGCAGTTTTTCCATTCACAATGCCGAGGGACAGACCTATCGCATCGCCGGCATTGCGGAGGACATCACCGTCGCAAAAGAACTGGAGTCCAAACTGCGTACCAGCGAACAGCGGTACCGCGCCCTGGTGGAGTTGTCCCCTCACGCCGTCTACGTCAATTGCGAGGATAAGATTGCCTTTGCCAATCAAGCCTGCGTGAAACTGTTCGGCGCGATCGGCTCGTCACAACTCCTCGGGAAGCCGGTGATGGACTTCATCCACCCTGACTCCCACGCCATCGCACGACGGAGAATGACCCACATACGTGCCACGAACGGCACGGCCCCCCCGACCGAAGAACAGTTCGTCGCACTCGACGGTAGACGCATCGAGGTGGAAGTGTCCGCTGCCGCCATCCGCTTCGAAGGGAAGTCGGCCATTCAAGTCATCCTGACCGACATTCGTGCACGAAAACAGTTGGAGCGGACGCTCCTGGCCACGAACATGCAGCTGGAAGCCATTTTGGCCAGCGCCACCAACGTCTCCATCATCGCCACCGATCATGCCGGCGTCATCACGACCTTCAATACGGGAGCGGTGGGGATGCTGGGCTATGCCGAGACCGAGATGATTGGTCAACAGACACTCACCGCACTTCACCTGCAGGAAGAACTCGACCGACTGGCCGGCGAACTGCATCGCGACGCCGCAAACCCCTCCCACGCCTTCGAGGTGTTGACCGAACGGGCTCGCCAAGGCGGATTCGACGAACGCGAATGGACGTACACCAGGAAAGACGGGGCACAGCTGACCGTTCTCGTCACCATCACCGGCCTCCGCAACGATAGCGGTCAGTTGACTGGCTTTCTTGCCATCGGGAAAGACATCACGGAACGAAAACGAGCCGAAGCCGCGCTCACGCAGGCCGCGCTGGAGCTGGAACGGAAGAACGTAGAACTGGCCCAGGCGCGCGATACGGCCCTGCAAACGGCTCAGATCAAAGCCGACTTCCTCGCCACGATGAGCCACGAAATCCGCACCCCGATGAACGCGATCATCGGTATGACCGGACTGCTCCTGGATACGGCCCTCACGCCGGAGCAGCACGACTTTGCCGATACGGTGCGCCGATCCAGCGATGCCCT
The DNA here is from genome assembly GCF_905220995.1 of Nitrospira defluvii. Classification (NCBI taxonomy): domain Bacteria; kingdom Pseudomonadati; phylum Nitrospirota; class Nitrospiria; order Nitrospirales; family Nitrospiraceae; genus Nitrospira; species Nitrospira defluvii. Next base: position 682,892 of record NZ_CAJNBJ010000001.1, read on the forward strand.
GCTGACGATCGTGAACGACATTCTCGACTTCTCGAAGATCGAAGCCGGCAAGCTCCATTTTGAAGAATTGACCTTTGATCTCCGACTGGCCGTCGAGGACACTGTCGAGTTGCTCGCAGAACCGGCGCAGAGCAAGGGGCTGGAACTGATCACCCTAGTCGATGCCTCGGTCCCGGTCGGCGTCCTGGGAGATCCCGGCCGGCTCCGCCAGATCCTGGTCAATCTCGTCAGCAATGCCATCAAGTTTACGTCCACCGGGGAAGTCTTTCTCCAGGTCACTCGTGCCCCAGAAGCCGGACCGGATCTGCTGCGGTTTGCGATCACCGATACAGGCATCGGCATCCCGAAGGACGCACAAGCCAAGTTGTTCCAGGCCTTCATGCAGGCCGACAGTTCTACCACCCGTCGATTCGGAGGCACGGGGCTGGGCCTCGCCATTTGCCAGCGCCTGGTTACCCAGATGAAAGGACACATCGGTGTCGAGAGCCGTCCAGGGGAAGGCAGCACCTTCTGGTTCACCGCACGATTCCCTGAGACCGCTCTGGCGGCCGCGCCTGCAGGCATCTCATGGAGCCGACTTCGCGGGCGGCGTATCTTGCTCGTGGACCCGAACAAGACCGTCCGCAAGGCGCTGCAACAAGAACTTTCCGCACAGGGCCTCGAGTGCCTGGGCGCCGAGACCGGCCAGGCAGCTGTGGAACTGGCGCAGACCGCCGCCGCCATGCAGAAACCCTTCGACTTGGCGCTGATCGAGCTTCACCTGACTGATATGGACGGGTTCGAGACAGCATCCACCCTCAAACAGGATCCCCGCACCGCGGGCATGCGATTGGTCATTCTCACCACGGTCGGACGGCGAGGCGACGGCAGCACAGCCCAGGCGCTCGGCATCGACGCCTACCTCACCAAACCGATCCGACAGTCACAGTTGCTCGAATGTTTCTGTCACCTGCTATGCGGGGGCGTACCCGCTTCGCCTCCGGACGCATCTGCATCCGCCGCATCCCCCTTGATCACCCGGCATACACTCACCGAAACCCAGGCGGCAACGGTTCCTCGACTCCTCCTCGCAGAAGACAATCCCGTGAACCAAAAGGTGGCGTGCAAAATGTTGGAGAAACTCGGCTACCGGGTCGACGTGGCCAGCAACGGCCAGGAAGCCGTGGCCGCCCACGAACGCGCCCCGTACCCGCTGATTTTCATGGACTGCCAAATGCCGGAAGTGGACGGGTTCGAGGCCACGGCCCTCATCCGCAAGATGGAAGGAAAGTCCGCCCACACGCCCATTGTCGCCATGACCGCCAATGCCATGCAGGGAGACCGTGAACGTTGTTTGGCTGCCGGTATGGACGACTATGTGGCGAAACCGATCCGTTCCAAAGAACTCCAAACGGTATTGGAAACCTGGCTCGGAAATCGCGCGACCAGGACCGGCACCACGGGATAGAGATAGAGAAGGAAGATCCACCATGTCCGTCCACCCACTTCGTCCCAGGCCACGACCGCCGGATCTCGCGCTGGACCCGAACATCCTGCATGTGTTGCCGGCCAACATCGCCGTGCTGGATGCGAAAGGCACGATTCTCGCGGTCAATGAAGCCTGGGAACGGTTTGCTGCGGCCAACGGCTTCGTCGACGATTCCTACGGCGTGGGACTGAATTATCTGCACATCTGTGACGCGGCTACATCAAGTGAAGACGCCGCGCATGTCGCGCAAGGCATCCGGCATATCCTGGACGGCACCATCCGCGCCTTCTCTTATGAATACGAAAGCTCGAGCCCCTTCCTCCGCCGCTGGTTCCGCCTGATCGTGACTCCGATGCAGGGACACCGGAGCTACGGTGCCGTGGTCATGCATATCAACGTCTCGGATTTAAAACAGGCCGAAGCCGCCATGCACCGCAGCGAAGCGAGATTGCGTGCGATCGTTGAGACGGCCGTGGACGGCATCGTCGTGATCAACAACCGGGGCATCATCGAATCCGTCAATCCGGCGGTTACCCGCATGTTCGGCTACCGCCCCGAGCAACTGCTCGGCCAGAACGTCAAACTGCTCATGCCCGACCCCTACCACACGGAACACGACCAGTACCTGCACAATTACTTGTCGTCAGGCCAGAAGAAAGTGATCGGCATCGGCCGCGAGGTCCTCGGCCTTCGTAGCGATGGCGTCTCGTTCCCCATCGAACTGGCCGTGAGTGAGATGCTCGTCGATGGCGCCCAGAAATTCACCGGGATTGTCCGCGATATCTCGTCCCGCAAACAGGCCGAGGCGCAGTTCCAGCAAGTCGTGGAATCGGCACCGAACGGGATGTTGATGATCAACCCCCAGGGCAAGATCACGTTGGTCAACAAACAGGTCGAACAGATGTTTGGTTACACGCGTGAGGAAATGCTGGGGAAGCCGGTCGAGATCTTGATCCCCGAGCGGTTTCGCGCCGCCCATCCCACCCTGCGCTCCGGCTATTTTGCCGCCCCGACCTCACGGGTCATGGGAGCAGGACGAGAGTTGTTCGGGCTGCATAAAAACGGACATGAGTTTCCCGTCGAACTCGGCCTCAATCCGATCGATACGCCCGCCGGGAAACTTGCGCTGGCCTCCATCGTCGATATCTCCACGCGCAAACGTTCCGAACATGCGCTCTCCAAAGCGACACAGGATCTGGAGTGGAAGAACTGGGAATTGTCCGAAGCCCGTGACCAGGCCGTACGCGCCGGCCAAGCCAAGACCGACTTCCTGGCGACCATGAGCCACGAAATCCGTACCCCGATGAACGGGGTGATCGGCATGACGACTCTCTTGCTCGACACCGAATTGACCCCTGAGCAGAAGGGATATCTTGACACGCTGAAACATTCCGGTGAATCGCTGCTCCGCATCATCAATGATATTTTGGACTACTCCAAGATCGAGGCGGGCAAGTTCACCATTGAACAAATCCCCTTTGATCTGCGCATGACCATCGAAGACACACTGGACATCCTGGCCCCGACCGCGCAGGGGCGAGAGCTGGAACTGGTCGGCCTCATCGATGCGCAGACCCCACGCACCGTGATCGGCGATCCCGGGCGGATCAGGCAAATTCTGACCAACCTGATTGGCAATGCCATCAAGTTTACCGAGAAGGGCGAAGTGCTGATCCAAGTTTTGCAAACGGAGGAAAGCCCTGGCTCCGTCACCCTGCGCTTCGAGGTCATCGATACCGGGATCGGCCTGACGCAGGAAGCCCAAGCCAAGATGTTCCAGGCATTTTCGCAAGCCGACAGCTCGACGGCTCGTAAATACGGCGGCACGGGGCTCGGCCTCTCGATCTGCAAACGCCTGGTGGAGTTAATGAACGGGGAGATCGGACTCCAGTCGATGCCGGGCCTGGGAACCCGCATTTCGTTCACGGTGAAGTTCGGTACCCCGGAAGAAGGCACCGCTCCCGTCACACCTCCCTTGCCCGTCAAACATCTCAACGGCCTTCGGGTCTGCCTGGTGGATGATAATGCTACTAATCGGAGTCTGCTCCAGTACCATGTCTCAGCCTGGAACATGACCCACGAGAGCGCCGTGGATGGCCCCTCAGCCTTGAACCTGTTACGGCGGGCGGCTCAGGACGGCGCCCCCTTCGACATCGCCATCGTCGATGTGCACATGCCGGAGATGAGCGGGCTGGAACTCTGTCGTTTGATCAAGGAAGATCCGACCATCGCGAAGACCCACGTGATCCTGCTGACGTCCTCCGGCCAGCGCGGAGATAGTATCCTCGCGAAAGAAGTAGGCGCCGCCGCGTACCTGACCAAACCGATTCGCGAGCGTCATCTGGCCGATTGTATTCGCCTCACGCTTGGGCGAGAAGGCCGCGAGGAAGACAAGGGACAATTGATTACGCGACACACCCTGACCGAAGCGAAGGCCCGCACGGTCCAGCGTGTGCTGGTGGTGGACGATAATCCGATCAATCAGCGCGTGGCCGTGAAAATGTTGGAGAAGCTGGGGTGTCGCGTGGACCTGGCGGGAACCGGCATGGAGGCCTTGGCCGCCATCTGCCGGCATCCCTACCCACTGGTGTTCATGGATTGCCAGATGCCGGAACTCGACGGATTCGAAACCACCCGGTTGATTCGCTCACAGGAACAGCCAGGCACCCGCCTTCCCATCATTGCGATGACCGCCAACGCCATGGCCGGCGACCGCGAAGCCTGTCTCAAGGCCGGCATGGACGACTTCATCAGCAAACCGATCATTGCCGCCGACCTCAAAGCGACGGTTGCCCACTGGCTACCCGATGCCAGACCTGAAGACCTGAAGCTCTCCACCGCCGATGATGCGCCTGCCGATGCCTAGCAGGCTGTTGACAAAGTCCGCCAGCAGCGTTCTCGCGTCGCTCCGAGGCTCACCGTACGGCACGAGTACGATTCGCCTCTGGGACACTGGGCGCTCACCGACTCGCGCCCGTCCGCAGGCGTGACGCTCCTTCTTCGTCGCATCGCGGACCTCGCTGCGGCCTTGCTGAACGACCTTTCTGAACAGCCTGCAGGGCATCCAGATCCGATCAGTCACCATACGCACCAATCCTTTCTGGGGGGGGCGGCGTAGGGTTTGTCTTCCCACTGCTGGTCGGTCGATGTCGCCACACCTTACGACCCCGCGCAATCAGGCCCCTTCTTCCGCCTGCGCCGCGTCTCCCGCCAGCGTGTTTGCCGGCTATCTGGTGATCGATCTCACGATTGACAGAACCCCACGCGCCCACTAGGATACGCCCTCAACAAGGAGGGTCCGTACCAGCGTGAGTCATCCGTCTGCATCCCATACCCCGTCCGCACCGCCTACAGCAGCCCATCGCGTCGAGCAGCTCTTCGAAATCCTGATCTTCGGCAGCCGCTGGATTCAGGCTCCGCTCTATGGCGGACTCATCGTGGCCGAGCTGCTCTATGCCGCCAAGTTCCTGGCGGAACTCTGGCACATGATCGTCCATTTCCGGGAAGAGACCGAAACCCTGTTCATGCTGGGTGTGCTGTCACTGATCGACGTCACGATGGTCGCCAATCTACTGACCATGGTCATCATCGGCGGTTATGCAACCTTCGTCAGCAAACTCGATCTGGAAACCCACCCAGACCGCCCCGAATGGCTCACGCACGTGGATCCCGGCACTATCAAGATCAAGCTGGCCGCTTCGCTCGTCGGCATCTCCAGCATTCATCTGTTAAAGGCCTTTGTGGACGTGACCAACGAAAATCCCGAACACATCAAGTGGAAGATTTTCATCCACCTCACGTTCCTGGGCTCGGCGATTTTCCTGGCCTACACTGACAAACTGATGCAGCGGGACCGGAAACACTGACGGCTTCCCTCAGTCGGTGAGATACACTTCACGACCTTGGCTGGTCCCAGCGGCAGGACGGCGTTGGCGCCAGGCCTCTCATCCAGCCTTTTGGCGCCAGCGAGGCAGCCGAACATCAGTCGGACCGGAATCGTGGCACCGTCGCGTATCGATTGGGATACGGGCTGTATCAATTCCGATAATCGCGTCCATGCCGCGCTACGCATTCACTCGCAACCCCTCACTGCTTCTCTCGGAAACCGTGCCTCCTTCGCGGCCTTGGCGGCACCGACCCCTTTTCAGCCCCAGGGCATGTGCCTTGCCTTTTCTTCCCGTACGATCGTGTACTCGAATCGGTTCTTGCGCAGGCCACCACCAGACCGGTCCATCGATTATCCTGGAGTCCCGATGAGCACACCGCATCCATCACATGATTGCCCCCTCTCGCTCGCGAAGATTCTGCTTGAGGAAACCGAACTCCTCGATGGCCCCTTCCCGGACGACCATCCCGTGAAGGTGTTAGCCGTGAAAAATTCCGATGGCACGCTGGACAAGGAGCTGATTGAGGAGCTCCGCCGGTACATCCACGGGCGTCACCCAAAGCAGGCAGGCCTGTGCCTTTCCGGCGGAGGAATACGGAGCGCGACCTTTGGGCTGGGCATCCTGCAATCGTTGGCCAAGCTGCAGATCTTGGACAAGTTTGACTATTTGTCCACCGTCTCTGGCGGCGGTTACATCGGCAGTTGGTTGACGGCCTGGATCCATCGCCACCCTCGCGGCTTGGACGGGGTCGTGGACGATCTGAGCAAGGCGCCGAATACCGGCGCAGCCGACGCCTCGCCGCCGGTCCGCTGGCTTCGCAACTACAGCAACTACCTCAGCCCCCGTCTTGGGTTCTTCTCTGCCGACTCTTGGACTCTGCTGGGCATTTACCTGCGCAACCTGGGCTTAAACTGGATGGTCCTGCTCCCCCTCCTGGCGATCCCGCTCCTCGGACCACGGTGGATCATCGCCCTCACCCAACTTCATACCGCAAAGTCACCGCTCCCCGACTGGGCCACTCCCGCACTATTGATCGTCGGACTCGGTCTCGCGGTCATGGCCCTGATCTATCTCCACCTCTGCCGCCCCACCCTGAGTGAGTACCGTCGTGACCGCTGGTGGCACAGGTTGGAGACTCAGGCGTGGTTTCTACGTGCGTGCCTGGCCCCCTTGATCCTCTCGCTCGGCTGCCTCACCACCGCCTGGGCCTGGTTTCGCAACGGCGGCGGCACCCTCGACCAGATCACCGTGCACCAGGCCGTGATCGGCGGCGCCTTGCTCCACACCGGCAGCTGGCTTTTTTCCGCCGTGGCACTCAAACGATTCAAGGCCATGACGCGATGGTTGCTCTCGGAAACCTTCGCCGTGGCCGCCACCGGCGCACTCGGCGGCTTGTTTCTGCGCGGAGCCTTGGCCAAGCTGCCGGATGGCGTCGTCGTCGCACGGTTTGCCGAATGGTTTGCCTGCTTCGCGGTGCCGGGAGTCCTGGCCCTGTTTCTGCTCACCGCCACTATCTTTATCGGCCTCGCCAGCCGGTTCACGGAAGAGCAAGATCGTGAGTGGTGGGGCCGCACGGGATCCTGGATGCTGATCGCGATGATCATGTGGATCGGGCTGTGCGGCATTGTCGTCTTCGGCCCCGGTTTGATCCATTGGATGACTCCACAGGTCGCCGCGTCGGTCGGCGGACTGTCCGGCCTCCTCACCTTGCTCCTGGGATTCAGCTCCCGAACCACCGCGCAGCAACAGGAAGAACGATCCACAACCACCGCACTGACCGACCTGGCGGTTCGCGCAGCCGCTCCATTGTTCATGATCGGCGTGCTCATCGCCCTGGCCCTCGGCACGAGCTGGCAATTGGACCTGCTCGCGCACCAGTACGACCGGCGCGTGAATGATCTCGCCGCTCCTCTGCAGACCGGCCTCGGAATCCGGGCGGATCCGTGGGGCCACGATCAAGTTCTCCACCAGACACCCGTGTGGCTGCTGTTCCGCTTCACGGTCACCGTCCTGCTCCTCGGGCTGCTGATGTCCAGCTTCATCAACATCAATCGGTTCTCCCTCCACGCGATGTATCGCAACCGCCTCATTCGCGCGTACCTCGGCGCGTCCCGCGTGCAGGCCGAACGCGACCTGACCTTCAATCCCTTTACCGGTTTCGACAATCTCGACAATCCGGCCATGAGCGACATGCGGTTCGACGAGGTGCGCGTTGCCCGGTGGTTCCATACGCAGGAGCGGCGACAACCCACTATCCCGGCCTTGGTCGACTACCTCCACCTATCGAACCCGACGCCGGATCAACAGGACCATCTGCGCGCACAACTCCCGCAAGACTTGCGGCTGGCGCCGGTTCGCACACGCCTGAGTGAGGCGGCGCGGCAACTCCGTCTCGGCCCTGCCGGCCTCGCCCGGCTCACCGCCTTGCAGTTACCGGGCACCGCCGCGGGACGAGCGGCCACTACCTGGTTTGCCGATCTCTTCATACACCAACGCCATACGCAACGCCCCAGACCGTTGCATCTGGTCAACATCGCCCTCAACCTGGTCAAGGGTGACAACCTGGCGTGGCAACAGCGAAAGGCCCAATCATTTACGATCAGTCCCCTGCACAGCGGCAGTTGGAATCTCGGCTACCGGCGTTCCGACGAGTACGGAGCCAACCGGTACATCGGCCAACCATTGTCGCTAGGCACCGCCCTGGCCATTTCTGGGGCCGCCGCCAGCCCCAACATGGGTTACCATTCATCCTCGGCGGTGACATTTCTCCTGGCCCTCTTCAATATTCGCCTCGGGTGGTGGCTGGGCAATCCCGGACCGGCCGGCGCAGACACCTACCGCCAGGCGTCACCGACTCTCTCGATCCGGCCTTTGCTGGCAGAAGCGTTCGGGCTCACGGATTCCTGCCATCCGTACGTCTATCTGTCGGACGGCGGACACTTCGAAAATCTTGGGCTCTACGAAATGGTGCGACGCCGCTGTCACTGCATCCTCGTCGTGGATGCCGGTTGCGATCCCAGCCTCGCCTTTGAAGACTTCGGGAACGCCATCCGCAAGATTCGCATCGACCTGGGGATCGATATCGAGATCAACCTCGACCAGATCAAACGATCGCCGGACGCCGGAACCAGCGCCCGCCACCATGCCATCGGCACGATCCGGTACGACAAGGTCGATGACAATGCCACCGCCGGCACGCTGGTCTACCTCAAGCCGTCGCTGACCGGCAGCGAGCCCACGGATGTGCAGGATTATGCGGCGCGCCATCCGGCCTTTCCCCATGAATCGACTTCCGATCAGTTCTTTGACGAAGCCCAGTTCGAATCCTATCGCCGCCTCGGGGAGCATGTCGCCCAACAGGTGTTGCGCCCTGCGCTTCAACGGAGTGAACAGGAGTTCTCGCGCCTCTGTCATGCGTTGCGCTCCCACTGGATGACCACCCCGCCTGGCATGCAGGAGTCCTTCCTCGGCGAAACGGATGACCTCAAGGACCTCGAACGACTCTTGCGGGACGACCCGGAGTTGCTGCGCTACGATCTGGAGATCTATCCGGAGCTCTGTTCCGTATTCGGGATGGACCAGGGGAGCCTCGCGCCGAACCCGCGTGCGGCGTTACATACCTGCAACCTGCAAATCCAGCTGATGGAACAGGTCTATCTCGCGGTGAAGCTGGAGGAGTTTCACGGGCATGCGCTCAACCGCGGCTGGATGAACCTGTTCCGGCGCTGGACCGCCTCGGCCACCTTCCGCCTGTTCTGGCCCACCCTGTGCGGCATGTACAGTCAGCAATTCGTACGGTTCGCGGAGCAGCACCTCAATCTCTCGATCGATCAGGTCACGCTCCTGGAACCGCTGGGCACGACCAGTGACCTGTCGTCACTGTTCCGGGATCTTTCCATCGAATGGGCCTCCGTCCCGGACTATGCGCAGACGTTCGTGCATGTCCTGGAACGCCCCCTTCCCCTTGAGGACGTGACGGACAGGCCGCCGCGACTCGCCGTTTGGCAAATGCGTCTGCCTGGCCTCGACTCGCAGGCCGGCCCGGTCGGACCCGGTGAAATTCTGGCGATTGTAACGGCGACCCGTCTATCCGTCACAGGACACCGACTCGGCCTCTACGGATGGGTTCGCCCGGCCTATCGTGGACTGGGGCTCGGGCACCGCCTGTTCGGGAGAGCCATCGCCGAACTGACTGCGGCCTACCAGGGCCACAACCTGAGTGTCGATCTGGGCCCGGACAATCCAGCATGGGCCGGCACGTCGATTCGCAATGTCGGATGGCTCCGGTTCTACGAGCAACTGGGGTTTACGCGGGATCGTTCCGATCCGACCCGGTTCCAGATGACCCGTATCTTGAGGTAGGGTAGGAATGCCCAACAGGCTGAGGAGCCACGACGTCATCCTCGCGTTCATCGACGTCGTGGTTTGATCGGCCTGTCAGGGATGTGGGGGATGGCGGAAGACGTTACGCCACGTGAGGGTGCACCGGCCCGATGAGCGCTTGAACCCCGAGCAGCAATCGATCCACACTGAAAGGTTGCTCCAGCGTGCCATGGGCGCCGAAGATTGCGGCAATTTTGCGAATATCGTAGTCCCGCACCGCCTGGCCGGAGACGGCCAAGACTTTGACCGGCACCTGCTGGCTCTGTAGTCTCAGAATCGTCTGCACCCCGTCGTGAACCGGCAGATGGATATCGAGCATCACGAGATCGGGAGCCCCAGGCTGAATGGTCCGCATGGCCTGCCGCCCATCCGCCGCCTCGACAACCCGATACCCCTCCATTTCGAGCACCGTCCGCAGCCAGCGACAGACCTTCGCATCATCGTCTGCAACCAAAATCAGCGCCACCGGGACCTCGCTTCGGCGTCAGGCACAATCCTCGGCAGAAAATCCCCCGCTCGGCAAGGTCCTGGCATAGAGGGTCGCCACCTGCGAACGACGCGTAATCCCCAACTTGGAGTACATGTTGGAGATATAGTTCTTCACCGTTTTCTCCGAGAGCGACAAGGCCACGGCGATCTCCTTATTCGTCCTGCCCTCCGCCACCAGGGGTAAGAGGCGCCGCTCCTGCGGAGACAGGTCAGCCAGGCAGGCCGTGGACAGCCCATTGGCCATCTCCCGGACTTCCATCAGGACCTGGCCGATCAACTGTGGCCCCAGGACGGCACCGCCAGCGGCCACCCTCCGCATCGCATTCCGCCACATAGCCACCGGCGTGTCCTTCAGCATGTACCCCTGAGCGCCGGCAGCGATCGCCTCGCGAATCACGGCAGGGTCGTCGTACACGCTGAGAATGAGCACCCGCATATCCGGCCTGCCCGCCACCAGCCGGCGGCATGCTTGCACACCAGAGCCGTCCGGCAAACTAATGTCCAACAGCACGAGGTCGGGCGTCAGTCTCCCGACCAGTTCAAGCCCCTCCACCATTGATGTCGCCTCGCCGACAATGCGGAACTCCGCCGTCCGATTCAGCTGTTCCCGCAACCCAAGGCGTGCCATCCGACTGTCGTCAATCAAAACAATACGATACACGTGCTGCGCGTCCATTGCCCTCCCCTGGTCGCCAATCACGAGTCGACTGACGGCCATGTAGTGTCGGCGTAGGAGGCATGTAGGAATATCGGCAGAAGGTGGATTTACCTGTCGGCATTCGACTGACAAGCAGGAGACAGGTCGCGTACTCAGCTGGGGAAGGCGTGAGGTCAGTCGATGAGGCGCGCTTCAATGGCGTAGCGGATGAGCTCACCGGTGCTCTCACAGGACAGCTTTTCCAGAATCCTGGCCCGGTACGTACTGATGGTTTTCACGCTGAGGCGAAGTTCCTCGGCGATCATGGATACCGATTTGCCCTGTCCCAGCAATCGAAGCACTTGCAGTTCACGATCCGACAGTCTGGCATGCAAGGAGTCGGCGGCGCCGGTTTCGAGCGCACTCGCCATCTGTTCGGCCAACACCGCCGTGATGTACCGCCCCCCCTGCAAGACCCGCATGACCGCCGCCAGCAACTCGGAGGGTGCGCTTTGTTTGGTCAAATACCCCGACGCGCCCGCTTTAATCGCTCGCATCGCAAACTCTTTTTCCGGATAGAGACTCAACATGAGCACCGGGAGCCGCGGCTGCAGGAGTTTGGTTTCCTTCAGAACCTCCAACCCATGCTTATCGGGAAGGGCAATGTCCAAAATCATCACGTCCCAGGCCTGACGCCGCACGGCCTCCAATGCCTCCTCACCGGTGCGGACTTCGCAGATCTCGGAGGAGAGTTGTTCCTCCTCCAACAGTTCACGTACGCCCCTCCGTACGATCGGATGATCATCTGCGATCAAACAGCGACACTTATTCATGAACCGGTTTCCTCCGTCGTGATGCCGAGGCTGATGACACACTTGCTCCAGCAGCCCCGTCGGGCGTGGAACCGACCGGAATACGCACCTGAACCGTCGTGCCAACGTCGGCCCGGGAGCTGATCTCCACATGTCCGGCGAGGATCTCCACCCGTTCCCGTATTCCCCGCAATCCGAAGCCACCCACAGGGGAGAGACCCGCGACATCGAATCCGACGCCATCGTCTGTGACCGTCAATCGCCATTCCCGCCGACTCTGTTGAACCAGAATGGACACAGTCGTGGCGTGCGCATGGCGGATCACATTTGTCAGCAGTTCCTGGACAATCCGATAGAACGCCGTCTCCAACGTGGGCAGACGCGCCCCACGGCGTGGTGGCTCCTCGAACACCAGTGCGCAGCGCAAGCGGGTCCGGACCTGCACGTCTGCGATCAGCGCCTCCAGGCCGGCCTTTAATCCCAGTTCTTCCAAGACCGGAGGACGGAGGGCCCGAACGATCTGACGCAGACGCGTAAACAACTGATCGGTCGTGTCCAGCGCACGAGCCAGACGTTCCTGCCCGCGGCCTCCCGCACCGGTGGATCGTGCCGCGACGCTTCGCTTCACCGACGTGAGATCGAACTTGAGCGACGTCAGCAATTGACCAACTTCATCGTGTAATTCTCGGGACAGCCGGCGACGTTCGTTGGACTCCACCATATGCAGTTCCTGCGACATGGCCTGAAACCGTCGATAGGCCTCTTCCAGAGACGCATAGGCCCGCCGAGGGCCCGTCACGTCGATCATCGCCCCGATCATTCGTATGGCCACCCCAGCCTCGTTCCGTACGATATGGGCTCGGTCGAGAAAGTATCCATACGTGCCGTCGGCCAGTTGAAAACGGTATTCGGCAGAGAGGGTGCTGATCTCCGTTTGAATGGCCTGGCTGACCATGTCGAGCACGCGCCCCCTGTCCTCAGGGTGCAAGCGGCCGCTCCATGCATCGATGCTTGGTTCCCTTTGCGGATCGTACCCGAACTTTTCGCAGGCGTTGGGACTCCACCAATGATCGCCCGTCAACAGATCCCAATCCCACAAGATGTCATTGGTGGCCTGCGCCACGAGACGGAACCGCTCTTCACTGGACCGGAGCAAGGCTTCTGTCTCCTTTCGTTCGGTGATATCGCGGCCCACCCCGGTAATCCCGATGACCCGACCCTGCAAATCCGCGAAGGGCGCTCCATTCCAATGGTAGAGCAGGGCACGTCCGTCCTTTGTCAGGAGGTGGCCTTCCAACTCCGCATATCCGGCCTCAAAAGCCCGCTGGATAGCCGCGCTGGTCTGTTCAGCCTCTGCGGAGGGCACCATCTCGAGGGCCGGCTTTCCCAACAACTCGTCACGCGTGTACCCGGTGACCGTTTCCAATCGAAGATTCCATTTGCTGAGACGCCCATCCAAATCCAACACGAAGATCACATCGGGGACCGTTTCCATGATGGTCTGCAGATTCCCCAGCGCCTCCGCCCGCTCTCGCTCCACCCGCTTGCGCTCAGTGATGTCGGTGATGGTTCCGACCATGCGCAACGGGTGTCCCTGCTCATCCCTGGCCACGACCTTGCCGCGATCAAGATACCATCGGTATTCGCCGGACTTGTGGTGTAGCCGCACTTCGAGTTCCTTCAGGGGTGTGCGGCCGTCCAGATGCGCCTGCAAGACCTCCCTTATGCGCGGGAGATCATCCGGGTGTAGAATCGAATAGAAGAACGCTGCCGATCCGGTGACTTCCTCCGGCACATAACCCAGAAGCCTGATCCACTGCGGACTGAAATAGACGACATCCGTCAGCATGTTCCAGTCCCACATCCCTTCGTTGATCGCTTCGATGGTGATGTGAAACCGTTCCTCACTCGCCCGCAAGGCCGTCTCGGCCAGCTTGCGTTCGGTGAGATCAGTATGCGACCCGAGGAGCCGGACCCTCCTCCCGTCTGGTTCCTCGACAAACGAGGCCCGTGCGGAGATCCAACAGTAGGAACCGTCCTTCCGGCGCATGCGAAACTCTTGCTCATAGGGGCCGATTGGATTGTTGCGGTAGGTCTGCACATAGGCCAGAGCCCGGTCGTGGTCGTCAGGGTGCAGCCGCGACTCCCATTCCTCGAAACGACCGGCGATTTCCTGGCTTGTATAGCCGAGCTGCTGCGCCCATTCGTCCGAAAAAAACACTTCATTGGTTTCCGTATTCCAATCCCAGAGTCCCGTGCCGGACGCCCGAAGCGCCTGCCGGAGTTTCTCCTGGGTATGCGCCAGGGCCTGCTCCGCCTGTTTCCGCTCGGTGATATCCCGCACAAATACGCAATGACATTCCACCTGGTTGTACTGAATGAGCATCACGCTCACTTCGATCGGAATGAGCCGGCCGTCCTTGGCCCGGTGCAAACTCTCGAAAGAGTCTCTGCCCCGTCGCCGCATGTCCGTCCAAAAGGACGACCATCGGTCGGCCTGAAATTCCGGATTGATGTCGTGGACCGTCATCCGGCGAAACTCGTCTTTCGTATAGCCCAGCATGTCGCAGGCGGCGTCGTTCACGTCCAGCAGCTCCGCACCGGCCCCCACCCAGTAAATCGCCTCTGTGGCATGATCGATCGTGTACTTGGCGAGGTACAACGCCTCTTTGGTCCGTTTGCGTTCGGTGATGTCTTGCACCATCGCCAGCGTATGCCGCACGCGACCTGCGGCATCCCGAATGACCGAGAGCCCCACTTGCGCCCAGACGATCTCTCCATCCTTTCTGATGTATCGCTTCTCAAAGACATCGCCCTCGGCGGTCCCTTCCACCAGGTTCTTGATTCGTTCAAGATTCTGCCCCAGGTCATCGGGATGCGTGAGCGATTGAAACGTGCGGCTCAACAGCTCCTCTTCCGAATAGCCCAGGATCGTACAGAGCCGCTGATTGACTTCCTCAATACGGCCACTCAGATCGGCGATCGACATCCCGACCGTCGCGTTCCGATACGCGGCACGGAACCGCTCTTCGCTCTTCCTGAGCTGCCGCTCGGCGAGATGCCGCCCCAACTCACTGCCGGCGCGACCGGCAGCCATACGCAGCAGCGACTCTGCCCTCCTCGGATCCATCAACGGCGTCCTGGCAAGCATGGCAATCCAGCCGATGGGCTCACCGGTCGGCGAAGGAAGCGTCAGGGCCATGTATGACTCGATGGAGAGCTGTCGAAGCAGGTCATCCTGCGGAAACGAAGCTTGTACGGCGCCCGGATAGTGGCAGAAGCCCTCTCTCAGTACATGCTCGCAGGGGGTCCCGGCGAGATTATATTCCAAGGTTTCCAGCGGCCCATCCGGCCCGTAGCCGGCGACGGTTTTGGCGCGCCGTCCCGGAAGGGGACGAATACAGAAGGCGTATGCCGCGCCGATCGAGTGCGCCAGCGTTTTGACGAGCTCCTGGAGAAAGTCCAGCCCGGTAGACCGGCTACTCCCTACCATGAGGTGAAACATCTCCTCGTCTTGTACAGGCTTCTCACCGAAGGTCGGGTGCTCACCCCGCAGCATCCGGAGTTCCAACAGCGCCGCAGCCTGCCGGGCCAATCGTTGCAGGGCCAGACACTCCGTCTCCTTTCGTGCTCGCGGCACACGATCCATCACGGCGATCGTCCCGACCGCATACCCATCCGTCGTGACGACCGGGACCCCGCAATAGAATCTGACCTGCGGATCAGCGGCGACCAATGTGTGAGACGAGAAACGCGGATCGCCCTGTGCATCCTCCACGACACACGGCTCTCCGCTTTCGATGGTATGGGAACAGAGCCCGGACGAGCGGGAGGTCTGGGTGACCTCCAACCCAACCCTCGCCTTGAACCACTGGCGGTCCCGATCAACAAAGGCGATGACGGCCAGCGGAGCGTCGCAGAGTGACGCGGCCAGTTGCGCAAGATCGTCGAAGGCTGTCTCAGGTGGAGAATCGAGAATACGCGCGCGCATCAATGCGCGTATTCGAGCGGTTTCATGGGAAGGCAGGGCGTGCGTCCGCATACATGCGCTTCCATGCGCGGGGAAATCACAGGATCACACTGACCAAATCGGCTCTGAGTCATACCATAGAATACCCGGCATGGAGTAGGGCCATATGGGACTGAATCGACGCGGTCCGGCCCTCGTCACAGGCCTGCAGCGAAGGCGTGAAGACATTACACCCAGGCAGGGAGCGCACGTCCATCAGCCGTGCGCCAATGGGGGGCCCAGGCCAACGCCACCAGTTTGACGGCGATATTCGATTTGCTGGGCTTGATGATGAGACGGTCGAGCGTCTCCGTCAGCGGATCGGTTGCCGCGGCTAGCGCGGCCGTTTCGGCAGTGAACTGTGCCTCCAGTGCCGACAACTGCTGTTGCAGCGCAGCCACATTGTCTTCGGCGTGACTGACGTCCTTCGATTCTTTCATCGCCCGACCCGCCCCACGAATCGCCGTCGTCGCCTTGCCGATGGTGGTCGCACTGATCGTCTTCCGTCCGAGAAACGCCCCCAGGATGGTCGCCCCGACGGAAATCGCGGCGTGCAACTGGCTGCTTCGAGATTCGGCTTGTTGCCGCTCGACCATCTGCGCTGCGCGCCTGATGCGATCTTGGAGGAGCGCGATTTTCGGCGCGTATTTTTTGCGCAGACTGTCGCTGTGTTGATCACGTTGCTCCCGCCCGGTCTGCTGGAGTCGCACACGAAACTCGCGCTCCGATTCGCCGGGACGGGACAGGGCAGCGGTACTCGGGCTACGAAAGAGTTCGAGCTTTTGCGTGCGAAACACCCAGGCCGACAGATCGCTCTTCCACGTCTCATACTGTTTGGCCTGACTTGCGATACCGGGGAGCGGCTCAAATCGGGCACCGCCGACAGGTTCGCGTTCGAGATCGGCCAGGGCCACCTCCGCAATGTGCGCCTGCTCCCACTCCACGGGCACCGCGCCGGTGCCGATCACCGCCAGACGCATGAGTTCATCCGACGCATCGACCGTCGCTTTGTTGTCCGTAAACCGCACCTGGACCGCTCCAAACACCATGGGCCGATAAACCAGTTCGGCCTTGTCCGGCTGTGCACTCCGCAAGGGAAGAAAATATTGCGGCACAGCGGGCGGAACGATCGGACGGGACGCGGTCACGCCCGCCGCAGCCTGCAACGATCGCGGCGTCCCCGTGGACTCCGCAGCCGGACCTGGCAGAGTGGCAGCCGAGTGCGCGCTTCGCAGCGGCCCCATCACGTGTTTGATTTGTGTCCGAGTCAGCGGCCCGCGCAGGTACGACAGGGTCCAGCGGGTCTGAAAGACTTCCGGCGCATCCTCGTGGACATTGTTCAGCAGAAACACCCGGTTCCCGAGCCCAGCCAGTGTCTGCTCCATCTGTTGACGATCAAACTTCTTTCCGCTGCTGGCCGCCGCGCCTTCCAGACCTTCGATCACCCGTGCCTTGTCGCGCTCCGTTTGGAGCCGACCGATGAACCAGGTGCCGGTATTGGCCAATCCTTTGTAATCCAGATCGACGGGATTTTGCGTGGCCAGCACCACCCCCAACCCGAATGCCCGCGCCTGCTTGAGTAACGTCAGCAGGGGTGCCTTGGAGGGAGGATTGGCCACCGGCGGGAAGTAGCCGAAGATTTCGTCCATGTAGAGGATAGCCCGAAGACTGGTCGTCCCCGATTGCGAACGGACCCAGCCCAGCGTTTGATTCAGCAGCAGCGAGACAAAAAACATGCGCTCGGCATCATTCAAATGTGCGATCGAAAAAATCGCGATACGCGGCTTCCCGGACGCACCGTACAACATCTGCCCGACATCCAGCGGTTCCCCTTCCATCCAGGCCGCGAATCCCGGCGCCGCCAGCAAATTGTTCAGCTGCATGGCCAACACAAACCGCTCCTTCGACGGGAAGAAGGACTCCAGATCCAGCACGCCCACCTTCACCATCGGCGGAGCCTGAATCTGATGAATGAGAGTGGCCAGATCCAAATCCTGTCCCGCTCGCCAGGCGCTGTCGAGAATCGACGAGAGCAGAATATGTTCGCGGCTGGTGATCGGGTCCGCGTGAAGACCGATCAACCCGAGAAGGCTGGTCACGGTGGTCCCGATCCGTTCGCGCAAGAGCTCGGCATCATCCAGCATCTCCGGCGGCGGAGCGGCGAACGATTTCAGAATCGAGACCGGCAGACCCGCCGTGCTGCCCGGCGTGTAGACGGCAAAGTCGGCGGCATCCCGCATTTTTTGAATACGCTCGCCGCTCTGGCCCCACTCTCCCAACCCCTGTTTCCATAGGGCCGCCTGCTGGGCGGCATAGTCGGTCGGTGACAACCCCTTCTTCCTGGCGTCCTCCTCATTGATCCAAGGAGCAAAGTCCTCACCCCGCAGGTGCGGGAATGTCAGCAGAAGGTTGGCCAGGTCCCCCTTGGGATCGATGACAATGGCGGGAATGCCGTCGATCGCCGCTTCTTCCAACAGGCCGACGCAGAGCCCTGTTTTTCCGCTGCCCGTCATGCCGACGCAGACCGCGTGAGTGACCAGATCCTTCGAGTCATATAAGAGCCATCCCGGCTTCGGTTTTTTTGCGACCAGATCATAGGGCCGACCGAGATAGAACACCCCGAGTTTTTCAAAATCCGCGGCCCCGTCGCTCGACGGACCGGTTGCGGGTGAGCCCATGGCGATGTCGGAAGTCGCCCCGGCGTTCGTTTTGGTGGCTTTCTTTTTCGGCGGCATAACTCCCCCAGTGGCGCGAGTAAGCATCGAGGAAGGGCGCGGAAATTCGATCGGCATTCTAGTAAGCACACACCAAGACTGCAAGCCGGTCGATGGCTGGCTGCCGCGTTGCCGGCATCGCTGTCCCTCACGCATCAATTCAGTTGCGGAATCGGCTGCTTCACTGGCAGGATGCGGCGCGTATGCGCCGCCGATGGATCGTCACCCTTGCGCTCGCCCTCTGGCTTGTTCCCGGACTCGCCATGGCCGAAGCTCCCCCGCATAGCGTCCATTGGGGGGCCATCGCCTTTCCAGACCATGACCCGACCTTGACCTTCAGCGCCGCGCTCCTGGATCGGTTTACCGAGTTCGACGGGGAAGGGAAACGCTACAACGATATCCAGGAAACCATGGGGCTGAATTTCTTCACCCTGAGCTGGACCAAACCCCTGTCTCAATTACCGGGTTGGAATCTGAATCTCACGGCGGGAGGCGGACCCACGCGTGACGGGCCCAGCCGGTTTCTGCAAAACGATGTGGTGCACAAGTTTCGCGGGTTGACGGAGGTCCCGGTCGGGAACAAACGCGAGGCAAACGATTTCATGCTGAGCGGGACCATGACCCGCTGGTTCGGCATCTTCGGCACCAGCGACGTCTTTTTTGCCGGGGTGGGCGGGGCCGGCGGCTCGTTGTATTACGAACCCTACGTGCAGGCCGGGTTTCGACGGCTGGCCATTCTCGACCCGATCCCGCTGCTCGGCGACTATCTTCGCGTCTCGGCTCTCGCGCGATATGGCCGCCCGTTCAGCGGCGCCGCCTTTCGCCAGGTCGCCCCGCAATCCTATCTTGCGCAGGCGTCCGTCGGGTTGGGCAACTACCGTCACTGGGATGATTCGACTCCATGGGAAATCGAACTGGCGGTCACCGTCGACTCCGGACTGTTTGTGGATCACCAAGGCGATGCGCTGGAAGAACGGTTCGTCTCACTGGCGCTGCGGTATTCCGCCTTCACGTTTGAAACGTGGAACGATCTCATCAACCAGAAAGACTACGGGCCGACCTTCGGCGCCCGCCTCACGCTGGACCTGTTCTATATGTACGACCGCTGGTTCCGTTGAAGGTCGGACCTGTACACACCCACCGCTTCCCCCAAGCCGTCTCAGGCCAAGAATTACCGCAAGATCCCCACAAACCAGAGCAGCACCAGAATGCTGGCCGGCACGCCCAATAGCCAGAGGATGAACCCTTTTCCCATCGGTCCCATCTGACACCTCCCTTGCACGCGCTCGCTCACCGCAGGAGCGACGCCGCAACCAGTTCGCGGTTCAAGACATTCACCATCTTCAGATGCGCACGGCTGTCGTCTTCAAGGCCGACGGCAAAGAGATCGGCGTAATTCCGCTGCAGCACCAACCCGAACTCGCCATGCTTGTCGGCAGGAATGTCATAGAGGGAGGCCAAGGCCTGAACGTATTGTCCTCCACCAGCGGCAGCCTCTTGCCGGAGATTTTCATAGGCCACCCCGGCGAATAAATTAATCTTCTGCTCCGTCCGCACCATGCCGTCGGCCGTAAAGAGCTGATTCGGGCTCGTGCTGGAAAAGAAATTGACGGTCGTATCGACCGTGGCCTTAGTCGTATTACACGCTGCGACCGTCAAACCGGCCGCCCCAATACAGAGGCTTAATCCCAGGTTGTGAATTGATCCGGTTGGCTTCATGTTGACCTCCTTGCGTCTCGCCCCCTATTCAGCGAATCACATGCTGAACACAGCCTCATCTTCACTTGTAGTCGATCAAGCCAAACGGTGAGCCTAGCAATTCCCCTGGGGAGGGGAAACGAATGGCCCTAGCGAGATCACTCAGCTGGGGGATGAACGGTAGAACCGCGAGAAGCGAGGTATGCTGGAGGCACCGAGGAGAGGCGTAGACGGGGAGATACCTACGAGGGAACCTTCACCATTCTTTGAAGACCACAAACACGGCGCCGATCATCATGCCGAAACCGACCAGATAGTTCCATTTCAGCTCTTCCTTCAAATAAAGCACCGAGAAGACGCAAAACACGATGAGGGTGATGACTTCCTGAATCGTCTTCAACTGTGCCGCGCTGAATTCATAGTGGCCGATGCGATTGGCCGGCACCTGAAAACAGTACTCCACGAACGCGATGCCCCAACTCGCCAGAATCGCGATCCACAGCGGCGACTCCTTGTACTTGAGATGCCCATACCAGGCGAAGGTCATGAAGATGTTGGAGATGGTGAGTAGCAGGATGGTGTGCATGGGCTACGATTCCTCCTGGCTCGAATTTATGCGCTATCGTTTCTTGGAAACTCCTTCAGGATTCGGTTGATATCCTGCTCAATAAGCGGACGCTGATTATTTCGATTGTTTCCAGGGAAATAGGTTCCACTCAACAGAACCTCCTTCCCCCCTTAGCCGAACCCGCCAAATCTCTTTGCGAAATTCACTCACCTTTTTAGACGCTCTTAGATTGAACCGATCACATAAGCTTTCGAATGGAACTTTGCCTAAGGCTAGAATGCGTTCCGGCTGAGCAGCGAGCAGCTCATCGAGCAGAAAGTTCTGACAATATCTGATAGCTTGACGAGAAGGTGCGTGATCTTTTTCTTTGCACATAGATGGGCACTTGACCGCTGGGCTTAGGAAAAAAGAGTTCGCAATAAATTCGTCGCAGTTTCTAATTTTCATGCCGACGGCTGATATAAGAGCGGTGAAGAGCCCCTCCCGGACAGCATCCCTTTTGGTTTCATCCCAGAAGTAGGCACCACCCCAAGGTGGTGCAACCGATACGAAGTAGAGACGAACCGGTCGAACAGGTCTTGATGATGGCTTGCGCTTTTGTCCTCGCGGCACTTTTAGGTAAGGCACCTGCTCAGTTTCGCAATGCCTACAAGTCTGAATTGCCTGCTGAATTACCTGCCATTCCGTAATGGCCATATGCTTCTATTTGCTCCTGCTAAGAAGGATGACAGCGCTATGTCGCCGTCATCTCCTCTGAAATCACCTTTTCCCTCTTTCTGGGATGTAAGAGACGGGGCTGGTGAAGACGGCATGGCGGGAGTGGCGAGATGTAGCAGCTACACCGGCCGCTGTGCAGCACCTCTGTCGCTTATTCCGTGAGTGGCGAGGGCGGCCCTCCACTGCGCGCATCGGACGAGCACCGTTTCATCGTGCGCGTTCTGCGAGCAAGGAGGGCCACCTTCGCCACTCACACCCCCGCGTCCCTCAACACCTGTCCCGTATACGACCGCTTCACCTTGGCGATCTCCTTCGGCGGGCCTTCGGCGACGATCTCGCCGCCTCGGTCGCCGCCTTCAGGTCCTAGGTCGATGACCCAGTCCGCGTTGCGGATCATGTCGAGATTGTGCTCGATCACCAGGACGGTGTTGCCGGTTTCAACCAGCCGGTCGAGCACGTCCAGCAGCCGTTGCGTGTCGGCGAAGTGCAGGCCGGTCGTCGGCTCATCGAGAATGTACATGGTGCGCCCGGTGGGTCGCTTGGAGAGTTCGCGCGAGAGCTTCACCCGCTGGGCTTCGCCGCCGGAGAGCGTGGTCGCCGATTGTCCGAGCTTCACATAGTGTAGGCCGACATCGTGCAGGGTCTGCAGTTTCGCCTTGATGTAGGGGATGTTCTCGAAAAACTCCAACGCGTCATCGACCCTCATGTTCAACACATCGGCAATGCTGCGCCCCTTGTATTGAATATCCAAGGTCTCCCGGTTGTAGCGCTGCCCTTTGCAGACCTCACAGGTCACATAGACGTCGGGCAGGAAATGCATTTCGATTTTAATCAGCCCGTCGCCCTGGCAGGCTTCACATCTCCCGCCTTTCACATTGAAGCTGTAACGCCCAGGCTTGTACCCACGCACCCGCGATTCCGGCAAGTTTGAAAAGAGATCGCGAATGAACGTGAACAAGCCGGTGTAGGTCGCCGGATTGGACCGGGGCGTGCGCCCAATGGGCGACTGGTCGATATCAATGATCTTGTCCAGCGCCTCAACGCCCTTCAGGTCCTTGCAGCCATCGATCTTCGGCTTCTTCTGATAGAGCAGCTGCGAGAGCGAGTGAAACAACACCTCGAGCACCAGCGTGCTCTTTCCCGATCCCGAGACCCCTGTGACGCAAGTGAACAATCCCAACGGCACATTGAGAGTGACGTTTTTCAGATTGTGTTTTTTGGCGCCGACGACCGTCAGAAATCCTTTTGGCTTTCGTGTGCGCTTCGGCAGCGAGACCATCTGCGCGCCGCGCAGGTACAGGCCCGTCAGGGAATCGGGGTTGGCCATCACCTGCTTGGGCGTACCCTGCGCAATGATCCTGCCGCCATGGGTGCCGGCGCCTGGCCCCAGATCCAGAATGTAGTCGGCGGCCTGCATGGTCTCCGCATCGTGTTCGACGACGATGACCGTGTTCCCGAGATCGCGCAGACGGAGCAGGGTCTGGAGCAGGCGACGATTGTCCCGCTGATGCAGGCCGATCGACGGTTCGTCCAGGATATACAACACACCGACCAGGCCCGAGCCGATCTGGGTCGCGAGACGAATCCGCTGGCCTTCGCCGCCGGACAAGGTGGCAGCCGGGCGATCCAAGGTCAGGTAGTCCAAACCGACATTGACGAGAAAACCAAGCCGTTCCCGAATTTCTTTGAGAATCCGGTGTGCAATCACCAGTTCCCGTTCCGTGAACTTGAGTCCGGCGAAAAAGTCCGCCGCCGCCCGCACCGACAATCCCGTCACCTCGGCGATGGATTGCTTGGCGATTTTGACGGCCAGGCTTTCCGGTTTGAGCCGGGCGCCGTGGCAACTCTCGCACCGTTCCAGCAACGTGAAGTCTTCGCCCTCGGATGCGCCAGGCGCCATCGCATACCCAATGCCATCGCAAGCCGGACAGGCCCCGTGCGGACTGTTGAAGGAAAACACCCGGGGTGTAATCTCGGGATAACTCACCCCGCACTTGATACAGGCCAGTTTGTCGCTATAGACCTGTACCTTGCCCGGCTCCGTGAGCACTCCGACCAGTCCGCCCGCCAGTTTCAAGGAGGTTTCGACAGAGTCCGCGACGCGACGCATCAACGCCTCGCCGGACTTCATCACCAACCGATCTACCACGATTTCAATGGTGTGTTTTTTCTGCTTGTCGAGGACGACGTCGTCGCCAAGATCGACGATCTCCCCGTTGATGCGCGCCCGCACGTACCCGGCCTTCCGCATCTCCAGCAACTCTTTTCGATACTCGCCCTTCCGCCCACGAACAATGGGAGACAGAATCTGGAACTTGGAACCTTCCGGCAGTTCGCAGATCGCATCCACCATCTGCTGGACGGTCTGTGCCGTGATTTCCTGCCCGCACTGAAAACAGAACGGATGGCCGACTCGCGCATAGAGCAAGCGGAGATAGTCGTAGATTTCCGTGACGGTCCCAACCGTGGAGCGGGGATTGTGACTGGTACTTTTCTGCTCGATGGAAATGGCGGGCGACAGGCCTTCGATGGAATCCACATCGGGCTTGCCCATCTGTTCGAGAAACTGCCGGGCATAGGCCGAGAGCGACTCGACATAGCGCCGCTGGCCCTCGGCATAGATGGTATCAAAGGCCAGGGAGGATTTGCCCGACCCGCTCAAACCGGTGATGACGACGAGTTTGTCTCGGGGAATCTCGACATCGAGGTTCTTCAGATTATGTTCGCGCGCGCCTTTGACGACGATGGCCTGGCTCATAGGGGCGGGATTATAGCATGCCGCTCCTGCTGTCTTGTCCCCGCCTTCCCTGACAATACGGCTGGGCCTTGGAAGATCCGACCGCCAGCGAACTAGTCACAAGACGAGCAGTTTAGTTTTTCTTCCGATCTGCCGATAGGGAAGTGCGAGCACTTCCACGCTCGAACCACAACCACCCACGATTGTCCGGCCACTATGCATGACGTGCTGAGCCTCTTTAAGCGCAATATCAATCAACTCTTTGGCATTACGGTCGATATCCTCAACGTCGGCCGCTCACTCCAGCAACTGTCCCTCTCCATGCAAATCCTGGCCAATAACGGCGTGGTCCAGGCAGCCAAGATTCAGGGAGGGAAGGGCCGACCCATGCTGGCGCTCGTCGAAATCCTCAACAATACCCCTAAAGAAATCCGCCCGGAGGTGGCCGCGCTCGAGCACCTCTGTGCCGGGTTGGCCAAGGTCACCGCGAGCAGTTCGAATATCGTCTGGCGCTATCACCAATTGATTGCCAGTCTCCTCTCCGCCATGGCGCATGGGGACCGCTCCTCGGCATCCAGCAATTTAGACACCCTGTCGCACCTGCGTTTTACCACGGCGGCCGATATCACCCACTTGACCCAGCACCCCTCATTTGCCGTAGCCGGAGCCCTTGAACGCGAGAATCGTCAGTTCATGGTGAACCTCTGCCAGGCCAATCTCGCGGAATTGCACGAACGGCTCAAAGATGCCCTGCGCTGTCTGGGCGAGACACAACAGGCCCTGGGCGGATTAAAAATGATCGGGCTGACCGCCCGATACATGGCATTTTGCATCGCCTCGGAGGCGGCCGGGCTGGCGGAGGCGGAGGCCAACTTTAAGAACCTGTCGACCGAAATCACCCGTGTCGTGGATGACCTGGATGGCAAGACGCTCGCCATGAAAAAGGCCATCGAACACGGCCAGGAACTGCTCGATCTACTGCTGAAGGGGTATACCTATGCAAAGTAAAGTCTTGTTCCAGAAAGACGACCATCAATGGGTCGTCATCGGTCGTGATCCGGAGAAGGACGATCATGTCATCGACACCAACGAATACGTGATCATCCATCGCGGCCAGGCCATGCTGCTGGACCCAGGTGGCATCCAGATCTTCCCCCAAGTGCTGGCCGAACTCGCGAAGTACGTCCGCATGCAGGATATTAAGGTGATCTTCGCCAGCCACCAGGATCCGGACATCTGCTCGTCGCTGGCCATGTGGCTCGATCTAAACCCCGCGATCAAGACCTATTGCTCCTGGCTGTGGACAGGCTTCGTCAGCCATTTCAGCACCGGGGCCGTGATTACGCTCAATCCGATTCCCGATGACGGCATGCGCATCAAGATCGGCGAGGAGGGCCCGGAGGTGGAAGCCGTGCCGGCCCACTACTGCCATTCGTCAGGAAATTTTTCCCTCTACGACCCGATCGCGGGAATCCTGTTTTCCGGCGACATTGGGTCGGCCCTGGTGCCCAATCACGAGGCCAGCCTCGTGGTCACCGACTTTGATCAGCATATCCAATATATGCGCGGCTTCCACCTTCGTTGGATGCCGTCGACCACCGCGCTTCGCGGATGGGTCCAGCGGGTGCGTGCGATCAAGCCCCGAATGATCTGCCCGCAACACGGATCAATCTTCCAGGGGGAGCACGTCGGCCGATTGCTCGATTGGCTGGAGAGTCTTGAAGTCGGTCAGTGGAAAGGGGCCACCCCCAAGTCCGACACCCGCGCAGCGGCCTAGTCAACGGTGAGCACCTAGCGCATCGAGGGGATTAGGAACAGATCGAACAGGATTTTAGTGGTCCGCTAAAATCTGTCTCATCTGAATTTCCAGCGGAGCCAGCTTGTATTGGAGAATATCCCAGACAATCTCGACATCGATTCCGAAGTATTCATGCACTAGAATATCTCTGACACCCGCAATCTTCTTTCATTCCA
This sequence comes from Nitrospira defluvii, assembly GCF_905220995.1. Classification (NCBI taxonomy): domain Bacteria; kingdom Pseudomonadati; phylum Nitrospirota; class Nitrospiria; order Nitrospirales; family Nitrospiraceae; genus Nitrospira; species Nitrospira defluvii. The sequence goes on from NZ_CAJNBJ010000001.1 coordinate 708,985, forward strand.
CCAAAGGATAGCGCGTTCGGACGTCTTCGGGAATCTTCTTGATCGCCTCACCGATCACTTCGAGATTGCGAATCACCGCATCGAACGTCTTTTCATCCTGGGAAAATGTCTCTCGATCAAGGCCCACTGTAAACCGCTGAATCTTCTCGATCGCTCCGATGATGTCATCAGCGTAAACCCTATAATCCCGCGGCATGCACTGCCTCTTGCAGAATTGCGCCTCGCAACCGAGGCTTGATTGTGCTTTCAATCACCAAGTCTACACGACAGTCGAAGAGGTTCTCCAAAAAGGCCTTTACATCCATATACCCATCGAAGGACTTCTTGTCGAATTGAACGACGAAATCAAGATCGCTTGCTGACGTGGCGTCCCCACGAGCGACCGATCCGAACAATCCCAGACTGCGAACGCCATACGCTTGGAGTGTGTGGCGATTGGCTTCCAGCTCCTTCAGTACTGCATCCCGTGTGATGGTCACGCCTACCCCCGCATCCTCAACATCAACTGCCTCAGCCACATTGTAGCCACGAACCGCCTATAGGGAAAGCGTATCAAGCCTCACGGGGATTGATTAGCATCGGCTCCCATAACTCAGGCATATCCGGGCCAGATTCATACCAAGCATCTGTGCTTACGTTAATTTGTTTCACTGCAGTCGCCCATCGAGTTCTCTGAATACACCGGCCTCACGCCAAAGCTGTCGGTTGCCAATGACGTACACGGCTTCTTTCGCGCGAGTGACTGCTACATTGAGCAAATTCGGTCGGCCTCCAGCCCAACCACGAGCGCCAGTTTGTGTCGGGTGCGGAGCTCCCAACACAAGAATGACCGCCTCGGCTTCACGCCCTTGAGCAGTATGCACAGTACCAACTCGCTCATTGACCCAGCGCCACTCATCCTCGGTAGCCCATCCTCTAAGCACTCCGCTCTCACGTATCGTTCGACGCAATCGGTCTGCAACAATGACAAACGGGGTGATGGCATAAAGGTCTGGCTTGGCACCAGCTGCTCTTAATCGATGAAGTAACCGCATCACTTCATCGCCTTCCTCTCGACACCACTTATCCTCACCGCTGCCTTCTACATGAATCCATGCAGAAGGACCAAGCACCTCTCGGATCGCCGAAGGCTGTGGAAATTTTGCACACACCATCAGTCCGGAATACGCAATCCTGTTGGAGACACTGAACATCGGCTCAGAACATCGTCGATGCACCAGGAGCGGCACACCAACGCTCCGACTTCCAACATCGGTTTGGAACTCGCTGGCATAGGAGGACGCGGAGTCGACAAGCGTCTGCACCGAAGCTGATGGAGCCGCATAGTGGTTGGGATCAGCGCCAAGCCGGAGGCAGATAGCATGTGTCATGGTATCAGGAAGCACCACCACTGGCTCAATTTGCACAGGGTCACCAACGACAATGGCTCGGCGAGTTCGCAAGAGTGCGCCCACTGCACCTTGCGGCAATGCTTGACCAGCCTCGTCTACAAACAACCAGCCGAGACTTTCAGGTGGCAACTTGCCCAACATTCGGTTGACAGAAGCAAATGTCGTTGAGATCAATGGCACCACTAGGAAAAGTGAAGCCCACAAGTCCAGTAGCAACGCCTGCTTCGCTTGACCTGGCAGCGTCTGCGTCGTGAACACATTCATCAAAGCACCGAGGTTGTGACGCAAGGGCTTGGCAGCCGCATCAATAAAAGCACGATGCAGCGCCATCGCAGAGATAAACACTTCATCACGAAGATATTGAGTAGCGCAGGAGCACCACGGTGTAGCTTGATGCCGCTTGTCATGATCTAGCGAGAAAAACGCATCATCTGTCATGATAATGCCGTGCTTTTGCTGAGCATCGCTGAGTCGCTGTTTCACCTGTTGGTACTGGCTATACGCCACTTGCCAGGTAGCCTGAGCATTCTGCCATTCCAGCAAAGCCTGCCTGACTTCACCCCATTTACGTGCCGAACGCGTTCTAAGCAATCGTGCCCAAAACCCTGGCTTTGATAAGTCGTGTATGCGCAGCTCTAGCTCTGCGCTTGGAGGTGGGTTTGCGGCTTTCCACGCCGCAGCGGAGATGCCCTTCGATTGTCGAAAGTTTTCTATTGCAGCATCCCGCTGTATACTAGTGCTCTTTTCTTCCTGATCGAACCTCGGCAATCGTTGCAACTCATCGTAGAGGCTTTCCAGCCATGTTTGTCGCCGACGACTTTCGTCCAACGCTTTCAGAAATCGTGTGCGTGCGGCTCTCCACCGTTCGAGAGCTTCCCCTCGGCTGGATGGCGGCTTTTCCGCTGCAACGATACGAGATGGTCGCTGATAGACCTGCCTTGTAATCGAATCAGTTATCGTGAAATATCTTGTTGAGAGTGGGCCCCCTGCATGGGCTACAGTCACACGCCATGACAAGGGAGGAGCCAATGCGATTGATCACGACGAAGGAACTGAGAACGTTGAGCATCGCCACTCGACATCATCACCTCATCAACAGCCGGCTAGCGATTTTGCGCTATGCCGACGAGTATGGATTCAAAGGCGCCGCCCGGCGGTTCGGCTTGGATCGCAAGACGGTCCGGACCTGGCACCGCCGTTGGGTGGCCAGCGGGCCGGCGGGGTTAGTCCCGCGTCATCCGCGCACACGCCGCCGCCGTATCTCCGACGAGGCCGTGCAGTTGATCGAGCACGCCCGCCGCGAGCTGCAGTTCGGCGCCATGCGGACCCGGTTCTGGTTGGACCGGGTGCATCACATCCGTGTCGCGGCTGCGACGATCCGCCGGGTCTGTCGAGACCTCGGCTATCCTCCGATCCGGCGCACGGGCCCGCGACGTCCTCGGCAGCCGATCCTCTTCAGCAAAGAGCACCCCGGCGAGTGCGTGCAGATTGATGTGAAGGAGGTGAAAGTCGCCGGCCAGAAGTGTTTTCAATACACGGCCCTCGATGATTGCACGCGGTATCGCGTCTTACGCCTCTATCCGCGTAAGTATCACGGCACCAGTCTCGACTTCCTGGCCACCGTGCGACACATCCTCCCGTTTCCCATTCGCAAGGTTCAGGTCGACAATGGAACGGAATTCCCCCTGGCCTTTGCGCTGGCCGTGCAAGAAGCCGGTATCCGCTTGCGGCACATCAAACCGCGTCGGCCCGAACAGAACGGCAAAGTCGAACGCAGTCATCGCATCGACGAGGAGGAATTTTGGAGTCGCGCAACCTTTGAGGAGTTCACGTCAGCCGCTCAGGCCCTACGCGCCTGGGAGCATCGCTACAACTACGACCGGTTTTCCATGGCCCTCCAAGGCCTGACACCGGCGGAAAAATTGGCGACGTTTCTCTCGCCACTGACCCCATCATCACCGAACACGCCATGCACACATTCGGGGGCCGGTGCTTGACAAGTCATTTCAACCGTTGACACCCACGTCTTACATCCTCCCTAGCGGAACGTCCCACTGCTCGATACGCGTCCTGCGTGCCTCGCTTGACAACAGGTAAAAGCGGGTGCTACCACCCTCCCATGGTGCGGGCAGAACATTCTTCCATACCCGATACTCCCGAAGGGGCGGCGAAAGCTGTCTCGACCTGGTCTGGGCAGGCTCGTGAACAGGCGGTCCAACGCATGTTCACCGCTATCGCCGGCGTCTACGACCTCAACAACACCCTGCTCAGTTTCGGACTTCACCACCATTGGAAACGACTCACAGCCTCCTACGTGCCTACGGTCACGAACGGGCGCGCGCTGGATATCGGCGCCGGGACGGCTGACCTCGCGCTCCTCGTCGAACCGAAAATGGGGGAACAGGGGCATGTGGTGGCCTCGGATTTGAACCATGCCATGTTGGCCGAAGGGCTCCGCAAGGTGGTGGGGCGAGGACTTCGCAATCGGATTACCTGCCTGCAAGCCAACGCTGAACAATTGGGCTTTCCTGACGAGACGTTCCACGCGGTCACGACGGGGTTTTGCATGCGGAACGTGGGCAACCTGTCTCAGGCCTTTACCGAAATCCGGCGGGTCCTCCGACCCGGCGGCCGCTTTGTATGTCTGGAGTTTTCCCAACCCGCCTATGGCTGGCTACGCGCCCTCTATGATTGGTATTCCTTCCGTCTGCTCCCGTGGATCGGCACGAAGGTCGCACGGGATCGAACCGGGGTGTACGAATACCTCCCGGCGTCGATCCGCACGTTTCCCGATCAGGAACGACTGTCCACGCTGCTGCGCGACGCGGGATTCCGCCAGGTCGAATACCGCAACCTGACCGGAGGCATCGTCGCGATACACATCGCCACGAAGTAACGGGGAGGAAGTTCTCGATGATGAGTGTTTCCTGTTGAGTTAGCGACCGTTACCGACGATTCACATCTCACCATTCAACACTCAAAACTGTTTTATGGAATCCATCCTCTACATTTTCCTGCCTTGCAAAAAGGTCTACCCGATCGGCGCAACCTACCTGGCGGACTTTATCCATCGCCGGAAGCCGGACGTGCGGCAACGCATTCTCGACCTGTCCCTGTTCCCCGAGTCTCAGCGGACACAGGCCATTCGTGATGCCGCGCTCGACTTCAAGCCGGATCTCGTGTGCTTCTCGTGGCGGGACATTCAGATTTTCTCCCCCCACGAGGGTGATGCGTCCCTGGAGCATGCCTTCAATTTTTACTTTGCCAGCAACCCGATCAAGCGGGTTGCCGCCTCGTTTGCCGGACTGAAGCAACTCTACCGCTATTACAGCCACATTCGAGCCAACCTGTCCTATCCCTGGCTGATCCGGAAAGAGTTCCCCAGGACGCAGATCATGATCGGGGGGGGAGCGTTTACCGCCTTTGCCGACCAGCTGATTGAAAAACTCCCTGAGGGGACTATCGGCATCCTGGGCGAGGGGGAAGATGCGATTCTGAAGGTGGTCAACGGCGAATCCCTCGAACACGAGCGCTATATCATTCGCGAGGGAAAGCAGACGCGCAAAGGCGAGCAGGGCTCACCGGCGTTGCTTGACGCACCAACAATCGACCTCCCCTATCTCACGTCGATTTTCCCGCAGCACGCCGCCTACATGGATGAATCGATCGGTGTGCAAACGAAACGAGGCTGTCCGTACGACTGCGCGTTTTGCCTCTATCCTTATATTGAAGGAAAACGCGTTCGGTACCGCCCGCCGGAGATGGTGGTGAAGGACATTTCCCAGCATTACCACCAGTGGGGGGCGCGACGATTCTGGTTCACCGACGCCCAGTTTATTACCGGGAAAGAGGCCTATCCCCAGTGCACGGAGATCCTTGAACGAATCCTGAGCGAAAAGCTGGAGATCGAGTGGTCCGGCTACATCCGCACCTCGCTGATCACCCCGGAGTTGGCGAAGCTGATGGTGCGCTCTGGTGTCGGGGATTTGGAAGTGGCTATTACCTCCGGATCGCAGGAGGTGTTGAATAACCTGCACATGGGCTTCAAGCTCGAACGGCTCTACGATGGATGCCGATACCTGGCCGAAGCCGGCTTCAAAGGAAAGGTGATTCTCAACTATTCACTGAACTCCCCGAAGGAGACCGAAGAAAGTCTGCTCCAAAGCGTTGAGTCCTACAAGAAGGTCGCGGCGATCTTGGGAGAGGAACGCGTCTTTCCCTTGATGTTCTTCCTCGGAATCCAACCGAATACAGACTTGGAGCATCGGCTGCTGGAGGAAGGGTACCTGTCCGCCGGATACAATCCGCTCATGCTCACGCCAACAAGCATCCGCAAACTACTCTATAACCCGGCGCCGCTCAATAAGCTCATCGCCAAGGCCTGTCTCACGGCCTGGCAGCAGAAAGCAGGCAGCCGCGACCCTCGAGCCTGGACCGGCTCGCTCTCTCAAACCGCGACGCCCGAGTCGAAACCCAACCAGGCCCACTATGCCGATGCCAATCTCATTCGTGGCATTCAAAACAACTCCGGACGAGACGCGCTGCTGACCCTCGAGGAAATCCTCCGGTCGCGCCGCCCTTCCCAACCGACCGCTACCAGCACGGAAAAGACCGCTGTGAGTCCAACGGGTTAGCCGTTATCCACAGACCATCTGCCAGCCATGGGTTTGCTTGCATTCCCCGAGAACACGGTGCTATCATGCCGCTTCTTTTGGGGTAAAGTTCCATTCAACCGTTTGAATTCCTGGCGGTTCTCTGATCTCTTCCCCCTATAGAGTGTTTGCCTAGGAGGCGTTTCGATGTACAAGACCATTTATATCCCGGTCGACAATTCCGACCATTCCAATACAGCGGTTGATGTCGGAGTTGAACTGGCGAAAACCTATGGCTCCAAGATTGTGGGAAGCCACGTCTATGCCGCCAAGATGCACGATAAACGATTCAAGCAGATGGAAGCGGGGCTTCCTGAGGAATATCACGACGAGAAGGAGCTGGACCGGCAGCGCCAGATTCACGATTCCCTGATCACTCGTGGACTCCAGATCATCACGGACTCCTACCTCGACTACGTCGACAAGAAATGTAACGAAGCCAACCTGCCGGTGGAGCGTCGCTCGCTGGAAGGCCGCAACTGGAAAGTCCTGGCTGAAGATATCAACACCAACGCCTACGATCTCGTGATCATGGGGGCCTTGGGGGTCGGCGCCGTCAAGGATAGCGTGATCGGCAGCAACACCGAACGGGTTCTGCGACGCGTCCGGAACTCCGACATGCTGATCATCAAGCAGCCCCAACCGATGGGCAGCGGAAAGATCGTAGTTGCCGTGGACGGCAGCCCTTACTCCTTCGGCGGGCTCATGACCGGCCTGGCGCTCGGCAAGGCGTTCAATGTACCAGTCGAAGTGATTTCCGCTTTTGATCCCTACTTCCACTATGCCGCCTTTCACAGCATCTCCGGCGTTCTGAACGAAGAGGCCGGTAAGGTCTTCCGCTTCAAGGAGCAGGAAAAGCTGCACGAAGAGGTCATCGACAGCGGGCTGGCCAAGATCTACCAATCGCATCTCGATATTTCCCGTGAAATCGCCCAAGCCGAACAAACCGACGTCAAAACGACGTTGCTGGACGGCAAGGCCTTCGAAAAAATCATTCAATACGTGCGGAAAGAGAACCCGTGGCTTCTCATCGTTGGTCGTATCGGCGTCCACAGCGATGAAGATATGGACATCGGCAGCAACACGGAGAACCTACTCCGCTCCGCCTCCTGTAACATTCTGGTGTCGAATCGCAAGTATGTCCCACCCATCGACACGCAGGCGGAATATACGATCGCCTGGACGGAAGAAGCGTTGCGACGTATGGAACGAATTCCCGTGTTTGCCCGCGGGGTCGCCAAGACCGCCATTCATCGTTATGCCATCGAAAAGGGACATACGATCATCAGCAACACGGTCGTCGACGCCGCGGTCGGCCATATTCTTCCGAAAGGGGCGATGGACGCGATGCGAGCACTCGGCGGAAACCTCGACGCCGCCGGTATTGATCGTGACAAGATGCAAGCTGACGATTCCGTCGCACAGGATCTGATGGGCTCGACCCTCAGCGGGATGATGACTCAGGTCGTGGAAGAAAAGCCGACCCATAGCCCTGGAACACAGGCTTACCTGGATCGCATGAGCCAGAACTATTTCGTCTGTGACGGCTGCGGATATATCGGCAAGGGCGATACCCCGGTGAAGTGTCCGGTGTGTAGCGCTGACGGCGATCGATTCAAACAGGTCGATAAGTCGATCTTCGAGGCAGCGGCCAAAGCGGAGGGCGGACTCGAGACCGACGTCGCCTACGACGACATTCCGATGCAGTGGACGAAGGATGCCAAGGAGGCCATTCGCGCCGTTCCGGCCGGGTTCCAACGTCGACGGGCCAAAGCCAAAATCGAAAAGAGCGCTCGCAAGCTCGGCATGACGACGATCACGCTCGAATACGCAGCGCCCATGATTCAGGAAGCGGCTGACGAAGATTACACGCCGATTTTCGCCAATAAAGGCACCGGCACCGCACCAGAGCCGGCATCAGCCGAAGCCAACGGAACCACTGCCCATGCGCCAAACGGCAACGGAGTCGCGCAGGCTGAAGCACCCCTCTCCCCATATACATGGACGCCTGATGCCCAGGGCCGCCTGGACCGCGCACCGGAAGGGTTCATGCGGGAATGCACCAAGGCCTTGATCGAAAAGCACGCCGATAAGATCGGGACCACGGTCATTACGTTGGAAGTGGCGACGGAAGGCATTGAACAGGCCAAGGGCTACATGGCCGACGCCATGAAAACCGGCAATCTGAAGGACATGATTGCCAACTTAACCGGCTCCTCCAAAACCGGGGCGAACCGGTGATGGGAAAGTCACTGCCGGTTCTCAATTTCCCCTTCTTGGGCGACAAGCTGGGGTCACTTCAGCAACAGATCTCCAAGTTCATCTCTCCGGAGGCCCCCTCAACAGGGCCTGGCGACGGCCGGACCGTCGATGACTTCAAGCCGTATCTCGTGGCGCTGAACCTCACCAAGCGCTGCAACCTCAAATGTGATCACTGCTACCTCGATGCCACCACCAAAGCCGGTGGCGGCTCCGACGAGCTCAGCACGGAAGAATGCTTTCGCCTGATCGACCAAATCGCCGAGGTGAACAAAGGATGCCTGCTGGTGATCACCGGCGGCGAGCCGCTCGTGCGACCGGACATTCTAGACATAGCCCGCCATGCCGTCGGACTCGGTTTTATCGTCGTCTTCGGCACCAACGGCATGTTGATCAACGATCGCATGGCCAAAACATTGGTCGAGATCGGCGTGATGGGAGTTGGAATCAGCATCGACTCCCTTGATCCTCAAAAGCACGACCAGTTTCGAGGTGTCCCTGGCGCCTTTGCCAGTGCACTGGCCGGCATCGAAGCCTGCAAGCGCAACGGCCTCCAGTTCCAAGTACACTTCAGCGCCCAACCCATGAATTATCAAGAGTTGCCTCAGGTGGTGGAATGGGCTCACCAGCTCGGCGCACGGGTATTGAATGTGTTCTTCATGGTCTGCACCGGACGCGGCGAGGAACTGACCGACATCACACCGCAGCAGTACGAAGAAGTGCTGGGCTACCTGGTCGACTGTCAGGACCAATACAAGGATATGTTGGTGCGGGCGCGCTGCGCGCCCCATTTCAAGCGGCTGGCGTACGAGAAAGATCCCAATTCTCCCCTCACCAAGGCGACGGGATACATGGGCGGCGGCTGTTTGGCCGGCACCAATTATGCGCGTGTCACGCCGAACGGAGAACTCACCCCTTGTCCCTACATGCCGCTGTCGGCCGGAAATGTGCGCGAGGCGAGCTTCGTTGATCTCTGGGAACGGTCGGATGTGTTCAACTCCTTCCGCTATCCGCAGTTGAAGGGGAAATGCGGAGATTGCGAATACACGGATATCTGCGGCGGTTGTCGGGCCCGGCCCTATGTCGACCATGGCGACTGGCTAGATGAGGACCAGTGGTGCCTCTACACGCCTAAAGGTGGCGAAAAAATCAAAGTCGCCTTCAATACTCCGGAAGAGACAGCCGTTGCGTGGGACGAAGCGTCAGAGCTTCGGCTGAGTCGGATCCCCTACTTTCTCCGTGCTATGGTCAAGAAGGGCGTGGAACGGCATGCTCGGGAAAATGGGATCAGCCTCATCACCATCGAGTTGATGGAAGAACTGAGAAAAAAGCGATTTGGAAACGACGCACCGGTCTTCAATTTTGACATGAGAGGGAAAGAGTAAGGGACCGGCACCGCAGTGACTCTATGAACCTGGCTGCCATCGCCTCCCGCTCCTCACCAATCGACCATGGATTCCGTACAAAGCCTGTTTCTCGATCTCAATCAGCTCATTCCCATCGTCAACCATTGGTTTCATCTGCTGTCTGCCGTCATCTGGATCGGCGGCCTGGCATTTCTCGTGATGGCTGTGACTCCCGGGCTTCGTGAGGGCGGGCTCCCGAAAGAATACATCCGCCCGATCATCGACGCATTCTATCGACACTACAAGCGTGTGGCTGGTATTCTGTTAGTGGTCCTGCTATTCACCGGCGGCATCAACCTCCACTACGTCAATCAGATCTTCGTCTCGCAAACCGGTCAGGGTTTACAGAACCATCCGAAGTATCTCTGGATTTTCTGCATCAAGCTCATCCTGGTCCTCTGTCTGCTGACACTGTTCCTGTATACCGTCATCTTCAAGTCCGATGAGGACGAAGAAGAGGAAGGCGAGACGTATGAGTCGATTCCCTTCCAACGCGCTGCGCTCTGGATGGGCTTCTTCATCATCCTCTGCGCCGCGGCCATGAAACACCTGCATCAGTAGACGCACGCCCCCCCCGCATACTTACCGACAGCGACTCTCGACCACCAAACATGGGCTTTGCCCCAGGCGGAGCAGCATGCCCACGCTGCTCCGGCCCCTCCGTCGACCACCTGCTCAAAATCTATTGGCATTCGTGGGCCGATCCAGGTACCCTTCGACCGCGATCATGGCATGTGTGTTGCTTTCTGCAACGTGAGGTGTGCGTGACTCATCGCTCCACAATCGCCACCCTTGTTGATGTCACCAGAGTGCGGCCGACTCGGTGGTCCGAGAACCGGACCAACCGTGCATGTCCTGATTCCTTGAGGTCGTCCTTTATGAGGAGATGAACCATGCCCATCCGTCTGAGCCGGACCCTGGTCTTGACCACCCTGCTGCTCACCCTCTCTCCCCTGCATTGCCGGGCAATCGATCCAGTCTCGCCCCCGAATACTACCCGCGCTCTGAACCAGGGATTGTCGGACCAGGAGCTACAGCAGTGGTACCACCTGTCGGCCGGCACTCAGCTGATTCCCTATGATTGGCTCATCGCGTTAGAAGATGAATCGCTCACCAAGATGTTCGCGGCGACCGGCCTCGTCGCCGACCCGGATCATATCGATAAACTTCCGGTCGGTTTTGCGAAGACCGAAGGACCGAACATCTCAGTGCCTCAGGCCGGATTCACCTGTTCGTTTTGTCACACCACGCAGTTCAGCTACAAAGGTCAGCGGATCAAGATCGAGGGCGGCCCTTCGCTCCAATACAACGCACGATTCCTCAGCGCCCTCATCCAACGGCTGGGCGCGCTGATCCCCCCTGATCTGTCCGCATTCCTCCAGACCCTGAAGGAGCAGGCCCCACCCGAGCCGTTTAAGACGTTCGCCACCCGCGTCTTGACCAGTCGTGGAGAAGCCGTAACCGCCTACACGCTCACCAAGTTGGCGCAGGATGTGAGAATGCACACCCACGGGCTGATTTCACGTAGTGGGAGAGACCTTTCGCCTGAGCAGTGGGGGCCGGGCCGGTTTGATGCGCTCGGACGGGGAGGGAATATGGTGTTTACCATGCTCCATCCCGACAATCTCAGACCTGCAAATGCCCCGGTCAGTATTCCTCCGCTGTGGGGCGTGTGGGAATATGACTGGGTTCAGTGGGCTGGGTCGATTCAACATCCACTGGCGAGGAATATCGGCCAGGTGATCGGCGTCAACGCCGGCCTCTTCAATTGGGCACGACCCGGCGCCGCCATTCCCTCAGACAAAAACGGCCTGTTCCGCTCGTCCGTCAATGTCGATTCCCTCACGACCCTCGAAGAATTGGCACGCCGCCTGCCTCCACCGCAATGGCCATCCGCCTTCCCACCCATCAATCGGGAACTGGCTGCACGCGGGAAGGACCTGTACCACGGCAACAGGGCCAAGGGTATTCCAAACCTCTGTGCCCATTGCCATGTCCCCGCACGAATATCCGGCTCGTCCGACGGCGGCCCGAGCCTCCAGATCACGATGGTGCCTCTCCAGGAAATCGGCACCGATCCCCTCTATCTGGAGAATTTTTCCCAACGGACCGTGGACACGAGTTTTCTGGGGCGTGGGCGAATTTCCGCGCGAGAAGCGTCGGAATACGTCACGAGCGAATTGATGGCCGTGAACAACGCCACGAATGCGCCTGTCTATCGAAACCGGCCCAACATCTGGCGAGACAAAGCCCAGTACATTGCTCGCCCGCATGTGGCGGTATGGGCCACCGCTCCCTACCTCCACAATGGATCGATCCCGAACCTCTACGAATTGCTCTCCCCCGCGAGAGAACGACGCGTCTGTTTCGCTCTGAGTCCGAACATGGAGTTTGACACCGAGAAGGTGGGGTTTGTCGTCGAAGACTGTACCGGCCTTCCCCCTTCGCCCAGTCAACCCGCACGCTTCGAATTCAAAACCGTATTACCCGGTAACAGCAACCGTGGCCACGAATTTACCGATACGCCGGATTGCGACAGCGCAAAAGGCAACGGGGTATTGGGATGTGAACTACCGGTGAATGACCGCTGGGCCATCATCGAATACTTGAAGACCTGTGATCTCGACAGACTGGTGTTGCCGAATACGCCGGCCTGCCGGAATCTGGACTAGTCCACGGACGCCCGAACCATCTGATGGCTCCCGTGCACGCCGGAGACGCATCGGACGAGACCGCTCACGCATGACCGATCTCCTCTCCAAAGACCATTCGATCCTTGAACGGCCATTCATGGAGTTTCGCCCCTTCGGCCTGAATGACCGGGGAGAGAAAATCTGCGATATCAGCGGAGTCGTCGTCCAATCCAACGTGGACTACATGTGCGACTACCTCACACGCACCGCCGGCACGGAAGCGGCTACCCATGCGATCGAGGAACTGTGTCGACTCCTGAATGCGCGCCTTCCGGATCGCTCTTATCACGTCACCCCGGACTTTCTCCGCAACATTTGGAACAGTTATTCGTATGAGTTCGTCTGCTACCTGCGGGAATTCTGCGAGCAGCTCTCCGGCGACCCAGACTTCCACGTCAATGTCGGCACGCATCGCAAAGTTCCGCCGCTGATCCAAATTCTCTGCCGCCCGTTTTCGACGCCACAGCTCTACAAGATGTGGCCCCATATGGGCAGGAAATATGTCCGCGACGTGCTGGAGTTTGAGGTCGGTCGAGTCACTCGACGATCGGCCGTCCTGCGCATGACGTTTACCGATCGGGCACTCGCCCAATTCGGTCCGTACCGAAAACGCTGTGTCGATGTGATTTGCCTCTCTTGCAAGACCAGCATCGCCCGGGTGCAGACCCAATTGCACGGCACACCGCCCGCCACAGTCCGCGATCTCTCCTGCACCGCCAACGGCGATCCCTATTGCGAATGGGAATTCACCTGGACGCCACAAGTCCGTAGCTCCATCCCACTAGCCATGTGGTTGCTCGTGGCGGGAGGGACCTTCGCGTACGTACACATTCGCTGGCCGAACGTTCCGACCATCGAGGCCCTGGGCCTCGCCGCGATTCCGGCGTCGCTGTTGTGGTGGATGATTACCAGCCACATGCGCCAGGCCGCCAAACCCTTGCAGAGACTGATTCGTGATCAGGAACAGGTCGTAGACGCCCGCCATGAAGAACTGCGGGAGGCCTATCTGGAGCAACAGAGCACCGCCGTCACCTTACGTCGGAAGGTCAACGAGTTAACAACCTTACACCGTGCGGGACTGCTGTTCAGTTCGACCTTCGATCGGGAAGAACTGATGACGAACGTCTTGGATACCATCGTCCGCGACCTGCACTACGATCGCGCCATGATCACGCAGTTCGATCGCACCAGAAACGTGTCGCACGACTTTCGTGTGCGCGGCATGCCGCAGGAAGTCGCGGATTTTCTACGGACGCAAGAAGTATCCGTTACTGACCCCGATAGTGTGGAAGGGACTGTCTTCCTTCGTGGCGAACCCGTGCTGACGAACAATATCCACGAAATCTGGGACCGGCTCCACCCCTTCGATCAAAAATTGATCGGCATGGTCAATGTGAAATCCTTCATCACCGTTCCGCTCAAAACACACCATGCCGTCATCGGCTCTCTTTCAGTCGACCGCACGCACAATCAAGCACTGACCCAAGACGACCTCGATGTCCTGGTCACCCTCGCCAGCCAAGTCGCCAGTGCCCTGGACAATGCGCAGGCCTATCGGGAGATCGAGTCGCTCAACGCCGGCCTGGAAGCCCGCGTGCGGGAACGTACCGCGGAGCTGGAAGCCGCGAACGCGCAACTCAAACAGATGGATCGATTGAAATCCAAATTCCTTGCCCACGTCTCTCACGAGCTACGTACTCCGCTCACCAGCATCGTCGGGTTTGCGGACAACATGCTCGAAGGACTGGTCGGCTCCCTGAACGTCAAACAGGAGCAATACCTCACCCGCATCAAGGCGAACGGAACCAGGCTTGCGCGTATGATCACCGACCTGCTCGATCTCTCTCGCGTCGAGGCAGGCAAACTGGTGTTGTCCTTTGACCATATCTCCCTTCAAACGGTGGCGACCGACGTCATTGAACAGCTCCTTCCCCTCGCGATCACCAAACACCTGCAGATCGAACTCCAAAGTCCCGATCCCGCATTGCTGGTCTGGGCCGATCCGGATCGACTCAGCCAGATTTTGACGAATCTGCTGGATAATGCTATCAAGTACACGCCGGAGGGGGGGCACATCTCGGTAGATCTGTCGATCTCCGACCATGAGATGGCCCGAATTGTGGTCCGTGACAACGGTCAAGGCATCCCCCCCGACGCCCTGCCGAAGCTTTTCGATCCTTTTTTCCGCGTGCACCATCAGGAGCGGAGCCAGACGAAGGGGCTGGGGCTTGGACTCGCGATCGTCAAAGATCTGGTGGAGTTGCATGGCGGCACCATTGCAGTTCACAGCGCGCTGGATCAGGGGACAGAATTTTCCTTCACCATCCCCCTCCATGCTCGCACATCGACTCCGACCGTCCAACTGCCGTCGGTCCGCCGCCGGCTGCTGGTGGTGGATGACGATCCGGACATTTGCGATCTCCTGCGGGATCGCCTGGAATCAGAAGGCTTCCAGGTCGAGACAGCTGCGGATGGAGAGACCGCGCTACGCCTATTGGCCGACACACCGGTGGATGGGGTGCTCCTGGATATCGCCCTTCCGGAAATGGACGGGTTCGATGTCCTTCGTCAACTACGGCCCAACCGCCCCACACTCCCGGTGGTCATGATGACAGCCGTGGAGGCGCTGGACCGAGCGATGGCCGCGGTGGAGGCCGGAGCCCAGGGGTACCTTCTCAAGCCCTTTGATGCCACCAGGCTTCGGCACATCATTGATCGTTGGTTTCTAAACGGCTCCGTTCACCCCGACTGAATAAGAGAACGATCGCTCTATGTTGCTCACGCCGCGCTCCCGCCATATCCTCTTGCTGTTTATGACCTGGCTGCTCTGGGACTGTCTGTTTGTGGCGATGAACGCTCACGCCCAGACCCCTCGCCTCCAAGGACAGTCAGCCGCTGCCGCCGCCATGGGAAACGCATTCGTCGCGCAGGCCGATGACCCCTCCGCGTTGCATTACAATCCGGCCGGGATGACACAGTTGCATGGCTTCCAGACCCTGTTCGGGACCTCACTGATCGGTGGTGTCACCCAGTTCACCAGTCCAACCGGCACGCAGGTCACGGGGGATCGTAACGGAAGCCTGGCCTGGCCGCCTCCGGGTCATGTTTACCTTACGGCCAACCTCAAAGATCTCGGTCTGTCGGCACTGGGCAACTTCAGCGCCGGCATTGGATTCAACAATCCCTTTGGATCCCTCACCAGATATCCGCTTGATGGCCCCTTCCGCAGCGCACTCACCTTTACCACGTTGCCGCTGCTGGACATCAAACCGACCATTGCCTACAAACTCAACGACCAGTTGTCGTTTGGATTGGGCGCCGACATCTACACGTTTTCGGGCTTGTTTGGCGAAGGGCACCTGGAGCAGAAATCCGTCTGGCCTGGCGGGTTGGGCATTGCCTCCGGCTCGCTGGTTGAAATCAACGGCAGTGATACGACGGCGGGTTTCAACCTCAGCCTGCTCTACACGCCATTCCGCAACAGCGACGGGAAGCCACTCGTCAATATCGGCCTGGTCTATCGCAGCCAGGCCACCTTCCATCTCACCGGTACCTTGCTCGCTAATGGGGCATTAGTGGCCAACACCGCGGCCACCTTTGTGCTCCCACAAGTCTTCTCCGGCGGCATGGCCGTCTGGCCGGTCCGCACTGCCGATCGCGAGTGGAAACTCGAATTCGATGTGGACTACGTCGGCTGGAAAGCTAACCGCACCCTCGACATCCATCTGTCCAATGGCGCGCTGCTGCCCTTTCCACAAAACTGGCAGAGCGGGTACACAGCCATGGTCGGCACGGAATATCGCTGGTTGCACGTGCCCGCCATACCTGACTGGGATGTCGCGCTGCGGGCCGGGTATATGAACCAGCAGACCCAGATTCCCGACCGCACCTTCAATCCCGGGGTGCCTTCCGCTAACTCCCACATCCCCTCGGTGGGAATTGGGCTGGCCTGCCATGCCAACGGGTCCTTCCTGGGACTCATACGGTGCGGCGAATTGGGTATTGGTCCGCTCAAACCGAAACTCTTCGCTATCGATCTCGCCTATCAGGCCGCCATCTATGAGGTTCGAACCGTGGCCGGCAACCAGAATCCAACTGTCAACGGCCGCTATGACACGCTCATTCATGCCGGCTCACTCTCCTTACGGTTTAATTACTAACCCCCCGCATCACTGGACCGGCGATACTCATTGGCACCATTTCCCTCATGGCGAGGGCACAGTGATTGCCTCTCTCCTCTGATAGAGAGACTCCTAAATCCGTCACTCAGCCGAGAACAGGTTGAGGCGTGGGGCCAAGCTGGACGACCGCCGCCGGTTGTTGATGTTGAACCGGCCGCATGTCATAGCTTCTGGATCGTGCCCATCCAGCGCGACGTTGTCCGCCTTTGACCACGCCACCCGCCGCGTCTTCATCCCCATCGAAGACGCGGCACTTTTCCCCTCGCCATCCCAGAACTCGCGCTTCCAGCCCCCTTGCCTCCCTACGTAGTCAAGGATTCTAGTGATGCCCCCGTATCAAATACGATACGGCCAGAATCTAATTCGATACAATCCTACCCCTTGTGCTCAGCAGCGAACGTCTCGTGATCCACGACAATGCATCGCGAAACCCGGAGTGGGCAGGGCGCTTCTGCATCGTCACAACTCATCTGGCGCGCCAGGACAACATGGCACGCCTGTTGCTGCAGTACAGCACGTCACGACATGACACGACGTCCTGCATGCAGGACCAGGCTTATCCGAACAGAAAGGAGCCTGACATGGAACTCGTCATGGGCGGTCTCCTGGTAGGAGTCAGCGGCATGTTGGCTTTGCTGATTGTCGCGGTTTGGAAAGACGGCGCTGCACATCGGCGTGAGACTCATCCTACACATCGTGGAGTCTAATCGGACTAAGCTCAGATCTGCACAAGGAACCGTGCGGCCTGACGCGGGAACAAAGGGAGAATGAAGAGAGGCTCCGTGCCTCTCGTGCAAAGGAGTTGCACGATGAATCGACTCATCTATTTACGACCTCAAAAGCGCCAGCGTATGACCGTCAGCCTGCCGACCGAGTTACTCGAACGCATGCGGGATGCCGCCTACTGGACATCCGGGACGACCATGGCTGGGCTCATTTCCTCAGCGATCGAAGACCTGCTCCACAATTTGGAGACTCAAAACGGCCGCCCCTTCTCCCCGCGGCTTCAGGACCTCAAGCCAGGGCGGCCTCGCGCGAACAAGGCCGTCCACATGCCTGTATCTGAACACATACAATCCGTATCCGGTTAGATACGCGGCTCCGCCTGCCAGCTCCATTTGCTGCCTGCGCCTCACGAAGCCCGCATCTCTCACGTAGCGCCTTCCGGTATTCTGACAGCCGACCTGTAGGGCACCGCCCTCACAAGCATGCCTTTTGCGTGAGCACAATGTGATCCAGACAGGTCCGGTTTTTCTCTTCCCTTTGACCAAGCAAGACATGTTCGGGCAGAGCTTCACGGTATGCTATGCGTCTTCGAATCCATCGGCTCTACGCCCCCTCTCTCCCCTCTTCCCCACGTGCATCCCTTTATCCATCGCCGAAGTCCCGCACACACCCGACGATTCAGTGGCGGCCTACGCTGTTGTCATCCTGCGGAGGGCTCATCAGCCTCTGCTGTGTCACCTTTGGTCAGGCTCAGGATCCGCCATTCTCCGCGACGGGTGAATCGAATCACCTGTCCGCCGGGGAAGAACTAGAGTTTCTCAAAGAAGAGGAGACCGTCAGCATTGCCACGCGGTACGAACAGCCAATTTCCCAAGCCCCCTCCAATGTCTACGTCATTACGGACGAAGATATCCGCCAATCCGGCGCCACCGACATCCCGACCATTCTCCGCCGCGTGCCCGGGCTGGATGTGATGCAGGTCACAGGCGCCGATTTTAATGTCAGCGCACGAGGCGACAACCAGCTGTTCGCCAACAAACTCCTCGTGATGGTGGACGGTCGCTCCATCTACATCGACGGACAAGGCCTGGTGTTCTGGAAATCGCTTCCGGTCACCCTCCCGGAGATTAAACGCATCGAGGTGCTGAAAGGGCCCGCCTCTGTCGTCTACGGCTTCAACGCCTTCGACGGAGTGATCAACATCATCACGAAGTCCGCTCAGGACATGAAGGGCACGACGTTGCAGTTCGGCGGCGGGGAACTCGGCACCATCTCCAGTGCCGCCGTCCAGGCCGGATCGGCGGGCAAACTCGACTATCGTCTCTCCATCGGCCATGACCAGAATCAGCAATGGCGGAACAATGACGCGCTGGCGTTTCGTTCGAATAAATTCAACGTCAACACGCAATACAACTTTTCGGGAGATGCTACGTTACGGGTAGCCGGGGGGTTCATCGATACGAATCGCTTCGACGGGCCTGTCTCGAACGTGCAGATTCCGCAATCGCAGTTCAACCAAGGCTATACGGATGTCCACTATCAATACCGAAACGTTTCCATTCGCGGCTGGTGGCAAGGCAACGATATTCCCGTCGACTCCGCTACGCACCCGTTACTCTCCCGATTTGTCCGACAGACGAATGCCACCGGCGGCTCGAATGTCTCCTTCACCACCCAGACTTACAACCTCGAAGCGCAGCACAGCCTCGACCTGAGTCCATCCAACCGTCTCAGTTACGGCGTCAACTACCGGTACAACCGGGTCGATGGCGCGGCCGTCTCCGAGTTGGGTCGAGAAGATCGCCTCGGGATTCACCTGCAGGACGAGTGGAAGATACGGCCATCGCTCACCCTTGTGGCCGGTGTCCGCTACGATCTGCACACCAGAATCAACGGCACCTGGAGCCCGCGTGTCGCCCTCGTCTACAACCTGACGCCGGAGCATACGTTTCGTATCAGCGGCTCGGTCGCCTACCGCCCCCCGACGCTCTTCGAATCGAATCTTGATCTTCGTATCCTGCCGACCAGTCCGCCGCTCTTTGCACCGATTCCGCTGTTCGGCTCCCAGACACTCAATCCTGAGCAAATCATTTCTTACGAAGCGGGATACCAGGGCTGGTGGATGAACCACCGGCTCCGGACCAGGCTCGACCTCTTTTTTAATCACCTCTCCGACTTGATCAACTTCCAAACCGTCGGCACCGCGCGCACGCTCGTCAACGGCGGAGAAGCCGACATTTATGGAAGCGAGGCGGGAATCGAATTCCTGGCCACCAGGTGGTTGAGCGGGTTCGCGAACGCGTCCTATCAGAAAATCGGGCAGACCTTCACCGGCGTCTCTCGGCGTGGCGGCCCGGATTGGAAGGCGAACGTCGGTGTGCGCGGCGAGTGGGACAGCGGACTCAACGGGGAGGTCGCGGTGCACTACGTTGCCGGTGCCACCTACCCGCTGATCGAATTGTTTACCCTGCTCGCGCCGGCGCTCCCCACGCCAGTGAGCCAGACGGTCGAAAGTTATACCCTGCTGAATCTTCGCGGCGGCTATCGCTTCTGGCATGACAAGGCCGAAGTGGCCGTTTCAGTCATGAACGCGCTCAATGATCGCCACAAGGAACATCCTCTTGGCGACATGCTGGGCAGCCGCGTCATGGGCTGGGTCACCATCAGATTGTGAGCGATCAATGAGGCATGACGCCATAAAGAGCACCTCGCCCCCGCTCCTCGCAGTGGTCTTGGCGATCACCCTTCGGAGTGTCGCCGCCGCGGACACAGCCCCACTGATCTTCGAGGACTCGCTGTCTTTCCCGGTGAGCAACGACCTTGAACTGCTCAAGGAAGAGGAAACCGTGAGCATCGCCTCACGATACGAACAACCCATTTCTCAGGCGCCATCGAACGTCTACGTGGTCACCGACGAAGACATCCGGCAGTCCGGAGCCACCGACCTTCCCACCGTCCTCCGCCGCATTCCGGGTCTGGAAATCATGCAGATGACGGCCGGCGACTTTAATGTCAGTGCCAGGGGAGGCAACCAGCCGTTCGCGAACAAAATGCTGGTCATGGTGGACGGACGCTCCATTTATCTCGACGTACAAGGCACCGTCTATTGGAAATCGATCCCGGTCACCCTTCCTGAGATCAAGCGGATTGAAGTCCTCAAAGGTCCCGCCTCGGCAGTGTACGGCTTCAACGCCTTTGACGGAGTCATCAATATCATCACCAAGTCACCGGAAGAAATGAAAGGGTCCACAGTACAAATGGGCGGGGGCGAGCAAGGCACCATAAGTAGTGCGGCGGTCCATGCCGGGACTGTCGGCAAGTTTGGCTATCGGCTTTCGGTTGGCCGGGATCAGACGCAACAATGGCGAGATGGCGACGCCCTTGCGTTTCGTGCGCACAAGTTCAATATCCAAACGGACTATGCGTTGTCCTCAACATCGAAGCTGCAAGTATCCGGAGGGGTAGTCGAAACGAATCGGTACGATGGGCAAGTCGGAGAAGTAACCAGCAATTCTATTCGCCCGTCCTTCGGCTACGCCAACGTCGTGTATGAACAGGGAGAGTTTTTCATTCGTGCCTGGTGGTCCGGATATACAGACCACGCCACGATCAAACCCCTTCCCCAATTGACCAACGTCCTCAGTGTGACCGACCGCAATGGCGTGTCGACGAATCCCTTTTCCGGCAATACCTACAATGTCGATGTGCAACACGCGTTCAATCTCGGCTCAATGAATCGTCTTCTCTATGGGGCAAACTATCGGCACAACTCGCTATCCAGTCCGGCTATCGATCAATTCAGTCGAGAAAACCGCTTGGGCCTGTTTTTACAGGATGAATGGCGAGCCACCTCTGCCATTACGATCGTGGCCGGTCTTCGCTATGATCTTCACACCCAGATCAACGGCACCTGGAGTCCTCGCCTGGCCATGCTGTACCAACCACTCGAAGGACACACCTTTCATCTATCAGGCTCCGTGGCCTATCGACCGCCGACACTTTTTGAATCTCATCAGGACCAGCGAGTAACCACATCGATCCCGACCGGCTTGCCGTTCCCGCTTCCTCCGTCGATTTCTTCGACCGTTCCGGTGACCGGCGCGACCGGACTCGCCCCGGAACAGATCTCCTCCTATGAGGTCGGATATCAAGGCTGGTACTGGAAACATCGGCTCCGCATCCGCGCGGATCTTTTTTTCAACCATGTCTCAAACTTGATCGGCAGCCGGCCCGTCTCCGGCGGCGCCTCCACCTTCGTAAACGACTCGGGGGCCGCTGATATTTACGGAGGCGAAGCCGGCATTGAGTTTCTGGCAAGTCGGTGGCTGAGTGGATTTGCCAACTACGCCTATGAGGAAATCGGTCAGTCGTTCAGCGGGACGGTCAGACGGGGCGCGCCGCGCTCGAAAGTCAGCGCCGGACTCAGAACAGAATGGGAGAACGGTCTCAGCGGAGAAATTAGTTACTACTATGTCGGTGCCGTCACCTATCCGATTGCACAGAGCTTTACGACATTAGCGAATCTCCCGACAACCGGAATCACAACGCCGGGAGATCGTGTCCGCAGCTACAACCTGCTCAACCTGCGCGCAGGCTACCGATTTTGGCAGCAGAAAGCCGCCGCCGGCTACATGCGCGACGCCGAAGTCGCGGTGTCCGTCTTCAATGCGCTGAATGATGAGCACAAGGAACACCCGCTGGGGGACCTCATCAGCAGGCGGGTCATGGGATGGTTGACCCTTCGGTTTTAAGGATTGGCCCGGTAACACTCGGGAGGATGCGATGGCACCAACAACACTCACTCATTCCATCCTCGTCGTGGATGATGATCCTGACATTGCACTCGGACTGCAGGACTTGCTCGACCACGACGGATATCAGGTGAATGTGGCCGTGACCTGCGCGGAAGCCCTCGCACAAACCCGTACGCACCACTACAACGCAGTACTGCTAGACTTGGGCTTGCCGGACGGAGACGGCACTTCCGTCTTGCTCACGTTACAACAGCAGCAGCCGCAACTTCCCGTCATCATTCTGACCGCCTATACAAGCACCGACCGCACGGTCGGCGCGTTGACCCAGGGAGCCTTTGCCTACCTCACCAAACCCTACAACCGTGATGAGCTGCGCGCGGTCCTGCAACGGGCAGTCGGAGTCCAAGCCCTGGCTGCCAAGGTCGAACATGCTGAACACGCGTTGCACGAGAGCGAGGCGCGATTCCGGTCTCTGGTCGAAGCCGCAACCGACTCCATCGTGCTGGCCGATGACCAGGGCCGGATCATTTCCTGGAATCCTGCCGCGTCACATCTCTTCGGCTACACGGATGATGAAGTGCGCGGAAAATCCCTCAGTCTGCTGATGCCGCCCCGGTACCGCGCCGCCCATGAACGCGGCCTCGCCCGTGTCGGGGAGACGGGCCAATCCCGCCTCATCGGGCGCCTCGTCGAACTGGAAGGACTGCGGAAGGACGGCACCGAGTTCCCGCTCGAACTCTCGCTGGCCATGTGGAAAACTGACGGGGCCATCTTTTACAGCGGCATCATCCGCGACATCACCCAGCGTCGCCTGGCAGAAGATATTCTCGATCGCCTCCGCCATTTGCACGAAGTCATCCTCACCCAGGCCGGCGAAGGCATCTACGGTCTGGACGAGAAGGGACGGACCACGTTCGTCAACCCGACGGCCGCCCAATTGCTCGGCTATGAGCCTTCTGAGCTGATCGAGCAACCGATGCATGCGGTGCTGCATCATTCGCACCCTGACGGGAGCGCCTACCCGCTCGACGACTGTCCGATCTATGCAGCGCTTCGTGACGGCCTGGTGCACCGGGTCTCGACCGATGTGTTCTGGCGCAAAAGCGGAGGCCAGATCCCGGTCGAATATGTCAGTACCCCGATCATCGAAAAGGGGCGCATTGCCGGTGCGGTGGTCGTGTTCCGCGATATTTCCGAACGGAAGGAGGCGGAACGCGCCGTCGAGGAAAGCCAGGAACGATTCCGGCAATTGGCGGAACACATCCGAGAGGTATTCTGGATCACCAATCCGGAAAAAACACGCGTGCTCTACATCAGCCCAGGCTATGAAGAGATCTGGGGGCGCACCTGTGACAGTCTCTACGCCCATCCCGCGTCCTGGCTCGATGCGATCCATCCTGAGGATCGCTCACGGATCCAGGAGGCCGCCATGAACCGACAAACCCTGGAGGACTACGATGAGGAATATCGCATCCTCCGGCCGGATGGGTCTCTGCGATGGATCTGGGATCGGGCCTATCCGATCAGAGATGCCTCAGGGAGGGTCTATCGCATCGTAGGATTCGCGGAAGATATCACCGAGTCCAAACGCGTCGAAGCAGATTTGATCGACAGCGAGCGACGGTATCGTGCGCTCTTCGACAATAACCCTTCTATGTATTTCATGGTCAATGCCGATGGACTCGTGCTGTCCGTGAATCGCTTTGGCGCGGAACGGCTCGGGTACGACCAGCCAGAGTTGATCGGCAGCTCTGTCATGGCCGTGTTCCATCCGGCCGATCAGGACGCCGTCCGCCGAAACCTCGCATCCTGTCTCTCAGACATGGGACAGCCCAAGAGTTGGGAACTACGCAAAGTCCGGAAGGACGGGAGTGTGATCTGGGTACGGGAAACCGCCCACGCCGTGCGCAACGATCAGCAGGTCCCGGTGGTGCTGATCGTCTGTGAAGACATCAGCGCCATGAAAGAGGCCGAGATCGCCCTTCATGACAGCGAAGAGATGAAGAATCAAATCCTGCGCAGCAGCGCCGACTGTATCAAGGTTCTGGATCTCGACGGGCAGTTACAATACATGAACGATGCGGGGCAACGGCTGCTCGACATCAAAGATCTTGTGGCCTACACCGGCAAGTCCTGGGCTGAGTTTTGGGAGGGGGACGACCGCGACGCCGCCATGGCGGCCCTCGAAGCCGCCAGATCCGGCGATATCGGGAAATTCGTCGGGTTCTGCCCCACCACCGGCGGACAACCGAAGTGGTGGGACGTACAGGTCACACCCATGCTTGATACCCAAGGATTTTCGCGTCGCCTCCTCGCCATCTCCCGCGACATCACGGCATACAAACACGCCCAGGAATCTCTCCATGCCAGTGAAGAGCGATTGGAGCATGTGATTCGTGGTTCTCACGACGGCTTCTGGGATGGCCACGTCCTCCCCGGCCATCCCTGGCACTCACCGCTCACGCCTGTCTGGTGGTCCCCTCGTGTGCGGGAGATGTTGGGATACAGTGAGGAAGAATTTCCCGACATTCTCGAGAGCTGGGCCTCCCGGTTACACCCCGACGATCGCGAGGGCGTCTTCCGGCGGTTGCAGGCCTGCATGGAAGAGGGCGTCTCCCACTACGATGTCGAATACCGGCTTCTCAACAAACAACAGGAGTACCAATGGTTTCACGCGCGGGCCGAGGTGGTTCAGCGGGATGCGCAAGGCCGTGCAGTCCGCATGGCCGGTGCTTTGCAAGACATCACCGATCGCAAACGGACCGAGGCCAACCTCATCCTCAGCGAAGAACGGTTGCGCATGGCGCTGGCCGCATCGGACCTCGGCATTTGGGATTGGGATGTGCCTTCGAACCGGCTTTACTGGTCGGACGGCGTCGAGGCCCTGTTCGGGCTGGCTCCCGGCTCCTTTCCCGGCACCTATCCCGCGTATATCGGCCTGATTTACCTAGTGGATCGCGGCTCGACCCTGACCCGCATCGAACTCAGCCTGCGCGACCACACCTCCATCACCATCCGGCATCGGGTGGTTTGGCCAGACGGCACGATACATTGGCTGGCATGGACGGGACGGATCTACAGAGGGACGGACGGCGTGGCTACGCGCGTGCTCGGCATCATTCACGACACGAAGGGGCTCACCGGCGAATAGACGGAAAACATTCGGCAACCTGACGTGTCGCCGGCTGATTCGATGAGGACGCAGACTGTGACGTTCGCATGTCTACACGTGAGAGTGGCACATCCTTCCGCCGCTGGGCGTTATCTCGCGCTCCGTCACATCCTGGTCGTCCTCCTGTGGTTGCTGCTCGGCATGCCGGTCGCCTCGGCGACCGACGTCATCATCCTCAAATCCTCGGATATCGCAGCCTATAACCAAGCCATCAACGGGTTCAAAGCCGCTCTGCCCAGCGGCATTGTGCTGTCCGAATACGATCTGCAGGGAGACCTGGAGAAGGGACGGAAACTTGCGCGAAAGATCCGTGCCTCTGATCCAGCCCTGGTGTTCGCCGTGGGCCTGAAAGCGGCAAAGGCGGCTCAGTTGGAGATCGTCGATATTCCGGTGGTCTACGCCATGGTGTTGGATCCCTCCAAGTACGGGCTCACGACCCAGAATATGACCGGCATTCTCCTAGAGGTTCCGATCGAGCGCCAGCTGGCCATGATGAGAAATTTGCTACCTCAACTCAAACACATCGGCACGCTCTACGATCCGGCAAAAACCACGGCGCTCATCGACGAAGCCAGGCGCCTGCTGAAGCCCAACGGAACGGACCTGATCCCGCTTCAGGTCAACAATGAGCGGGACGTCCCCGGAGGCCTGCGAGCCTTACTTCCGTCCGTCGATGCCCTCTGGCTCGTGCCGGATTCCACGGTCCTGAACGACGAGTCTCTTCGGTTTATTCTCAATACGGCGTTGGAAGAGCGGGTCCCGGTCATTGGATTTTCACGGGAATTTGCACGAAGCGGAGCCCTTTTGTGCCTCTCCGTCAACTACGGCGACATCGGGCGCCAAGCCGGTCAGCTCAGCCGCAAACTCCTCGACGGGCAGCTGTCGCTCCCTATGAAACCGTGGCACCCTGAACGCATCGAAACCAGCTTGAATCTCAAGACGGCCAAATTCCTCGGCATCGAGATCCCTCGAGACATCGAGCAACAGGCCGACGAGCTGTATTGATGAAAGGACCAGCCGTGAACAATCCCACACTCTCCCCCACCGCGCCGCCCTACCTCACGAGCGGTCCGGGACGTTTTATCAGCCTCCGGACCAAGTTCGTGGTGGTGTTTAGTTTGATCCTCGTCCTCGCCTGTGCCGGCATGAGTTGGTATTTCATTCACAGCAAACGCCTCGCCATGACGGAACAGGTGCGGGACCTTGGAGTCATCCTGGTCAAAAACCTCGCACATAACGTCCGCTACGGCATCATCATCGAGGAACGGGCGATGCTCGAACAATTCATTGCGGGAGTCCTGGGCGTCGAAGAGGTGGTGTATGTGCGGATCACCAGTGCCGACGGCCAAGTGCTGACAGAGAAAAGCAAGGGCACGTTGACGAGCCCGCTTGGGACGTTGCGTTCCTCCGATCGCCCCTTCTACCCAAGCCTCGACATCGCGGCCTCACTCATCCGGACCCCCGGTTCTGAACCTACCGTAACACACCTGCGGCTCACCGCCGCCGGGGCCGTTCCTCTTCAGGAAAGCGGTTCCACGCTGTTCGTTTCGACCTCCGGTCTCCAGGAAGAGACATTTTATGATTTTGCCCTCCCGGTGTTACGGCGATCCGAGCCCCGCCTCGAAGCATTAGCCCTTCAGGAAGCAGAGGCACACGGCACACAGGGTGCCCAGGCAACGCCGCACGCATTCGGGGTGGTCCAAGTCGGACTCACGGAAGTGCCGATGCAACGGGAACTTGCACAGGCCTTGCGCGCCTTTCTCCTGCTCACCCTCGGAATCATTACGACCGGCATTCTGTGCACGAATTTGCTCGCCCGCCGCATTATCACTCCGCTGCGCAATCTTGCCGCCGGCGCGCGAAAAGTCAGCGAGGGAGACCTCTCCACCTTCGTGGTGCCGACCACGCAGGATGAAGTCGGTCAACTCACCGCACTCTTCAATCTCATGACGAAATCGCTCCAGGAGCGGGACCAAGCCATTTCGACCAACCTGGAAACCATCCGTCGCCATCTGATGCAACTCTCGACCATCAATCAGTCGAGTGCGGCGATCACCTCCACGCTGGACCTCGACCGTCTGCTGTCCACCGTCCTTCAATTGCTCAGTGAGAATTTAGGATTCGCCCGAATGGTGCTGTTTTTGTGGGATAGCGAACGAGGCGTCGCCACGGTGGGACAAATGCTGGGCATGCCCCCGGAAGCGGAGGAGGTCGCTCGACAACTAGAGATTCCCGTGCGAGAGGACGCGGGCTTTGCCGCCGAACTCCTAATCCGCGGCAAACCCCTGTTTGTTCCGGATATCGAACCGGTCGCCGATCGCATCTCCCCCGCCGTTCTCCCCTGGCTTCGTCAGGTGGGAATCTCCTCGTTTGTCGCCGTACCGCTGCGCAGTCAACAGCGGATCTTGGGGTACTTGGGGGCAGACCGAGGAACCATCCCGTGCACCGAGGAGGATTTGGAGCTCTTGATGACGATCGCGAGCCACGTGGCGGTGGCGGTGGACAATGCGCGAGCCTATACCAAACTCGCCACACTCACGGAACACCTCGAACGGCGCGTCCAGGAACGGACCCACGAGCTACAGACGGTGAACGAACGCCTTCAGGATCACGACCAGCGGCGTTCGAAATTTGTGTCGGTCGCTTCACACGAATTGCGCACGCCTATGACTTCGATCAAAGGCTTCATCGAGAACATGCTCGACGGGCTGACGGGGCAGCTTTCCGAACGGCAAACCCACTATCTGCAACGTGTCAAACACAACGTGGATCGATTGACCAGGATCATCAATCAACTCCTGGATTGGTCCAGGCTGGACGTCGGACGCGTCGACATCAAACCGGAATCACTACAGATCGATGAGTTCACCCGAGATGTGGTGGAGAGCATTCAAACGCTGGCTGCGGAAAAATCCATCAGGCTCGAGGTTCTGCCCTGCAACCAGCCGATCACCGTGCGTGCCGACCGCGACAAGCTGGAGCAGATTATCTTCAACTTGGTCGGCAATGCCATCAAGTTCACTCCCCCTTCAGGGCATGTCACGGTCAGCTGCAGCATCTGCGACGCGAACTACGCCCAAATCACGGTGGCCGACACCGGGTGTGGGATTGCGCCGGACCAATTGCCGCATGTCTTTACCGAGTTCTCCAAGGTCGAATCGGCGATGCCGACATCACAAGGAGCGCAGCTGGGACTCTTCATCACGAAGAGTCTGGTGGCCTTACATGGCGGACAGATGTGTGTGGATAGCCAACTCGGTGCGGGAACCAAGTTCTACTTCACGCTCCCGCTTGCCCCTACGCCACCATCCAAACCGTAGGCTCATTCTTATAGAGAGCATCGTCCCGCGCATTCCCTCTCTGTATCCGATTCGATAATAGCCGCATTGTTTTGAGCAGACACTACCGTCCCGCTGCATGTGGCCGGCAGGCGTGACTGATTTCATCCCTGGAGAATCAATAGGTTGACCCTGCGTATGGTTCCCCTCACCGGTCACAGCACGGCACAAGGATTGCGGACGGTGAAAGTGGCGAATATTTTTTCACCGACCAGCGGGGCCACACCGTGGACACCGCTATTCTCATTGTCGATGATGATCCGGACATCCGCGAATCTCTGGGGGACATGCTGCGTCACGAAGGCTACCTCGTTGAGAGCGCCGTGTCCGGAGAAGACGCGCTGCAGCGGGCTCAGCAGATGCGGTTCGACGCCGCGATTCTGGATATTCAATTGCCCGATCTCCACGGACTCTCCGTCCTGAAGGTCCTGACGGAGTTGGATGCCTCCCTCCCCGTCATTATCCTGACCGGCGATGCCACGGCGGACAATACCATCGGTTCACTCGCCAAAGGCGCATTTGCCTATCTGACCAAACCATACAACTCCCTGGAACTCAAAGCCGTCCTTCAACGCGCGCTCTCGGTCAAAGGCCTGGCCGTACGGGCTGCCCATGTCGAACAGGCGCTCCATGCCAGCGAAGAACGATTTCGCGCGTTGGTCGAATCGGCGACGGATGCCATCGTGCTGGCCGACCATGAGGGCCGCATCATGTGGTGGAACGGCGCGGCGGAACGGATGTTCGGATACAGCAAGCAGGAGGCGCTCGGAGCCCCTCTCACTCTGGTGATGCCGGAGCGATTTCGCGCCGGGCACCAGAGCGGTATCACCAGGCTTGCGCAAGGAGGATCGCCCGCTCTCATCGGGAAGACCATTGAAATGGTGGGAATGACGAAGGCAGGAGATGAATTCCCGATCGAATTGTCCCTGGCATCATGGAGCACGCATGAGGGCGTCTTTTTCAGCGGCATCATCCGCAACATTCGCAGGCGAAAGCAGGCCGAAGAGGCCGTTGTCCGACTCAGCCATCAGAACGCGCTGATTCTCGATAGCGCCGGAGAAGGCATCTTCGGTCTAGATCTGGAAGGATGCGCAACCTTTGTGAATACCACCGCTGCACGGATGCTGGGATGGAGCGCCGCCGAACTCATCGGGAAAACCTTGGCTCCCTTGGTCTCTAGGGACGCAGAAGAGGTCTGCACGCGCCCTCAGGACCATTTTTCCCTTCAGGCCGCCATCCGCGACGGCGCCGTACACCGCATGGAGAATGATACCTTCAGGAGAAAAGACGGCTCAAGGTTCCCGGTCCAATACGTCACCAGTCCCATCCGTGAAGAGGGCCGCCCTGTCGGCGCCGTGGTCGTCTTTCAGGACATCACGACACGGAAGCAACTGGAAAGCCTGCAACAGGCGCAACTGTCCATCAGCCACATTCTGGCAGCTGTCGGGACTCTTGAAGAAGCCATCCCGCAGTTACTCCGCGTGACCGGCGAGATGGGGCCTTGGGATCTGGCGATCTTCTGGAAGCGGGACACGTCCGGCGACAGACTTACCTGTCACGGGACGTGGCAGCGCCCCTCCACTCGGTGGGACGATTTCATGACCCTCTGCCAAAACAGTGCATTCCCTCCGGGCATGGACTTTCCCGGACTCACCTGGAGTGCGAAACTTCCGCTCTGGATCCCCGATGTCCTGATCGACGCCCGCTTCACGCGAACCCCGACCGCCTCACGGCTCGGCGTCCGCAGCGCCTGCATCATTCCTATTCGAACCGGCACGAATATCCACGGGGTCTTAGAATTGTTTGCCGGTGTGCCTCGCACCTCCGATCACCAGCTGATCCAGATCCTCACCGATACCGGGATGAAGATCGGGCAATTCATCGACCGGGCACAGGCCGGATCGGCCCTCCGAGCCACCCATCAGATGACTCAGAATCTGCTGGCCAGTCTGCCCGGTGCCATCCTACTGTGCGGACGCGACTTGCAGGTTCAGTATGCCAATACCTTGGCACATCGCTATTTTTCCCGTACGGGTGAATCCCTGGTCGGCCATTCTCTTGCCGAATGCCTCGCCCTGACGAACGCCGCCACCCAGCATCTGGTGCAGGAATGGGCCACCCTTTCAACGGAATCGCTTCGCGAACCTCCCGAACGTGAATGCGAAGTCGCCCAGCGACTCTATCGATACCGATTCTTCCCGGTCGCCCCTTCGGTGTCCGCTCCCTACCAGATCGGCATGGTGTTGTGGGATATCACCGATGACAAACATCTACAAGATCAGCTGATTCAGTCCGAGAAGCTGACCAGTCTAGGGACCATGGTGTCCGGCATGGCCCATGAAATTAACAACCCGGCGCAGGCAATCCTCAGCATGGCCGAGTTGATCCAGGAAGCAGAGGACCCGGGAACGATCAAGGAATTTGCGGCCGACATCGTCGGCTACGCCCGCCACGTATCCCACGTCGTTCGGGATTTTGCGGGATACGCCCGCTCAACGGGTACGGAGAGTGCGACCGAAGTCGACGTTGCGGAACGTCTGCTGGAAGCGGTCAAGATGGCTCGACGGGGGCCCTATTTCGGTTACGTCGACATCGTCACTCAATTTGATACACCCGCGTTCCTGCGCGCCCACAAAGGGGAAATCGATCAGGTATTCATCAATCTGATCAACAATGCAGTCCAGGCCATGAACGGCACAGGCCGTTTGACGCTAGGGACGGCCCAGGATGGGACGTGGATCGACGTGACCATCGCCGACACCGGTCCAGGGATCCCCGCCGCCGTGCGGGCGAAGATTTTCGATCCGTTTTTCACCACCAAGCCGCCGGGGAAGGGAACAGGGCTGGGCCTCAGTATCGTCCACAAAATCGTGACACGGCACGCGGGGACCATCGCGGTCGACAGCCTTGAGGGGAAAGGGACAACCTTCCGATTGCGATTCCCGTCACTATCCGCGTAAGAGGCGTCCGCGCCACCGCAGTCCGTCGCGCCCCCCTGCCTCTCCATGGCACACGCGCAGACCAGCCAGCCAGTGGCACGCAGGGCGCATGGAGAAAGGGAAGGAGACGAGAGAGATGCTCGTTAGGCTTATGGCCGGGAAGCGGAAGAATAGGCGCGCTTGAACACCGAACGGAGGCCGAAGTAGGCGAAGGAATCTTTCAGATTGGAATAGAGTCGCTTTAACGGTCCCATGTCGGGATTCGTGACATATTCCATGGTCAACACAATGCGCTCTTCCTGCTCACCAAGCGGGGTCACGGCATGCCAGAGTTTGTCGCCGTTGAATATCACCAGGTCGCCGGGAGCCGTGGCCAGTTCCATGTGGACCGGCTCCTTACCCGACACGTCCTTGAACAGGTCGCAGACGAGGCGACATTGCTGCGAGTGATCGAGCAATCCCATCAGAATGGTGTAGCGCGCACCTTTGTAGTAAGAGGTGTCGTAATGATACCCGATGTGATCGCCGGCTTCCGTGTAGTAATACAACGCGCAGGAATGCGGATCGTTATCGGGACACAGCAGGAGGTTGACCCTGGTCAACCGGTTGAGCATGGCCCGAAAGGCATCGGAGCGATACAGGTCCATGAACTGCGGC
Organism: Nitrospira defluvii; assembly: GCF_905220995.1. Taxonomy (NCBI): domain Bacteria; kingdom Pseudomonadati; phylum Nitrospirota; class Nitrospiria; order Nitrospirales; family Nitrospiraceae; genus Nitrospira; species Nitrospira defluvii. The sequence continues at coordinate 741,153 of NZ_CAJNBJ010000001.1, forward strand.
GCCTGCTCTCTCACCGTATAATAGCTCACGCTGCCGCCCTTCTTATGTCCGGGGATGTAGTTCCGGTTCAGCCCGGATTTGAGGGCCTGCGCCTGTGACGTCAACTCGGCCTCGACAAACTCACGCGGTAAGAATTGAGGGATGTACAGAAACTCGTTCTGCTCCCAATAATCCCGCTCCAATCGGTCGAGATCCAGGGCAGCGATAGCCCGATCCACCGCTTCGGTCACTCCGCTTACACAGGCTTGCGTCATACTCCCCTCGTCACGTCTTGATTCATGGCTTTCCGGCCATCCATGCGCGTTGTTTGTTCCTTGGGCTCCCAAAGAACTCCTCGTGCGCTCGCAGGATGGTCAAAACGGCCGTCCAGCGAGGCCGCAGCGAGCAGAGGACCGAGGCGTACCCTTGCGGTACGTTGAGGATCTCGGCGCTGCGAGAACGATGCTGGCGGCCGTTTTCACCATCCTGCTAGGGTCGGCTCAGCACCGGCGCCCTCACGATTTCTACATCGGCGGGAGCCTTGAAATCAAATAGCTCGTCTTTTAGACCGCTGTTCGGCTTCAATTCGGAAAACTCAAACGTGGCGACATTGCCGCTGACCTCGTGCAGTGCGATGGTCTTGAGGAAGTACGTTTTCGGCTGTACCTCGATCACGATTTTCTGAATCGCCCGCTCCGGCTCGGCTCGCCCTTGCTTCGGTGTCAGCGACACCAGCGGAATGCCCCCGGCCCCTCGCTCCTTGGTCGCCACCGGTTCGATATCAAACTCCTCATCCAACTTGGCTACGCCCTGCAACAATTGCAGCGGCGCCTGGGAGGCCGCCATGTAGGTCAGCTTGCCGACCAGCACCTGCTTGTGCTCAGGCACGTACATCTTGACGTCGTCTTTATTGACATAGATTTCTTCCGTGGCCGGTTCGATATAGTCCCACCGCAGCCGGCCGGGCTTCTTGATGTAAAAGTGACCGGTGGAGATCACGGGCGTCGCAAATCCCTCGATGCGGGTCTTCTGGGTGAACGAGGCCTGGAGATCCTTGGTTTTTTCATACCGCGCCTGAATCTTCTTCACCACCTCCTGCACTTCCTGCAGAGCCTGGAGATCGATCGCCGGCTCATCGGGCTTCACCGGTTGCGCAAGAGCCGGCATTCCGGTCACAAGCATACATGCCAGGATGAACCATATCCGCATCATTCCTCATCTCCACCAACTGGGCCGCGACGTCCCAGCACTTCACGGCGTCCATCACGACCGGCCGCGCCGACCACGCCGTCCGCCTCCATTTGCTCGATCATGCGTGCCGCCCGCGGATACCCGACGCGCAAGCGGCGCTGGATCAACGAAGCGGAGGCCTGGCCCGTCGAGAGCACCAGATCCTTCGCCTGTTCGTACACCTCGTCCTTCGCCTGTTCCTCCTCAGCCTCCTCTACCTTGAGGGACTGCAGCTCCCGGCAGTAGGACGGCAAGGCCTGTTTCTTGACGAATTCCACCACGCGGCGCACGTCGTCATCCGACACAAAAGACCCGTGGATGCGCATCAACTTGCCAGTCCCCGAGGCGAGGTACAGCATGTCGCCGCGACCGAGCAGCGCCTCCGCGCCGTTGGCATCGAGAATCGTCCTCGAATCGGTTTTCGAAGATACTTGAAACGCGATCCTGGCAGGAAAGTTGGCCTTGATCAATCCGGTCAAAACATCGACCGACGGCCGCTGCGTCGCCAGCACCAGATGGATTCCTGAAGCGCGGGCCATCTGAGCAAGACGAGCGATTTTATCCTCCACGTCTTTGGGCGCCACCATCATCAGATCGGCCAACTCGTCGATCATCACCATAATGTACGGCAACGGTTCCGGCGGGCTCGCCTTGACCGAATCCCTGGGCCCATTGTCGCCGGCCGGTTCCGCATCTTCACCCTTCGAGAGCCGTTCTTCTTCGGACAGAAACGTCAATTCGACCTGTTCGGGTTTGCCCGATTGCCAGACATCGGACACGGCACCCTGCACCTCGGAAATCCGCCGATTGTACGCGTCGATACTGCGTACCCCGGCCTCGGCCAGCAGTTTGTATCGCCGCTCCATTTCCTGCACGACCCATCCCAGCCCTCGCGCCGCCGACTTGGGATCGGTGATGACGGGGCGTAGGAGGTGCGGAATTCCATCGTAACTCTGGAACTCCAGCATCTTGGGATCGATGAGGAGCAATTTCACTTCGTCCGGCCGCGCGCTGAACAGAATGCTGAGCAGCATGGTGTTGAGGCCCACGCTCTTGCCGGCCCCGGTGGCACCGGCCACGAGCAGATGCGGCATGGTTTTCAAATCGGCACAGACCGCACCGCCGAAAATGTCCTTCCCGAGCGCCAGACTCAATTTCGAGCGTGAGCGTGAAAAGGCGTCGCTGGTGACGACCTCCTTCATGGAGACCATCTCCCGATGCGGGTTCGGCACTTCAATCCCCACGACGGATTTTCCCGGCAAGGGGGCCACGATGCGCAGGCTGATGGCTTTGAGCGCGAGCGCCAGGTCATCGGCCAGGTTCACGATGCGCGCAACCTTGGTGCCGGGCGCCGGCTCAAATTCATACATGGTCACGACCGGCCCGGGGCGCACTTCTGTGACGCGGCCCTCGATCGCGAAACTTTTCAAAGCCTTGGTCAGGATTTCAGACTGCAACTTCAGTTCGTCGTCGCTAAGACGAGCGATGGGACCTGAGGGATCACTGAGCAATTCTTGCGGGTCCGGCAGCACGTAGCCGTCGGATACGGATGGGCTTGTCGCCACAGCCGGGGCGGACTCATCTGAGGTCGTCGCACGCTTTTCCACCTTCATCGGAGGCTGAATCTTCGGCGGGATCACGGGAGCCGCAATCTGCTCAACGGCCTCAGCGACCACTTGCACCTCGCGGTCCAGTTCCGGTTCCCCCATCTCGCGTGGCGGACGGGCGACCTTCACACGGGCCCGCTTCGGTTGACTCGTCGGCGATTCTTGCTTCACCGGCCAATCCGGGATCAACCCAGCCATTCGTTCGCGAGCCGCTGTCCACCAATCCGGGAGTCGCTGCAGCAACAACGTCAGCGACAGGGGCACGGTAAACAGCAGGGCTACCATCAACCCGGTGAGGATCACAATATGCGCACCGGTGGTAGCAAAATAGCCGCGGATGCCGTCGGCCAGCACCTGCCCGACGATCCCGCCGGCCAGGCCGCGATTGACCCATCCACTTGAAATCGTCGGAACGGCCGTGACTTCTAAATGCAGCAACCCGCTCAAGAACACCATGGCGACCAGACCGCTTCCGGCATGTCTGAGTCGCACGGTGAGCGGAATCGGCGTGAAACAGCGGGCACCGAGCAGGCCAAGGAGAATCGGAAAGAGATAGGCGGCACCGCCGACCAAAAAGAAACAGGCCGCCGCCGACAGCGCACCGACCGACCCGATCATGTTCTTAGGCTGAGTGCCGGCTGCTCCGGATGCCGCCATCGACTTGGCGTCGCCGGGAACAAACGACACCAGACTGAGCAGGATCAAGAGACCGGCGGCGATCAGGAGAACCCCGATCACTTCGCGCTTCACATGAGAGGGACGGGAAGGGGCTGAGCGGGCGTCACCGCGCTTTGCCGTGGTGGATACACCCATGCGGCGGATCGTAGCACAGGGAAAATGCCTTTTCAAACAAACGGGCAATGTTGCGCAGACCGGTCGGCTGCTGCCCATGCCGCGTAGACACCATCTCGATCACGCCGACTCGCCATCGTCGAACGCAGCAGCGAGGGCGCGGTAGTGATCGAGCGTCAGCGTCTCCGCGCGAGCCTGCAAGGGGACTCCGACCGCCTGAAGCGCCGAGGAAATCCGCTCCGATGGATATCCCTCGTCACGCAACGAATTGACCAACGTCTTTCGCCGGTGAGCAAACGCGGCCCGTACCAGACGCCGGAATCGCTCATACCGGACCGGATCGACTTCATCCCGGGCCTTGATAGTGAGACGCACCACTGCGGAGCCGACGGTCGGCCGGGGGCGAAAACAATTCGGCGACACGCGGAAGGCCAGTTCCACCTCCGCCGCTTCTTGCGCGAGCACAGAGAGCACTCCATAGTCCTCACTGTCCGGTTTGGCAGCCAATCGCAAGGCTACCTCCGTTTGCAGCATGAGCACCAGACGATCGAGACGGGCGCGGGCGTCGAGCAGCGCAAAGAGAATCGGGGTCGAGACATAATACGGAAGGTTCGCCACCACCACCGTGTGCGGCGGCAAGGTCCCGAAGGGAAAGGCGAGGGCGTCCCCGATCCGAAGGTCGAGGTTGCGACAGTGGCCTAGCGTCTCCTGCAGATGAGGCTGCAATTGCGGGTCGATTTCGACGGCGATCACCCGCCCGGCCTCCGCGCACAACCCCGCCGTTAACGCGCCCCGTCCCGGTCCAATTTCCAACACCGTATCCTCCGGGCGAAGCGCCGCCAGGGACACGATCTTGCGGACAATGTTCGGATCGATGAGGAAGTTCTGCCCGAGCCGTTTCAGGGCTGGAGGAAGTGAGGGAGCCATAACCTCGCCCTGTCAGCTAGCCGGCGGTCGGCGGGGCCGCGGCCCGAATGCGAGTGGCGAGTGCCACGAGGTAGGAGCGATAACTGTCTACCTCGTCGGTAAACTCTTCGATCAAATCGTTGGTGAAGGACATGCCGGGAGTTTTTCGCGCCAGCTCATCAGCCGCGTTCTGTCCGGCATGTTGCTGAAGCAGAGCGACGGTCCGAATTTTCCACTGCCCCATTCGCTCTGTGCCCAAGGTGGTATTGAAGTCCTGGACGGTCCGCTTTGCAATCGCGTCCAATTCCTTCACCTGCTGATCGATCATGGTCGCTGCGGAGAGTCTTGTCTCTGACATGATCGCGTACTCCTTTTCCCTATCGGGATGAGTGGGTCACCGGGGACCAGGATTGAGCCAAGCGGGCTGCGACCTTCACGGCTTCCAGCAAGCTGCCGTGCTCGGCCACCCCTTTGCCGGCAATGTCGTAGGCCGTGCCATGGTCCACCGACGTGCGGATGATCGGGAGGCCCACCGTCAAATTGACGCAGGTGCCGAATGCGACAAGTTTCAGGGGGATCAACCCCTGATCATGGTACATCGCGACCACGCCATCGTAGTCGCCGCGCGCTGCTTTGCCAAATAGCGTGTCGGCGGGCAAGGGATCGCTGGCCTTGATGCCGGCTGCCCTTGCCAGTTTGACGGCCGGCGCGATGCTGGTCGATTCTTCGTTGCCGAACAGCCCATGTTCACCCGCATGAGGATTCAACGCGGCCACGCCGATTCTCGGGCGTGCGATCCCAAAGTACTTCGTCAATCCGAGATGGGCGAGGCGGATAGCCTTGCCGATCCGTTCCGTCGTTAGCAGCGGGGAGAGCGCATTGATCGCCACATGGGTCGTGGTGAACATAATTTTCAATGGCCCGCCCACGATCATCATCCCGAACTCTTTAGTCTTGGTCAGATCCGCCAACAGTTCCGTGTGCCCCGGGTAATGAAAGCCGGCCATGTTCATCGCTTCTTTGTTGATGGGCGCCGTGACGATCCCGCCCACGCTCCCTGCCTGCGCCAACGCGACGGCTTCCTTGATGAACGCGATAGAGGCCGCGCCGGTCACTGCCGCCGCCACGCCCATTCGGAACTTGGGCAGGGGTGTGTCCAATGGATCGGCCACGGCCACCTGACCAGGCTTGAGCGCGGCCTTGCCGCTTGGATCAAACGTCACGACGTGCAAGGGAAGGTCCAACCATTTGATCGTTCGTTCCATCACCGGGCGTGACCCGATCACGACCGGGCGGCAGAGCCTGGCCAGCGCTTTATCGGCCAACGCCTTGGCGATGACTTCCGGACCGATCCCGGCCGGATCCCCCATCGTGAGACCCAACACCGGGCGCGAAGATCCTGTCGTGAGTTTACGAGCCATGGGTATACAGAAAGAGGGTGTAGCCAAGGTACAGCAGCGCGCTGCCACTCAGCAACCAGGGGCGCCAATGCCCGGACCAGACTGTCTGCAGGAGCGTCAGCCCCATAGCGATGACCGCAAGGACCATCGTCGCCAGCGCCGTGGGTCCCAACGTCCAGGCCGTACCGAACAATCCGACGGATACAGGGATGGTGCCCTGAAACACCATCGCGCCGGTCACATTGCCGACTGCCAGCCGATCCTTTTTCCGATAGAGCCATAGAAAACTATTGGACATCTCGGGCAACTCCGTGGCCAATGGGGCAATCAACAGTGCGAGGATCAGCGGCGACACCTGCATCTCGGCGGAAATGGAATTCGCCGCGGTGACGAACAGGTGCGCGCCACCGACCAATCCGAGCAGGCCGACAATGCCTTGCGCCCCGATCAGCACATAGGACGGCTTGGGCGACCGGCGGGCGAACAGCAACGGTTCAAGCTCTCCCCCCCCCTCTTCGGACTCTTCGTCTTCCTCGGAGAATTTCAGTTTCATGTAATAGACGTACGTCCCCAGCAGCAACAGGGCGACCGCAGCATGAAACAGTCGCGAGGGAACCACGGCGCAGGTCAACGCCAGCACGTAACTGATCAGAAAGAAGGTGATGTCGACGCGCACCTCGCGGTAATTCAGCTTGAACGTCGCCGTCCGCTTCCCTACCTTCGCATAGAGCAGCAACAGAACTGCCAGAATAGGGAGCACCAAGGTGCTCAACATGAACGGCGCCCCGAGAATCGCGCCGAGGCCGACTTCCATCTGCTCTCGACTCGCTCCGAAAAAAATCGCGATGATCGGGATCGAGGTCTCCGGGAGCGTGGTCCCCACCGCCGCAAAGACACTGCCGACCGCGCCTTCGGAAATGTTCAGTCGCTTGCCGAGCCATTCAATGCCGTTCGTGAACAGATGGCACCCGGCCAGCGTGATGACGACCGAGGCCACAAACATGCCTACATAAAACAGGATCGTCACAGGCGCCCTCGCGAGGATCTCGTCTCCGGGGAGGACGTCTCGAGGGGGCTACATCGACTCATGTCCGTCACGTCGTCCGCTTCTTTCTGCCCTGCGTGCGCCGGAACGCCACCATGGCTTCTTCCAGAATGTCCTTTACCGGATTCCCGCTCTGTTCGGCAATGCGTTTGCAGTCTTCATACTCAGGAGCCGCCTTGCTCCGTCCCGGCTCATGATCTGCCACTTTGATCCGCACCTCGCGCCCCCGAACCTGCACCGACGTAAAGCGCCGCGGCAACACGCGCCGTTGCACTTCATGCGTGCGAACACCAAGCGCGGTGGTATCGGAGAACAACACCGCCAACACCGCCTCGACTCGTTCTCGCGGTGCGAGTACGGACAGAACGGTTCCCGGCCGACCCTTTTTCATCGTGACCGGCGCCAACGTCGCGTCCACAGCTCCGGCGGCGAACAGCCGTTCGAAGACCGTCTCATACACTTGCGGATTGAGGTCGTCGATATTGGTCTGGAGTTCCACGATCGTTTCCACCGCCGCGCTCGACGCCGGTTCATCGCCGATGAAGACCCGCAGCACATTGGCCCATTGCGCCGGATCGGCGGTTCCCGCTCCGTAGCCCACGCGCCGGACCTGCATGGAGGGAAGACACCCGAAGTCGGTCGCGAGTGTCCGTACCAACGCGATCCCCGTCGGCGTCGCCAACTCACGTTCCGGGCCCTTCGCATAAATCGGGAGTCCCACCGCAAGCGCCGCCACGGCGGGACCGGGCACCGGCAATGCGCCATGAGCCGACATCAACGTTCCGGATCCCACATTGATCGCAGACGCCGTGACACGCTGCACATCCAGGAGATGCAGCCCCAGCACTCCGCCGACGACATCGACAAACGAATCGATCACGCCCACTTCGTGAAAATGTACCTGCGAAGGCTCGACACCGTGTGCCTTGCCTTCGGCAGTGGCCAGCACATCGAATACCGCCTGACTGCGTTCTTTCACGACAGGCGGCAGGCCGCTTCGCCGGAGAATCCTGGCAATCTGAGCCAGCGTCAACGGGGCCTGAAATCCCCTTTCGATGCGCACATCGACCTTGGTCGCCGTGATCGCCCCGCGCTCCACGCGCTTACGTGACAGCCGATACCCCTCGATGCGCAAGGACGCCAGCCCGCGCACGAGATCGGTGAAGGGTAATCCCGCATCGACCAGCGCGCCTAACGTCATATCGCCGCTGATGCCGGAGAAACAGTCGAAATGAAGATGTGTCGCCACCGCACTCCTATGATTCCTGATGCCGCGCAAGCGAGCGGCATCTTACCGGACCCGCACCCAGACAGCAATCATTCCGCTCGTTCATTGACAGCCCACCGATGCTGTGTTATCCCCAATCAAGAGACAGGCTCCGCCGACCATCGTCTACGACACCGAAGCCCATGACCGATCCAAGACTCGCCCCCACCTCCATCGCCCGGCGCGTGTCGCATGTCGTCACAGCCGCCCTCTTGCTGCTCATCGGCAGTGTCGTCTTGCCGGGAGCTCAGCCCCCCGACGCGAGCGCCAAAACCAAAAGCAAAAGCAGCGTGCCCCGCCCCGAACCGGACCTCAAAATTCTCTCTCTTCACACAGCGCCGCTGCCGTACAAGCCGCAGGATGGCTCCTTCCATTTCATGGCGACGGTGCAGTTGCCGAAAGAGGTCGATGAGCAACTCATGCTGGAGGTCTCTGCACTCGTCACGTCGTCTTCCATGACCTCGTTACGCTTTCTCTCGATCCGGCAGCCGGTCAACGAGCACGTGCAAACGATTCCGAGCGCCAACGGAGAGACGCCGCAACGACATGTACAAGTCGATCTCGCCTGGGACGGCCTGGATCACAACAAACAGCAAGTGCCGGTCGGATCCTATGAGTATGAAGTGCGGGTCAAGCTGTTGAGTAACGGAGAGAAGGGCCAGCGCACGCAAATGCTCTCATGGCCCAAGCGCGGCAAGATTCTGGTCAAGAATTAAGGCTGATCACCATCCGTCTCCCCCACCATGTTGATGCGGTGAGCCAGACACCCGGCGCCAAAACCGTTGTCGATATTCATCACCCCGACCCCGGCCGCGCAAGAGTTCAACATCGTCAACAACGCCGCCAAGCCGCCGAAATGTGCGCCATACCCACGACTCGTGGGCACCGCAATCACAGGCTGCCGGACTAATCCGCCGACCACGCTCGGCAACACACCATCCATTCCGGCCACCACCACCAGCACCCGCGCATCGTGTAACCGTTCTTGCTGGCCGAGTAACCGATGCAAGCCCGCCACCCCCACATCGTACAACGTGTCGGTGTTGCTCCCCATGATATCGGACGTCACGCGCGCCTCTTCGGCGACGGGAATATCGGCCGTCCCCGCAGTGACAATAAGCACAGAGCCCCGACGCAACAGCTTAGGCGGTGGAATCGCCACCACTCGTGCCGCTTCGTGATAGGTGGCCCGCTTGCTGAGTCGTACGAGGGCCCTCGCGACAAGCGGCTCAACCCGCGTCGCGAGCAAGGCATTGTTTTTCCGCAACAGGGTCTTGGCAATGGCGAGGACCTGCGCCACCGTCTTCCCCTCGCAAAAGATCACCTCCGGGAAGCCCTGGCGAAGGGTCCGATGATGGTCCAGCGACGCAAACCCCAGGTTTTCATACGGCAGCGTGCGCATCTGCTTGAGCGCCTCCGGCACCGCCAGGGTGCCTTGCTGCACGTTCGTGAGCAACGCTCGCAACTGGTCTTGATTCATAACGGTGCCTTCTCCCCCTTGGCCTCGCGCTCCATGAGATCCCCGACCGCCTGACGACAGGACTTGCCGGCGAAGAGCACGGCGTTGACCTCCTGCACAATCGGCATATCCACCCCGCACCGCTGAGCCAAGCCCAAGGCAGCCTTGGCGGTACGTACCCCCTCGGCAACCGCCTGCATACTCGCAAGAATTTCGTCCAAGCGCTCACCCTGTCCCAAGCGTACCCCCACCGAGTGATTGCGGCTCAACGCCCCCGTGCAGGTCAGAATCAGATCCCCAACACCGGAGAGCCCGTAAAATGTCCGTGGATCAGCCCCCATGGCCACCCCAAGCCTGATCATTTCGGCCAGTCCGCGGGTAATCAAGGCGGCGCGAGCGTTATGCCCGAGTTCAAGCCCATCCACGACACCGGCGGCCAAGGCCATGACGTTTTTCAACGCCCCGCCCAATTGTACCCCGATGACATCATTGTCGGCATAGACTCGGAAACTCGGTGTCATGAACAGCGCCTGCATGGATTTCACCCGGTCGCTGTCCTGACCGGCCAAACAGAGCGCGGTCGGTTTTCCCTGACTCACTTCACTCGCGAAACTCGGTCCCGACAGGACCATCAGCGAGTTTCGCATATGCGCCGGCAACGCCTCCTGCATCACTTGCGTCATCAGATCGAGCGTGGTCTCCTCAATGCCCTTGGTGGCGCTGACGAAGGGAACGGCCTCCGGCAACAACGGTCCGACCCGGCCCAGGACGGGCCTGGCCACATGCGAGGGGACGGCAAAGAGCACGCAGTCGGTGCCGATCAGCGCCTCTGACAAGACGTTGGTTGCGGTTAAGGTCACGGGAAGCCGCACGCCAGGGAGATAGAGTGCATTCTCGCGCCGTTGGGCAATGCTGTGCACCACCTCCGGCTCGTGAGCCCAGAGACTCACGGTAATCTGTTTTTCTGCCAGATGCCGGGCCAATGCGGTTCCCCATGCCCCGGCGCCGACCACGGCCACTCGCTGAATCGCTGATCGTGTCATGAAGGCGGATTATAGGAAGGGGTCCGGAAGGGTGTCAACGAACGGGCCGCACGGCCGCGACCGATCAAACGGAAGGCGCGCGTCTCTACTGGAATTCCACTCACACACAGGGTACGCTGCACAGGCCAACGGGAACGATCATCATGAAACCTTGCCCAGCCTGCGGACGCGCCCTGCCTGAAATCAATCGCTACTGCACGCACTGCGGAGCAGGGGTGTCATCCGAGACGGAACGGGCGGCGACACCGCCGACGTCCAACCCCACCGCCAAAGAACAACTTAACCTCAATATCCTCTATGGCATGATCGTGGTGCTGCTCGTCTCGATACTGATGCCACCATGGGAAACCCCTCCGTCGCAGCCGGCAGCCTTCCTCGGCTTTCACTTTATTCTGTCCCCACCGCAACCGGATGCCATCGTGAGCCGGATGCTGCTCACGATCGAGCTCACCACGACGGCCATCGCAGGCTTGTACCTGTCGTTTCTGTTTCGCACGAGACCCTGAGCGGCTGATTCAGTCGAGCGCGAGGGTCAGACACTTGGCGGCTCCACCCGACTTCATGAATTCGTCCAACTCCACGGCATACGTGCGATAGCCACGGTCCTGAAGGCTCTGCATCGTACGGGGACAGCCGGCAGGGATGACGACGTGCTTGCCGACACACACGGCATTGCAGGCAAATCGAATCGCTTCCTCCTCGGGCACGGCAATCCGGCGCTCCGCTGGAATCCGCTCCGAGATGGCGGCCAGGCCATAGGAATCGAAGGCGGCCGGAAAATAGAGCAACTCTCCGCCGCTGAGCGGACAGAAGCAGGTATCGAGGTGATAGAAGCGGCCGTCGATGAGTTCCAGCGGGATGATTTCACGCTGAAAGAGTTCGCTTAAGGTGGGGAACGATCGGATGTCTGTTCGCTGGCGATACCCGCCGAACCAGGTATCGGGAAATCCCAACAGGTCGCCCGCCCCTTCGAAGTAGTGGGTCTTCTCCAGCGTCAGAACTTCGTAGCCCTGTCCACGGAACCATTGTTCAAAATACACTTCCTCGCGCTGCCGCTCCGGATACCGGAACCGGCTGACCAATGCGCGGCGTCCGACCACCACGCCCGCATTCGCCGTGAACACCAAATCCGGTAGACCTTCGACCGGCGGCATGCGTTCAATCCCTGCGCCGACGTCCTGCTCCAGCACCCGCATCAACCCCTGCCATTGGCTGAACGCGCGCGAAGCAACCACGGCGTTCGTCCGCCGCATCCAGGGATTGATCTCGTAGTCGATCTGAAAATATTCGGGAGGGCACACCAGAAGCCGGCTCATGGGCGCCACCCCAAGGTCCGAGCCAACTCCTTGAGAAAAGACGCGGCGTCCATCACGAGGCCGACGGCCTGGAAACTGCCCCGGTCGGCCAATTTCGTCGGGACAGACGGATTCACATCGACACAGACGGTCGGCACCGTGGCCGGCAGCAGATTGCCGGTCGCGATAGCATGCAGCGTGGAGGCTACCAGGAGCGCGAGCCCGACTCCCTGAACTTCCTCACGCATCGCCTGCTGGGCCTGCATGGAGTCTGTCACTACGCCGGGCAGCGGTCCGTCATCGCGAATCGTGCCGGCCAACACCATTTTCACATTGCGCCGCACACAGGCGGCCATGATGCCCCCTGTCACCACACCGGACCGCACCGCCTGCTCGATACTGCCGATAGCACGAATCCGATTGATCGTTCGAAGGTGATGCTCGTGTCCATGCGGCACCGATCGACCCGCCGTCAACCCATACCCCAGGGACGTTCCGTAGAGCGCGGCTTCCATATCGTGCGCGGCCAACGCATTTCCACAGAACAAGACATGAATATATCCGGCCTCCACCAACCAGGTCAGTGCTTCACGCCCACCGGCATGGACGATGGCCGGCCCTCCGGCACAGAGCACCTTCGCCGCCGGATCCCCCTGCCGGTATCGCTCGCGCAGCGTCTGCATGCGTTGCGCGATATCCGCAATGACAGGCTGATGCGGACGTTCCGACGACACCACGGACTCCATGAAGCCGAACACATCGCGCTCGGCCGGACGGGCCAGCGGGGTGACCCTGATCCCTTCCCTACCGGTGACGATCAAATCACCGGCCTGCACGGCTCCCATCGGGAGAGTCCTGGCATGCGCCTTGGCCGGATCGACATAAATCGCGAGGTCCATTTCTATGCCCTCAACGTCCACCCATTCGCCATCCAGACGGATCTGAGTCGGCAGATGGGTCGTGGCATAAAACTCGTCCGGGAGGATGCCCGCGGCAGGAGCGGATTCGAACCGGCAATCGGCTTCACGCTCCAACGCGGCGCCGTGTGGTTGAATGGCCCGCAGAATGTCCGCAAGGACGCGGCTGGAAGGGGCGCGGATCAGAATCCGAGCCTGCGACGACGCCTCTCTGGTCGCGCCGATCTTCACGTCCTGCAGATCAAACGTCCCGCCCATCATCACGATCGTATCCAAGACCTTGGCCAAAATCAGAGAATCGATGATGTGGCCCTGCAGGAATACGGTTTCTTGAGATGGGGTCACGGTCGACCTCTTCGAGTCATAACGCCCAGAAATGAATGCGCAGGGGATTCAGGTGCGTACACTGTAGATTCTACCATCTGCAGGAAGGAATGACCCATCAAACCTAGACTTCTTGCTTCACCACCTCCCGCAGGACGCTGGTAGCGTAGGACCCCGGAGGGAGCCAGAACGAGAGGGTGAGCACGGAGCCGTCCAACGACCACACCAGATCGTTGAGGCGCACGCGCAAGGCCCGCCGTTCGCCGCGGAACCCGCACTCCGCCCCGGCTTTCGACAGGAGCTCGGGCGTGGTTCCCAGGTCCGCGATCACAGCCCGTTCAATCTCACCCGGCACTCCCGTCGCCCAGGGGGCGCGGGACCCGAACAGAGGCCCCGTGGGGCTGATCTCGAAGCGATCGGCACGTGGCTGCTCGACTTCCGGCTGTTCCACGGGAAAGCAGGCGCCGTTGTCGGTTTTCATCGCCCAATCGCCCAACCACACCCGGTCGATACTCTCGATCCGCTTGGCGGCAATTTGATTAAATACATACGACTGATAGCTGTTCATGAACCAGATTCGCTTGGATCGTGGCATCTTGTTGCGACGCGCCGGATCCTGCAACAGCTCGGCACCCAACTGAAAGTTCGTGCCCAAGCGCCCTTGTCGTTGAGGACCGAAGTAGTTGGGCACCCCGCGCCGCAGCAGCTCATCGAAGAGCTGCTGCAACAGAGCCTCACTGCCTTCTCGCACATCCCGCACCACCAGCCTGAAATGATTGCCCGCATGATGCCCTTTGCGTAACCGGTTGCGATGTCGGCCCAAGACCTCCAGGGTAAGCAGCCGATCATCGGTCGGCACCGCCGCCACTGTCTCAGCGGTCACCCCTTGCAACGACAGCATCTGCGTCGTCACGGCCTGCGCGTCTTTCAATCCGGCGACACCGATGGATTGAGCCTTGACGTGGAGGTGTGAGGAGAGTCGAGACAACAGGTCGGGGGTAGACAGGCCTCGTTTCTTGATACGGATATACAGGTGCTCCCCTTGCCCGCAGGGAAGATAGAGCGGCCGTTCCTCCACGCAAAAATCCTCCGGCGTACTGCGAATGCGGCCACCCAACGCGGGAACCGACTTGGTGAGATAGGGCAGGGTATGATCGAGCCAGGAAGAAATCGGCATGGAACTCCTTATCAATTCAGGCCGAGCACGATTGACGTCATTTGAGTGGGAGACGAAACCACCCGTGTTATACTCATGGCATGTTGTCCTCGGCAGGCACTCTTCGCATCTGCGTCAGCGTCCCGCGAAGCAGATTTCTCCAACGCTGCGTTGCCGTCTCAATCCTCTGCTGCGCCGTCGCAGCCGGCATGACGCCATCGACCCTCGCAGCAACCAGGCTGAACGGCGTAGATGTCTTCGCCCAATTGACGCAACACATCAAACGCCAGGCCGATACCGACAAAGAAGCGTTTGCGGTGGCCAGCCAATGTATGACCTGGTTCTATAACCAGCAGCGTCGAAAACCGGCCCCGCCTGCCGTCCAGAACATCGCATGGAACGGGCGCGTGCCTCGTGCCGTCGCCGAGTCTTCAGGCGACGATGCCGATGAGTGCCGCACGAAATATCCTGGCGGTATCGATGCCGTCCGTGCCGATTTCCAACGCACGCAAGCCTTTCTCTCCCTTAGTCTCACGTTCTACGAGTTCGCTCTGGTGGGCGACGGCGACGATAATTCCCTCTACAGTGCGCGCGAATTGCATGATATCCTCGTGGCACTGAATCTGGCCGCCGAGCCCTCGCTGGGAACGGATGCCCATCTGCGTTCACTCACCTCACAGTTCGATTCATTGCACGAAACCCGTGGAATGGAAGCGCTCATGACCGGCATGGGCAAACTCTACGACCAAGGGTATCGTGTCACCACCGCTGACAAGGCGCACCTGAACCGAGTGATGGAATGATCGCGTCCGTGATGCGGGGGCAAGAGTTGGCACGCGTCTGGATCGGCCACTGGCTGAGCCGCCCCTTTCATCATCTCTTCAATCTCGCGCCCGGTCTGGAGATCGGCCTCGCCAAGCCGGAACTGACCCGCCTCCACCTGACCCATTCTCCGCTGGCCGGACGGCGCGCCGTCCATCTGAGCGACCTGCACCTGGATCGATATCGCCCTCGACATCGCGCCTTGGTCCGCACCGTGGCCGAACTGAAGCCCGACTGGATCTTCATCACCGGCGATCTCGTGAACGTACGCGACGGATTGCCGCATCTGCTTCAGTTTTTGACCGACCTCCGCAGGGCCGCGCCGGTCTTCGTCACCCTCGGCAACCATGACCACTACAGCGGGATCGGCGTGGATGAATTTGCCGACCACTTCGATCGCCGCAAGGTGACATTGCTGCTCAACCAAGTGACGTTTATTCCGATGGATGGCGGTGAGTTGGCGATCGTCGGCCTCGATGACCCGTCGCTCCATCGTGCCGATCTCCGGTGCATTCCGTCCTCGCGGCCGGGACGGTTCACCCTGATCCTCGCGCACGCGCCCAATATTCTCGACCAACTCACCCCGGCGCACCACGCCGACCTCACGCTCTGCGGACACAGTCACGCCGGCCAATGGCGGATTCCCTATGTCCCGACATTCTGGCTGCCGCCTGGCTGCCATGGACGGACCAACGGCATGTACGAGAAGCAGAGCCATCGCCTGTACGTGAATCGAGGCCTTGGCTGGTCGGTGATCCCGATGCGATTGAACTGCTCGCCTGAAATCGTCTTGCTGGAGTGGGCCGCCTGAATCGCAGTGTTTCCACGCGCGGACCAATCACGACCGGTCAGCGAATACGCTCCAAGGCCTCACGAGCCCGACTCCGCACCGTTTGGTCCCAATCTTCCTTGCTGACGTAGGCCAATTTCTCCTTGGCGGCGGAGGCACGCAACCGTCCGAGGCCTAAGGCCGCGCTGGACCGCACGTAGGCATGGTCGTCCTCCAATGCCGCCAACAGATGCGGGACTACGCTCTCATCGCCGATGACGCCCAAGTGACTGGCCGCCATGCCGCGAACCTGATGCTGCTTGTCCCCCAAGGCGCGCGCGAGCGTGGTGAGAAACACGTCTTGCAGTCGCGGCGCGATCTCCTCAAGTCCTTCTCGGCGATACTCATTGACTTCGATCAAGGCAAAGGCCAACTTGAGACGTTTCTCGGCGGCGGTCTGACTCTCGAACAACGTGATCAGTCTGGCGCGGGCCTGTTTCTGTTTGCGTCGCCCGCGAAGCTTGCCGACCAACACCCAGATCGCGACCAGCACGACCACCACCACCGCCGCCAGTGGAATGGCTTGATCGATAACGACATCCTGGACGTCCGGCGACAGACGTTTCCATATCCAGACCCCGGACACCACAACGCCCAGCAGAATGAAAATAGTGGTCACATTCGCATGACCGGATTGTGCGTGACGAGCCATGGCAGGCGACATGATAGGGGGCGGGTCCTGGCGGCGTCAACGCAGCTCACCTCGGCGACCCTTGACAGCAACCCATCCGGATGACTAGGCTTCGCCCCCGATGGACCTTCCCGATTTGAAAGACGATCCCCATCTCAAAGTGCTCCGTCCGCTGGTTGAGACCTATCTCGCGTTTTGGCGTCTGGATAGCCGCCACATACGCCAGCTCCGGCTGACCCCGTCCCAATTCGACGTGATTGCCACGCTCGGGGACACCAAGGGCCTGACCTGCGCGGAACTCTCCACGGCCACACTGGTCACCAAAGGCACGCTGACCGGCGTCTTGGACCGCTTGGAGGCTAAGGGATTGATCCGGCGCACCCCAGTGGCCGGCGATCGACGCAGCACTCGCATCTGCCTCACCGCCAAAGGCGACCGGCTGTTTCAGAACACGTTTGCCTCACACATCGCGTTCCTTCGCCCGTTCTTCCAGCGGGCGCTGACGACCGCCGAAGCCGATCAATTACGCACACTGCTCCTCCGTCTCCAGCGAAGCTTGCAGGAGGCGCCCGGCACATGATTCGCGTCACGGTCTTGGGGTCCGGCACCAACGTGCACCCCACGCGCGCGGCAGCCGGATACCTCGTCCAAACGGATCAGACCTTCCTGTTGGACTTCGGGCCCCGGACCTTGACCAATTTGATCAAAAGCGGCGTCGATCGACACCAGATCACCCACATTCTCTTCTCTCATTTCCACGCCGACCATTTCGCCGATTTCATTCCCTTCTTTTTCGATGCCGTCATCTATTGCAAGTATCAAGGTGGGAAGAGACCGCCGCTGACCCTCATTGGTCCCCGGGGGACGGCCACGCTGATGCGAGCCATGATGACCACGTTTCCCAGCTTCAATCGCGCGCCGTTTCGAGTGACAATCCGGGAAGTCGCCGATCGACGTTTTCGTATCGGTGACACGCGCATCCAACCCGCCACGGTGAGACACGCCCCGCGACTCCATTGCGTCGGGTACAGGATCGAGTACCAGCACCACGTCGTGACCTATTCGGGCGACTCGCTGTACTGCGAGAGTCTGGTGAAGCTGTGCCGCGAGGCCAATGTGGCCATCCTGGACTGTTCATTTCCCGAGAACCAACCAGGCGCCGGCCACCTCCACGCGGGTGAATGCGGCCGCGTGGCGCAGGAAGCGGGCATCGGCCGGCTGGTCTTGTCTCACTTTTATCCGATTGCAGAACAGTACGATGTGCGCGCGCAGGCCGGGAGTTACTTCTCCGGAAAGGTTCGGATGGCCAAGGACCTGCTGCGTCTCACGAGTTAGTCCCTGTTGAGACGGGCACGGAGGGCTTGTGGGCAGGGAGCGTTGCTACAGGCCTTCTTCACGCTGTTCGCAACCGAGAATCTCAATGAATCGGGGGAGGCGATACTTCTTCAGGGGCTCGTCCAGCTTACTGTAAATCGCCAGCAGATTTTTAATCATGCGGGCAAGGATCGCCCTGGTGGGGCTCTTCTGTAGGAACCGGTCTTCAAATCCGTAGCCGGCTTCGGTCAAGAATCGGGCGCAATTCTTCTCGGTCAGGAGCGCCCCCCCGTTGAAGCAGTCGATAAAGATTTTGTAGCGGTCTGAATCGAACTTGACGAGGAAGTGGCCCGGCATCCCGATGCCATGGACCGGCAGTTGCAACCGTCGTCCGATCAGCAAGTAGACGGTTGAAAGACTGATAGGAATGCCCGTACGGCGGTCGAGCACACAATTCAGGTAACTGTTTTCGACCTCGTAGTAGTTTTTGGTGTTTCCTTTGAATCCGGCTTCGGTGAACAGGTAGCGATTGAGCGCCTTCACCGTCTCCTCACCTGACACCCGCGAGCCAATCTGCTCACGAACATCCTGCGCCATCCGATCCAGCTGACGCTGATAGGCCTGCACGTCCAGTGAGGGATAGGCATACCGCGCGAGCAGAAATGCGCCTCGCTCAAGATCCACCTGCTCGTCGGGAAACGCGATCAGATCCCGAAAGTCTTCCTCCAACTTCGTCCCGCGAATCTCTTCCAGAACGGTCACGATCCGATCGGCCATCTCCGGCTGTTCGATTTCAGCCTCCTGCAGGAGCGGCACGGCAGAATCGCCATAGTCGATCAGCTTGCCGCTGATCGTCTTCACGATGCGTTCATCCTCGTCACCGAGGAGCCGGATCAATGCGCGGATTTGGCTTTCGTTCACGAACATGGAGCAACCCCGGTGCCGAACGCCTACCCGATCGCCCGTCGGAAAGCCCGCGCGCCGCCGTACAGACATAGGGCATCGAACAGCACCATCACACCGATGACCATGCCGACATGGGGCAAGGCTTCAGCCCAGCCCTGGAGAATCAAGGGCCGCACCGCATCGATGGCCCAGGTCATCGGATTAAATTGTGCCAAGAAACCCATCCATCCCGGCATGGCCGCCAGCGGCACCAGCGCCGAGCTCAAGAAAATCATGGGCAAGGAAAGAAACCCGAGCACAGAAAAGAAATCGCCGTGGCTTTTCACGGAAAACGCCATCGCCATGGAGATGGCCGTCAAGCCGACCCCGAACATCATCCCGATCAGCAAGATGGTGGCCACCCCCGCCAAGCCGGTCACCGGTTGGACGCCGAACAACCAAGCGACCCCGAGAATGACGAGGACCTGCAATGACGTGATAGTGGTCACGAAAATAAAGCGACTGAGAATCACTGACGTCCGGTGGATGGGCGTGGACATCAGCCGTTCGAGAAACCCGTTTTCTTTATCGAAGAGCAGATCGACCCCGCCGGCCAGGCCGTTATTGAGTACCGTCATGACGACGACGCCGGCGGTAAGAAAGCTGATATAGCTCGACGACTGGGTCACCTGCATGTCGGCGGCCCGTTGGAACAAATTGCCAAAGAAGATCAACCAGAACAACATGGGTTGGACCAAGGTGAACAGCATGCTGAATTTTTCACGGCTCAGCCGCCGTACCCACCGCATCGTCAGCGCCCGGATTTCCTGCGAATATTCTTTCATAGCCCTGTCTGGCCGCTCCCTGCCGCCCCTTAGGCGTCTTCCGCTTTCGGCTGGTCGTCCTTGATGGACCGGCCCGTGTGCGCGATAAACACATCATCCAGCCGTGGCCGGTGATAATCGATGAATTCCAGCTGGCACGTGAGGCGGTTGGCGGCCTCCAGAATCGCGGGCAGGGCCTTCTCGGGAGAGTCGACCCGAATATCCAACCCGTTTGCCTTCGCCGTGACCGCCCGGATGGCGGGAAGATTTTTCACGGCCGCGGCCAATTGCTCCACCCGATCGTGCTCCCGCACCGTCAGTGACACCAGATCACCACCCAAACCGACCTTCAATTCGGTGGGAGCGCCCAGGGCCTTGATCCGCCCTCCATCGATGATCGCAATCCGGTCGCATAACTGATCGGCCTCGTCCAGATAGTTGGTCGTCATGACGACGGTGATGCCCCGTTCACGCATCTGCCGCACATGGTCCCAAATGCGCAACCGGCTCTGGACATCCAGCCCCAAAGTCGGTTCATCCAGGAAGAGGATCTTGGGATCGGGCAACAACCCGCAGGCGATATCGAGCTTTCGTTTCATGCCGCCTGAATAGGTCTTGGCGGGTCGGTCGGCCTGCTGTTCCAGTTCGACGAGTTTCAACAGCTGGGGGATGCGTGTGGCGGCCTGTTCGGCAGACAAATGGTAGAGGTCGGCCAGCAATTCCAGATGCTCCCGCCCGGTCAGGAATCGATCGATGGCCCGCTCCTGAGGCACATACCCGATCGTCTGTCGAACTCGGTCGGCATCCTTGACGGAATCCAGCCCCAAAATTGTGGCCGATCCGGATGTCGGGTTGAGCAGGGTGATGAGGATCCGAAGGGTGGTACTCTTGCCGGCGCCATTGGGGCCAAGCAGGCCGAAAATCTCTCCGCTATAGACCTGAAACGACAGATCGTCGACGGCCCTGACCTTGTCATACGACTTCCCGAGATGCGAGACGTCGATGGCGACCGGACGCGACATTATCCCCACCCTCCCGCGCCCCGCCGCTCCGCCAGTTTGAATTGAATCAGATCACTGAGACGGCGCGCCTGCTGCGCCACATGCTCGGCTTCCAACAGAAACTGCTTTTCCAGCGGGGTGCAGTCCAGGTACGTGGAGAGGGAGTTCACAAAGACCTCGTCGCTGACGTCGGGACGAACCAGACTATGCAGCGGCGAGGCCTCTTCGTCTGCCTTGAGGTATTCGCCGAGCACATCCATGAGATACCGGCGCAGTGCCGGCTCGAGCAAGACCGCCCCGTCACGCGGCTTCAGCACAATGCGGGCTTCACGATAACTTTTGTCAAAAAACTCTTCTTGGATCTCGTAACGTTCCAGCCCCTGCAGCAGAATGTTCGAGCGGCCGTCGGACAAGGCCTGCACACTTGCCAAACGCCCGACACAGCCAATGGAAAATATCGGCGGATTGCCCTCGTACTGCTCTTCCCACCCTTCCTTCAACAACGCCATGCCGATGCATTGCCCTCCCGCGGCTGCATCCGCTACCATTTGGCGGTACCGCGGCTCGAAGACATGCAGGGGCAGATAGGTTTTGGGGAAGAACACCACGTTGGGGAGCGGGAACAGGGGAATACGTTCGGGGACCGGAAAAGGCTGGGCTTTTCCCGCCAACTCCCGGTTGGATTGTTCACGTTCAGGCTCAAGAAACATGACTCACGATAGCCGATGCTTTTCTACGTTGTCAACGCTGCCGCCGGTCGCCATCGCGATGACGACCATGAGCAAACCATCATGAATACTGGCGATTCTTCATCTGTCTATCAAAAAATCCGACACGCCGGTCCCCTCTTCACCCGCACCAGTACCGGCTGGTAAGGCGAGCATGACAGCATTCCTCCTCGCATGCCTCACGATGTTGCTGCTGCCGGCGGGCTGGACGGCCATCACTCCAGCCTCGATCGCCATGGAACCTCCCCCAAGTGCCTTCGACCTCGCCGCACCTGGGTACCGCTATCAATTTCCCCAGGACCATGGCGCGCACGAGCGCTTTCGCACCGAATGGTGGTACTACACCGGCCACCTGACCAGTTCGACCGGCCGCCGGTTTGGTTTTCAACTGACGTTCTTTCGCCGTGGCATTCCTCCTGAAGAGGTCCGAACTCTGCCCTCTCAATGGTCCATCCAGCAACTCTATCTGGCGCACATCGCTCTGACCGATCTAGAGAACGGCCGATTCCTTTACGCGGACAAACTCAGCCGCGCAGGACTCGGCAAGGCCGGGGCAGAGACGGGCCGGTTGCATGTGTGGATCGACCGCTGGTCGCTGTCGCTCGATGACGCCCCAACCCCGCGTCACCTCCTGCAGGCCGCGACCGAGACGTTTGCCCTCGATCTGGCGCTGATACCTAGGAAGCCGGCGGTCGTGCATGGCCAGAACGGCATCAGCCGCAAAGGCCCCGCATCCGGACAGGCTTCGCACTACTACTCACTGACTCGGCTGGCCGCCGAGGGCCACATGCGCCTGGGAACCGAGACCTTTGCCGTGACCGGTCTCAGCTGGATGGATCATGAATTCGGCTCGGCCGACTTGGCGGACGACGTGGTGGGATGGGACTGGTTCAGCCTGCAGCTCAGCGACTCAACAGAGTTGATGTGGTATTCCCTGCGGCATGCCGACGGCTCATCCGACCCGGTGTCCGGAGGCACGCTCGTCCTGGCCGACGGCAAAACCCAACCACTGAGGCTCGAGGACCTGACCATTGAGCCCCGTTCGCATTGGACCAGCACTCGATCCGGCGGACGGTACCCCCAACGCTGGCGGCTCAGGGCCCCATCACTCGGCCTAGACCTGGACGTGGCATCACTCCTCGCCGATCAGGAATTGGATACGGCCCGCAGCACAGGGGTGACCTACTGGGAAGGGGCGGTGTCTGCCTCAGGGTCGGCACGTGGGGCGCCTGTGACCGGCAGCGGATACGTGGAAATGACCGGCTATGCAGAACGGATGGCGCCGAAATTGTGACCTTCCGCCACCAGACAACCATGTCTCACCTTGACTCAGTCGCGACGCTATGGTTAGGTCTGCGGCCACTGTGATGTCCTTCATACCAACTCGATTCATGACCCTGCTCCGGCGATCCGTCTGCCTCGTTGGTCTCTTCCTGTTGGCCTGCGGTTCACGTGAATCGGCCGTGGTGTCGATTGCGCTCCACCCGTCCAACCCGAACATCGTCTACGTGGCCACGAACGATGCCGTGCATAAGACGCGCGACGGCGGAGCGACCTGGGAGCAATTTCCCGCATTCACGGCTCGCCGCGTCACGACGCTCGCAATCGACCCGAAACTTCCCGCCACGGTGTATGCCGGTACCATGGGCGACGCCATTTACAAGAGTCCCGACGGGGGCCAGCACTGGCTCCCGCACAATGTCGGGCTCAAGGAGCATGTGTCTTTCATCAATGAAATCATCTTCCATCCCGACAACACCGAACTGATCTACCTCGCCACCACTGTCGGCGCCTTCATCTCCAAGAACGGCGGACGGGAATGGGAGGAACGCATGGCGGGCATGAAGGAGGTACACATCGTCACGTGCATCACGATGGACCACCAACACCCTCGCGTCTTGTACGCGGGAACGACCGGCGGGACCTATCGCAGCGAAGACGGCGGCTCCTCCTGGCAGAAAAAAAACCAGGGCCTCATTCCTGATGACGTGTTGAATGCGGCCATGGCGCTCGGAGTCAATGTGCTGGCAGTCGAGCCGCATAATTCCGAGATCGTTTATGCGGCCACGACCAAGGGCCTCTTCCGATCCACCAATCGAGGGGAGTACTGGGAGCAGATCGGGCAGGAGTTGTCGAATCAATTCATCAGCACGCTGGCTCTGCATCCGACGGACCCCAAGATTCTGTACATCGGCGGTCCGGACGGGATACGGAAGACCATCGACGGCGGGAAAACCTGGCAGGCCCAGAATCAAGGGTTGACGACTCTGAACATTCGTACCATCAGCATCAGCGCGAGTGATCCCCAGTTGCTGTACCTCGGCACCAATGGAAGCGGACTCTACCGCTCCACCGACGGCGGACAGAACTGGGCACCGATCCCGCTGACCGGTCCAGACCACACGCCCCCCAAAGTCTAAAGGGGTCCACGAGAATCCGGCATGCCGACGCTGCTGCTCATTCGCCATGGAGAAACCGACTGGAATCGATCCGGTCGGGTGATGGGCGATCAGCCGATTCCCCTCAACTATACCGGCGAGCAACAGGCCCGTGCCTGCGCCGACATGCTGGCGCAGACTCCGATCGCCGGAATTTTCACCAGCCCCGTGCTCCGTGCCGTGCAAACGGCCGACATCCTGAGCCAGGCACAGGCAACCCGGCCCCAACATCTGGCCGGATTGCGTGAGATCGGGGTCGGCGACTGGATCAATCGATATTGGCAGGACTTTGCTGAAGAAACGGCCAAGCGGAACTGGTACACACAGCCGGATCAGGCCCGCCCAATCGGCGGTGAAACACTGCGGGAAGTGCAGAAACGGGCGGTAACCGCCGTCGAACAGGTGCTACAGACGGCGCACGAGGCGACCTATCTCCTGGTGTCCCACGGCGACGTCATTCGGGCGCTGCTCGCCCATTACCTCCGGCTCAACCTGACGGCCCTCCGTCATGCGCGTATCGACCATGCGGGGGTGAGCGGGCTGAAACTGGCCGACGACATCGCTCATCTGCTGTTCCTTAACCATCGCCCCGGTGTGGGCAGGCTGGCCTGAGCCGCGCACGCCGCCCAAGCCGCACTCTTCACGAACGCTTTTCCTGCAACCACCGACACAGCGCTGCGACAAGCTGACGTGCAGCTGAGCCGCACGTCAGTGGATAGGCTCGCTTGGCATCTCGTCGGTTTCGACACAACCCTCGTCAGTCATGCGGGCTAATGAGCGGACGCGCCCTCTGCGCCCTTTCCGTAGTAACGACTGCCATAGCGCTTCAACTCATCGGACATGGCCGTCCATTCCTCGGCCGTCAACAACGACTTCATCTTGAACCGAAGCCCAAGAATCTTGGCGGCCGAGCGCATCCGGTTCGTGTTGAGCTCATCGAGGATCTTCGTGAACTCCTCCGGGGAAGCGGAATAGTTGGCATTCAATTCGTACAGCGCACGATGCGATTGACGGTGTTGTTCCCGCGCCGACTTGATCTCGGTGATCATTTCCCCCATCACCACGTTGACCTGCTTGGCGGTCTCTGGATTCTTCACGTGTTTTTCAATCAGACCACTCACATCCTGAGAGGCCTTGCTCCAGTAGTAGTCTCCCTTTCCATGTTCATAGCTCCCATGGTGGTGGGAACAGCCGCTCAACCCGGCCGCGAGGACTCCGACAAGCACCAGCAATGATCGATAACGCATGATACCCTCCATGATAAAAAATGTGATTCGTCTGGAAAACGCGTTGCGCAACCGCGTGCCTCTCCCGTAAGCTCCCTCAGAACTTGAGCAGAGGCGAGGAGGACCGCATGGGCGAGGACACAGGACGCCAATCAGGACCAGAGGCGATCGAAGCACTCCGGCAGGAATTCCGGGGACACCTCGCTCTCTTTTACAGCCGCCTCAAGCTTGCTGCCCCTTATGACAGTGTCGAAAAGGCCCTGGGAGCCCTGACCAAGACACTCAAAACTCTACCGCCCGAGGAGTTGCACCGATTGGCCTCGGACAGGTCACAACGATGGACGCATTTTCGGGCGGCCTTCGTCGACTCAGGCTTGAATCTGAAACACCGCGGCATCATCGCCGGCCTGGCACAATCAGGAACCCCATTGGACCTGCCTGAGGAATTCGACCATCTCCTGAGTCTGTACCGTCGAACCTCGTAACCTCAGGTGCGAGAGAGGGGCCTACTTCCTCGCCTTCCCCCCTGCACTGCACCATCAGCTACACTGCCCGTTCATGTTCCAGGGCAATAGCTTTCAGCTCCGTATACACGAGCATCAACCGCGTATTTTCGATGCGATAGGCCACCGTGACCGTCAACAGGCCGAAGGCCACCACGATGATCCCGACTCCCGTCACCCCGACTCCCAGCAACACACTCCCTAACGAATCGAGGCCGCCCTGCAAGAGATAGGTGATCAGGAAACCCACGGTCCCGAATCCCACGAGACCGAACCACAGAAACGTGAGGATCGACGAAGACCAGGGCACGCGCTTGGTGCAGACCAGACGAAGCCCTTCACCGTCGGAGATCAACTCGATGGAGCCTTTCAATGGCCAAGCCGTGCGGAAGCGCATGGAGAAGAGGCGATGGGTCGGCCTGATGACCATGCGATTCACCTCGGGGAAGACCCGCGCCACGCCGTGCGGCAAACTTAAAAACCCGTTCGCGTCGAACGCGCGCAGCAGCTTCGGGAGTGTGAGCGCAGGAAATCGGTCCTGGACCTGCCCGATTCCATAACCATACCGACCTGCGTCGGAAGTGAGACGGGTATAGTACATCCAGTCACCGATGAGCAGGCCGATGAACAACACAATGGCAAACGCCCCGGCTAACAACATACGCGAAACTTCCCACAGGGCTTCCCGGAGAATCAAGCCCGGACAACCGGCACAGGCGTTGAAAAACCTCCGGAACCTGTTGACTCACCAGGAGCGCTTTGGCTACATTAAGCCCGTTCTTGTCCGGCGGGTGAGGACGAGTCATCCGGGTCGCAGTCCCGCCTTCATAGATTTTTCCACGCCACACTGCTTGCCTCCGTCACTCCTGCACTGCGGAGTGTGCGGCCCGAGGGGTGTGAGTTTGCGGAGGGACGATGGATATCGCCAAAGTCGAGCGAGTGTACACCAGTTATTCCGGCGTCTATGATCAGATTTTCGGGAAAATTTTCCACGAATCGCGCGAAGCCTGTGTGCGCAACCTGAGAATCCGGCCGGAAGAAAATATTCTGGAAGTCGGCGTTGGAACGGGAATCGCCCTCGAATACTACCCGAAGAACTGCAACATCACCGGCATCGACCTCTCCTCCGGCATGCTCGCCAAAGCCAGACAGCGGCAATCACATTACCATCTGGACCATGTGCGGCTCATGCTGATGGATGCCGGAAAAATGGAATTCCCCGACAATACCTTCGACACCGTCATGGCGGCCTATGTCGTGACCGCCGTCCCGGACTACCGAAAAGTGGTGAACGAAATGATTCGGGTGTGTAAACCCGGTGGGCGCATTATCATGCTGAACCACTTCAGCAATGGAAATAAGGTGATCGCCGCTGTCGAAAAGGTCATCTCTCCACTCTGCAAGCACATCGGCTTCCGTACTGACCTATCCTTGAACACCGTGTTGGAAGGCACCAACCTCCACGTGACCAGAAAAGAGAAAGTCAATCCGATGAAGTTCTGGCACCTGGTAGAATGCGTCAACCGGAAGGGTAGTGTGAATGGAAACGGTGCGGCTGGCATGAATGGGAACGGAAACGGGAAGCACGGCCACGTCAGCTAACGGCCCGGTTCGCCTCAGGCATCTCTCAACGAGCCAACATTCCTACCGCTACGATTGCCGGTTTCTTCCCTCTTCCGGCGGCAGCAACGATCGCCCGGCGAGACAAGTTCCCGCATAGGCACTCGTCACCACATGGGCAACCATGCTCAACAATCGGTGACCTGCTCGACCTACGGTTCTGCGTGACTGTACCCTGACCCCAAATCCTGCGCCATCGATCGGTCCATACGTTTGCACGTCCAGCGCCGCAACTTCTCCCGCCCCCCCCTGGACGGCTGCCGTTATCAACTCCCCTTCCCAGCAAATCCCGGGGTGATGGCGCTCCCGCCGTGCCGCCGCTTTCCAGATACAAGGGATCCCGACCTGATCGAGCTGATTCAGCAGCCAGTTGATGCTGGGGCTTCGCCGCAAGCGGCTTGAAACACCCATTGCTCGCCCGCCGTCTCCCGCTCCGCCCCTGGATGCGACAGCGAGACCTCTTCAAACAAGGCCTCCTCACACACCACATAGAGGTTCCCGTGGGGATCAAACCAGAACCGCAATTTCTCTTCACTGAGTTCAACCTGAATTCCGCCCACGATCACCCAGTCTCCCCCGTCCTGCTCAAACAGGGATAGGTCAGACACAGCCTGCATGGACAACTTGGCCACCCTCAGGATTCCGTTCGAGGAATACCGGATGAGCACCGTCACAGTACTTTCGACCATCACATCTCGACCGGACTCCTCATCGAACATCCGCCGCTTCGCCACATGGACATCCGTGATCTGCCCACCACGGAACCCGTGAGTGTGCGTGAGCAACCAGCGGAGATCATCGACAGTGGTGATCGAATGGGTCATAGAGGACGGAGCCGTGGATTGGCAGGGCGTACCATGCCGCCATCACATGACTGTATCACGCCGGAGTTGGATGTGAGAGAGAAGAAACGGGGATCTCGCCGAGATACCGGATTGGCTCTAGCAGGTTGCGGGAAAACTCGATTCCTGCATCGTGGCGTACGCTGGGCTCCACGTGCCGTCTCGCGTCAACACACACTGCAGGATGCGCAAGAGGGCCGTCCAGCAAGGCCGCAGCGAGGTGCACGGCGTCACGAATAAGTGACGCCACGTCTGTGCGCGCCCGCGAGATGTGAGCGGGCCGTGTCCCAGCGGCATAAGTTGGGGAGGCCCTAGGTTCAGGCGTTGTGCCATGCGAGAACGCCGCTGGCTGACTTGTTCCGCATCCTGCTAGAAGAGAGCCTGTTGCTGCCTGGCCTCTGCCAACTGCCGCTCCAGCTCCTCAACCCGCTCTTGCAGGCGCTGGTTGTCGAGGCGGAGAAGATCCAGACGATCCAACAACTGCTCACGTTGGATATTCGTCCACTTCAGCGTGCGCTTCAACCCGGCCAGCTCAAGCTGTGCCTGCTGTCCGTCTTCGACCACGGAACCCATGCGTACGCCTCAGTCGATCGCCTTCGGGAGTGATAGGGCAGATCGTAGCGCACTCTTGAGCGGTTGCAGAGTAATTAGTGATTTACCGACAGGACGCAACAACGAGATGGGTGGAGGCTCGTGGGCAAGAACGGAGACTTCGGCAAGAGTTACCGCTTTGTGGCCCGAAGAGGGAGTGCGCAGGTGCGGCGGCCATCGCTGGATTCCCAGCGATAGTCGATCAATACGCCGTTGGCCTCCCAGCCTGGAGGACACAGATTGCCTGTTCCATAGTAGTCGGCATCCAGCACGGGAAACGGTGCGACATTCTTGATCCAATCTTGGGCTTGCCCGTTGGATTCGAGGTAGGACTGAAAAAAATACGCCCCGCCGCTCAATGGCAACTCCGGCACAATAAAGTCCACGTATCCGTTTCCGCTCAACGTCAGAGGCGTCGGGTCCACGATATCGGTCGACAACACAAACAGATCCTGCCCCTTGCGACCGTTGACGGAGATACTCACGCGACAGTTTCGAAATTCTTTCTGCTCTACGCAGCGATAATGCATGCGGATGATGACGTCCCGTCCCGTGATCGCTGCAGCAATCGCATGCCGCTCCTTATCCAGCAATTCAATTCTGGTGAGCAGAATTTCTCCGAGACCGACCCGATCCTCTCGATCTTCTATGGCGGTACTGGCCTGAGTGCGAATGGCATCCGCATAGCCCTCCACCACCGTATGCGTCTTGCCCATTCTCGCAATTCGCCCCTTCTCCAAGAGAATCGCACGCTCACACAGTCCCTCGATGATCGTCATGTTGTGGCTGACAATGAGGACGGTGCGGCCGCTTCGGCTGACTTCTTCCATCTTCCCCAGGCACTTCTGCTGAAAACTGGCGTCGCCCACGGCCAAGACTTCGTCCACAATCAAGATCTCCGGTTCGAGATGCGCAGCCACGGCAAACGCCAACCGCACATACATGCCGCTCGAATATCGCTTGACCGGGGTATCGATGAATTGCTCCACACCTGAGAAGGCGACGATCTCATCGAACTTTCTCCGGACCTCCTGCCGCCGCATCCCCAACATTGCCGCATTCAAAAAAATGTTCTCTCGCCCCGTCAGTTCGGAATGAAACCCCGTACCGACTTCGAGTAACGAGCTCACCCGCCCGTAAATATCGGCCGTCCCTCTCGTGGGCTGCGTGATTCGAGAAAGAATCTTGAGTAGCGTACTTTTCCCGGCGCCGTTGTGCCCGATGATGCCGAGCACTTCCCCGTGTTGGACCTCGAAGGAAATGTCGTTCACAGCCCAGAAGGAGGGATCAGTCTCGGATTGACCTGCTCCCCAGCGAGCCAGGGACTTCAGGCGATGCATCACTTGATCGCGGAGGGTGTTGTGCTGCACACCGGCACCCAGCCGGTAGTGCTTCGACAGACCCTCCGCTCGAATTGCAACACTTCCCATTCAGATCACATCCGCAAAAGTGCGTTCCATCGAACGAAAATAGATCAGCCCGCCAACCAGGGTGACCGCGACGATAATCAGGCTCGGCAGGAACATGGAGAAATCCACCTGAAAACCGGGAATCAACGCCCATCGAAATCCCTCGACGACGCTGACGACCGGATTCAAGGCGTAGACCGCCCGCCAGGCTTCGGGGACTTTGCTGACGGGATAGAGAATCGGAGACACAAACATCCACAGTTGAATGAACATCGGAAGGATATGCCCGACATCGCGATATCGGACATAGAGCGCTGAGACCCACAGTCCGGCCGCCAGCGCAATGGTCGCACCCAGACCGGCAAACAGCGGCAGCAACAGGACGCGCCAGGTCGGTACCACTTCAAACCAGGCCATCAGTCCGAGGAACGCCACGAAGGCGAGCGCTAGATCGACGAGCGGTGCAATGGTTGCCGAAAGCGGCAGAATCAGGCGCGGAAAATAGACTTTGCTGATGAGCGGCGCCTCCCCCACCAAACTGGTGCCCCCCCGGCTCAGGGCCTGAGAAATATAGAACCAGGGCAATAGGCCGGCGTAGAGAAACACAGGATAGGGAAACCCGTCCGAGGGAATCTTCCCCATCACGCTGAAAACGGCCGTAAAAATCAGCATGGTCGCCACGGGCTGAAACATGGCCCAGGCCACCCCCAAGACCGTTTGCTTGTAGCGTACGGTCACATCACGCCAGACGAGGATGTGGATGAGTTCCCGATAATTCCACAGGCCTGCGAAATCCAAGTCCAAGAGGCCCTTGGCCGGCTGGATACGCACATGCGGCAACGTCGCCGAATGCCCCTGATCGATTCTCACGACAGACATACCAGTTTATTCATTCCGGC
The DNA here is from genome assembly GCF_905220995.1 of Nitrospira defluvii. NCBI lineage: Bacteria > Pseudomonadati > Nitrospirota > Nitrospiria > Nitrospirales > Nitrospiraceae > Nitrospira > Nitrospira defluvii. Next base: position 772,135 of record NZ_CAJNBJ010000001.1, read on the forward strand.
CGGCATCAGACGACCTTGCGCAGTGGAAAACAGAACGGCCTCCACAGGCACGACACCATAGAGAATAATAGGATTCGCACATTTATTCCTAACTCGAACAGAATAGATACGGTTATGTCAAACTTCTGACATGTGGTCAAGGATCATCATCTTTCGCACAAGCGCTTTTTCGTAGAACCTGCCGTGGCATCCCCGGCGGTCACCGCGTGCCGCACTGACCGACATGCGCCACATCCACACGAGCATACGGACATGACTCAGATGGGATGAACAGTGATGCTGCCCAATCGGCAGCCCACACGGAATTCTAGAGAATATGACATGCCCCGACTCGAATCGGAGCATGGGCCGCTAGGGCACGGAAGGAGGAGACGCTTGGAGAGCTTTCAACTCTTCTTGTGAGACGTACCGTATCGCCAAACCAGACATATGCAGCATCCACCCCTGCCCGCCGCCGGCGCCCTGCGCAAAACTCCATGCGTCCATTCGGAATGGATTCCAGTAGCCGTACCCGCTGCGATAGTTACTGCCGGAGACTCCACCGGGCACGGCAGTCCCCATGGTGGATTGAAAGACAGGTCCTCGATCGGAGAGCCGCCGAACATCTGCCTCCCCAAGCACAACGGCATCAGCGCCCAGCTCCTTAGCCTGTTTCAGAATCCGATCGCGTAGTGTGTCTTCGCTGGCATACTCGCTGGTCGCCACGATGCGAGCGATTTGAATATGGCCGTGGTTGGGCTCACGCTGCAATGTCGCCACGGCATCGCGTCCTCCCCTCGGCTCGAAGGCCGTGCTCGTCAGAGGGTCCACGTGCACGGAAACACAGGCGCTCGCTAGCGCAAGCAGGAGTAGCGTTACGAAGCCCAATGCCTGTTTCATCATGCCAACGTCTCGCGTTACGGGTTGTGTCGACTTGCTAAGCCCTCGTGAGAGCGAGAGGACTCAGTACAATATTGACTGCTCGTGAAGTTCAAATCAACCCCAATCCATTCCGGCATAACCAGCGCCTCGCAGGAACCCCGCTCCCATTGAAAGAAGACATCGGTTGCCTCCACCAGTATGGGGTGTGGCCGCCCGCACAGAATGGCTGTCAAGGCAGCGTGAGCCGTATGGAGATTGTGCAGTAACGAGGCTTAGGAGAAGCGGGCCGTCAGCCACGCATGCCAGCGTGGCACCGCATCCATCGCCGGCTTTTCTATCAGGCGAAACGTCGTGAAACACAGGAGCACCAGGAGAGGCACCAGGCCGAGTACGATGGCCCAATGTTCGACCGGAGAGAACCTATCGGCGCCTTCGGCAAACACCAGCCGATAGGCGACGAACAGGACCAGGCCGTGCAGCAAGTACAGACTGTAGGCCATTTCCCCCAGTGTGACAGACGCCGGCCATTCGAGGATGCCATAGAGGGAGTTCCCGCAGGCAATGATCAGAAAGGCCATTGCCAAGAGCAGCACGGCCGACAGCATGTAGGCCGTCGGCAAGAGGAACAGGGTCGTCGCCAGGCAGGCCATCGCGATCACCCCCCACACACCACGGGCAAGCATGGCCCGGACAACCGCGATGCGCGCCAGGCTTGCCGCAGTGATCCCTCCCCCAAAGGCGGACAACATCGGCATCCGCACCTCCGGCATGCCCATGCTGAGAGCCGTCACTGCCGCTGCACTGACCATCAACCAGATCAATGGGGTCGACGCCCGCAGACAGAATGCGCCGATGGGAAGACAGGCATAGAACAACCATTCATACGACAGCGTCCACACCGCCCCAGCCAGAGGCACCGTTTCGGCAAATCCATTCACGGGTGATATGCCGGGAATCGTAAACATCAACCATGTCGCCACCTGCCCGACGACCACCGACGGCGGTTCCTTCAGCTCAAACCCGGCGCGGCAGAACGCCACGAAGATCACGCAGGCCGCGGCCAACAGATAGAGGGGGCCCAGTCGAAGCACTCGGGAAAGATACAATCGTGTCCAGTCGATCGGCTCCAGGCGTCCGTTGAGGAGTTTGGACCAAAACAGAAACCCGGTGAGCATAAAGAACAGGGTCACGCTGCTTTGCCCCAACTGCGTGTACACAGTGGAAGGAGGAACATCCCAGACGCCGGAGCGCAGATAGAAATACCAGATGGAGGAATGACTCAGAAACACAGCCAGCGACAGGTACCCTCGAAGTCCGTCGAGGGACGAATACCGAGGGGCCAGGGAGGCCTGGCGGGGACTGACCGATGGGAGAAGCATCGCGGTTCCGAGTGCGAGCAGCACCACTCCGACCGCGGGCCACAAGCTGGTCGCATCCATGGCTACATGATGAGACCATAGCCCGCCGAATTTGTCGAACCTTTCGCAGAAGTACGCCGCCCGGTCAGGAGAGCCCGTTCACCTGCGATGCCCGCCTCACACACTGCAGGGACATGGTGGGTGCGGGCAGTTTCCGACAGTCACTCCGTTGATTGCTGGAGTAATCCTGCGGTACCCTAGCCCGTTGCCCATCGCAACGAGACGGCCTCCAGCCGTTCATCCATCGTACACAGCTGAGCCTCCAGGCTCAGGCCAACAAAGGAGTGCGCTCGCATGGCCGGTTTTCCGATTGAAGTCGCCACCCGTATCAAAACCTTGCCTCCCTATTTGTTCGCCGCCATCGACAAAATGAAACAAGAGGCACTTGCGCGCGGGGTCGATATCATCAACCTTGGCATCGGTGACCCTGACCTGCCGACGCCGGATCCGATCATCGAAAGCCTGGCTCAAGCCGCAAAAAACCCGAAACACCACCAATACCCCTCCTATGAGGGCATGCTCTCGTTTCGTAAGGCCGTCGCCGACTGGTATCGCCGGCGGTTCAACGTCACCCTCGACCCGGCCAACGAGGTCCTCACCCTGATCGGTTCCAAAGAAGGCATCGGACATGTCCATCTCGCCTTCGTCGATCCAGGCGACGTGGTCCTCGTCCCAAGTCCGGGGTATCCGGTCTACCCTGTCGGCACCAGTTTTTGCGGTGGCGTCTCCCACATCATGCCGCTCACCAAAGCAAACGGGTTCCTCCCCGACCTTAACGCCATTCCCAAAGACGTGGCGAAGAAGGCCAAGTTGATGTGGCTGAACTCGCCGAATAACCCCACCTCGGTCATCATGAGCAAAGACTACTTCAAGCGTGTCGTGGAGTTTGCCCAAGAACACCAGATCATCGTCTGCCATGACGCGGCCTATTCGGAAATTTTCTATGACGGGAAGCGGCCGGCCAGCTTCCTCGAGGTGGATGGGGCAAAAGACGTCGGTGTCGAATTCCACTCCCTCTCCAAAACCTACAACATGACCGGCTGGCGCCTCGGATTCGCGGTCGGCAATAAGGACGTCCTGGCGGGACTCGGGCGGGTCAAGAGCCAGTTGGACTCCGGCGTCTTTGAGGCGATCCAGGCGGCCGGCATCACGGCCCTGGGGCTGGATGACTCGGTCACCGACGGATTGCGTAAGATCTATCAGGAACGCCGCGACACGCTGGTGCCCGGCCTGAAGAAGCTCGGGCTTGAAGTGGACCCACCTCCCGCCGCATTCTACATCTGGGTGACGGTGCCGAAGGGGTACACCTCTGCGTCCTTCACCGCCCATTTGCTTGAGAAGGCCGGGATTGTCACCACGCCGGGCAACGGGTTCGGCGCACCCGGCGAGGGCTACATTCGCATGACCGTGTGCACGACGAAAGAACGATTGGCGGAAGCGGTGGAACGCATCAAGAAAGCCGGGTTTTAGCACGCCGGCATCAAGGCGAACGAATCTCCATGGCCACCGCGTTCATCGGCTTCGGCTCCAATCTGGGCAACCGGCTGGACTTCTGCGACCGGGCCGTCACCCTGCTCGGGCTTTTGCCGCATTCACGGCTCGACGCTGTTTCGTCGCTCTATGAGACCGAACCGATCGACGACGGCGCAGCCCCGGGACCGGAGTGGTTCCTGAACGGTGTGGCACAGATCGAAACCAATATTACGCCGAAGAGCCTACTGGAGGTTTGCCGTGAGATCGAACGGGCGCTTGGGCGCGATCCGGACGATCGTAAGGGACCGCGGACCCTTGATCTCGATCTGCTCCTGTACGACAACCTGATTGCAACCGACTCAACCTTGACCATTCCACACCCTCGACTCCATCTGCGTCGATTCGTCCTCGCACCGCTGGTAGAGCTCGATCCCGAGCGGGGACATCCCCTGCTGGGCCAGAGCGTTCGTGAGCTCTTGTCACAACTTAGAGATCCATCCGTTGTGCGACGGCTCTCTCCCCAGCCGAGCTCCCGGTACGGCTCGCGGCCGACCTGCAGTGCGCCGCCAACAGGCAGACCGCAGAGATGAACACCATCCGCAGCACCAAGGCCATCGCTGCCTGGAGCCGCTCCCTGCATCGGGAAGGGGTCACTATCGGATTCGTCCCGACCATGGGTGCCTTGCACGATGGTCATCGGAGCTTGATTCGCGCGGCGCGATTGGCCTGTGATGCCGTCGCCGTGAGCATTTTTGTCAATCCCACACAGTTCGCTCCGACGGAAGACCTTTCAAAATATCCACGCCAACTGCGGCACGACCAGGCACTCTGCCGCAGGGAAGGGGTCGATGTGGTCTTCGCGCCCACTGTCAAGGCCATGTATCCCGAAGGGGCTCACACCACGGTGACCGTTCCTGCGCTCGCGCGGCGCTGGGAGGGTGAGGCGCGCCCGCACCACTTTCAAGGCGTCGCCACCGTCGTCACGAAGTTACTGTCGTTGGTGCAGCCGGACATCGCATGGTTCGGCCAGAAGGACTATCAGCAGGCGATGGTGGTTCGGCAACTCGTCGCGGATCTGAATCTTCCCGGTCGCATCGTCGTTCATCCCACCGTGCGAGAAGCTGATGGGCTGGCGCTTAGCTCGCGCAATGTGTATCTCACCCAGCAGGAGCGGCAAGCTGCACCGGTGCTTTACCGCGCCCTGCAAGCCGGGGCCTCGGCCATTCGAACCGGAGAACGGCGAGGGGCAGCAATCCAACGGCTGATGATCCGCACCGTCGCACGGGAACCTTTGGCAAGGGTGGACTACCTCGCGGTCTGCCACCCTACGACCCTTGAGCCCTTAGCGACCATTGAGCGCCACGCCGTCCTTCTCGGGGTGATTCGTATCGGTACGGTGCGGCTCCTCGACAATCTCCTCGTCACGGCCCGCCATAGATCCTGACGCCGAACGACATCGCACCGTCAGTAGAACAGAGACGAAGACCATTCCGGAGCATGGGCGGAGGAGTTGTCAGCTGCGCGAGCTGATACGAGGGGGGGCTTGCTGGTCGGCGAGCAGTTCCAGAATCAATTGACCCATGCGTTGCTTGTCCTCCGGGTCAAATTCCAAGAATTTCACGCCGACCGACTGCGGTTGAACCGAGCAAATCATCGCGGAATCCACTTTGATATCCGCTTGGCCCGACGGGCCGTACAACACGAACTTCACAAAGGTCCCTCGCGCCAGCGTCGTCGTCGCCTGCAGGGCACAGCCCCCCATCGAAATATCGGTGACGAAACCACCGGCCGCGAGCTGATCCAATATCAGCGTGGCCGCAAAGTTCGCCGGAAGGCGCCGGTACTCACGCCGGTCAAACGCTTGGGAGGTCATTCGGTTTCCCGGCCTGCGCGCCTGAAAACGGGTCGTGCAGAGCTGGCACCGCACCCCAAAGATGGAGAAACGGTTCAGCGTCTTCTCGATGAGACTCGTCCCGGAAATCACTCTGACGCAGGGTGTGCCGCAGGCCGGACAGTGCAGTTCCTTCATACTAGACTTCGGGCTCCTGTACGCCCACTGTCGCACGCGAGGTCGAAGTGGCGCTCCCGGATGACTGACTGGCCAGCAACGGCCCCACGTCCGCAGGCGAATAGGTCGGGGGTTTCACCCACTTGCCGTCCGCCCGTTTGTAGCCGCCGACTTTGCTCAGGTTGGACCGATGGACCTCGCGAAATACCGGTTCCATGTCCACACCATAGGATACGGCTGTGCCATACACCACATACAGCAGGTCGGCCAATTCCTTTGCCACAGCCGGAAGATTCTTGGCCGCCATGGCCTCCTGCAGCTCGTCAAATTCCTCTTGAATAAGTCGCACGCGCAACTGCCTGATCGCCTCATCCGGGATGAAGGGCCGGTCTCCGACCGGAATATCGAACTTGCGGTGGAACTCGGCCACCATCGCTTGGGGGTCTATCATCCTCACGTCCTCACGTCCTCTGCCACAAACGGCAGCACGCTCCTCGGCTCAACCTCGGCAGCTTCCAGCAAGGCAATGTCCTTCTCAGATGATATCCCGAGATCTTTGAATTTTCTAGCCGCGGGCAACACCCTGGATTCCAGCGATCCGACCGCCTTATTGTAGGCCCCGACACTGTTCCGAAGCGCCTGGCCAATGTCGTTGAGGTGGTCCGTCAGCACGGCCACCCGTTCATAGAGGTCCTTCCCTAGCCGCCCCGCCTGCTCCGCATGTTCAGTCAGCTGCTCTTGCTTCCACCCATAGGCAACGGCGCGTAACAACGCCATCAGCGTCGCCGGTGTCGCCAACACCACTCCCCTGGCAAACCCATCTTCGATCAAGGTGGGGTTCTGCTCCAACGCGGCGCCGAGAAACTGCTCACCTGGAAGAAACAACACGACAAATTCAGGCGCCTGTTTAAATTGCGCCCAGTAGGCCTTCACACTGAGTGCGTCCATTCTGGTGCGCACCTGGTCGGCATGACGGCGCAAGTGAGCCTGCCGCTGCCGGTCATCTTGCGCCTCATAGGCATCCAGATAGGCTGCCAGCACGGTCTTCGCATCCACCACGATCTGCCGGTCGCCAGGCAGATATACCACCATGTCCGGACGAAGCAGCCCCTCCGCCGATCCGACCGAATCTTGCTCCGCAAAATCGCAATGCATCACCATGCCGGCCAGCTCCGCCACGCGGCGAAGCGTCATTTCCCCCCATCGCCCCCGTACGGCCGGCGCACGTAGGGCTTTGACGAGATTGCTGGTTTCGTGCTGGAGCCGTTGGTGGGATTCGGCCATGAATTTCAATTGCTGATCCAGCCCGCCATATTCCCGCTGGCGCACCAGCTCTGCCTGCTGCAGCTGTTCACGGTATCGTTGGAGCGATTCCTCCAACGGCTTCACCAAATCGCCGATGGCTTGATGACGTTGGGATAACTCGCCTCTGGCCTCCGCCTGCAGCGTTTCGAATGAGGTCCTGGCAAGGTTGAGGAATGCCTCGTTATTCTGTTTCAAGGCCTGTCCGGATAAGGCCTCAAAGGATTCGTGCAACTCCTGACGCGCGTTCGCCAGCAAAGATTGCTGATCCTCCACGCTTCGGGAGAGCGCTTCCATGCGTGTTTCCGCCCGCGTTCGACCCGCCTGAGACTCCGTCAATGCTTGACGCAGTTGCCCCAGTTCGGACTGTTGCTGCTCTATGCGCTCGTGGAGTGTCGCGGCCACCGTATCGGCCCGCTGCGCCCGTTCGCGGCTTTCGAGCAATTGCGCCTGAGCGCGTGAGTGCGCGCGAACCGTCACCCACCAGCCGGCGGTCAACGCCCCTATACCAAGACCGGCAACAGCTCCAGCAGCGAACGTTGTGGAGGTGAGATCAATCATGGAGCTTCCCTACGAGCACACCGCAACGCTGGAATTTTCTCTGTGAACCTGTTGTAGGGAAATTGCGTGGAGAGTACGAAAAAGCCGACGAAACGTCAAGGGACCACTCGGCGGATCGTACCCGTCGAGCTGACGATGGTGACCTGTTCATTTTCGCGCAGCTGGGTGGTGGCATAGGGCACATTAACCAACACCGGAAGACCGTATTCTCGGGCAATAATCGCCCCGTGTGAGAGCGTCCCTCCCATTTCTGCAATCAGACCACCCGCCATTCCAAACAATGGCGCCATGCCTGGATCGATCACCGGAACAACCAGGATATCACCAGGACTCACCCGCCCCCAGTCCGCCGTGGAACGGACGACACGAACGTGGCCGGTGATCTCTCCCGCACTGATTGGAATGCCCCTCAGCGAACCCTCGCGTCCCGAGCTGGTAGACGGAGGTTCCTCTTGAACGATAGCCTCCCAATCTCGAATCGTGTCCGGTACGTGCCGCTGTTCGTTTCGTGCCCGTTCATCCCGCCGTTGGCGGACAAGCCCCTGCCAATGTTGACGGTCTCCGTTGGTCAATGCCCTTTGCTCATCCATCGTGAGATAAAAGATGTCATCAGGCATCGCGAACACTCTCCGCTCCACCATCTGTTCCCCCAGTCGAAACAGCAACCGTCGTACGGCCAGAGAGTAATACATCAGATGATGGCGATTCGCTTCTCGCAGCACGCAAAACCGCGTGAGCCGCCGATGCCACCAACGAAAGATACCCCCCCGGTGCCAACGCCAGCCGAATCGTCGCCTGATCTCCGCGAGCGCCTCGTGCTGCTGTGCAACCTGCCGAGAAAGAATGTCCCTCGGTCGCCTCACCTCCCCTGTCCGCACCTGCGTGCGTATGACACCCAAGACGGCTTCGGGTTGTTCTGACATTCGCGGAGACATGATGTCCGATTCTCCCACCGCGCGGTGCCCGTAGTCGGCCAGATATTGCTCAAATCGCCGCAGAAAGGTGGTTCCTGCAAGTGGTTCTGGAAATTTCGCCGCTGTCCACCCGTCATCCAGAAACCACCGCCGCACCGGCTCCTCACGGAAGGCAAGCTCTGCCAGTTCGGCCAGACGCACGATCTGTTGGGCGCTGATCACCGTCCCCTGACCTTGCAGCGACGCATTGAGCAGCTCCCGCCAGTCCGAACCAAGCCATCCCGGGAGAAACGTGCCCATGGCCTGAAGGCTCTGCGCGACCCCACCGGCAATTCCATAGGTCAATTCGTGCGCATCAAGCCAGCGGCCCAGGGCATCGAGCTTCTCGCTCAATTCGCTCACTGAGAAATGCTGAACAGACTCGGACCGATATGTCTCCGCCATGGCTTTCATCGCTTCGAAGGTGGGCGGTCCCTCTCGCACGACCCTTCGCCATTCCCGCATGATCGCCAGGCCCGCACGGAGCAACGCGACCGCTCCAAGCGACCGCACCCGTGGAGTGAAAGTCAGGGGCTCACCGCCCATCTGTTCGGTCAAGAATGCCGGGTTGCCGTGAAGCTGCGAGACCAAGGTGTAAAACAACGTGACATTGAGGTACGGACGACCGTGCAGCACCCGAACCGAGCTGAGCCCATCAGGCACCGTACAACCGAGTCGTCGGTAGGGCCCGATGATGTAGGCATCCATGAATTGTTCAAGAAATGAGAGGCCGAGCGGGCTCGGCAATTCCGGCATCGTTTCCTTTAAATTTGCGCGCGTCCACTCGCATTCATCATTGGTCAGGGTCGGCAGGGGCCGCACTCCGGTAATGGGACGCGCCTGGAGCACCCACAATCGTTCGGCATCATAGGCCCATTCGAGATCGATCGGGTGACCGAAGGCCTGTTCCACCTGCTTGGAAAGTTGCGCCAGTTCATATAATTGTCCGTCCGATAACGAGCCCTGCTGTTGTGCCGACTCGGGGATCGTCTCACCGTGCACTCCATGCGAAGTGGTCACCAATTTCCGCTGCTTGCGGGCTAGCTGACGCCGCCGTATCCGCATCGGCCGGCACAGTTCCTCATCCATCTCGACCATGTACTGGTCAGGCTCGACCTCACCGCCGACGAGGGCAGACGCAAGGCCGGGCACGGCGTTGATAAACACCTGGGAGGTTCGTCCCGTGACAGGATGAATCGAATAGGCCACGCCTGCGGCCACCGCATGAACCATGGGTTGAATCACCACCGCCATCGCGGGGCAGGGTGACTCCCCCTCGACACGCAACAGGTACTGCAGAACCCGATCTTCCCACAACGACGCCCAACAGTCTCGAATCGCGTGCAGCAGGCCAGCGGTCGGCAGTCCCAAGAAGGTGGAATAGAGGCCCGCCGCACTCGCATGGTCGGCGTCCTCGTTGGTCGCGGATGACCGCACGGCCCATCGCGTCTCAGCGTCAGGATTCAGCTCGACTAGCCGTGACTCCAGATCCTGCCTGAATCCCGGCGGCCATGTGACCGTCATCAGGTGATGATGAATGCGGCCACGCGCCATCGCTCGCTGCTCATCAGGAGCACGCAACAGAGCCTGCCACTCGGCGGGCCCATCAATTCCGGCAGCTTTCAGACACTGTTGATAGAGGGCCGTGGTCACACACAGTCCCCGGGGCACTGCAAATCCGGCGGCATGCAGTGCTCTCAGGCCGGCGGCCTTCCCCCCGACGAGACGCGAGTCGGCGCTGCGCTCCAACGGAAGCAGTAATGGATCTGTCATGGATCGGAATAGTAGCTAGAGTGCGAGGAGGAGGTAAAGGTCGTTCACATTGGTTCCGGTCGGCCCGGTCACGATATGACCGTGGAGGGCTTCAAAGAACGGATGGGCATCGTTTGCCTGAAGCGCTTTCGCGAGATTCAGCTTCTTGCGTTGTGCTCGAACGACGGTCCGCCCGTCTACAACGGCGCCGGCCACCGAGGTCGGCCCGTCGGTCCCATCCGTCGCGAACCCGGCGACCCACACCTCCGGCAGTCCTGCGACCTCAGCCGCTGCGGCCAGCGCAAACTCTTGTGCCCTCCCCCCCTTGCCTTCGCCGCGGATCGTCACGGTGGGCTCGCCCCCGGCAATCACGCAGCATGGACGGCGAATCGGACGCCCCTCTGCGGCGATTTCACGGGCCATCGCACCGAAGAATTTGGCAAGCTCCCGCGCTTCGCCTGTGAGGGTCGTGGCAAGGACCAGCGTGTGCAGCCCTTGCCGTTGCGCCGTCTCCGCCACGGCGTCGACCGCCGCCCGGTTGTCGCCGATCAGAATATTCTCCACTCGACGAAACAGCTTTGCCCGTGGCTTTGGCGTCTCAGGGACGCCCTGCTTCAGGCCCGATTCCAAGTGGCGACGTACCGACAGAGGAATCTTGCGGGAGACCCCGTACCGCTCGACAATGTCCCAGGCATCCTGAAACCTCGTCGCATCGGGAGCCGTTGGCCCCGACCCGATAGTCCCTAAATCGTTTCCAATGACGTCCGACAAGATCACACTCGCCACCCGCGCACTGGTCGCTGCCGCAAGCTGGCCGCCCTTGATGGAAGACAGGTGTTTGCGGACTGCATTGATTTCTTGAATCGTGGCTCCGGATCGGAGCAGCAATTTCGTTGTCTGTTGTTTGTCTTTTAGTGTGATGCCGGCCACCGGTGCGGGGATGAGGCTTGATGCCCCGCCGGACAGAAGAACGATCAGGAGATCGGCAGACGTTAACGTCTGCACCATTTCCATGATCATGCGCCCGCCTTCCAGACCGGCGGTGTCAGGAATCGGATGCCCGGCCTCCACGATGCGAATGGTGTGGGTCGGCGCGCCATGTCCATACTTGACGACCACCAGACCGGTGTCGATCCGTGCGCCCAGCTGATGCTCAAGCGCTTGGGCCATTCGACCTGACGCCTTTCCGGCACCGACGACGACGATTCGTTGTATCGGTGCGAGGGAGTAGTGATGCGAACCGATGATCAGTTGGTCGCGGCGAATTCGAACCTGCCGGCGTACGGCCTCGTAGGGATCGACCGCCTGCAATCCCGCCTGAAAGAGCCTTGCGAGGAGGGCTTTGGCTCGTGGCTGCCGGACGCCGATACGCATGATGTGAACTAGGGAAGTTTGTCTTGCTTGAAACAACGATTGGGACAGGTTTGCCGTGGCACCTTAACCTGATACGTTCCCTTTGGCAAGTAATCCTTGGTGAACTCCGGGTTCAACATTTTCAATTCCAGAAAGTATGTTCCATATTCCTCGGCGATCAAGGTGAGTCGCCGCTGCGCTTCCTTGATCGTCACCGTCACCGTTTCCGTTTCGAGTGGGGGATACAGATCCTTCTTCGTGAGCCCCAGATACTTTTCCGGCTGAGAATAGATTTCTTTGGCCGCAATGATGCGCGCGACATAACGCATGGTCTCCCGCGGACCATGCATGCGCCAGTAGTCCTTGACGTTCTGCTCCTTAATCAACTTGCGCACTCGGTCTTCTCCGGCATTGTATGAGGCCATCGCGAGAAACCAATCGCCCTGATACAAATCCCGCAGATAACGGAGGTACTTAATGGCGGCTTCGGTGGACATCTCAAGATTACGCCGTTCATCGAGCCACCGCTCGTTGTGCAATTTGTAGCGCCGCCCCGTCGAATTAATGAACTGCCAGGGGCCCGACGCCTTCGCGCGGGAATAGGCTGCCGCAATGCACTTACTTTCGACCAGCAGCATGTATTTCAAATCATCGGGCAGTCCTGCTTCCGCCAACTGTTTCTCCGCCGGCGCAAAACATCGCCCAGTGCGTTTCGCAAGAATGATGCTCTCACCCTGATCCTCGAGAAATTGGTAGAACTCATATTCGATCCGTTCCCGCACCTGCCAATTGTCCAACGGAATCGATTGCCCGGCGAAGGTCAACTTATCGGGCAACTTGAAGGAACTCAAAAAGAAGCGCTCTCCCTCCCGTTTGATTTCCGGAAGAATGACAAGCCGGTCCTCGAGCTCCGGAGCGATTTCCGTTTCATTGGTCTGGGGAGCTGATGAGGAATCATTCGCCGGCGCAGGCTGCTCGTCATGAGTTTTCGACGGAGGCGGCGCGGCACTTTTGGAATCCACGGACATTTCCGCAAATAAGGGGGCCAGCCCAAGCAACAGGGTCACGCCGACGATACCGGTCCGAAGCCCCCAATCATTGTTCCGCATACCGAACTGATCCTTTCGTCACACTTGATCGCCCATGCTATCAACAAGCTTGTCGAGGGACAAGGAACACCTGGTTTTGCTACACTCCCTTTCGATGTCTACGCTCCGACTGCTGAATACCGACATTGTTGCGTGCACCCAGTGCACCCGATTAGTCGCCTTTCGCCAAGCCGTCGCCGAGACTAAGCGACGTCAGTTCCGCGATTGGACCTACTGGGGAAAGCCCATCCCTGGATTTGGAGATCCGAACGCCCGACTGTACATTCTGGGGCTTGCACCGGCCGCACATGGAGGGAACCGAACAGGACGTGTCTTCACGGGGGATCGAAGCGGAGATTGGCTCTATGAGGCGTTGCATCACTTCGGGTTCGCCAACCAGGCCTCATCCACGCATGCGCAGGATGGCCTCACACTCACAGACTGCTATATCGGCGCAACCGTCCGATGCGCGCCGCCGGCCAACAAGCCAACCCCCGACGAATTTACCGCCTGCCGACCGTTTGTTCTGAGAGAATTGCAGCTATTGAAATCCGTGCGCGTGGTCGTTGTGTTAGGCAAGATCGCGTTCGACCATTACCTCAAGGCCACTCGTGAATTGGGGCACCACTTACCTGCCCCGCTACCCAAATTTGGTCACGGGGTCATCTACACCATGCCTTGGGGTGTAACGCTGATCGGTTCCTATCATCCAAGCCAGCAAAACACCTTCACGGGCAAACTCACTCGACCGATGTTTCACCGCATCTTTTCTGAGGCCGGACGGCGGCTTTCAGGTACAGTGATCGCGAATTGACAGTCCAGGAACTGTTACTTCTTGTTCATCGCCTCCCAATCGGCGAGAAACTTCTTCAAGCCGAGATCAGTCAATGGGTGTTTGACGAGTTGCTGAAACACCGCATAGGGCATCGTGCAAATATGCCCTCCCGCCAACGCCGCCTCGACCACATGCTGGGGATGGCGGACGCTCGCTACAAGGACCTGTGTCTTAAAATCATAATTTTTATAGATGCTGACGATCTGTCGGATCAGCGCCATACCATCTGAACTCACATCGTCCAACCGTCCGATGAACGGAGACACGCACCAGGCCCCAGCCTTGGCTGCCAACAACGCTTGAGTCGGCGAAAAGCACAAGGTCACATTCACACGAATCCCTTCAGCGGCCAACTGTTTGGTTGCGCGGAGCCCCTCAGGGATGAGCGGGACCTTTACCACAATATTCTTGTGAACCTTCGCGAGATCCCGGCCTTCTTTCACCATGGCCTCGGATTCGATCGCGACCACTTCGGCACTGATCGGACCATCGACCATCTTGCAGATCTCAAGGAGCATTTCCTTAAAACTGCGCCCTTCCTTGGCCACGAGCGAGGGATTGGTAGTCACGCCATCGATCAGACCAAGTTTGGCACCTTCCTGGATTTCTTTCACGTTCGCCGTATCGAGATAAAGCTTCATAGGAGGATCCTTTCGTCGAGCGATCTATATCATTTTCGAGCGGGCATTGTAGAAGCAACGTGAAAACAAGGCAACGGGTCAACATTCCTATGATAGACTCGTTTTGCAGTAGAGAATAGGGACTGCTACCCTTTTCCCGACACCGTGATAGCCCGACTCCAGCATCGTGAACCTAGGAGGACCATGCACATGCGCGCATCTCTGGGAATCTTGATGATCTGCCTTCTTTTGACGGCCTGCAGTCACAATCCCTATCTCGACGCCTCCTTGACCCGGTACCAGGGGAAGGATCAAGCCTGGATTGAAAAGGAACTCGGTCCCCCTGATGCAAAAACCTCTCGATTTTTTGGGGGAGAAAAGTGGATTTACAATCGAATCGCCGGGGGAAAGTCAGGCCCACCGCTGTTTAATTTCAAGGCTAATGAGTGCCAGATGATTTTATTCTTTGACAAAGAGAATATGGTGTCTGATTCGAGTTATTCAGGCTGCTAAGCCGAGAGTTGCTTCTGAAACGCGATCGCACAATCGCGACTGCAAAAGAAATATGTTTGTCCGCCAATTATCTCGCTCACGGCATGTTCTCGCGGGACAAACACTCGGCAGACAGGATCCTGAATCATCTGTTTGCCAGATTCTTTCCCTTCCCTCGACTTCGCCGTCAGGTCGTTCTGGCCCAACTGCCTGAGTGCTCTCCTCAATAGATAGTAGAGAAGTGCCAAGAGTGCCGCGATGAAAAACAGCCTATACATTGTGGCATTCCCTTCATAGGCCGCTACATATCTGACGCAACCCGCCCTACCTCGACAACTTACTGGGTCTGAGCAATCCCTTAAGGGGTAACCTTAGGACCAAACGGCCCAGAGGCTTTTGCGTCTATGCGGGGCCTTTTCCCTCAGTGATCCAGTACTTCAGATGGATGGTTTATCCTACAGAGCAATGCTATAAGCCACTCATGCATAAATGTGACAAATGCCGCGGAACAATGTTGCCTGAGCGGGCGGTTGACTTGAATGCTGGTTTGGCTATCACAGTACTGGCGTGCCTGAACTGTGGCCGTCGAAAAGCAGCGGATTCAGAACCGAGACCGATCACGTCACGACATTAGTCTGTCGCACTAAAAAATCCAACGCCAGCACGCTGACTTGCGATGGGAGAAGGTGTCATGAGCACACCTTCCTTAGGCTGTCGTCCGTTCAGGACCTCAGTTTTACACGTCGCACGCAAAGCCTCATCGCTACTATCCTGGTTCGATCTTGAGCTACAGGATAGGCCTGCCCATGGGGCAAACCCGCAACCGAATCGTTGGACATTCACGCGTTTGCGATTGCGCAGCCTAGGGTTTTTCTGCCGGCTCACGCCTAGACTCCAAGGTCGCCTTACTTGAGACTCAACACATCGTGCATGTCGTAGAGGCCGGCAGGCTGCTTGACGACCCAACGGGCGGCGCGAAGTGCTCCGCGCGCAAATGTGTCCCGGCTACTCGCGCGGTGGGTGACCTCAATCCGTTCGCCCATGGTCCCGAACATCACTGTATGATCGCCGACGATGTCTCCTGCGCGAATCGTCTGGATCCCGATCTCGCCTTTTTTGCGCTCTCCGATCAGCCCCTTGCGCGCATAGACTCCAACCTGGCCCAGATCTCGATTGACCGCCCGAGCAAGCACCTCGGCCATCTTGAGAGCGGTACCGCTGGGAGCATCTTTCTTCAGACGATGGTGCGCTTCGATCACCTCGATGTCATAGTCTTCGCCGAGCGTCTTAGCCATTTCAGCGATCACCTTGTAGATTACATTGACTCCAACACTCATGTTGGGAGAAAAGACGCAGGGGATCTGTTTACTCACGCTTCGAAGCTCGTCCAATTCAGTTGCAGAGAAACCAGTGGTGCCGACCACAATGCTCCGTCGATGTTGAGCGACAATCCTCAAGTGTCCCAACGTGGCAGCGGGAGTAGTAAAATCAACCACTACCTCGCCTCGCTCCATTAAACTGGACAGATCTTCTACGATCGGCACCCCCGTATGCCCACAGCCGGCGACTTCACCGGAATCTTCGCCAAGAGCATGATGCCCCTTGCTCTCCACCGCTCCAGCCAATGTGAGAAATGCCGAGTCTTTGACCAGGGACACCAAACGAGAGCCCATACGTCCGGCGGCCCCTGTAACAACAACCTTGATCATGACAATATCCTTCACAACCAGCTTGGCCGTTAGACCAAGCCGGCGGCCTTCATCACGTGCAACAGTTTTTCGCGGTTCTCATTTCCCATGGGACAGAGCGGGAGCCGCATTTCCCGATCGATCTTGCCCATCATATGAAGCGCTTCCTTCACAGGGATAGGATTGGTCTCATAAAACAACGCTGTGAAGAGAGGATACAGCTGATAGTGCAGCGTGCGCGCCTCATCGACTCGACCGGCACGAAAGGCATTGACCAACTGGGCCATCTTCGCGGGAAGCAGATTCGCCGTCACCGTAATGACGCCTTTGCCGCCGACTGCCATCATGGGCAAGGTCAACGCATCATCCCCGGCCAACACCGTTAATCGCTCCCCGCACCGTTGGATGATTTCCGAAGCCTGCTGAACGGCACCGCTCCCTTCCTTCACCGCTACCACCGTCGGACAGACCGTCAAACGCGCGATGGTGCTCGGCAACATATTCACCCCGGTTCGTCCCGGAATGTTGTACACCACCAGCGGAAGATCGACGGTTTCGGCAATCGCCTTGTAGTGGAGATACAGTCCTTCCTGGGTGGGCTTGTTGTAATAGGGCGTAATCAGCAACGCGCCGTCCACACCCGCAGCCTTGGCATGCTTTGTCAGGGCAATCGCCTCATCGGTACTGTTGGATCCCGTCCCCGCGACGACCGGAACCCGCCGTCTCACGACCTCAACGGTGAACGCCACCACCCGATCATGTTCAGCGTGGGTCAGCGTGGCCGATTCACCGGTGGTCCCGCATGGCACGATCCCGTGGGTACCACTGCTGATCTGCCATTCGATGAGATCGCCGAGGGACCGCTCGTCCAGCTTGCCGTTCTTGAACGGCGTGACAATGGCAACCAAAGACCCTGTAAACATTCAGCGCTCCATCTCAAAGACAGTAAAGACCACCCTACGCGAGAAACTCCGGAATCTCCTCGCCTCGCACCAAATCCTCATAACTCTCGCGCGAGCGAATGACGTGGATTTGCCCCTCATGCACCAGCACCTCCGGCACACGCGGCCGCGAATTGTAGTTCGAGGACATGACAAATCCATAGGCTCCCGCGCTCATGACCGCCATGAGATCTCCGGCATTTAGGGCCGGCATGACACGGTCCTTGGCCAAGAAATCTCCTGACTCGCACACAGGGCCGACCACATCCACGGTCTTCTTCTCGCCATGCGCCGCGGCTTCATACACCGGCCGGATATCGTGGTACGCATCGTACAGGCTCGGGCGAATCAGGTCATTCATCGCGGCGTCGACAATCAGAAACCGTTTGGCTTCGCCATCCTTCGCATACAACACCTTGGTGAGCAACACGCCGGCGTTACCCACAATCACACGACCGGGCTCCATGATCAGCACGCACTTCAAATCACGCACGAGAGGCAAAATCGCCTCAGCCAGATCTTTCGGTTCGGGAGGGGTTTCATCGGAATAGGTAATGCCTAACCCACCGCCAATGTTGATGTACCGAAGAGGAATCCCTTGCTCCGCCAGCGCCTGCACCAACGCCAGCACCTTCTTCAGTGACTCGACGAAGGGGGTCACTTGCGTCAGTTGTGATCCGATGTGCGCGTGCAGCCCCACCACCTTAATATGGCTGAATGCAGCGGCAGCCTTGAACTCCTCGATCGCACGATCGGCCGCGATCCCGAATTTGCTCTTCTTCAGACCGGTGGAAATATAAGGATGCGTCTTCGGATCGATGTCGGGATTGATTCGCAGGGCAACCCGGGCCTTGACACCCATGGATGCCGCCACCTCGTTGATCGCCTGCAATTCCGCCGACGATTCGACGTTGAACATCAAGATATCGGCCTTCAAGGCCTCAGCGATTTCTTCAGGCTTTTTCCCTACCCCGGCAAAGACGATCTTCGTGGGCGGCACTCCCGCCTTCAAGGCACGATACAGTTCTCCGCCGGAAACGATGTCCACGCCGCTTCCTTCTTTCGCCATGAGCCGCAACACAGCCAGGTTCGAATTCGCCTTCATCGCAAAGGCCACAATGTGCGGGATGTTCTTGAAGGCGCCATCGTACACACGGAAATGCCTCACCAGCGTGTGATGGCTATAGATGTAACAGGGTGTGCCCACTTCCTTCGCAATGCGCGAAAGCGGCACATCCTCACAGTACAATTCGCCTTCCCGATAGTGGAAATCATGCATGGTCGTCATCCTCGATCAACAAGTCCAACTCAACTCTCCTCATCCCGAAGGGGACGAATCCCCGCGACCGGACCGCGTGGAGTTTGTCACAACCGACGCCTATCTCGTGCCCATCATCCGCAACGGAGGGGTCGGTAATGGGTCTGGCTCCGGAGGGATCGGTGCCTCCTCAATCGTCACCCCGGTGGGCGCACTCGGCCGTGACGCTGAACCATACACATTGGCGCCGGCGGCCAACAGCCCTTCCCGCCTCAACTGACGTTCGATGATCGGCGCGACTCCGACATCCTCCGGAGGAATCGGTGCACCCAAGACCCCACACCCGGCCAATCCGAGTACACCGAACACCGCGGCAGCAGGGCGGCCGCGCAGAAGAACGCGCCTCCCGCCGAACGACTTCATCCCTTCAGTGCCTTTTCAAGCTCCTTGATTCTCGCTTCTACCCGACGCCGCGCCGTGCCGCCGATCTGATCCTTCCGATTGATGGCCCCTCGCACGGTCAGACACAGCAGCACATCCTGCCCAAAGCGAGGCGAAAATCCCTGCAACTCCTTCAAGGTCAGTTGTTGCAGCGGTCGGTGTTGCTCCAATGAGAATCGCACAATCTGTCCGGTAATGGAATGGGCCTCCCGGAACGGCACCCCTTGTGTCACCAGATAATCCGCCAGCTCCGTCGCCAACATGCCCCCGCCTTCAGCGGCCTCAGCCAACACCGTCGTGTTGACGACAAGCCGTCGCATCAGTTCAGTGCAAAGTACCAACGACTGTTCCGTCGTGTCCACGGCGTCGAACAGGGCCTCTTTATCTTCCTGCAGGTCACGGTTGTAGCTGAGGGGCAGCCCCTTGAGCAGCGTCAGCATCCCCATCAAATGGCCATAGACACGCCCAGTCTTGCCACGTACCAGCTCCGGCACATCGGGATTCTTCTTTTGCGGCATCATGCTGCTGCCGGTACAAAATGTGTCCGGCAAGTCCACGTACCGAAACTCCTGCGACGCCCAAAGAATCAGCTCTTCACTCAGTCGCGAGAGGTGCATCATGATCAGGGACAATGCGCCAAGTACCTCCACCACCGCATCGCGATCCGAAACCGCATCGAGACTGTTTTGCGTCACCGACGGAAAGTCCAGGAGCGAGGCCGTGTATCGACGGTCAACGGGATAGTTCGAGCCGGCAAGCGCGCCGGACCCCAGCGGCATGACATTCAGCCGGGTCCGACAATCCCGGAGTCGCCCCCAATCGCGTTCAAGCATTTCGACATAGGCCAGGAAGTGATGCGCCATCAAGACCGGCTGCGCTCGCTGCACATGCGTATACCCCGGCATCACAACATCGAGATGCGCACGCGCTTGCCCCACCAGCACACGTCGGAACTCCTGAACTTGCCCCATCACACGTGATACGACATCGCGTAAAAAGAGCCGCAAGTCCAACGCCACCTGGTCGTTACGGCTTCGCCCCGTGTGCAGTTTTCCGCCGAGCGGGCCGATCAGCTCCGTCAGTCGACGTTCGATCGCCATGTGAATGTCTTCGTCTTGGGGCAAGAAGGGAAAACGTCCGTGATCCAGTTCGAGCTTCACCCGCTCCAACCCGCGCACTAGCTGCGCCGATTCCCTGGTTGTCAACACCCCGGCCCGTTCGAGCGTTTTACAGTGTGCGATGCTCCCCTGAATATCGTAGGGATAGAGACGCCGATCATAGGCCAACGACGTGGTGAACTGCTCCACCAGACGGTCGGTCTGCTCAGCAAACCGGCCGCCCCAGGCTTTCCCTTTAGGCAGGGCCCGTCCGGAGCGTGGTGCGGCGGAAGCGGACTTAGACGCGCGAGCGCCCGCAGACGTAGATTTGGCCATTACCGAGCCGACCTCTTCTTGCGTTGCGCGCGAATGGCCAACCGCAATGCATTCAGGCGAATAAACCCTTCCGCATCTTTCTGTCGATAGACATCATCTTCTTCGAAGGTCGCCATATCCAGGCGGTACAGGGAACGTGGAGACTTCCGTCCGACCACCGTGCAATTCCCCTTATACAGCTTCACCCGAACAGTGCCGGTGACATCCTTTTGGGCTTCATCGAGCGCGACCTGCAGCATCTCGCGTTCGGGTGCGTACCAATATCCGTAGTAGATCAGCTCCGCATACCGCGGGATCAGGCTGTCCCGCAAGTGCAGCACTTCCCGATCCATGGTCAGGGACTCCAAGCCTCGATGCGCCGCATGCAGAATCGTACCGCCCGGGGTTTCATACACGCCACGAGACTTCATGCCGACATAGCGGTTTTCGACCAGATCGACTCGACCGACACCGTGCTCTCCGCCCAAGGCATTGAGATGGGCCAGCAACGCGGCTGGACGCATTTTTTTGCCGTCCACCGCAACCGGATCGCCGGCGACATACTCGATTTCCACTTCCCGCGCTTTGCCGGGGGCCCGCTCAGGAGAGACCGACATCACAAAAATTTCTTCCGGCGGAGCCTGCCATGGATCTTCCAGAATGCCGCCTTCGTAACTCGTGTGAAATAAGTTCATATCCATGCTGTACGGTTTCGCCTTCGTGGCGGTCACCGGAATGCCGTGCCTCTCCGCATACTCGATCAATTCCCGGCGCGAACGCATGGTCCATTCCCGCCACGGCGCGATGATCTTGATCTGCGGATGCAGCGCCATATAGGTGAGCTCGAACCGCACTTGATCGTTGCCCTTCCCGGTCGCGCCATGACACACCGCCTCAGCCCCCTCCTGTGCAGCAATCTCGATTTGCCGCTTGGCGATGAGCGGACGTGCGATTGAGGTCCCCAGCAGATAACTGCCTTCATACAACGCATTCCCGCGCAACATGGGGAAGACGTGGTCTTTGACAAACACCTCGCGGAGGTCTTCGACATAGACCTTCTTCACCCCCAAGGACTGCGCCTTTTTCTTGATGGCCTTGAGATCTTCTCCCTGACCGAGATCCGCGCAAAACGCGACGACCTCGCACCCATACACCTCTTCCAACCACTTCAAAATGACCGAGGTGTCCAGACCGCCCGAATAGGCCAAGACGACTTTCTTATACGATGACCGGCTCATACCACTCCTTTGTTACGTCCTGCGTGTCTGCGATGTCTTCCCGAGGAGTCTGACCAGAATCGCCTTCTGCATGTGCAACCGGTTTTCGGCCTGGTCGAACACGACAGACTGAGGTCCGTCCAACACCTCGGCGCTGATTTCTTCGCCACGGTGAGCGGGCAGGCAATGCATCACCAATGCGTCCGGCTTCGCATACTTCAGCAGTCGCGCATTGAGCTGATAGGGAGCCAAGATCTTCAGCCGCTTGGCTTGCTCTCGCTCTTGTCCCATGCTGATCCAGACGTCCGTATACACCACGTCGGCACCTTTCACGGCCACCAACGGATCGGCCCCGATTTCAATGACCGCCCCCGTCTGACGAGCTTCCTCTCGGGCTCGATCGACAATGCCCCGGTTCGGCTGATATCCAGGCGGGCACCCCACGGCGATCGTCATGCCGGTTTTGGCCGCAGCCTCAATGAGAGAGTTCGTCACATTGTTCCCGTCGCCGACATACGCGATCTTGATCCCCTTCAATCGGCGTTTCTTCTCCTGAATGGTCAACAGGTCGGACAAGGCCTGGCAGGGGTGATTCAGATCGGTCAGACCATTGATGATCGGGATGCTGGCCTCTCGCGCCCACTCTTCGGCAATGGCGTGATCGAAGGTCCGCAGCACAATGGCGTCCAGATAGCGAGACAAGACATGCGCTGTATCCGCAATAGTCTCCCCGCGGGACAACTGAATATCGCCCATCGGCAGCACCATGGCCTGGCCGCCGAGTTGATTCATCCCGGCCTCGAACGAAACACGGGTCCTGGTCGACGGCTTTTGAAAGAGCAAGCCCAGCATACGCCCCGGCAAAAGGGGATGGGGCACGCCCCGCCGTTGCTTCGCCTTCAGCTGGGCGGCAAGACGCAGTAAGCCCTTCAGCTCCTCCGTGTGGATCGAGAGCAAATCCAGAAAATCTTTCCCGAGACCAGCCCGGGTGGTCGACCGACGAGGACGCCGCGACATACGCGCCCCTACTCGCTTAATGGGTTGAGATGGTTCGTTGACTAAAAATCTGTGACAGCGCGGCCAGCAGGCGATCAATCTCGCGCTCCGTGATGATCAGCGAGGGCACGAAGCGCAAGACCCGATCACCGACGCAGTTGATCAGCAGCCCGCGCGTGAGACATTCGGCCACGACGGCCTTCCCATCAATATCCAACTCCATGCCTTGGAGCAGCCCGAGGCCCCGCACCTCCTTGACGCAGCGATGCCGCTCTTTCAAGGTAGCCAGCCCCTTCGCCAGACACTCGCCCATCCGACGCCCCTGCTCGAGAATCTTCCCGTCCAGCAGCACGCGCAACACCGCCAGCGCCGCGGCACAGGCCAAGGGGTTGCCGCCAAACGTCGACGCATGCGTTCCCGGCCCAAACGCGTGAGCCACGGTATCCGTCGCCAGACAGGCTCCGACCGGCACGCCGCCACCGAGCCCCTTTGCCAAAGTCATGATATCCGGCTGCATCCCGAACTGTTCATAACAGAAGAGGGTGCCGGTGCGTCCGATGCCGGTTTGCACCTCATCGAAAATCAGCAGCACATCCCGTTCACGGCACAATTCCCTCAAGCTTTGCATGTACCCGCGATCCGCCACATGGACCCCGCCTTCAGCCTGAATCGGTTCCAGCATGATTGCGGCAGTCTTGGGAGTGATCGCTCGCTCAACCGCCGACAGATCATTGAAGGTCACATAGGAAAATCCCGGCATGAGCGGCGTGAAGCCCTTGTGCACCTTCTCCTGACCGGTCGCCGTCAGCGTGGCGAGTGTCCGCCCGTGAAAGGAACTCGTCATCGTGATGATCTCGTACCGATCTGCGCCGTATTTGTCGTACGAGTACTTGCGGGCCAGCTTGATAGCCGCTTCATTCGCTTCCGCGCCGCTGTTGCAAAAGAAGACCTTCTGCGCGAACGAATGTTCCACCAGCGTCTGCGCCAAGCGCACCTGTGGTTCGGTATAATAGAGGTTTGAGGTATGAAGCAGGTGCTGTGCCTGTTTTTGGATGGCCAACACCAGATCCGGATGCCCATGCCCGAGCACATTGACTGCGATACCGGCGACGAAATCGATGTACTCCCGGCCCTCCAGGTCATACACCTTCGTCCCGCGCCCGCGCACGATCGAAATCGGCTGGCGCGTATAGGTGTTCATCAGGTACTGTTCAGCATTGAGACGCAACTCACCCGTCGGCATGGCACACCTCTCCCATCGTGAGTCGGCGAAGCTATCATAGGCATCAGGTGAAAGCAACCGAACCACCGCCTATCGTGGCTCCTGGCGCGGCGGGTCGTCGGTTTGCCAATGCAGATCCAGTGGAGATCGTCCCTTGACGGGAAGAGACGGCGGATGGGATAAGGTGGCGGTATGAAATCCTGCGCACAATGCCGGCAAGAAAACCGGGACGATGCCCGCTATTGTCATCAATGCGGGGGAGCCTTCAGCGCCGATCCCCAGGCGGCCACCCTGGAGCCGGACCAGACCACGACAACGCTGACTGATACGGAACTCTGGAAAGCCTTCATCGGCCCCAACGCCGACCGGTATCTGGAGACATTCAAAAAATTTTCGGGGCCCTCCGGCCCGCAATTCGCCCTGACCTGGCACTGGCCGGCCTTTGTGTTCGAGCCGTTTCTCTGGTTCCTGTACCGGAAAATGTATGTCTACGCACTGATTTATGCCATCGGGCCCGCCATGGCGTTCTACATCACTCAGGATCTTTCCGCCGACATCGTCTGGCGCGTGATCGCCGGGGCCAGCGCCAACTACATCTACTTCTGGCATGCCAAGGAGCAACTCGCCAAGATTAAGGCCGAACGGGCCGGAGGCGGAGAGGCCAGACAACAGATGCTGGGGGAATTGGGCGGCGTACAACCCTATGTCGTCTGGGTCGGTGTGGGGCTGCTGGTGCTGAAAATCGGACTCGTCGTGGCCATGCTCAAAGATGGTCCGCCGGACAGATCGAAGGGGTCACCCGCCAAACCACATCCGGCCAGCATGACTCAGGTGTAACTCGCTGACCGAATCTGTGCGTTCCCCTGTTACTCTCTACTCTCTTGCTCGACTTGCTGTCGGCGCTGCCACTCGATCCACGACACGAACCAGTCGAAATCCTGTTGGTACGCCGCCCCGCTAAGATCAGGCGCCGCCTGCGTTTGCTCCAGCTGCGTATAGGTGCGCGGCCAATTTTTTTGCCACCAGGACTTCAGTTCATCCGGTCCGTAGGGTTGCCCGCTGGGATTGGCAATGCCGGCCGCTGAACACAACCCCGCCACCAACGGCCAGTACCGGTCCTTGCCGAGTCCGAGACCGCGGAAATGCTCGCGCAGGAGGAATACGACCCACAGTTCGGCGCTGTTCTTTTTGTTGTGTTTGAACGGCTGAGTCTGCCGCAACGGGACAGGATCGAAGGTCTTGATCACCGAGGTATAATCGGGCCCGCCATAACTGCCTGCGGACTCCGCGATTCCTTGCAGCATATTCGCCAGCTCGACCTCCACGAGCGGCGTTCTCGACGCAGGCTGATCAGTCGACCCAGCGCCCAAAGGATTGGCCGCTGTCAGCAACTCGATCAGCGGCTTGAGCTCCCGTAACCGGCTGGCCGCGGCCTTCAGAATCTGCTCCGATTCAAGCCAATAGTCCGGATCGCCTTTAGAGGCCCGTTCACGGCCCGGCGGCGGCAAGACGACGGGAATCCAGTACCGCACCAGCACGAAGAGAATGTACTCGACCTCCCCACCGACGTGCACGACACCAGCCAACGCCTGGCTCACCCCGAGCGCCCGCCGGAAAAATGCCTCGACCCGGTCTTCGACCTGCAGACGACGCCCCATCGCCTGCCACCACTCTTGCAGCGGAGACCAGTCTGTGGGGGGAACCATCGACATCGAGCTGCTCCACGCGTGAGGGAAATCGGCGGCATGGTACTGACTGCCACCACTGAATGCAACCGACCTGGAGCAACGAGTCAGTGTTCCGGCGAGCCGGGGACCTTGACAGGATCAAGGGGCAATCGCGTAACCTGTGGGCTCAAGTCCCCACCCCTTTCGGATAAGGAGACGAGACACGATGAGTAGATTAGTTCTGATCCGACACGGCGAATCACAGTGGAATCTGGAAAACCGCTTCACCGGGTGGGTCGATGTCCCCCTCTCTCCGAAGGGAGTCGAAGAGGCGAAAGCAGCCGGAAAGAAACTGGCGGACTTCAAGTTCGACCGTGCGTTCTCCTCCGTGCTGGCTCGCGCCAATGAAACCCTGCGGCTCGTCCTTGAAACCATCGGTCAGACGACCATTCCGATCGAAAAGGACAAGGCCCTGAACGAGCGGATGTACGGCGAGTTGCAAGGGTTGAATAAGGCCGAAACGGCCAAGAAGTTCGGCGATGAGCAGGTGAAGATCTGGCGGCGGAGTTATGACGTGCGGCCGCCCGGGGGAGAAAGCCTGAAAGATACCGCCGAGCGCGTGCTGCCCTACTACGAGAGTCGCATCAAGCCCTACGTGCTCAAGGGGGAAACCATTCTCATCGCCGCCCACGGGAACAGCCTGCGCGCGCTGGTGATGCAGCTCGAACAGCTGACGCGGGAGCAGGTCCTGGAACTCAATATACCGACCGGCGCTCCGCTCTTGTACGAGCTCGACAACAGTGGACAGGTCTTGTCACACCGGTATCTCTAACCGACCGCAGTACCCCTGCGGAATGTTCACTGTTCAATGTTCAACTGAGCGCAAGGCATTGAGCATTGAACACTGTGCATGTAAGCTCTTCCACGGCAGAATGCCCCTCACTCGCCTACACACACTGGCTCAAGAGCTCCTGATACTTGTCCAGCGGCACCAGGTCGGGAAGCAGCACAAGCAACTTCGGCCGATCCTCCGGTTGAATGAGCCCCTCGCTTTCGAGCAGGTCTGAGATTTCTTCGGACGCCGCAATGGCGCCACCCTCGTAATCCCCCACCGGCGCATACCGGGCGCGGCGCTCCTCCACCTCATCGAGGTACTCCTCCCATTTCACCGCCCCGAGTTTGTACTCGCTCTCCCAATCGGCGCGAATCAGATCCATCACGCGGTGAAACACTAGGTCGCGGTACTTGCGCGGAATGTGCGCGTTGATGGCGGCCAAGACCCAGTAGAGCGTAAAGGAGAGGATCTCCCGAGTCATCGCCTCCTCCTGCTCCTCCGTGCCCTCAATTCCATACTCACTCAAAGCCTCGACCGTCATTCGGCGCGGAATCAGCTTGTATAAGGCATCTGCAACTTCGGCCGGCGTCATCGATTCTTTTTTCATACCACCCTCCGAAAGAGCCCCAAGCATACTGAAGCTCCGCGCGCGTTGACAACCCTCGGTGATGCTCCGACGCATTGCGGCGTGCGCTTGTCCGCAGGAATAGCCTATGCTACAAGGAGCGCGTTCACCGTGAGACGGAACTCCATGACACACACCAGACGAATCCAGTTTCTGTGCGCCGTCTTTGCGTTCCTCGGTTGCTTGTCGTCCCCCCCCGCCAGATCGGCGGAATCGCAAGGCGCGCATTGGGGATTCGCGACCGACCTCGGCCTGTGGAGTGGCACCACCAACGACACCACCTTCGCGCTGGGCTTCGGACTCGATTACTACATGGACCAGAATTTTTCGTTCGGCGGGATGGCGCTCTTCACGCCGGTCGGAGACCTGACACAGATCGGCATCGCGGGAGTCGCGAAGTATCATCTTCGCCTGAATAGCGGATTCAATCTGGTGCCGTTCGCGGGACTAGGCATTCTCCACGCGGACCTCAACAGGGGCAACGGACCCACCAAAGTCGATCGCAACGACACGAGCCATTTCATTCCCCTGGGCATGTCGCTGGAATATCAGGTCGGCCCCAACATCGCCTTCTCGACCACCCTCATGGTCAATCTCCATCGCATCAACCTGTCCCCACCAGTCCCCGACGACAATAGCAGCGTCGCGCTGCTGTTCGGAATTCGTTGGGGACCATAGGCCAACTCCACAGTGGTGAGTGCTGAGTGGTGAATTCGGATGAGCGAGAACGCAGCCGCAAGCCCCGTTTCAAGATAGTGACAGCCGCTCAAACGGGTTCCCAGCAAGGCCGCAGCAAAGCGAGGAGGCGAGGCGTACCCTTGCGGTACGTTGAGCCTCGGAGCGAGCGAGAACGATGCTGGGGAGTCGTTTCAGCGGCTGCACGGGCGGATGTTCAAACGGGTCTGGCGGCAAGGCCGCAGCAAGTGAGGGCCTGAGCGACGCGAGAACGCAGCCGCAAGCCTGTTTCAACATCCGCTATGCGGCTTGGGCAGGGCGCCACCGCAACCCCACCTGCAACAATTCCTGCAGCAGGTCTTTATAGGCCAGATCGGCTTTCTCGGCTGAGTCGGCGAAGTCTTCCCCGCTGGCGATCTGCGGATTGGGGTTAGCTTCGATCACGTACACGTTGCCGTCTTTGTCCATGCGCATGTCGATGCGTGCATAGCCGCTCAACCCCAGCGCACGGTAGACACGCTTGGCCAGATGCTGAATCTGCTCGGCGACACCCTCCGGCAGATTCCGCGCCTCGCAGGAACGGATGCCATACTTGTCCTGGTAGGTGCGACTCCATTTCACGCGTTGCGTGGCGATGCGGCGCGCTTCCTCCGGCATCTTATCCATCACCAATTCCCAGACGGGAAACACTTGCAGGTGGGCATTGCCCATCACGCCGACGTAGAGCTCGCGCCCCTCGATATACCGCTCCACGAGCGCTCCGGTGCCGACATGGTCATGAATGAAGGCAACGCGTTCGCGTAGCTTGTCGTCATCGTCCACGATCGACGCCTGCGAAATCCCCAATGACGCTTCTTCCGTAATCGATTTCACAATCAGCGGAAAGGGCAGGTACTTGGGCCGCCGCACCATCCGGTGCAAGGGGACGACCATGAATTCCGGGTAGGGGATGCGATGGTAGGACATGACCTGCTTGGCCAACGCCTTGTCCCTGGCCAACATGAGCCCTCGCGGATTACAGCCCGTATAGGGAATCCGCATCAATTCCAGATAGGACACGACATTCTGATCGTAGACCGCCACGCCATCAAACTCCTCCAGCAGATTGAAGGCGATGTGCGGCTTCCATCCTTCCACTGCCGTGCGGATGACTTCCAGGTCGCTCTTCACGCCGAGCGCCTGCACCTCGTGGCCAAGCTTCTTGAGTGTGGACACGACATCATATTCGGTCCGCCACGCCGCCTGTTCAGAGTTCTGCCCATTGAGTGATTCCGGAGGCACCAGATCCTTGTGCATGAGTACGAGCACCCGTAATCGCTTCATAGTGCTACCTTGTGCCTCCCGCTGTGCAGATGGTTCATGGTCTGCACCGTCAGGAGGATCGCAAAATCGAGCTTGGCCTGCTCACGCGGTTGCGTCAGATGCAGTTTTGAGGCGTGGCAGCGCTCGATCATGCTCTCTAGGACCTGATCGATGGTGTACTGATACTCTCCGGTCCATTCCGCCACCCGCCGGCGTATGTCCTTGCGAGCGCGATGCAGGAATTCGGCGGCGCTGAGATTCTTGGCGTGGGCGGGCTGGTCCGAGAACAATTTCTTCAAATCGCTGTCATAGGACGAGGCGCGTCCGATTCCATAATGCTTCCGCTTTTCGTCATAGTGATCGCGCAAGGTCTTATAGATACGAGGCAGCGGATCCAGCAATTGCCGCCCGGTCACCGTCGGGGACATCTCCGCCAGTTCACCCATGAGCCGTTCCATGAACTCCAGCTTCTTCATCACCGGCCATCCGCGATACCGTTCCCGCCAACCCGATTGCGGGTCCAGCCATACGGCGAACGTTTCGGCGAAGTCCTCATCCGGATGACTTTGGGCGTACCAGACATCCAGATGGCGCACAAAACTCCGGCTGTAGGGTCGCGGCGTATAGTACTCGGGATAGGGTTGAGAAGAGCGGCCGAACAGTTTCTGCCGACGCCGACGCCGACGGAGCAGGAAGGCATTTTCAATCGCGTGACCCGCCTCATGACGGAGGATGCGCATGCACCAGTCGTGGGTGCCTCCCTCCACCTCCAGCATCTGACTGGCTTCCAATTTGGCCAAGCGAGGATGAGCGAGATAGAAGGGGACGGCAATTCCAGGCACCCCATCCGGCGTAAACCACTCGTCTGAAATCCAGAAGTGCGGACGAAACACCAGGCGGCGAGCGGCCAACTCGCGATACAGTTGCGCGATCGGCTCCTGATAAAAGGTGCCATCGAGCCGCAATGCCAAATCGCACATGCGAAGATCGAGGAGTTGCTCGTCGCTCCACTCCGCCCATACCGGCGCTGCCCCCGCAAGATCTGCCCGCTGCCGACGCTGTCTCTGCGTTCGCCCCATGATTCCGCCACCAAAAAGCCTCGTCCGGCGCCAATTTGTTCTCGTTCAACTATAGCAGCTCGTTGAAATTACGCTGGCGGATCGACCGCATGCCTGCTCAGAGTTGTAGGGAAAACCCTCGGTCACCGACCCTATCCCATTCCCGGACGCGCATGCGCTACAATGCCCGACCATGCAACCTCTCATCACTCCGCTGACGCGGAACGCTGCACGGCCGGCCAAACAGACCGACGAACTCGAACGCCTGGAGACCAGATTGTGTCGCCTCGCCGGGCAGGCCATTGCCGACTATCGGATGATCGAGGCCAACGATAGGGTCATGGTCTGTTTGTCCGGAGGGAAAGACAGTTACGGACTCTTGGAGGTCCTGCTCTCGCTTCGCAGCCGAGCTCCGATTCACTTTGAGATCATCGCCGTCAATCTCGACCAGAAGCAGCCGGGATTCCCCGCCCACGTGCTGCCTGATTATCTGACCAAGCGCGGAGTCCCGTTTCACATTGAGACCCGCGATACCTATTCCGTCGTAAAACGGTTGATTCCAGAGGGACACACCACCTGTTCGCTCTGCTCCCGCCTCCGGCGCGGACACCTCTACCGGCTGGCCACCGAACTGCGCGCGACCAAGATTGCCTTGGGCCATCACCGCGACGACATTCTCGAAACACTGCTGTTGAATCTGTTGTTTACGGGCAAGATGAAAGCCATGCCGCCCAAGCTTCGGGCCAAGAGCGGCCGCCATCTGGTCATCCGGCCGTTGGCCTATGTCAAAGAGGCCGACCTGGCACATTATGCCGCCTTGCGGCAATTTCCGATTATCCCCTGTGATCTGTGCGGCTCCCAGGAAGACTTAAAACGCAAACAGGTCAAGGCATTGCTGCAGGACTGGAATCAGCGGTTTCCCGGATCGAACGACAGCATGTTCGCCGCGCTGGGCAACATCGCCCCGTCGTTGCTCCTTGATCGCGCACTCTTCGATTTTGCGGCCCTGAAGACCGAGGAGCGTCCTGAGGATGCAGCCGACAGCGAGACCGACGACGAGTAACCAGATGCGCCCCGCCTCTGAAGGGGGCTGGTCAGGGCGTAGCGCCATCATCGCATGGCAGGAGCAGAGACATTCCTCCCCCACGCGGCTTCACACACAGACCCATTGGATGCAGAGGACTTGAAGTGGGCGAGGAGTCAGACCCGTTGACGGAGATGGGTTCGGCGACCACATCGCAGACAGCGATAGGGATAATAGCCGATCAGGAAGAAGAAGAAATCCAACAGCCCCTGACGGCGGGACCGTTTGGTATAGCCGGAACATTTTCCACAAAAAGACATGTGACTCACTCACCCGCTAAGGACTATGGTGCTGCCTCAGGGAAGGATCCTACTGAAACACCCCAAGGCGATGCAAGTCTAGTTTGGACGACTGGACAGTCATCCAAACGACCAACGCCATGGCCGAAATTGGTACAAAAATGTGCGGGTGATAACTTGCCGGCCGGCGAGATCCGGCTCTTAGGTTCGCCGACGCAAGCGAAAGCGGTGGTGACAGAGCGTGCATCGGAATGGGTAATAGCCCATCAAATGCAGAAAAAAATCCTTCCATCCGTGCCGGGCCACGCGCTTGGCACTGCCTGAACACATGGGACAATAGACCATATCGGGTGTCGGTGCGCGCCTTTCTCCGTCGCATCGGGTAAGATGACCGAATTGCGCGGGAACGTGAGTGTGAAGCAGTTGTGACGGGGACGCAAGTCCCATCGGATGGAGGCCTGTCAGCATCGTGAATCGGCCGAACACGCTCCCCCGACAGGGAGCCGAGCCGCCGCTCTGGTCGATCGCGACAGCCGCCGCGGTGATTATTCTCACCCCGATGGTGCTCTTTTCCCTCGCACCGGAAGGCCCCATTCGCGAAGGGGACACCGTCTTCTCCACCGGGGCGCACAAGGTTTCCCTCAACCGACCGGACCAGCATCGTCAGGCCGGCTACGACTCGACCTGTCTCCTGGATCCCAAAGACCCCATGATCGTCCTCCAGACTCCGGCCGAGGGATCGGCTGAAGACTTCCTGGCCCAGGTTCAGGGAAAGAACGCCATCGAGTGGCCGTTCTGTCCCCCTCAAGCGGAACTGCTCATCAAACGCTACCAGGTCACCCAACAACCAAGTCTGCTGCAGGACCTTCGCGACGGCCTGTTCCGGCTGCTCAAACGGGTCTAGCAGAGTTCCGGTCCCCGATCACCCCCGGAGCAACGACGAAAACTTCTGACGGAACTTGGCAACCTTCGGCCCCACCACATAGGCGCAGTAGCCCTCAGAAGGATTCCGTGCAAAATACTCTTGATGGTAACGTTCGGCCTCAAACCACCGCGTCGCCGGGACCACTTCGGTGACGACCGGATTTAGGTAGAGCCTAGCCTCCGTCACCGCGGCAATCGTTTCCTGCGCGCAGCGTTGTTGCTCCGGCGAATGATAGAAAATTGCGGAACGATACTGCGTCCCGATGTCATTCCCCTGCCGATTCAAGGTCGTCGGATCGTGAATGACAAAAAACACATCCAGCAGATTGCGGTAACTGACGACCCCGGAATCAAAGGTGATCCGCACCGCCTCCGCATGGCCCGTTCGACCGCCACACACCTGCTCATAGGTCGGCGAGTCCACCTGTCCGCCGATATAGCCGGATTCAACCGATTGCACACCTTTCATCTGGTCATAGACCGCCTCTAGACACCAGAAGCAGCCGCCGGCCAGCGTCGCACTTTCCATCGCTTGCGCCATCACGCACCTCTCCTCATCCGCCACCACACCGATTACGCTTGTCCTCCGTTCCACCACTCCCGGCCTTCCCGCCGCAGCAAGGCCTCGGCCTCGGGCGGCCCCCAACTCCCGCCGGGATAATTCGGAAACGCTGCCGCACCGGGCAACGACTTCCAGACATCCAAAATCATTTGCACCACCGCCCAACCCAACTCAATGTTGTCGGCCCGCTGGAACAACGTCGCATCCCCGGCCATGGCATCGTGGAGCAGCGTTTCATATCCCGTATGCGGCGCGTTTCCAAAATAATCCGCATATTGAAAGTCCATATCGACCGTCCCGATCCGCACCGTCGGTCCCGGGACTTTGGCATCGAACCGCAGAGAAATACCTTCGTCCGGCTGAATGCGGATGACGAGCACATTCGGAGCCAATCGATCCACCTGCGTCTTGCGAAACAACATGAACGGCGCCCGTTTGAACTGCACCACGATTTCCGTCAACCGCCGCCTCATGCGTTTCCCCGTCCGCAGGTAAAACGGCACCCCGGCCCAGCGCCAGTTGTCGATGAATAATTTCATCGCCACAAAGGTCTCCGTCATCGATTCCGACTCGACATGCGGCTCAGCGCGATACCCTGCAACCGATTTCCCCTCGATCGTGCCCGGTCCATACTGGCCGAACGCCACATACCGCAGCACATCGAGCGAATTCAGCGGCATCACACCCCGCAGCACCTTGGCCTTCTCGTCGCGCACGGCGTCCGCGGCAAAGGAGTTCGGCGGCTCCATCGCCAGGAAACAGAGCAACTGCAACAAATGATTCGGCACCATATCGCGTAATGCTCCGGCTTGCTCATAGTACCGCCCACGATGCTCGACCCCGAGGCTCTCCGCCACCGTGATTTGCACATGATCGATGTACTGACGATTCCAGACCGGTTCAAAAATCCCGTTGGCAAACCGGAACACCAGGATATTCTGCACCGTTTCTTTACCAAGATAGTGGTCGATGCGATAAATCTGCCGTTCGTGCAAGACTCGCTGCAGTTCATGATTGAGGGCCCGGGCCGAGTCCAAATCATGGCCGAACGGCTTTTCGATGATGACCCGGCGCCAGGTTCCTTCCCGCTCCACCGTAAGCCCATACTCGCCGAGATGCGTCACAATCTTGCCGAACAGCCCTGGAATGGTGGCCAGATAAAAAATGTAGTTCCCCTTGGTCCCGGCGGCAGCGTCCACGTCTGCTAGGAGCTCATTCAGCCGGCGATAGGTGCTCCCCTCTTGAAAATCTCCGGCCAGGTAATGCACACATTGCGACAGGGCCTGCCAGACAGTTCGGTCGGCGGACGCGGGCAAATACTCGCCCATGACCCGGTCCAATTTTTCTCGGAATGCTTCGGTCGTGCTTTCCGGCCGATCTAATCCCACGATGGCGAATTCTTCCGGAAGGAACTGCCCGGCCATGAGGTTGTAGACGGCCGGCAGCAGCTTCCGCTTCGCGAGATCGCCATCGATCCCGAAAATCACCATCACACAGGGAGTACGGAGCCGGGGAAGGTCCATGGTCGGCCCTGAGTTCATAGACGAGGTCCTCTCAGACAACGCGATATCCTGCCTGATCCATGAAGTCTACGCAACCTCCGCTTCGTCGACTCGACAGTTTTCTGAGTTTAAGTAGGCACCCTCTCGGGCACATGGTACTGATGGGAGAGACACACACAACATCGCCCACCCCAGCGAGTACCACCATGCAACTCCCCGCGCCAGATCGCTTCGTGACGCCGCCTTGTTCGTGGTATCGCCAACGGTCCTTTGGCCTGGTGCTCGCCGGAATGCTGGCGCTCGCGGGCACCGCACCACCAGCGAACGGCACGACCGTTCAGCTCGCCCCGCAGGACCTTCAGATCGAGTTGCCGGCCGACAGTCTGTTCGGGGCTCTGCCGATCAACCGGCGTCTTACGATATTCGTTCACGTCCCGAATGCACCGGCCTGGCCAGGTGTCCCGCTGCTGGCTCAATTTGAGATCCCCGACACGGCCCCCTACATCGTGCCATTGGACATGGATCATGACCGGCATGGGTATTCCGCCACCGTTGATCTCGGTCGACTGCCCAGCACCATGGGGACGCCGCCGAAAGCGACCACCATCCACGTCCTCATCGGTCGCCCGCGGGGAGAACAGGTTGAAGCACTGCTCGACCGCACCGTCGTCATCACGATCGCCATACCGGGATATGCGGATCACCGCCGAAGGCCGGCGGATCTGTCACGCCATCTGACCGACGGCCCGCGCCAATCACAGCGCGCACAGACGGATCTCGCCCTGCTGGAAGGGCAAGTCGAAGAAGAAGACTTAGCCGGGGCTCGAACTCTGGCAAGGCAGGAGGGCTACTGGAAAAGGTTACAGGGGCTGATTCGTCAACGACTGCACGATGAAGCGGGCGGCCGACCGACCAATCCATTCCAGCGGGCACCGAGCATCGGCTTTCGTCTCTATGCTAACGGCGAGGCGCAGCTTATCGAAGTCGAACGGAGTTCCGGGGACCTGACGCTCGACCGGGCGGCCCTGCTGGCCGTGGTAAACGCCCACCCGTTCCCCCCATTCCCGCCAGGTACGACGGACCCCTTCATCGACGTGCATGTCGAAGTTCCGCCGGGTGGCCATTGACGCAGGGAGAACGCCTCCCGGGCTCACGAGTGCCTAGCCCGCATTATTCATGAACCCTTCTGCTGCACTCGTCAATCCGCTGTTCCGACAAGCCTGCAGCCGTCGGGCTCGCCCCTCGGCTCCTCGACGTACCGCACGAGTATGCCTCGGACCCTCACGGCTCTGCGCGCCGGTCTCACGATGTGGCTTGGCGAGTTCGCAACGAACCGTCATGAATAATCCGGACTAGTTGTTCTGGGTCCTCTTCAACCAGTCGATAAATTTCTGCAGCCTGGCATGCTCTTCATCGTGCACATGGACAAAGACCAGCCCGAACCCCGTGGCATCCGTCCAACGCACCTCAGCCACCTCGACCGTCAAGGGCTCATAGGGCGCGGGAAACTCGACATGGAGGGACAAGCAAGCTCGCGCAGACAGAGACTCCTCACTCACCACATGACAGCCTTCCCTGGACAGGCTGGTCATCAATCCGCTTCCGGCAACGGACTGGCCGGAAAACGTGAGAGGCACTCGAATTTCATAACGGGGACTATCGCGGCGCTCCAATATGGTCCTTTCAGCACATGGTGACAGGCGTTCAACCCGAGCAAGATCCCGAGATGGATACGCTGTTCAGCTCCCGAAATCAACCGGCATTCCACACCCTAGACCAGGCAGGCCAGAGCAGCCGGCCGATGCCTCGACTCCATGCAGGCAGCTCAGCCAGCGTATCGGGGAAGATACGCTGCCGTATCTCTTTCTCCCGTTCCCACCCACACCTGTCACACACAGCAGCCGGCCCGCTCGATAATCCCAGTGCATGAGCGGGCTCAACTCCACGCCCTGGCCACAACCAGACTGGCACAGGGGTTGCTGCATCAGGTGCGTAGAGTCAGGCTATTCATCACGTCACAGGAGACGACCCATGGAACTCAATTTTGACATGCTCATCACCATCGGAGCGTTCTCGGCCTTGATCGCCTACTGGGTCACGGACCTCTTGCGTCGGGTCTGACAGCCTCTCTCGGGAACGAGCGCAGGGGCAGGAGGAGACCCCTCGAGCAACAGTCGTAGCGGCACGGATTTGGAGCTCCCCATGTTCGTCATGAGACATCTCCCAATTTTGCGAGGTTCCAAGGGAAGACCCCTTGCCCTCGTCCTGCTCATCCTGCTTCCTTTTCCCGTCAGTATCCCCTTGGTCCTCTGGCTGACAGGCCGACACTGGCCTGCTAACGGCCCACGAGGGCCACTAGCCCCTCCGCCCACACCCTAAGGATTCCCCCTTGAAGGAGCGTGCAGAGTGGGCCGTAAGCCGTCCCCCACTAAAGTTCAGAAAAACCCTTACCGACAAGGTGTGTAGCCCTCAGGAACCGAGGGTGAAGGCAAGGAGGCCTTACTATGGACATGGATCTTCGTTCATCCACGCGGGTCACGGTCGCCTACCCAGTCCGGCTCTCCGGCGATTCAATGGTCGGTCAGGGCACTCTCATCAATCTGTCGGCCCCCGGGTGCGCCATCGAAACAACCCTTCCCGTTCAGCCCGGCGATTACCTGGAATTACACGTGATGGCTCCGGATCAGGCCCGACCACTGACCGTGGGGCTCGCGAAGGTTCGTTGGGCAACCGAACAGAAAGCAGGCGTGGAGTTCATTCGAGTGCGTCAGGATGAGCAGAGCCGTCTCCAGCGCTTGATTGGTCGGGTACTGGAAGAATCGACTGCCGGGGTCACCACCGACCGGCAGGAATTGACCGCCGCCTGAGCCGTTCCTTGCGCACGGCATCCTCCTCGTCGACGCCCGGCTTGCGATGGGGAAGGACTCCCCCCTTCGGTGGCACGAGCTACCCGAGGAAGGCCGTCAGTGCCCCCCGGGGTCCGAGGCGGGATTCGCCATCCGCTTGACGATGATTTTCCTCCCCACCGTCATGAGGGTAAAGGAAATCGCAAACGCGATCGGCACGAAGATCGCCGTGGCCACATTGGCATTCTTGATCCACCCCATCTCGTAACAGGCCTTCAGCACATAGCCGCCCAAGCCCGTCAGATAGTAGGTGATGACGATCACCGAGAGACTCTCGACCGTGCGCTGCAGAATCGCCTGCGCGCGCGTCGTGGAATCCACGCTGGCCAGCAACTTCATGTTCTGATCCTGCAACTCGATATTCTGCTCCTGCAACCGCAGCTCGATGTGGGTGCGCAGCACCGCGACCGTGGCCTCAAAATCCTTCTCCATGGCATCGATGCGACGGAGCAACTGTTGATAGCCATCGGTCACGCCGGTAATTTTCCAACTCACATACTCGGAGATTTGACGAAGCGGGGGATAGGGCCGCTCCTGCAAGGCCGCCAGATTGCTTTGCACGATACGGTCGTATGGGACCGAAGCCGAGAGCCGGTATCGCATCGACTCCGCCAGCCGACTCACCTGCAACAGGTCTTGCGTGAGGACCGTCAGCCATTTCTGCATGGTCGGCGGAGTGGTCCCACCGAGCTGCTCGATCAAGACGGCCCGTTGGTAGAGGTGCCGCTGTTCATAGTCATGAATTTGATCGACGGCCCGGGAGAAGGCCTTCATCGGCAACATGACGAGGTGGTAATAATTTTCGATGGCGACGATCGTATCCACAATCTTTGCCACCTGCTGGCGCAGCGCCTGCTCAGACGTCGAACAAATCAGGTACCGTTCCCGGTCGAACTCATCAGGCGTGAAACTGGTCACCGCAACGATGTCGTCCCCCAGAATGCGACTGCCATACACCATGGCGCCGGGAAGCCTCGCAGGCAATTCCCGCTCAAGCGGCAGCTCCTGCGGCAGGAACAACAAGTCGAGGGCATTCACCCTGATGCCGAGTGGGCAGAGAGGCATCACATAGCCGGGAAAGGTGATCGGGCCGAAATCCAGCGGAGCGCTGCTGTCTTTCACGACATGCCAGACCTGATAGCTGTAGTACTCCGTGTGGGCCTCCCACACGACCACCAAGCGGTCGCCATTGGCGGCACTCTTGAACCCGTAGCCAAACCGCTCCTCGATCGCGCCTTCGGTGATGTCCAATGCCTGGAGGAGATGTTGAAACTCCCGTCGACTGTTGGGCCGTTCCACCGGAGGATTGGCCATTCGGTACGCAACATGATGAATGTGCGCCGGCACACCAAGCCACTGCGGCAAGTACTGTTTATTGGACTGATGAATCCGGTTCAAAAATCCCGGGCGGCGGGAATCGGTTCCGGCAGGCTCGACCGAGTCCGTCATAAGGTCCGCTTCTCCAGCTGAAACGGAGACCGCATAGGTTCACCTCGCCGCCAAATCGGCACACCCCCGGAACGAAGTCGATCCCCGGAGGCGGCTATTGGACTGGCGGCGAAGACGGACCCCGTCATTACTCATCTTCCTCTTCGATATCTTCAATGCCTTCGTAGCTGACATCCCCTTCATGGATGGATGAGGCCATCTTTTCGCAGGCAGATTCGATAATCTCTTCAGCCTCTTCGGGTGAGTCGGCTGAAATCAAGAACTTCACGGTAATTCCAAAGCGCTGGTTCACAATCATACTCCTTCGGCGAATGAGGGGGCAGAACGCCTGTCCCCGCTGAGGCTCAATACCATAAGCTCCCGCGTATTGTCACCATGCCAGCGCAGAAGGGGAGACCTGAGTCTGCCTAAAGGGGCAGCTCCACGCTATCGATCATGTCCGCCAGCGGCGTCAGAACAGAGACACACCGAGCTGCTCAACCGACAGACTCGGCGTCAACGGTGAGGACGAATGGGGGAAATGGAAGGGGGAGAAAGGCTGGAACGGAGCGGCCGGAACCTGGCCCCGGCGCCTCACGGGCAGACGCCGGGACCTCTCGACTATTTGCGCAGCAACATGTGTCCGCGCCGATTCTGCTGATGGCAGGCCTCATCATGGTCGGCACAGAAGGGACGATCCTTTCCATAGGAGACGATCGCCACCTGCTTAGGGCTCACCCCCATATCGACCATGAAGCTCTTGGCGGCCTTCGCACGTTTTTCTCCGAGCACAAGATTGTAATCATGCGTTCCGCGTTCATCACAATGTCCGGAAATCTTGAGGAGCGCCTTGGGATTCTCCTTGAGCCACGCCGCGTTGACCGTCAACGACGCCACGCCGTCGTTGTCCGACACGTTATAGCGGTCATACCCGTAAAACACGTCCTTGAGGCCGGCTTCCATGGCAGCCGCTTCCTCACGTCGAATTTCTGCCGCCCACTTCTCGTCCCGTTCATTCGACGTCAACATACTACCGATCGGGCTCCGGCTGAGGCGTTCCTCGCCGGCAATCTGGCCGTTCACCAACGGGGAAAAGCCGCGCAATTTTCCGCCTTCCGCCTCCGCCATGCCGTCCTGCCGGCCAAGCGAGGGATACTCTCCGTCACGCCCCGCTTCCCCGCTCCCGTAGCCACCCGAATCGCCGCCGGACGCGCCAGACGAGGCCGACAAGGAGGAACCCGAACTGGTGGCTTCATCCGAGCCGGACTGAAACCACTTCATATTGCTGCAGCCCGGTGCCGTTAACAGAACTACTGCCATTCCGCCCAACATCAGCTGCGACGCGCCACGGTACTTCATGAACCTTGCTCCTTGCAGGGGGTGTAACCTGTGCCGTACGTAACAAATATAGCACCGGCCTCGATTTCCTCAGGTTTTCGCGTGGACATGCCA
Organism: Nitrospira defluvii; assembly: GCF_905220995.1. Taxonomy (NCBI): domain Bacteria; kingdom Pseudomonadati; phylum Nitrospirota; class Nitrospiria; order Nitrospirales; family Nitrospiraceae; genus Nitrospira; species Nitrospira defluvii. The sequence goes on from NZ_CAJNBJ010000001.1 coordinate 812,285, forward strand.
GAAAGCACTGTCATGTCGAGCAGTTATCCGGCCGGTTCCGGGCAAGGATGGCGTAGGGCGCCTGAAGGAACAGCCATGTTTTCAATCATTCTGAGAGGCAACCTTCCATCACCTGATCCGCACGTTGAAGCAGCAACAGCTACTTCCCGGCAAGGTGCAATGGCTCGTCCTCACCGATAAAGGCACATGCTCGACAAGTCGATGACGCTGCCCGACGGGCGGTTGAATCTTAAGAGTGCCCGCTTGCCGTCCGCCGTGGCCCCCCAGGGCGGAACAGGTGGGATATGTGGAAGAAGTGCAGATCCGGCGGCAGGTGCCGGTGGTGACCGGCTACGCCGGCACGAGAACCTACCGGGGACACGAGGTACCAGCTTGGCGCGTCCTAGTCCGAATCGATCGCGGGCCCCATCGATACCCAGATGTGGAGAGTCGGCGGCGCGCTGGCGCTGGTCATGATGCCGCTCATTGGGCTGCTCTTCTGGCGGGCGAGGCGGCCAAGCGCATCGAACCGAGCTGTGGAAGGCGAGCCGCTTCCGGCGGGGCGGATTTCGTAGTCCCTCTCCAGAACAGGTTACGGGGCGGTCTGAACCCGATAGGTTTCCCGTGCCGATCGGCCGTTCCCTCCTCATTGAGGCCCGCCCCTCCCCACCGGCGCCTCCAGAGCACGGTGAACTTGCCTGCCGGTCCGGTACTGCTTATATAATGGTGACGGAGGCGGCCCAATGGACTTGAAGTTCATCACCGACCGACGGTGCGAGGAAGCGATCGTCCTCGAATGCATCGGGGACGGCGTGGTCACGATCGATCTAGACATGCGCATCCGTTACATGAACCGGGCAATGCGGGAGCTGCTCGGCTACGAGCAGGATAAGTTGCTCGGACAACCGCTGAGCTGCCACTTCCTCGTGCAGGGCAGCATCTGCTCCACGCAGGATTGCATTCTGGAGCGGGCGATCCGCAACCGCGAGAAAGTCCGGAATTATGAAACCGTCATTCAGAACAAGGAAGGCCGGAAGATCCCGGTGAGTCTCAACACGGACCTGCTGTGGGACGAAACCGGCAACTTGATCGGCATCGTCGAAACCTACCGCGACTTAAGCCAGATCAACGAGCTGAAAGCCAAGCTGGAACGGCAGGCCCATCCGGCGGCCCGCGGCCCACTGATCGGGCGCAGTAAAGCGCTGCAGCGAATTCTCGACGTGCTGCCACAGGTGGCCAACTCGAAAGCCACGGTCCTCATTCAGGGCGAGAGCGGAACGGGAAAAGAATTGGTTGCCAGAGAGATTCACCGGCTGAGCCCGAGGCGGGACCAGCCATTCGTCGCCGTCAACTGCGCCGCCCTGGCCGAGGGGCTGCTCGAAAGCGAATTGTTCGGTCACGTCAAGGGAGCCTTCACCGGGGCGATCGCCGACCGTCCGGGGAGATTCGAGATCGCGCACAAGGGCACCTTGTTCCTTGATGAAATTGCGGAGATCAGCCCCATGGCGCAAGCCAAGCTGCTCAGAGTGCTTCAGGAGGAAGCATTCGAGCGGGTCGGAGGGAACAAAACCGTCAAGGTCGATGTGCGGGTCGTCGCCGCCACCAACAAGGATCTGACGGCCCAAACGCAGGAAAGGCGGTTTCGGGACGACCTCTATTACCGACTTCAAGTATTCCCGATTCGGGTGCCGCCTCTTCGAGATCGGAGAGAAGATATCCTACCCCTCATCGAACATTGCATGGCTCGGCTGAACCGAGTAATGGGAAAAAGCGTGCGGGATGTCGATGGACCGACGCTCCAGGTGCTGGAGGCTCACCACTATCCCGGAAACGTGCGGGAGCTGGAAAATATCATGGAGCATGCGTTCATTCGCTGCCCGGATCATAGCCTCCGCCTTGATCACTTGCCTGAGTACCTGACCGCGGAGAAGAGGGGCTGCACCTCTGCAGGGGAGGCAGGAGTCGCTCTTGCTGATTTGGAGCGGGAAGCCATCTCCCGGACGCTTGAACAGACCGATTGGGACTATCGGTCGGCTTGCCGCCAGCTGGGCATCAGTCGATCGACGCTTCTTCGCCGCATCAAACTTTATAAGATGAGCCGTGCGGGACAATCAAAATGAATCGGGCGCGATCAAAATGACGCTCAAAAGATATTGAAATTCAATCACATTAAAGTTCGGTGTCATTATGACATTCTTTCCGTTTTCTTTTCCACGACCTCTCCCCCAAAACTCCTGGCAATTCAACCTCTTCTGCTTTGGTCTCCACACGAAATTCTGGCACATCACCTGCACTATGTCAGCGGCGGGACAAGACCGTCATTAAAGCGTCCTGAAACCGTGCCTATCCCTTGAGTTTCCGAACGACAGACCTGCTACGCCGTTTGTGCGCAAGAGGAAGGACGATTGTGTCGGAACCGACCGTGGCTTGCTCGAACCAGGGAGACCGGAGCGATGAGCGCCTCACGCTGGACCAACTGGTTGCGCTCACCGATGAGCAAGCCCTCGTGCGCCTGGGGCTTGAACTGATGGAGGCCTTCGCACGGGCCGAAGGGCGCAGCTTGTGGCATTAGCGGACAGTGCTCGTCTCTGTTCAGACTTGCACGAGGAGAAACGAACATGGCCTACAGCGAGAAAGTTGTCGATCACTTCACCCGCCCGCGGAACATGGGCAGCATGCCGAAAGAGGCGCCGGACGTCGGCACCGGGATCGTGGGCGCTCCTGAATGCGGCGATGTGATGAAGCTCCAGATCAAGGTGCAGCACGACACGATCGTCGATGCGAAGTTCAAGACGTTCGGCTGCGGGTCGGCGATCGCGAGTTCCAGCCTGGCCACCGAATGGCTGAAGGGCAAAACCATCGAGCAAGCAGCTGCGATCAAGAATACGGACATCGTCCACGAGCTCAATCTGCCGCCGGTCAAGATCCACTGCTCCGTCCTCGCCGAAGATGCGATCAAGGCGGCGTTGTCCGACTTTCGGCGCAAAAGCGACGTTGCGCGGAACCCGGTGTCGGGACTGAGCCGCGACAGCGGATCAAGTCCTGACAGATCTGTGGAGGAAGCGGGATGAATTGTCCCCGATGCAGCGGCTTGATGATGCGGGATGACTATTTTGATCTGCAGGATGAGGCCGGCCGGTGCACGTTCGTCGCCTGGCGCTGCCTGATCTGCGGAGAAGTCCTGGATCCAGTGATCCTGAAGCATCGGGAGGCGCCACCCGCGCCGATGGTAGACCGGGCACGGCCTCTACTCCATCGGACCGTCTCGGTACGCACGAGAAAAGGGGCGGGCCGTTCCAGAGACCCCTGGAACGATCCGGACGGAGCGGCCCTGGCGCTGGGCGCGAACGAGCTGGCGGACCTTGACCTTGGTAATCGCATCGCAGCCGAGTTGGAAGATGTGGACGTGTAACAGGAGGAGAACATCTCTATGGCGTTATTGATCACCGATGAATGCATTTCCTGCGGAGCCTGCTTGCCGGAGTGTCCCAACGAAGCGATCTTTGAAACGCGCAGTGACGCCGAAGCCAAGGGCCACCATGTGGGGGACGGCCAAGGCGTCGGTGACAGCATCTACGTCATCACCCATGAGCGCTGCACGGAGTGCGTCGGCCATTTCGACGAGCCGCAGTGCGCCGCGGTCTGTCCAGTCGACAATTGTTGCATCTCCGACCCGGCCTATCCGGAATCGAAAGATGTGCTATTGGAACGGGCCAAGCAACTGAATCCGGACAAAGAGATCCATCCAGACAAGGTCTGGAGCGGCGTGCGCGGATAGTCCGGCCGATTGGATCCGTCGAGAGGGGATCGACGGCTGAGTTTGTCCGGGTCGCGCGCGTGGGCGATGTTCCGACGGACAGCGGCCGCATCGTCGCGGTCGGACAGCACTCCATCGCGCTTTTCAATGTCGATGGCTCGTTCTTCGCAATAGACAATACCTGCGCCCATCGCGGCGGTCCGCTCGGAGAAGGAGAGCTGGAGGGAGAAGTCGTGACCTGTCCTTGGCACAGTTGGGAATATAACGTCCGAACGGGTCTCTCGCTGACGACACCTTCCGCCTCCGTCGAGATCTACGAAATGCAGGTCGACGGCGAAGATGTCAAGGTCCGATTGCAGGGACGGTCATTTCGGAAACATCTCTCTCATAAGCAAAGGAGCCATTCATAATCACCATCACCCCTTACGCGGAACAGAAAATTCGCGAGTTCGTGCAGCAAGAGCATGCAGCCCGCCGGCCTGCGGATCTATGTGCGCAGGGGAGGCTGCCAGGGCTACCAATACGGCATGGCGCTCGAATCCACCATCGCCGAGGACGACACGGTCATCGAACAGGGCGACCTCAAGATCATCATGGATTCCCAGAGCGCTCCTCTGCTTCAGGGAGCCGAGGTCGAATACTTGGACAGCGTGCAAGGCTCCGGCTTTTCCATCAAGAACCCGCGAGCTAAGACGATGTGCGGTTGCGGCAGCTCATTCAGCGCCTGAAGAGCACATGGACAGGCGCGCCTGAACGGAAAGGAGTACGATGATGATTCCGACCATTACGCTTCGCGCGCTGAGAGATCAATTGATGAGTGGAACTCGATGTTGAGACGAGGATGTCTGCACGGGAGTCGTGGCGGATCGAATAACTTCAACGATCCTTCGATCAGATGGTGCGCCCGGAGGGACTTGAACCCCCAACCCTCGGATCCGAAGGCGGACAAAGCACCGTTGAGACAGACGGCGATCAAGGAGGACAGATGGATATGTTCTCTTTGTAAAACAAATGGTTATGTATCAACGCATGAAGACCAATGACGACTGAGGCATACCTGGAATCGGGGCCAGAACCGTGACCGAACCGTGACCAAAACCGGGACCAAAACCGGGGCCAAAACCGGGGCCAAGAGTTTGAGATGACAACGCAGTTCTTTTCCTGAAGGCCAACTGGATTTGGCCTCTCCTACAAACATTGGCCGTTGCGATTCCCAAGATAACGCAGACCGCGTAATGAAATGACAAAGGGGTGCAGTTACGCTCCTGAATGTATAGTCACCTTATAACCCAATGCTGTAAGGCATTTACTTGAGCGACCATTGCGGGGCGGGAAGTGGTCTGGCATGGCCCAACCTACTATCTCGCCCAAACTGCTGATGCCAAGATGCGCTATTCTCCACGTGTCACTATGAGTGGCTTCCCAAATCCTGAGTGGTACATCTGTAACGGTGCCACCATACAAGACAAAAAATATCACCTCTTTGACAGTCTTCCCATTACCGGACATTTGCGTTAAAAGGAATTGTGCCAGAAGATTAATACATTGTTCCTGATCTTTTGGAGGCGCATTCTTAGGGAGTCCGTAAGTTTGGTTGTCCACACGCAAGGAGTGATCGCGCATAGCGTGAATCCTCGCGCATACCTCGCGAAATTCCGTATCAGTCAGATGTAACAATTGCTCCTTAGAAAGGAGTCTTCGTAAAAAAGGAGCCCATTCATCAATGGTTCGGTTCTCTTCATGGGGAGGAGAATCTAATTTATGCCACCATGAGAACGCTGCAAGTAGCGCCCGCTCAGGATTATCTTTATGCATTTCATAGAGCTTCTGATGTTTCGAGGCATTTCCTTCCTTAACGTTGGAGTAATAGTGTGCGTGTAAAAATTGGTCTGCCTGTACGCCTCTCGGGACATCGCTTCCTATCCAAGAAGGACGAACGTCGGGATTAGATATCCGTTGACCAATATCACGGAGAATCTGCAAGGTATCATTCCACTCTTTTAGGAAAGATTCTCGGATCTTCGTGTTGCTGTTTACCGAGTCGACGGAAATCAAGCTCTCGAGGCGAGGAATACGACGGTTTTTATCAAATTCATGCTGGAGCTCATTTTGGTACTGCCTCAAACCTTGCGCTGCGACCTCCGCCTCACGGAGTTCAGCAAGAATTTCATCTGTTAGGGCATGTGCGTACCTATCGACTCTTTCGAAAAACTGTTCCAGCTGAAGATCAATACCGTCCTGAATCAACTCCGTCTCCGTGAGAAATAAGCCACACTCAATATTTCTATACCAGCCGCTATCAGTGAGATTTGCGGACCCAATATATGCACCATAGCCGCCCCACCAAATTACTTTCGGATGGAAAAGCTCTGGAACTAATTTACATACAAAATTGGGGGATCGCCGCAACAGAAACCGTTCAAGCAGAGCTATCGAGATCGGTGCCTTAAGTGGATCGTAAGTTCCCCAGAATTGCATGGGTATGTTTTTACTTAAACTAAATTCAATTAGTTTTGGGTTCCCATGCGCGAATGCTACGGCCACCTTTATCCAGTTACAGTCGTGGACACAGTCATGGAGACAGTCAGTTAACCAAGCATTATTAACTTTACCGGCGATAAACTTCATGACATCTCAATAAACGGCTATCTTCAGATCGGTGGGTGGATTCGGCTTCCCAAGCGGCATGTTTACGAGAGTGTGCCGGAGGTAATGGCGCAAGTATGGCTCAATACACACATTTTGATTTCCTGTCACCCAGGGCCGAAGTAAAACAGATTGCTAGCTGGATCAACTGCAAATTTTACTCGTTCAAGAAAACCGGTGTATCCGAGGAAATTGCCGTATCTCCACCCCCGCTCCACTGCCACTATCGCATTGACTAGTAATGAATCTCCCTGCTGCGCCAAAATCTGCACCGGGATATTTTTAAGCCTAAACTTAAAACTACCAGCCCGTGTACTAATTGGTACAATTTCTCCTTGATCATCAAACAGATCTAATGCTTCAGCTATGTCAGCGTCTAAGATTGACCATGCTGCCCCTGTGTCCACCTGGGCTAGTACAGCCTGACCTAAGGAATCGGGTTCGATCCTTACCCAGATTTTTGAAGTCGGCCCCTGGAGGCTTTCCGATTGATCAAAAAAACTTGCCATCCCAGTACTAAAACTGGAGCCGTCTAATTGCTGTAGGGACATTTAGATAAGGTCTAAACTACGCGATGAATGAGGACTGATGGAGTAGGCTTCAAATTACTGAGAATCTCACGTAGCTCTCGCAGGTTATGGGAATTCGCTACAAGACGATCCCCCTCTATAGCTACCCACTGACCCCGATATTTATGTGATTCGGTTTTAAGCCACATGAATTCTTGGGTACGATCAACGTCATGTACTTGTGTCCGCGTCACAGTAGGCGGTGCAAGGACTTTTCGCAGCCCTTCCACCTGCTCGGTGGAAGCTAGATTCAGAGGAATTGCAGCAAGTAGACTTCTAGCGTAGGAGAGTTGCTCAGCCTCCAGCGCCTGTCGAATTGCCTGGGTATAGAAAGCAAGCTCATCGCCTAAGCCCGAGGAAGCTACATACCGTCTCGGCCTTTTTTCATGTTCAAACCCACCAGATGGATTATGAACCAGTCCATTCGCAATTCTGAACCTTAAGGGGACTGAGATCGCTTGAGATAGGCTGCTGCTTGAGGCCATAAAGTTTTCAGAATGATGGGCCAGCAAAGCATGGCTGTCCCACGGAGATGTCCCTGCGACCCCTTGATGTTCACCTGCGGCAAGGGAGCTCGGGAATGTCACAGCGGAATACAACGGTCCCTGTAAGGGGCGCTGCTTCCGAATTTCAGGAGGACTTAGAATCATATCTGTTTGAATCGGACGTTCAAGGAAGCGAGCGCCTGTGCGACAAAATCCTTTGCCATTCTTCTCAATGAATCCACTCGAACCCGCTTGCCATCCCAGATGCCATAAATTCTGAGATAAATAGCATCCGTCACTGCGGCTGAGACATCTACCGTAATTGACGATAATAAGCGTTCATTTTCAGGTCCAAAATAAAAAACTGCTCCAGCTCCAGTCAGGGGACCTAGTCCTTCGGGCCCTTTTACCGTGAGACCGCCAATGAAATCCCTACTGGGCTTACCTTCCAACTTTGCATGCAATGCCGTTGCAACAGAGAACACCTTAAACGAAACACCGGAGCAACAATCGGTCACAGCCCCAAGAATATCTACTATCGCCTCGGAGTAATCATCGACGCGGTTTCTAGGCAACTCTGTGCATGTCACCTCTACTTTATCGTAGCGAATTTTTACATTCATGAGGTAGCTAAATAAGTAGAATCTGATATGACGCTCTCCAATTATTGCGCTATTCTCTGCTTGGAGCTCCGATATTTTCAATCCGTACTTTTCGAGACGTTTATAAAGAGTTTCTATTAACTTGGGGCCTTCAAAAAGAGAAAACTCAGGTTGGGCATAGGTTGCCTCGATCCCTAACTCCGCTTTAACCACATCAAGATCGATTTGCATACTTAGCAGCACCTCTAGAGGCTATCGCCTCTACTAATCGGATGTTAACTGTCTAGCGGTCCGAAAACATCATACCTTAGATCATGTGCCTTGGGAAACAGAATCAGGCAGCTTGCGATCCTCTCATGAGGATCTAGTGACGATTAAAACCACCGATCTGACCGCAATGCCACACTGCAAAAGCATGAGCACTTATACTAAGCCACGAAGACATAACGGCTTAGACAATGAAGGCAGCTATATGGATAACGCCTGCACCGATACGAACTGGACAAAGCCAGGATCCAGGAAGCATGGACTTTCGCCTACGGCCTAACGTCCAATCGGAATCCCATTCGTGAGACAGAGAAAATTCAGTCCTACTTTGACCATATAGATCAAGTGAAGCGGGGGCTGCGCCCCCGATCCCCCCGGCCGTCCGGTCCAGTGGTCCGGAACGGCCGGGCGGCCTCGTTGGGCGGAATGTTCGGGTGACCAATCTCTCCATGGTTTCAGTATCCCTGTTGTCTTCCCTGTGTCTGCAATCAACGATCAAGCAGAACGGCGGCCAAGCTGACGCATCGCCGCCTTCTGTAAGGATGGAGCATTGTTCCCTCTCACCCGTGACGGATAGTGGACGGGTGACAGGGAGAAATTGATTAGATTGGTTCAGCGTCGCGCAGTGAGCCCCGCACACGCTACACAGAGCCAGATTTCGCATGTGGCGTCATACTCCCTATAACAAAACCGCACCCACGCCCGTTCGTATTGGCAGAATTCACACAGCCGTTCCTTGGTATGTTCAGGACAGAGCCAGGCTTTTCGCGCCCGGTCGTATGTGGTCGCTTCCCGTCCGCAACAGGCTGATCCGAACAAGCTTGGTTGCTTAAGGCTGCATCGATGCCAGATCATCCTTACACCTCCTGATAGACGAGTCCCTTCCCCAACACCAGTTGCAGAATGGTGCCGCTGAACCAAATAGGATGCCCTGAAAGGAGATCCTCCCAAGTCTTGATAAAGACGATACGCGGGATTTCGATCTCACCCCTGATCCGTCGATAAGCGTTCCTGGTAGACCATTGATGCCGCATCTCTTCCCACAACCGACTGATAGGAAAGCCGAGGGAACGTTTCCAGGACCAGCACATATTCACGTAGCCGCATTGATCCTGGACGTACTGGCTGATGACGTAGCGGCTCAGCCGGTTTCTTGAACGGTGACTGGGCTGATAGGCCTTGACCCAGACGACTGGAGCCCCGTGGAGGGATTGCCATTGGGTCGAGAGCCATTCCTGTGAGATCCAGAACCGTCGAGCGCGTTCCCCATCCGGCACCCGCCAGGCCCAGAAGATATGGAGCACGCCATGCCCTTCTTCTGTCCGGACCTGGTAATACTCCAACCCCTGAAATCCCAGCTGCCGTTCAATCCTCTGGCGCAGTTGCTTGTGGTGGTAGGTGAGCTTCTCCGCATCCCCACCTTCCGCCGTGGACAGGGTGACCCAGAGCACTTGGAACTGATGACATTCTCAGAACCACAGCAGCGACCGGACTCGGTGATAGCCCCGCTTTTGCTTTCGAGTCCATTCCCCGGCAACGGGTTCCCGCCGGAACTCCTTCCAGCGGCTCATCGGGCACCTTCCGGCTGGGGAATTACCGGCCTGAGGCCGGCAGCCAGAATCCGTTCCAATTCCTCAATGGGAATCCGCACCGCTCGCACCGACGGCTTCACATAGGCAATCTGCCGCTTTAGGATGTACTTCCTGATGGTGCTTTCCTTGAGCCCTAACCGGTTCGCGGCTTCTCGAATGGTGATCAATTTTGTACTCGGGACCATCGGGCACCTCCTTAAAGAATGGTTCAAAACTGATCACGGCTGATATTGTTGAGCCGTGATTCTTCTTGACACCCATTAGCAACCCGGAGGTACACTTGCCAAACACATTCCGGTGAAATCGGCCCTTTCGCACGACACATTTTTCGGTGGTGTTGGGATCAAGAAACTCAGGAGGGGTCGGCGTGAAAAAGGAGCCGAAGGCATGAGCGCACAGGGGCACGCGGAACAGGACTTCCAAGTTGAGTATGAGAAGGCGATGGAGCGGATCCAGACGATGCCGGATGGCGCCGTGGGGTGGGTGCTCCGGTTTTTACAGACCGATCTGGAGGCTTTGACGCCCACGGAATGGACGCTGGTAGCGTTTGAGGTCGCGGCCTTTGTCGATGAGACGGGGGAGCGCTATGGCGGGATGGTGGCCCCGGAAAGTGGCTGGAGCGTGGAGGGCGTGCCTCACGCGAAGAACTATCAGACGATACCCAGTCGCAAAGAAGCCCTGGACATTCAGGCTGCCGTCCTGGAGCACTTGGAGCTCTATTGGCACGAAGGCTACACCGAGTTCACGTTTCCGCAGATGACGCTGGTCGTGGTGTCGCCGGGTGAGGGCTCTGACGAGGCCGGGACGGTCATCGTGAGTGCGAAACGCAAGGCGAAGGAGTTTGAATACCGGTTTATCCACCTCCTGGCCCACACGGGGGACTACATCCGGCGTTGTCCGGAATGCGCCACGATCTTTTTCGCGATCAGACGCGACCAGCTGTACTGTCAGCCCCGCTGTCAAAACCGCGTCGCGGCGAGAAAGTGGCGCGAGGCTCAGAAGACCGGAGAGCGAAAGGAGAGCCGCCGTGGCAAGAAAAGCGGGAAAGGATAGAGGGATTACCCAGAGGAAGGGCCGCAAAGGCTGGTGGGTACGTCTGTATGACAACGGGCGGGAGCGCTGGCACCGCTGTGATACCAAATCACAGGCCAAGGCATTGTATGGACGGCTAAAGGCCGACATTCGGGAAGGGACCTATTTCCCTGAAAAATTCGCCCCGCGCAAAGACATCACCCTCCGGGCTTGGATCAAACGCTACCTCGAAGGAACTGTGAACCGAAACAAAGCTGGCGAAGTACTCTATGGACGGCGCTGGTCCCTGCTTATCGGGAGTCGCCTAGTCACCCAGATTACGGTCGATGATCTCCGGCGGATTCAAGCCAGAATGCGCGCCAAGATGAAGGTGAATACGAAGGAACCGCAACGACTCTGGGCGGATGCCACGATCAACAGACATTTTGCCTTCCTTCGCCATGTGCTGATGCTAGCCGTCAAAGATGACAAACTGACCAAGAACCCGGTCTCCAGCCTTAAGTTCTTTCCTGAAGCCAACAGAACGCGGTTCCTGACGAGCGAGGAACTTGACCGACTGAAGGGCGTAATGCCCCCGGATGACTGGAAATTGGTCGCCTTCGCCGTCGAGACCGGGTTGAGACGTGGCGAGCAGTTCTCGCTCCGCTGGAATCAGGTCGATCTGGAGAACGAGGTCCTGACCCTGCCCATGCCGAAGGGAGGCAAAACCCGCCATGTACCCTTGAGCGAACGAGCCAAGACCATTCTGAGGTCATTTGACTCCTTTCTTCGGTCAGCCTGGGTGTTCCCAGGGTTAAAGGATGTGACTCACCCGATGGACAGCCGGGCTTTCCTTCGGCGTTCCTTTGAGCCTAGCCTGAGGCGAGCGGGGATCACTGGCGCGTGCTGGCATTCACTCCGACATACCGCAGCCAGCCGCCGTATCATGGCGGGGGTCGATCTCGTATCGGTGAAGGAGATCCTCGGGCATCGAGATATTGAGACGACTATGCGGTACGCACACCTAGCGCCAGGACATCTTCGAGAAGCCGTGAATCGAGGCAGTCTGAGTGGAACCGTGACCAAAACCGTGACCGAGGAAGAAGAAGGACCGGAGGAAGAGATACAACCTGTTGATTATATGGTGCGCCCGGAGGGACTTGAACCCCCAACCCTCGGATCCGAAGTCCGATGCTCTATCCAATTGAGCTACGGGCGCGCGCCGGTATAAGAACCACGTTACTGCAGGGATGTCAAGAAAGGCAGGACTCCCTCACCTACCATCAGGCCGACATGCGGCGGGAACTTCACCGACCAGCCTGACCGGATGTCAGCTGAAGAATGCGATCGGCCACTTGTGCCGAGGAGACTCCGTCTGTCTGCACCACATGGGTGGCGGCAGCCTGATACTTCGGGGTGCGCTCGCTCAACACCTCGCGGATTTCGTCCGTGAACGATTTCGTGCCGGTCAGCGACGGGCGCTGCGTATCACCGCCGATCCGGCGCGTAATGGTTTCGACGGTCGCGGTCAGCCAGATCAACGTGCCGGTCTTTCGCAGCGCCTCCACGTTCTCCGGCCGCAAAATAGCACCACCACCGGTATCGATGATCAGCTGATCCTGCGCGGCCACATCTCGACACACCGCCGACTCCACATCGCGGAAATGGTCCCATCCGAATTGTTTGACGATTTCAGGGACGGAGAGATTCGCCCGCTTGACGATCTCGGCATCGGTGGAGACGACGGTGCGCCCGAGTTTGCGGGCGAGAATCTTTCCGACCGTGCTCTTGCCGGTCCCACGATAGCCGATCAGGACGAGATTCATACGAGGCTGCCTACCTGAGACAATGGGCCGGCAGCAGTACAGACGGGGGAGAGTCGTGCCGCCCTGTTAAACAAAACGAGACTCCAGCACATGCCGCATGATGTCGACCGGCGCCGACTGTTTCGTCCACAGCTCAAACTGCATCACGGCTTGGTTGAGGAACATCTCTAAGCCTGGAATGGTTCGGCACCCTGCCGCCTTGGCCTCCTGCAGAAGTTTCGTCTCGCGCGGATTGTAGACGATATCCATCACCGTCAGTTCCGGCCTGAACAGATTGGCCGGAACGCAGGAGTCTCCGACCTGGGGCGACATGCCGACCGGCGTACAGTGAATCAACGTGCGGACATGCGGGACCCAGTTGCGGAGCATGTCCAGCGTCAGCGGACCGTCCTCAATCGGGACCCCGGTTTTGTCCCGCAGATCCCGCACCAGCCGCTGCCGTTCCCCCTCCTCGATCCCCAGGATGGTGAGACCGGCAATATTGCTTCCGGTGGCGATCGCGAAGGCAATCGCACGCGCCGCACCACCAGAACCGAGTATCAGCACCCGATGCCCATCCAGCAGCGCGCCGCCTTCCTTCAACGCGCGCAGAGCGCCCGAGGCGTCAGTGTTATAGCCCTTGAGCCGCCCGTCCTCGACCACGATGGTATTGATGGCGCCGATGTGTTTGGCCGTCGGTTCCACCTCGTCCAGGAAGGGAATCGCCGCCACCTTGTGTGGGATCGTCACACTGAACCCGCGGGCGTTTCCCAGCGCCCGAATGCCTTTGATCGCATCGCCGAGCGCTTCTACGCGAAAGGCCAGATACACGAGATCGAGCCCCAGTTTCTGAAAGGCCGCATTGTGAATCGCCGGTGAGAGGGAATGCTCAACCGGATTTCCGAGAATGCCGCACCATTGGGTGTGAGTGGTAATGTCCATGCCAGCAGGTCCTACGTCATGCGCAATCGCGGGCAGTCGTCGCGTTCAATGCGCGCACCACCCTAACCCTTGTGAATGGTCATGCCCCCGTCGATCGGGAACGTTCCGCCGGTGACCCAGGTCGACTCGTCGGAGGCCAGGTACAGCACCATCTTGGCGACTTCCTCGGGCTTACCGGGCCGCCGGATGGCATACTGCGCCATGATGGGCTCCAGGCTGGCCGGATCAGCCATCAACGGCGCCGCCATCGGTGTGTCGACCAAACCGGGGTTCACCGCATTACAGCGAATGTGATCCTGGGCATAATCGACGGCCAAGGATCGGGTCAATGCATCCAACCCGCCTTTCGACGCTGCGTAGGCCGACAATCCGCGAATCCCGACCAAGCTGGCGACGGTGGAAATGTTGATGATCGACCCGCCGCCGCTCTTGATCAGCTCGGGAAGTGCGGCTCGCGTCATGCGGAACACGCCAGTCAGGTTAATGTCCAACACGTTCGCCCATGTGGCATCGTCCATTTCGTGGAGCCGCTTCCCAAAATCGCCGATCCCGGCATTGTTCACCAGAATATGCAGTTTGCCGAATGTGCGCGTGGCCTGTGCGACCACCTCTTTGACATGGGCTTCATCGGTGACGGAGCCGGCCACAGCCAGCGCTCGCCCGCCATTGACGCCGATCCCCTTGACGACCCGGTCGAGTTCCTCTTTCCTGCGGCCGGTCACGACCACCTGCGCGCCTTCATCCGCAAACAATTTGGCAATGGCCTCTCCGATACCCGCATTGCCTCCGGTGATGATGGCCACTTTTCCCTGTAACCGATTCATGCCGTTGCGTCCTCCCCCTCGCGCTCGTCCTCACCCGCTTCTGCAGCGGCTTCCGTCTCCACCGTTCTCTGCGGACGGGACCACCAGCCCTCTTCCACCTTCCGCGCGACGGTCAAAAAACCCGAATGGGCGACCATCCGGTGATCGGGCCGCACGCTCCGCCCCTGAATCGACCACGTTCGCAGCAGGGTCTCGAATGTTTCGATCATGCCGAACACCGACGTGCGTTCCAGCGCGTCGACGGTCTGCATCACCTGCGGCACCGTGGGCACAAAACTCAAATAGATACCGCCGGAGCGCAACACCTTGGCTGCATGAGGCACCACCTGCCAGGGCTCGGGCAAATCCAACACGAGGCGATCGAACGGCCGCCCGTCTTCCAGGAGGTCGATGCCCTCATAGGCATTCTTTCGCATCGGCATCAAGGTGGACACCGGCCCCATGTACCGTTCGATATTCGTCAACGCGGTCCGCGCAAAGTCTTCCCTCGCCTCATAGGTCACGACCAGTCCCGTCGGACCGACCGCGCGCAACAAGGCCATCGTGAGTGCTCCCGACCCGGTGCCGGCCTCGAAGACCCGGGCGCCGGGATAGACGTCCGCCCACATCGGAATCAATGACAGATCTTTCGGGTAGAGCACCTGCGCCCCGCGGGGCATTTTCAGGACATACTCGCCGAAGGTCGGCCGCAAGGCCAGAAATCGCTTCCCCTTCGAGAGGGTCACGATCGAGCCGTCAGGCTTCCCGATCAACTCATCATGGGGAATGGTTTCGCCACTGAAGTGATAGATCTCTCCGGCTTTTAACGTCAGGGCATACTGCCGCCCCTTCTTGTCCACCAGATGGACACGCTCTCCGTTTTGCAGTTGTAACATGGGAGGGCATTCTATGGGACTGCCGACGGGTTTTCAACCAAACCGCCACGACCGAATGCCAGGCTGCCGGCCCACTTGACACTTCAGCGATTGTCCCTATCTCCCTATGAAAGTGAATCTAACCAGTGTCTGCGTCCGTATTACTAGCAACGGGGATGAGGAGAAGCGCGCGGTCGAATCCTTTTTTTCCCCTCTGGTCTCTAACATAGTAAGACACGAGTCGGTTCCTTCACTGGTCCCATAACCAACCTCCCCACCTCGGGGAAGAGGGGTGACGAGAATGAAACACGCATCGGTGATTCAAGACGATACAGAGCCGTCGGTGACAGTGGCGGTCGACCCGGACGCTGATGACCCCGAAGCCAGCACCCTGATGGATAGCATTGCCCAGGATGAGCAGCCAGAGGTCGATGCCGAGGTCCAGGAGCCTGAGCGACCTTCGCGTTCAGCATCCTCCCCGTTTCTGCTGGAGTCCCTGTACTTCCGTTCTTTCGGCGAGCGTGGACTCCTGGAGCGGGATGAAGAGATTGCCTTGGCCAAACAACTCGACCTCGGCACCAGGCAGATTCGCCAGGCGCTCCAGCAAGCCGTCAAACTGTGTGGTCGCCTGAAACGAACCGATCATGTCACCGAACACCTGCAGACGCTCCAGACAGTGCGTCGTTTGAGCGGCTTGTCCGCCACTGCGCTCAACCAGGCTGACGAAGCGCTGACCCATTTGCAGCTCGACAGTACTGCCGGCGGAAAGGTGCCGGCGGCCGTGAGAAAGGAGTTGGAAACCTGCCTCGCGCAACTGCGCGCTTCCCGCGTCACGTTGGAGACCGCGAAGGATGAGTTGGTGCGCTGCAATCTTCGTTTGGTCGTCAATGTCGCCAAACACTACACCGGCCGCGGCCTGACCTTGCTCGATCTCGTCCAGGAGGGCAATATCGGGCTGATGAAGGCTGCCGAACGGTACCAACACCGGAAAGGGTTCAAGTTCAGCACCTATGCCACGTGGTGGATCCGACAGGGCATTACTCGCGCGCTGGCCGACCAGGCACGGACGATCAGAATTCCTGTGCACCAGACGGAAGCGTCAAACCGGATTTTGCGGGCCTCACGCCGGCTGGTGCAGCAGTTGGGGCGCCAGCCTCGACTCGAGGAAGTCGCGCTGTCCATGCGGATGCGCCCCGATCGGCTACAGGAAACTATCCAGGCCTTCCAGGAGCCGGTCGCACTTGAGCACCAGGTGGGCGATGGCGGCACGGAATTCGGCGAGCTCCTGCCGGATCAGCAGGCGGTTCCACCGGACGCCCACGTGAACCGCACGGAAATGACTCGTGAAATGGACCGGATCCTGGGAACGCTGACTCCGAGAGAACAGACCGTGATCCGGCTGCGGTTCGGCATCGGCCAAGATCAGGCGCGGACACTGGAACAAGTCGGGCAGGAGCTGTCAGTCACCCGTGAACGGATCCGGCAAATCGAGGCCAAGGCGCTCAAGAAACTCAAGAGCCCGATGGTGAAAGAAATGTTCGCGGCGCTCAAGTAGTCCTGACCGGAACAGAGCCGCGAGGTGTGAGGGACGGGCGAGGCAAGGAGCCTCGCCCGTGCTGTTTTCTGCGATCTTTCGCCATGCCGTTCATTGTGAGAGAATGTCTGCACGGAGGATCGCTAGCCCCTTATGGTGACAGACGCCTATAGCCGCGACGCGGCCTTCGGGCCAACCTGGACTCGATGGCAGACCTGGCCTCTTCTCGCACTTCTCCTCTTCATCTTGAACCCAGCCGCCTACGGCGCAGAGCGGCAAGGCAGCAACACCCCACTCACGGAACTTTCTGTTCCCGCCGTCGTGACCAAGGTCCGCCCTTCGGTCGTGACGGTGTTGACCAGGGGCATCCCCCAAGGCGGCTCACAACATGGCGCACCCTCCGGGTCCGGTTCCGGTATCATTCTGGACGCCGGCGGATACATCCTGACGAACAATCATTTGGTGCAAGGTGTGACCAGCGTGGTCGTGGGACTCTCGACAGGCCGACTCACACCCGGCCGTGTTGTGGCCCGCGATTTTCTGCTGGACCTGGCGCTCGTTCGAATCACCGCCCCAGATCTGGTGCCGGCGGAGTTCAGCAGCCGGAGCAGCTTCGAAATCGGAGAAACCGTGATTGCCATCGGCAACCCGTTAGCCCTGAAGGGTGGTTCCACCGTCACGGTAGGGGTCATCAGCGCGCTCGAACGTTCCGTCCTCACCCCGGAAGGGGAAACCCTTTACGATCTCCTCCAAACCGACGCGGCGATCAACCCCGGGAATAGCGGCGGCCCGCTGGTCGACCGATTCGGCCAGGTCGTCGGGATCAACGTGGCCATCGCCCCCTCAGCCCAAGCCATTAGTTACGCCATCGCCATCGAGGCCGTGACACCACATATCGACTCGATGATCGCGCGCGGATCTGTCTCGCGGCCGGATCTCGGCCTGATCCCGATCACCATTACGCCCAGCATTGCTGCCAGTTTTGACCTGGAAAGTGATCGAGGTATCCTCGCCTTGCAAGTCGATCCGTCCAAACCGGCCGGACAAGCCGGCTTGCAGTCGGGCGACGTGGTGACGGCGATCGATAACCGCCCGCTCTACAATATGGGTGATTTCTGGCATGCCGTGACTCACGCGAATGAGCACATGGCCTTTCAAGTCGCCACGCAAGGCAAAGCCGGAACGGCAACCATAACGGTGTCACGACCGAGTCTGTCACGGCCCTAACCATGATGCGTCACCACCCTCCCCCCTTGCAGGCTGTCGGCCAAGACTCACCACCGGAGACAGGCGACTCGAATGAGCCGGCACGGCCCGCGACCCTACTCTGCTGTGACCCCCTCCCGTATGAACGCGCCTGGCACCTGCAGCAGACCTACCATGCTGCGCGAGCTGCGGACCGCTGTCACGATCTCCTCCTACTCGTCGAGCATCCGCCCGTCTATACGGTGGGCCGCACGACGCAGGATCATCATTGGCCGGGAGATGCCCAACTCCTGCAGCTGACCGGCATTCCGGTCGTGCGCACAGAACGCGGTGGATCGATCACCTATCACGGACCTGGGCAAGCGGTCGGGTACCCCATCCTCCGCCTCACAGATCACTGCGCAGGACCGAAGGCCTATGTCCGCCGACTGGAAGATGTGCTGATCGCCACCTTGGATGAGTGGGGCATCACCAGCCGGCGACGCGACGGCTTACCCGGCGTGTGGGTGGGCGACGAGCAGCCGCTCAAGATTGCGTCCATCGGCGTGCGGATCTCCCGCGGTGTCACCATGCACGGCTTCGCGCTGAATGTCAGCATGGATCTCGCGCCCTTCTCCTCCATTGTTACTTGCGGGATCGCCGGTTGCCGCGTCACGTCGATGGCCGCGCTGCTGGGCTCCGCGCCCGAGTTTCCTGTCGTACAACAACGTATTGCCGCCCACTTTGCCGAACGGTTTCACCTGACCTGGGTCGCAAGCATGGGCCAGGAGTCCGCCGATCTTGCGGGCTCCACCGACGATCTCAGCCCCACACCCATTGATGCGTCACCCCTTCCGAAGGAGCGCCCTGATGACTGAACTGGACACCCACACATTTCGTCTGGCCGTCGCCCAATTTAATGAAGCGGCCGAAGCGATGCATCTGGATACCAACCTGCGCGAGCGACTCAAACTGCCTCAACGTTCGCTGATCGTGAGTGTGCCGGTACGGATGGACGATGGCCGCGTCGAAGTCTTTACCGGTTATCGCGTCCAACACGATACGGCCAGAGGTCCGTCGAAAGGAGGCATCCGCTACCATCCCGGCGTGAGTCTGGGTGAAGTCGCCGCCCTCTCCATGTGGATGACATGGAAATGCGCCCTCGCCGACCTCCCCTACGGCGGAGCCAAAGGCGGCGTCAAGGTTGACCCGAAGCAATTGAGCCGCGGAGAACTTCAACGCCTGACGCGGCGATACGCCGCGGAAATCTTCCCGTTGATCGGCCCGGACAAAGACGTGCCCGCGCCGGATGTGGGGACGGACCAACAGGTCATGGCCTGGATCATGGACACCTACAGCCAGCAGGTCGGATATGCGGTGCAAGGAGTGGTCACAGGCAAACCGCTCTCCATCGGCGGCAGCCTTGGCCGGGAAGACGCCACAGGTCGCGGCGTCGTGTATGTCACGCTCGAAGCCTTACGTCACCTGAAGCTGGATATCAGCCAGGCCACCGTCGCGATTCAGGGGTTCGGCAACGTGGGCTCCCACACGGCGCTGATCATGCAGGAAGCGGGGGCACGGGTCGTGGCCGTGAGCGACGTGAGCGGAGGCCTCTACAACCCCAACGGCTTGGACATTCCGGAACTCCTTCGCCGGTATCGCGAGAAGCAGGAGCCTCTGCACGAGAGCAAGCTCGGTGAACCGATCACCAACGAGGAACTCCTTCAACTTGATTGTACCGTTCTGGTTCCCGCCGCGCTCTCCGAGCAAATCACCGGCGCAAATGCGGCCACGTTGCGCTGCCGGATTCTGGCGGAGGGCGCGAACGGGCCCACGACGCTGGAGGCCGATCGCATCCTCACCGACAACGGTATCTTCATCATTCCCGATATTTTGGCGAATTCGGGCGGCGTGATCGTCTCGTATTTTGAGTGGGTGCAGGATGTGCAGCGATTCTTCTGGAAAGCCAAGGATATTCAGGATCGACTTCAGGACATTATCACAAGCGCCTTCCACAGAACCCTGCAGTTCTCGCTCCAAAAGCGGACGACGATGCGAATGGCCGCGCTCATGTCGGGAATCGACAAGGTTGCCCAGGCCCATCTCCAGCGCGGACTGTACCCGTAGAGTGTCATAAGGCCTGACGCGCTACCGACGATGACACGATACATACTCGCGGCAATTGCCGGTATCTGGATGGCCGACGGTCTCGCGCTCTTGATCGCACCCCTTCTCGTGATGCGCCGGCTACAAGACTCGTTGACGGAGAATCCGCAGATGATCCGCTGGGAAGCCATCGGCATCGTCCTCGGCCTCATGCTGCTGATCTGGTCGGCTCCGCTGCCCTACCAACCGCTCTGGTGGCTGACCGGAAGTGCCATGGTCATCAAGGGTGGCTTCCTGACATGGGGCCCGGCCGTCTGGCGCACGCCAGTTTTATCCTGGTGTTTCGCACGCGAAGCCGTCGATTATCGATTTGTCGGCCTCTGGCTCTGCATGCTTGCCGTCTTGCTCCTGCATGCGTTAGGGTTGCTGCACGGATAACCGTTCGTCAGGACCCGACATCAACGTATCGCGCTGTTATGAGTCATCAATCCATCGCCTCACTCTGGGAAGAGCACAGCCGCGAAGGCTGGCCTCACTTTTCCAGCCCGAATGAAGGGCAGCTGATGACCTTGGACACGGTGATCGGGGGCTGCGCGGTGTTCTACCTGGATGGACAACCGGAAATGGACCACCAGCGCATCGCCATTCTGCAAGATTGTGTTGCCGACCTCGATGGGCTGCTAGAAGACCTGTCCGGTGACAGCCTGGACTACTTTCAACGCCTCCGCCGACTCGCCGCCGCGCTCGCGGATGTGAATCAGAGTCGCTGAGTTGGTCAACGCCGTCCTGCGGGGACCGACCCTCAAGCCAGTCCCCGCATTGATCCGTTACGGCAATTCGACGATATCCTTTTTCATCGAACCCAGCATTGCCAACAGCTCGCTTTTCTCACCGACCGGCACGTGAAACGCATCAAGCGCGGCCACAAGATCCTGCACCAGGGCTTCGAAATCGGCTGAGCTGATTTGCATGCCGAGATGAGTGCGCTTCATGTCTCGTCCCTGGTACGTACATGGCCCTCCCGTCGCCTGGCACACCTGATCAACGAGATGTCCCTTTAGCTTTGGAATATCGGTACTGGCAAACCGGTTGTTGATCCGCTTGTCCGCCGCGACATTGGCGACAAACTGATCGACGACAGCGGTAATCGCCGGCTTGCCCCCGAGCCGGTCATACAGCGACTTCGCTGCAGTCGCACCGGCCGTCGGTTGCGCTGCCCCCTTGACGCTGCCGGTGTCCGCGCAACCGACGAGCACTCCCGCGACCCCCAACACCACCACCCCCATGCCGTACAACTTGCCTGCCATCATGTGCGCCCCTCCTATGACCTGCCTGGTACCACCCTCCCGTTCCACCATGGACCGTGAATTCCATCGGCGGCACCTCTGTTGACCTCCCGACCATAAGGTCCCTATGATGCATTCGTCTAATATATTGTTTTCATACTATCTATAGTTTGCATCTATAGCGCGAGGAGGCCTCGCATGGAGCTCCGGCAACTGCATTATTTCATGGCTGTCGCCGCACACCAGAACTTCAGCCGGGCCGCGGAACACCTTCACGTCTCGCAGCCGTCGCTCTCGGTACAAATCGGCGGCCTCGAACGGGAGTTGGGCACCCGGTTGTTTGATCGACTGGGACGGAAGGTCGTGTTAACCCAGGCGGGCGAATTGTTTCGTGTGCACGCGGAACGGGCCTTACGGGAATTGGATCAAGCCGCGCAGGTCGTCCATGAGTTACTAGGAGCCAAACGAGGCCGTCTGGTGGTCGGGGCATTGTCGACCGTCAATTCCTATCTGATTGCCCCGCTCGTGTCGCGCTTCAAGCAGCGTTTCCCCGATATCCATTTGCAGGTACACGCTCAACCGTCATCCGACATCGTCAGCGGGCTCCTCGCCAATCGCCTCGATATCGGCATTTGCCTGCTGCCGCTCACTCATCCCCACATGACCACCGTCCCGCTCTTTGAGGAGCGGCTCGCGCTGATCGCTCCCACGAGCATGAGCATCGGGACACCTCGCACCCGCATGCAGGATCTTGCCCGACTGCCGTTGGTGTTGATGCCTGCAGATTATTGCCTGCGAAAAATGGTCGAAGCGGAATGCGCCAAGGCCGGGGTCCACCCGCAGGTCGTCCTGGAGATGAGTTCCCCGGAAGGTATTTTGCAAGCCGTGGCGGAAGGCACCGGCGCGACGATTCTTCCCGAACTCTACGTCCGGTCTCGGCTGCCCGCAACACGGCTTCAGGTCATCGATCTCTACGATCCCACACCGTGCCATACGGTCGGACTCGCCTATCTCACGAAACGGTATCGCGGTGTGGCTGCCGAAGAATTTGCGTCACTGTGTCAGAGCACCATGCAGGATCTGCAGACCGCACTCACGGTCCCGCCCATGGCTCCACGCCCCAGACGAACCTCCCAGCGAACGATCCGGCGAACACCGATCGTAAGAAAGCCGCCGGTCGCCTCCTCTGACGCGACCTTGAAAGTCAGACGGCGTGTTGGATAGAATGGCCTGTTGCCTAGGACATTTCCTCTTCTATTCAGCACCTATGACTTGGACGAGTCGACTCCTCGAAATCCCTGTATGGAGGCATTCATGATGCAGCGCAAGCGGATGTTCACAGCCCTGATGGCCACGCTGGGGTCCCTTTGCCTTGCTGCTGCGGTGAATGCCGAGCCCTACGAACTCAGCAAGAATGACCTGACAGACCCCAAGGGGATTGCCAGTCAGGATGTCTCCCTGTTCGGCATCAAGTTGGGGGATGACGAGTCGAAAGCACTCGACGGGCTCGTGAATGAAAAAATCCCCGGCATCAAGGCGGAGCAGGAAGCCACCTTCATTTTCCTGCTGGATCAACGCAAGCCAACCGGCCCGATGGCGGGTGTTCGGGTGCAGGACGGAAAGGTCGACCTGATTTTCATCAACAACCGTTTTGCCTTTAAGACGCGTGGCATCTTCCGCAATGTCCTCAACAGCGAAAGTCCGGATGACGTGCGCAAGATTCTGGGCAAGGAAGATTATGGTGATGAAAACGTGATGGGCGCCATGCTGGCTTACGACAAGCAGGGTTTCCAGGTCAATTATCTGGGCAAGGACGTCAACGTCGAATTTTCGCTGCCTCGGTAGGTCTCAAGGATCGCGTTCGGTTCCGAGTTCTCCCCGAATCCTCCTTCAATTCCTCGCGTTGGAGACTTCCAACCTATACCCCGCTGCAGAGAACGGCACGTCGTCGATCCCGCAGACAACGGGTCCGGCGCAATGCCAACACCACCGTCGATGAAAGAGCAGACTACCGAGCCAGGGCGGCGCGACTATCACTGAGTCGCAAGCCGTAATTGATGAGGCTTGTCGCCGTATTCCAGCGGCGTTTGGAATTCAGAATCACAAGGAGTAGATCTCGCCCGTCTTGCGATACCTTCGCGATGAGGCATCGGCCTGCCTTGGACGTGAAACCCGTCTTCACCCCCTGCACCCCGGGAATCCGGCCCAGCAACCGATTGGTGGTCCGCAGAACATACGCACGATGCTCATTGATCGGCATGATGATTTCCCGTTCTTCGCTGACCAATTCTTTGAAGACGGGATGGTGCATGGCGATTTCGCTGAGCTTCGCGAGATCTTCCGCCGTCGAATAATGTTCAGGCGCATCGAATCCACAAGCATTGCTAAAATGGGTATTCTGCAACCCCAACGCAACAGCCTTGGCATTCATGAGTTCCACGAATCGCGCCTCGTCGCCGCCCACATGCTCACTGGCGGCGAGACACGCATCGTTCGCCGACATGATCAACATGGCCTTCAACAGATCCTCCAGGCGAAAGATCTGGCCGGTTCGTAGACGCAAATGCGTCTTGTGCGCGCGGGCGGCCTTGGGACTGACGGTCACCTCGTCATCCAAATGACCGTACTCCAGAATCACCAGCGCAGACATGATTTTGGTGAGGCTGGCCGGTGACAGACGCTTTTCACTTTCGAACTGATACAGCGTCGTACCAGTTTTCAATTCTTTGAGCAGAATGCTGTGCGCCGGCACATGGCGCCACCGCAGACTGTGGTGAGCTTGCTTGGCCGTGGGTACCGGCCTGGGATCATAGGGGACGGTAATGACCTCATCATCCACGTCACTGTCCAAGGCAAAGGCCTGGCCACTCCATGAAGCGGACGCGAGAAGAAGAACTGCGAACGCACGCATCGACCAGGTCTGCCATGTACGCTTCATGCGGAGTGTCTATGCTTTCTTGTGACGATGAGGCCCTGCCTGACTGTCACAGGGTATATGTTTCTCGAACCTTCGTGCCGCGCACGCTGCTCGCAATCACCTTATGAAAGAACCGGAGCAAGTCGGCCAGATCAATCCAGAATCCACAATTCAGACAACGGGCGTAGAGGCGGCGATTCATGAGCGTGTAGTGCCGCTCGACCATCATAAAGCCTTTGCATTTTAGGCAGTGCATCGCCCGGTCGCGCCCCTTTCCACTGGCTTCTCTGGACGTGTCGTCCCATTTCAAGCCGATACGAACGTCAACGTGCTGTTTAGCGGAGACGATTGAGAATAAGGGCAAGGCAGCCGGCCAACAACCCACCCCCGAAGATCGTAGTGCTCATGGAGAGAATCGCGCCTGAGCTCCCCGAGGGATTGGTGCCCGAGACCAGATCGCGCATTCCGCCCTGAACCATCAAGACTGCCAGTGTCGTCAGGCAGCCCATGCTGAACCACCACAGAAACGATCGCACGACCCCCCGCCGTGTGCTGGCTGAAAAGAGCGCGGACCTTTGTCCGACGACCTTTTCGAACTCTATCCGAGCCCTATTGAGGTGTCAAGCAAACCGCCAGTCTTCTCATCGGCTGAATCGGTGCAAACCTGAATCGGTCGTTAGTCCCTCGTTCCGACAGAGCCTGGGCGCGTCCGTCCGTGATGGAGAAAGACCGAGACGCTGCCGGCTCCATTGTCCGCCGTCACTAAGCCCGGCTCTTCCGCATTGTCCGCAGAGACGCGATAACTTGCGACGGCGAACGGCCCATTCTTCGTTCGATAATTTCGCGGTGGATAGTGAAAGGTGCCGTCGCCGCGCCCGAATAATATAGACAGGTCGGTGGACTGCAAGTTGACGATGGCCACATCGTCGATATGGTCGCCGTCGAAATCATGCGCGACGCCGTAATTTGGGCTGGCATCTGCACCGGAATCTTTTCCCTGTTGAAAGGTTCCGTTGCCGTTGCCGAGAAAGGTGGTGAAACTGTCCCCTTCCCCGTTGATCACAAGAAGGTCGGACAGGTGATCATTGTTAAAGTCGGCAAAACTGACTCCCAAAGGGCGCCTTCCGGTCTTGTAGTCTTTGGGGTCCCGGAACGTTCCGTCCCCGTTTCCGATCCACACCGAGACGGCACTCAACATTGGCCCCCCGTTGGTCACCACCAGATCCGGCTTGCCATCCTGATTGAGATCCTTCAGCGCCAAGGACGTGGGCGTATCTCCATACTCATACTGCATGCCGGGTCGAAATTCCCCGCGACCATTGCCAAGAAAAATTTTCACTTTATCGTTCCGTAGGGCCACCGCCAAATCCGGATGTCCGTCGCCATTGACATCGTCACTAGACACCGAGACAGGCGCGCGATGGACAGGATACTGCGGCCCCTCGTCAAACTTCCCGTTTCCGCGCCCTAGCAGGATGGAAACCTGGTCTCCACCGGAACAGGCTAGTACCACATCAAGTTGTTCGTCGTGATTGAAATCGTTCAGCGCCAGCGACCGGGGTTCCTGGCAGACTTTCACCTGCACTTGGTCACGAAAGGTGCCATCGCCGTTGCCAAAAAGCAGCGAAATGGAGTTACTGGAGATATTGGTGGTGATGAGATCGGTGATTTGATCTCGGTTGAAATCCGCAGTCGTGACCGTCGTCGGATTTTTCCCCACGGGATAACTGGCAAAATAGTAGAAGGGGTCCGGGGGAACATAGGAATCGCCCTTGGAACAGGCGGACAGCAGACCACCGCAGGCCAGCAGCGCGAGGGCGAGACGGCAACCCGACAGCCTCTTCCTGTGCTGAAGGTCGACAGTCATCTCCATCTCTTTGAAAAAGGCATGACATTCCGGCCAAGTCCATGCTTCGCCGCCTCCACGTCCCACGCGTTGAGCGGAGTATACAGAGCCCCCTCCCGCTTCGCAACGAAGTCAGAGTTGATTGCAGGGAATATCGCCGGGCCCAGCCCCCAATGGACTCTCTCGCCTAGGCCTTTCGCCCCTTTGAAAACTCGGAAAGCCTTAGGCTACAATGCGGCCCAAGTGTGGAGGAGGTGCCCATGAGCAATAAAGTGACGATCCCATTGACCATGTATGGTGTAGCCGAAGTGTTGAAGTGGTGCATTGACCGTAACAACGGCCGTGTACCCGGAGTCGATACAGAAGGCTTCAAGAAGATGCAGGCGCTGTTAGCCGAGAAGCCGACATCCAATGATTACCTGGCCCTCGACCAATTCTGGAAGAAGCAGATTGCGTTGGAATTAACGGAAGATGAAGTATCGACCATCGACCGCTGCCTGTATGACATTCCGAATTTCGACAACGAACCGCTGCCGCAAATTCGCCATAAGTTTTGGCCTCAGGCCGCCGGTGTTGCATCTCACTAAGCGATCTTCCCCGGTGTAGCCCTTTCAAGCTTGAGATCCACCCGCAGTCGCTGTGTCTTGCGGGTGGGTTTCGTCGAGATGAGTGCCGGCGCCAAGACGATCCTATCTTACAGAGTCCCGGCTGTCTGTTACTTGTGACGATCAGCTCCTACCGACCCCGGTCACAGGGCCTCCTTCCTAACTGAACTCTGCCTGAACTCGATTCTGTCGTACTCCGATGGCCCCGATTCTGCCCAGACTGTTTCGACCAATGACATCACCCTCGACGTCGCCTACGGCAGGGATGGGGCATGCGTGTGCGAGGTAGAACGGGAGTGCACCGGCCGGTGTGGTAGAACGGGCAACAAAAAACCCGCCCTGCAGCCTCGGCGCAGGGCGGGTCACGATGATAGGACTTCCATGGAGACTGGCGCGGGCAGCTCCCGCCGACAACCGGCTAGAGTGACCCTTCACCCTTAAGAAACTTCCTGAACCGCCCCATGAGTTCTGCCCCTAAGGTACCGCCTTCCGGCTTCTTCACCTCGGGATCACTGAAATGCGATCGGATTTCCTGCAGTCGTTTTTCCGCCTGATCGTTTCCCTGCAGCCGTTTGGTTTTCTGCAGCGCGGTATCGAAGGCGTCGAACGTCAACTCGTTATAGCCGAACGACCGGATTCTCTTCACGGCCTTCATCATGGCCTGGTTGCGGAACGTGGTGAGGTGTTCCGAGTCGACCTCTTTGAGACCCAGCTTGCGGGCTCTGCGTTCCGCCGCCTTCCGAATGCCGCTGCGAACGAAGTCCGGCGACGTTTGCAGTCGCTTCCACGCCTCATCGCTCCATGCTATGCGCTCCTGAGGCGCCTCCCACAATTGCACCGCAGTGTGCTCATCAATCCTGGTCAACCCTTTCTCTCGCGCAAGTTCCTCGGTGTCGTGCTTGATCATGTCGCTCACAAAGTCCATCGCGATCGGGGGAGACTCTTTGATTTTTTGCTGGAGCAACGCCAGGGCGCCCTCGGTCCATTCCATCGGGGCCGCCTCTTGCTCGCGGATCTCCCCGAGGGCTTCAACCTTTTCAAACAGATCGACATTCACCTCCATATGACCACCCTTTCGGGCAATCTCGTCGGCGATCTGCTTGATCATCCCCCGCATGAACTCCGGCACCGCCGCCAGACGTTCCTTTGCCGCAGCCGTCCATGGCAGCTGGCCCTTGGCCATTTGGTCGGCAGCCTCGGCCATGCCGCCTTCGCCGCCCATGGTCCCCATCATTTGGCCCTTGAACTGTTCGAGAATTTCTTCGGTTATTTCGGCATAACCCAATTCCCGCGCCTTTTTCTCGGCCAAGCGACGGACCATCCCACGCAAAAACATGGGCGCGCGCTCCATACGTTTGAGTGCGCCGTCGCTCCACCGGACCTCAGGGGCTGTTAGATTTGACGACTCTGCCACGGTATCACTCCTATTACTTATTGAGTAATTCCTTCAGTTCCTTGCCTGCCTTGAAGAATGGCACACGCTTGGCCGGAACCGCAACCGTCGCGCCGGTCTTGGGGTTGCGACCTTCTTTCATCCGCCTGGCGCGGAGACGAAAACTTCCGAATCCCCGGATTTCCGTCTTGTTGCCGCTTCGCAGCGAGTCCCGAATACAATCAAAGATAGTATTGACCACGATCTCCGCTTGCCGTTTTGTGAGCGTCGTGACCTGCTCCGATACCCGCTCGATAATCTGCGCTTTGGTCATCGTCCCTCTCCTCGTGGGGTGGGCTTACGTGCGGCTGAATTGCTGCATCACCGTCACCCTGGTGCTCCGGCCGCTCAGAACGCCATCAGGTATTTCAGTTTGACGCCGGTATCCAACTCCAACTTCGGAAAGACCGACGCCCACCGTGATTCGATAATGTCCCGAAATGAGAACCGCTTGCGCGGCTCCACGACTTTCGGCTCGCCTTCCATGCCGGCGATATCCGCCGCGATATGGATGGCATCATCGAGATCACCCAACTCATCGACCAGACGCGCCTCTTTAGCCTGACGCCCGGTATAAATCCGCCCGTCGGCCAACGGCTCCACCTCGGACACCTCCAGCGATCGGCCGTCGGCCACAGCTTGGATGAACTGGTGATGCACGTCGTCCATCACGGATTGCAGGAGTTTGCGTTCCTCATCGCTCATTTTCCGCAACGGCGAGCCGACATCCTTGAATCGCCCGCTCTTGATGACCACCCCTTCGACCCCGACTTTTTTCATCAGGCCTTCGAAGTTCGCCATTTCCATGATCACGCCGATACTCCCGGTCAGGGTCCCGGGATTGGCGATGATCCGGTCCGTGGCCGCAGCGATGTAGTACCCCCCGGAGGCGGCGACCGTCCCCATGGAGGCGATCACGGCCTTGTTGCTCTTATTCTTCACTCGCTTCACGGCATCGTGTATCTCCTGCGAAGGCACGACCCCGCCCCCCGGGCTGTCGATCCGCAACACGATCGCTTTGACCAGCGGGTTTTCGCTGTAGTGTTTCAGCTCGCTGATCGTCGCTTGGGCATCAAGGATGACGCCCTCAACACGAATGAGCGCCACACGATCCTGCCCCGAAAAATCAAGGTCGGGGAGGAGCGCATTGATGAGTATCAACGCCCCTCCCCCGATGACGATCGCCCAGAGTATCCGGCGCAGCATGCTCCGCTTTGGTGAAATCGCGGTGTCTGCTTGTGGCCCCATTCGATCTCCGGGTGTTTAGGCTTCGGAATCGCTCTGATTATCTTTGCGCTTCCGGCTCTGCTTGGCCGCGCGTCCCAGGCTCTGGTCGATGCCGCCCTGAGATGCGTGGAATTCCTCCACCTGACGCCGATCCGAGTCGAGCTGATGATCGCGCAGACTAAGCGCAATCTTCCGCTCCTCACGATCGACCTTGATGATCTTTGCCGTGACTTCGTCCTGCAACTTGAACTTCTCTTCCATACGGACGTTGGCATCCAGACCGACTTCACTGATGTGGATCAAGCCTTCCACGTCGCCGTCCAACTCGATGAAGAGTCCAAAGTCGGCAATCTTGCTGACCTTGCCGGTGATGCTATCGCCCACCCGGTAGCGGTTCGGAATCTGCTCCTCCCACGGGTCACGGGACAATTGCTTGTACCCCAGCGAGAGTCGCTCCTTTTCCTTGTCGATACGAATCACGACGGCATCCACCTTCTGCCCCTTCTTGAACAGCTCGGACGGATGCTTGATGTGCTTGGTCCAGGACATATCAGAGATGTGGATCAAGCCATCGATGCCTTCTTCCAACCCGACGAACGCGCCGAAATCAGTCAGGCTCTTCACCTTTCCTTCGATGCGCGTACCGGCCGGATACTTGGCCTCGATCATATCCCAGGGGTTAGGAGCCGTCTGCTTCATGCCCAGGGAAATCTTCCGGCTTCCCGGATCAATGTTCAACACGGCGGCCTCGACCTGATCGCCCACCGACACGACGCGGGACGGATGGCGCACTTCGTGCGTCCAGGACATCTCCGACACGTGCACCAAGCCCTCCACTCCGGGCTCCAGTTCCACAAAGGCGCCGTAATCGGTCAAGCTGACCACTCGGCCACGCACGCGCGTGCCCACCGGATACTTGCCCGCCACACCGGTCCACGGATCCGCCGACTTCTGCTTCAAGCCCAGCGAAATACGGCCGGTCTCCCGATCGTACTTGAGGACCGTGACTTCCACCTTATCGCTGACCTGGAACAACTCGGAGGGATGCCCCACGCGGCCCCAGGACATATCGGTGATGTGCAACAGACCATCGATACCGCCGAGGTCGATGAACGCTCCGTAATCGGTGATGTTCTTGACCGTGCCTTGAATCAACTGCCCTTCCTTCAGGGTGGACAAGGTCGTCTGACGGCGACGGTCGCGCGTCTCTTCCAGCAACACGCGCCGGGACACGACCACGTTGCCGCGACGATGGTTGATCTTGATGATCTTGAGGGGAAAGGTCTTTCCGACCAAACTGTCGAGATCGCGAACCGGATGCAGATCGATCTGCGAGCCGGGCAAGAACGCTTTGACGCCGATATCGACCATCATGCCGCCCTTGATACGGGAAATGATTTTACCCTCGATGCTTTTTTCCTCTTTGTGGAGCTTCTCCAATTCCTCCCAGATTTTCATCTTGTCGGCTTTTTCTTTGGAGAGCACCAGATTGCCGTCGGCATCTTCACATTCTTCGAGATACACCTGGAGACGATCGCCCACCTTCAATTGCGCCAGTTCCTCATGGGAGAACTGGTCAGCCGGGATCATGCCCTCAGACTTGTAGCCGATATCGACCACCACCTTGTCTTTGCCGATGGCGACCACCATGCCTTCGGTGATGGTGCCTTCCTCAAAATTGCGGAAGGTCTCCTCATACATCGCCGCCAAGGCATCGCGATCAAGTTTGGGTTCGCTCTGGGGTGTGACAGTACTCATGAAAACATCCTCGTCCTCCGGCTCGCGCCGGGTGCTGATTGTGAAAAAGGCCCGCGTCTTACTCAGCGTTGCAAGACTGGGCTGTGGGTGTGGCGGCGGACCTATGGGACGCTCCGGCTTGAGCCTGACCGTCCCCCGGATTCGGAACCTGTCCGAGCTCCGCAATCTTTGCCATCACCGTCCGACTAACATGTTGATAAAATGCCTTCCCTTCCAACCGAGTGGCATCTTGGGAAAAATCCAACGGATCGCCGTAGGCCACCGTGACCCGGCGGAACCTCGGCCACTTGGCGCCGGGAGGCAGCACCTCAAACGTCCCACCGATGTGCGCCGGCACAACGCGGCATCCCGTCTGCGACACGATCACCCCGATCCCGGGCTTCCCCGGTTTCAAGGCACCGGTCATCGTCCGCCCCCCTTCGGGGAAAATGGCGACCGCCTTGCCCTCTTGCACCAACGAGACGGCCTTACTGAACGCTTCTCGATCCAGACGCCCGATCCGCAACGGAATCCATCCCAAGGCCTGCAACAGACCATTGAGCAGTGGAATCGGAAACAGGTCGTGTCGCCCCATATACCACACCCGCCTCGGAACACCGCAGCCAAGCAGCGGGATATCCAAATAGCTGGCATGGTTTGACGCGATCAGGAGCCCGCCCTGACGCGGCACCGTGCCGACGGTACGATACCGGAAACATACCCAGCCGATGGCACGAGACAGGACCCACAACAGGGCGTACAGTGCGGAGCTCACAATCGCGCCGCAACCACAGCCATCATATGCGCAACGACAGCGTCCACCGACATGCTCGACGTATCGATGCATTCCGCATCAGGTGCGGGGATCAACGGCGCCACCGTGCGTGAGCGATCACGATCATCACGTCCGGTCAGATCACGCTTCGTCTGGTCAAACTGCACCGAATGCCCGGCGGCCACCAGCTCACGGTGCCGCCTGGTGGCGCGAACCTCGGCGTCCGCTTCTAGAAAAAATTTCACGTCGGCCTGGGGGAAAACCTTCGTTCCGATATCTCGGCCTTCAGCAACGACACAGCCTTCCGCACCGATCTTCCGCTGCACAGGCAGAAGCCATTCGCGGACGGCCGGAATGGCCGAGACCACGGACGCTAGCGCGGTCACCGCAGGCGTTCGCAACTCCCCGGTGATGTCACGGCCATCCAGTAATACATGCGACTGCTCCGGGCCGCAGGCCATATGCAAGATGGTCTTTGGGAGCAACCCCGCGATGGCGCGTTGATCCTCGGGACTCACGCCCATGTCCTGCACTTTCCAGGCAATCGCCCGATATAACGCCCCGGTATCCAGGTAGAGATAGCCCAGTTGTCGCGCCAGGAGTCGCGCAACTGTACTCTTCCCCACTCCAGCCGGACCGTCAATCGCGATAATCAGGCCACGTTTTCCCCGATTCACATCGGTGCCCTCAGACACAGATTCCTCGCACTATAGACGGTTTCCAGAAGCAGTCAACAGTTCCAAGAGCTTCCCCTCAAAACCCGGGAACGAAGTCTCGATGCAGGCGGTATCCACAATTTGAGTCGGCTGGGCGGCGGTCAACGCGCCGATGGCGACAGACATCGCCACTCGGTGGTCGCCATGACTTTCGCATGTTGCTCCGGTCAGCGCCCCGTTGCTCCCATTGCGCCCCAACCCTTGAATCACCATGCCG
The DNA here is from genome assembly GCF_905220995.1 of Nitrospira defluvii. Classification (NCBI taxonomy): domain Bacteria; kingdom Pseudomonadati; phylum Nitrospirota; class Nitrospiria; order Nitrospirales; family Nitrospiraceae; genus Nitrospira; species Nitrospira defluvii. The sequence continues at coordinate 845,201 of NZ_CAJNBJ010000001.1, forward strand.
TCCGGCCGCTCTTCAATTCGCGCGCCCATCGCCCGCAATTCCTTGGCCATTGTCGCAATCCGATCACTCTCTTTCACCCGCAATTCTTCGGCGCCGGTGATCACCGTCTCCCCCTCCGCTACCGCGGCAGCCACGCACAGGATCGGAAATTCATCAATAGTCTGAGGGATCTGGTCGGGGCCGATCCGCACGCCCCGAAGCGGCATGGAGCGCACTCGCAGATCAGCGACTGGCTCTCCAGCCTCTTCGCGCGGACTGACCACCTCGATCTGCGCACCCATTCGATGCAGGACCTCCACCAATCCGGTTCGGGTCGGGTTCATCCCCACTCCACGAATTGTCACGTCAGACTCAGGCACAATCGAAGCCCCGACCAGAAAAAAGGCCGCTGCCGAAAGATCTCCCGGCACCACCACCGGCTTCCCGCCCCACCGTACGGACGGTCGCCCTTCAATCTTGACCGTGCACCCCTCTCGTTCGAAAGGGATCCCGAAATAGGCAAACATCCGCTCGGTGTGATCCCGCGAGAGTCGCGGTTCCGAGATCGTCGTGAGGCCGTCGGCGTACAAGGCGGCGAACAGGAGCGACGACTTGATCTGCGCGCTCGCCACCGGCGAGACATACGACACGCCGCGCAAACGAGTGCCGGTAATGGCCAAGGGAGCCAGTTCTCCGCCTTTACGCCCGGCAATGGTCGCACCCATTGTTCGCAATGGTTTCACCACGCGTCCCATCGGACGGCGCCGGATCGATTCATCGCCCGTCAGGATCGTAAAAAAGTCCTGCCCAGCCAGCAGCCCGGCCATCAAGCGAATGCCCGTCCCAGAATTGCCGCAATCAATCGGCCCGAACGGCTCTGTCAGCCCCCACATGCCCTTGCCGGAAACGTGCAGGGTTTGCGGCGACTCGTCGATGCGCACCCCCAAGGACTGAAACGCGCGCATGGTGTTCAGGCAATCTTCGCCCCGACAATAGTCACGAATGGTACTCGCACCTTCGGCGAGGGCCGTAAGAATGATCGCCCGGTGAGTGACGGACTTATCACCCGGCACCGTAATGGTGCCCTTCAGCGGCCGACATGGAGTAATCGTCAACGATGCCATCGCGACCTAGGCTTTCCGCGGCGTCTTGAGTGTGAGTTGTTCCCGCTCATGCTTCGCCTTGTCCAATTGCTTTTCGATCCCCGCTGCGTCACCGGCAGCGATCAAGCGCTTCAGCTCGCCCAGATGCCGTTCGTAGGTCTCGATTAAAGACACGACATTGTCCCGGTTCCACAAGAAAATGTCCCGCCACATTTCCGGCGAACTCGCGGCGATTCTCGTCGTGTCCCGCAATCCCCCGCCTGAATGACCGGCCAGATCCAGTTCCGGCACGCCGTGATCGCGCACATCCGCCAAGGCCGTCATCAGCGCAAATGCCGCCACATGCGGGAGGTGGCTCACCGCACCGAGGATTTTATCGTGAAGGAACGGGTCCATCTCCAAGACAATCGAGCCGGCCAGCTCCCAGATCGCGCGAACGATCTGCAACGCCTCGGGATCGGTTTTCGTAGTGGGCGTTAGAATGCAGCGCGCACCTGAGAAGAGCGTCTCCGAGCCTGCGGCCACTCCGGTCTTCTCCTTGCCGGCGATGGGATGCGCCCCCACGAACTTCACGGCAGACGGCAGTAAAGCTTCCGATCGCGTCACCAATGCGCCCTTGACGCTGCCCACGTCGCTCACGATGGTACCGGGCTTGAGACATCCGGCCCATTCCTGCAAATGGCGCTCGTAGGTATCGACCGGCGTCGCCAGCAGGACAAAGTCAGCCCCTTCGACCCCTTCGCGCGGATCAGACACGTACCGGTCGATAGCCCCAACCTCCACTGCCGTTTTCAGGTTCTCCACCCGGCGTCCGATCCCGACTACTGAATCCGCAACGTGGTGCCGACGAAGAATCATGCCTAGCGAGCCACCGATGAGCCCGACGCCGATAATCGCCACCTGTTGAAAATGTGGTGTCTTCATTGAATGACTGACGGCCTCTTCACGCCCCAATAGGCATCGGAGCGGTGAACGCAGGGTTACAGTGTGCGATCGACTGCGGCCGCAATCTTCCGCAAGTCGCCCATCAACTCTTTGAATTTCGACGGCCGAATCGATTCCTCCCCGTCACAGAGAGCACATTCGGGATTGGAATGCACTTCGATCAACAACCCATCGGCCCCAGCCGCAATGGCGGCTTTCGACATCGGCGCCACCAAATCCCACTTGCCGGTCGCATGGCTGGGATCGACGATCACCGGCAGATGCGACAGATCTTTGAGCGTGGGAATGGCCGCGAGGTCCAGCGTGTTCCGATACTGCGTTTCGAAGGTGCGGATACCACGCTCGCACAACATCACGTTGCGATTGCCGCGGGACATGATGTACTCCGCAGACAAAAGAAATTCCTTGATCGTGGCGGAGAGGCCTCGCTTCAGCAAGACCGGCTTGTCGTACGCACCGACCTCCTTGAGCAGCTCGAAGTTCTGCATGTTCCGGGCACCGATCTGAATGATGTCGGCCTTTTCGAGGAACAGCTCGATGTCTCGGGTATCCAGAATCTCACTCACGACCGGAAGCCCCGTCTGCTTCTTGGCCTCCACCAAATAGTCCAGTCCTTCTCGGCCCAGGCCTTGGAATGAATAGGGTGACGTTCGAGGCTTATATGCGCCGCCTCGTAAGACCGTGGCCCCGGCGGATTTGACCTCATGCGCAATCCCGACCGTCAGCTCCAACCGTTCAACCGCACAGGGGCCGGCCATGATCGTGATTTTCTTGTCGCCGATCTTCACCCCGTTGACGTCGATGATGGTGTTCTCTTTCTTGAACTCCCGGCTGACCAGCTTCCAGGGCGCCAGGATCGGCAACACACTTTCGACGCCCGGCAACGCCGTCAACGGCTGATTATGCAAAATCCGGTCGTCCCCGATCACCCCGATAATGGTACGCTCCTGGCCCGTAGAAATGTGCGACTTCAGCCCCAGCTCACGAAGTCGATCGATGATGTGATCGACTTCCCGCTCCGAAGCATCAGGCCTCAAGACAATAATCATGATCTCATCTCGCTTTCCTTATCGCGACGCGCCCAGCACGTCTTGCAGCGCCCTCAGGAACAGTTGATTTTCTTCCGGGAGACCGATGGTCACCCGCAACATTCGGCCGTCGATGTGACGAACGATGATGCCTTTGCGTAGCAGCGCATCGAACACTGCACGCCCATCCCTCCCGACATCGAAATAGAGGAAATTCGTTTCGCTCGGCAACGCCTCAAAGCCGAGACGCTGCAGACCGGCCCGCACCTTGTCCATTTCCGCATGATTGAGCGATCGACTCGCGGCCACATGGGCCTCGTCATCCAGTGCCGCCAGGGCCGCGCGTTGCGCCATACTGTTGGCGTTGAACGGCGGACGGATTCGATTGAGGTAGTTGGTGATTTCCGGCGTCGTGATGCCATAACCGATCCGCAGACCGGCTAGGCCATAGATCTTCGAAAAGGTCCGCAGCACGATGGCATTCCGTCCGGCCTTCACATACCCGATGGAATCGGGAAACTCCGGATGCCGGACATATTCGTAATAGGCTTCGTCGAAGACCACGACAACGTGATCGGGCACACGAGCCATCAACGCCGCCACCTCTGCCTTGGTCGCCATGGTGCCGGTCGGATTGTTGGGGTTGCAGACAAAGAGCAACCGGGTCTTGTCGGTGATGGCCGCCGCCATCGCCGGCAAATCGTGGTGCCAGGCCTTCTGGGGAACCTCCACCGCCACGCCGTGTGCCGCCTTTACCTCCATTTTATAAATCACAAAGGTATGTTCGGCCATGACCGCCTCGTCACCCGGCGACAAAAAGGTGCGCGCCAGGAGGCCGAGGAGTTCATCCGAACCGTTTCCCAGAATGACGTGATCCGGCGACACCTTCCATCGCTCGGCCAGCGCCCCTCGCAATCGGAACGCCCCACCGTCCGGGTACCGATGCAATGTGGGAGCGGTCTCCGCTAATACGGCGAGCGCTTTCGGCGATGGGCCGATCGGGTTCTCATTGGAGGCTAACTTGACGGCACGCGGCAGGCCCAACTCTCGCTGCAGTTCTTCAATGGGTTTTCCGGGAACGTATGGCACGAGGGAGGCAATATCGGGATGCACCTTCAATGGCATGGCGTGACTCGGACCTCTAGGAATAGGCGGGATATGACCCGAGAATCTTCATAAACAGACAGCGGCTCTTGACCTCTTCCGCCGCTTTTTTTACACGTTCTTCGTCGATGTGCCCTTCGATGTCGACAAAGAAAATGTACTCCCACGCCTTCCGGCGGGATGGACGCGATTCGATCTTGGTCATGTTCAGACCATGGGAGGCAAACGGCCGCAACAGATCGTAGAGAGCACCGACCTTATCCTTGACCGACAACATCAGCGACGTCTTGTCACGCCCGGTCCGTTCCGGAGCCTTCTGCGAGAGGACCAAGAACCGGGTAAAGTTATTGATGTTGTCTTCGATTCTCGCGGTCACCACTTTCAGCCCGTATAACTGCGCCGCCAACTCCGATGCGATGGCCGCAGCCGACGGATCGTCGACGGACATTTCTGCGGCGCGCGCGGTACTCGCCACCTCGGACACCGACACGTGGGGCAAATTCGTTTCCAGCCAATTCCGGCATTGTGCAATGGCATGCGGGTGCGAATAGATCCGCTTGATGTCTCCCGCCACGCCGCTCTTGGACATGAGGTGGTGCGCGACTTCCTGAAGGACTTCTCCGTAAATCAGGAGGTTGGAGTCGACAAACATATCGAGCGTATGATTCACCACGCCTTCCGTCGTGTTCTCAATCGGCACCACACCGAAATGGGCGCGACCACGCTCCACCTCACTGAAGACGTCCTTGATACTGTTCACGGGGATATAGTGCGCGGAGGAACCGAACTTCTGCATGCAGGCCATGTGCGTGAACGTGGCCCGTGGTCCGAGATAGGCGACCTTCTGCGGCCCTTCCAGAGACAACGAGGCCGACATGATTTCCCGATAGACGGCCCGAATGGCGTCGGTAGGAAATGGACCGGTATTTTGCTTGCTCAGCCGTTCAAAAATCGCCGCTTCTCGAGCCGGCGTATGCAGATGCGCCTCCGCATCTTTCAGCTTCTTTAATCGGCCGATTTCGATCACCGACTTTGAGCGCTCGTTCAGCAGGCGCAAAATCTGATCATCGATCCGGTCGATTTCCTGACGATGGCTTTGCAGATCATCAGACATGACGGGGGGATTCCCTCCTCGCGGTGCGCGCCTTCGAGAAGGCAGGGCCGCGATACGAGTCCACGCCGAGACATGCGTCTAGGCAAGTGAGTATCCTACAGGAGCCTGTAAGGGCATTGCAAGGATAGGTGTGCGGATTCAAGGGGTTGTGACGGACTCCGTTCCACCGGAGAAGGAGAGCAGATCTTTCTGTTTTTTGAAGTGATCGAATGCGAGCCTAGTCGCTTGTCGACCGCGGCCGGTCCGTTCCAGGAAACCTGCCTGGATCAGATAGGGCTCGTAGACGTCCTCGAGTGTGCCCTTGTCCTCCTGCACAGCAGCCGCCAGGGAGTCGACCCCGACCGGCCCGCCATTGAATTTCTCGATGACCGTGAGCACGATACGTCGATCCATCTCATCCAGCCCAGCCGTATCGACCGCCAACCACACCAGGGCCTCCTGCGCCACTGACCTGGTGATCCGCCCCTGCGCTTTGATCTCCGCATAATCTCGAATGCGCTTGATCAGTCTGTTCACGATGCGTGGCGTGCCGCGAGCCCGACGGGCAATCTCCGCCGCACCGGCCTCGTCGATGGGGATATGGAGCAATCCGGCTGAGCGGGTGACAATGGCGGTCAACTCCCGGGGGGTATAAAACTCCAGGCGGTGAACCAATCCGAAGCGATCCCTGAGCGGTGAGGTCAATGCCCCAGCCCTCGTGGTGGCGCCGACCAGGGTAAACCGAGGCAGCTCCAGCTTCACGGTCCTGGTTGAAGCACCCTGACCGATGACCAAATCCAATTGATAGTCTTCCATTGCCGGATAGAGAGCTTCCTCCACCGAAGCCGGCAAGCGGTGAATTTCATCGATAAACAGTACGTCCCGTTCCTGCAAATTGGTCAAGATCGCCGCAAGGTCGCCGGCATGACTCAGCACCAAGCCGGAGGTCGAGCGAATGGCCGACCCCATCTCACGGGCGATGATATGCGCGATCGTCGTCTTGCCCAAGCCGGGCGGGCCGTAAAAAATGGCATGATCCAACGCCTCTCCCCGTCGTTTGGCGGCTTCGATACAAATCTCCAGAGACTCTTTCATCCGTGGCTGGCCGACGTACTCTTGCAGACTCTGCGGGCGCAGTGCCGTTTCGAGGCCACGTTCATCGTCGGTCAGTTGGCTGCTCACCGTGCGCTCGGTCATTGGACAATGTGGCTCCAGCGGATGGTTCGGCTACCGGGGCTCCGGTGACGGTCTGAATTTGGGTGGCGGCGGAGAGGCACCCTGGCCGGGCGCAGCTGTGCTCCCGCAATCCGGCGGACAGCGAACGCCGCCTTGAGTCGGGTCGGGCAAGCTCGATCCCATCTGCTGCGACTGACACTGCGATACGAGTCCCCCGTCGATGGATCCGCACCTGGATGGCACATTCGACCGTCCAACCTCCGCATACCCTTCCGGACAAGATCCACACACCGCAAGCATGTTCGCTCCCAGCGGTACGCACTGGACCAACATGGGATCACCGTCTTTGCAAACTTCGGGAGCCGTGGTGCGCGCAGTAGTGGCATACCCTTCTGGACATGTCCCGCACATCTTGCGAATGCTCTTGGCCTCATTCTGACCGTCAGCCACAGCGGCTGATTCTGATAGGCCGGCAGACAGCAGCACCAAAGCAAACGCCACCCTGATGCCCCATTGCCGCGATGTTGATTGTACGCCGCCTGTCATCATGCGTCACCCCTTGGCAAGGTCTTTCAGTGCCTCTCGAATCACCTGCTCTAGGCCCTGCGCCATCGCGCCGGACTTTTCGACCCGCTTCAGCGCCTCTTTCACATCCGGCTGCCGATACCCGAGATTCACGAGAGCCGACAGGGCATCATCATACAGAGGACTTACCGGTTGTCCGTTTCCGCTGTCGTCCGATGTACACACCGGATGGAGCTTCGCCACCTTGTCCTTGAGCTCCAATGCAATCCTGGCGGCTGATTTTTTGCCGATCCCCGGCACCGTTCCAAGCTTTTCGGTATCACCGGCTTGAATGGCCGAGAACAGGTCCTTGACGGACAGCGTCGACAGGACGCTCAACCCCAACTTCGGTCCGATGCCGGAAATGCCGGTCAGAAGCAGAAAGGCCTCTTTCTCAGCTCCCGTGAGAAACCCATAGAGCTGAATCGCATCCTCTCGCACATGGGTGTGGATGCTGAGCGTGACGGACTCATGCTGATTAGGCAGAGAATAGTAGGTACTGAGGGGAATCAGGACTTCGTAGCCGACGCCGTGAACATCGAGCGTCAGATGCGAAGGCGCCTTGAAGGCCAAGTGGCCTGTCAGTAAGGCGATCATGTGGGTCGCTGTCTGGTGCGGTGCGAAGTGCCTGGTGAACGGACTGCAGTCGCATCCATGCTGGACGTCGGAACCCGCGAATTACGCGGTGGCAGCGGCCACCTTCTCCATCACTTCATCGGAAATGTCGAAGTTGGCATGCACCTTTTGGACGTCATCGTGCTCGTCCAGAATTTCCATCAGCTTCAACATCTGCTCCGCCGCTTTCTCCTCCAAGGCAATCGTATTCTGAGGAATGAAGTTCAGTTCGGCAAGCGTATACTCAATCTTCGCGTCGGCAAGAGCCTTTTTCACGGCTTCGAAATCTTGCGGGCTGGTCAACACTTCAAAGGCCTTGTCCCCGACCTTCACATCTTCTGCACCCGCTTCCAACGCGATGGTGAGAAGCGCATCTTCTTCGACTTTGCCTTTTTCGACGACCAAGACACCTTTTTTGTGGAACTGCCAAGAGACGGCACCCGCCTCCGCCATATTGCCGCCGTTCTTGGTCAACAAACTTCGAATCTCCGCAACCGTGCGATTTCGGTTGTCCGAAGTAATTTCCATCAGCACTGCTGTCCCCCCGGGACCGTATCCTTCCAGGGTGAACTCCTCATACGTGACGCCGGGAAGTTCCCCGGTGCCGCGCTGAATGGCCTTCTTCATGGTATCGCCGGGCATGTTGGCTTCTTTGGCCTTGGCAATGGCCAGCCGCAACCGCGGATTGCCATCGGGATCACCGCCCGACCGCGCCGCGATGGTCAATTCACGGATAATACGGGTGAAAATTTTGCCCCGCTTGGCATCCACTGCCGACTTATGCCGCTTGATTGTTGCCCAATGGCTATGGCCACCCATGGCGACTCCTCTTGACCCAGGTGAATCGGACGTGTCCGCAGATCCCTGTGTCCATGCACAACAGAATTGAAAAATGTACAGCTAACATAGTCTTAACAGGGGTGTCAACGCAGCATGCCCTACTCGGCTCGATCCGCCGCACGTCTCTATTCAGAGTAGATCAACAGCTGCAACCCGATGGCGACGACGAGGCAGGCCCACAACAGTTCCCAGTAGGATCGCTCTGCGATGAGTTGTCGGGATCGCCAGCCGGAGATCAACTTTGACGATCCGGCAGTAATTGCCATGGTCCCCATCATGACATGGTGCAGCGCGATTTTCTGAGCGGCCGGGTGCTCCCCATGCGAGTGCCCGAACAACATCAGCCCCCCCACAATGGCGAACAGCGGCAGGGGCGCCGCCCACACAGCATGATCAGACCAGCCGACACGCCGCAAACATTCCACTGAGCCGACAGCCAGCGCGAGGATCCCGTAAACTTTGTGCTGGAGCACTTCCGGATCAAGTCCGCCAAATGTTTGAACAAACGTCATCGACCCGACGGGCCATGCGTCGTGATCGCTCCAGATGAGGAGAAAGATCCCCGCAACGATCAACGCACCGGGTAGCAAGACTCGTGTCCAGGCCAAGGACGTCCAGCCGAGCGCCTGTCGCACTTCACCAAGGCCGATCAACAACAGAAAGACCCCAGCCAGATGGTGATTAAACTCGGAATAGGCAACGCCTTGGCGAGATCCTTCCCATTGATCCTCCCCGGCGGAAGGATGACCATGGTGGTGCGCCTGCCCGCCGAGCGCATGGGTCTGGCCATGATCGGCAGACTGGGCCATGGAATGAGAGGCGGCCACGACGGAGAGCAACAGACACAGCAGCGCCAGCAGCGGGACCACTGACGTCAGAGCGCTCAAGCACTGTATGGGTGAGAGAAAACCCTTCGGCAGGCATCGAACGGCCCATCCGGCAAGCCGGATGGGCCAAGAACTCGGCTCAGGCATGCACGCCCACTACATAAATTTCATAAACTTTTCCTTGGCCTCGTCCATCACTTGCGCGGTGATCTCGGCCAAGCCCCGCTCCTTGGCAATCCGTTCGATTTCTCGTCTGGCCATCGGACGGATGAAGTCAGGGATGTTATCCATACGCTGCTCGGCATCTTTCGTCCAGGCAATTCCGTTGGGCGAATCGTTCTTGGAATCATCCATGACTTGCAGCGTAATCGACTTATATCCGTGTTTACGCGCATAGGCCTCGACGCTGCTTTGCACCATTGGCTTCACGAACGACGGGAGGCGCTCCAGTTTTTCTTTGGCATCCGGGGTCCAGGTAAATTCACTGGCGCCAGTGCCGTTCTGAGGCTTCCCACCGGAGGTCAGCCCCATCTCCGCGACCATCGCCGAGAACGGACATCCCCCGCTGGTTTTTTCTCCGCTGGCTGCCGGAGCGGCAGGTTTTGCCGTCGCCGGTTGACCACCCTGGATCTTCTCGTTGAGATATGCCGCCATCTGCCCTGCGCCGGCCTGTGCTTCATCCTTCAGGGTTCCACGGGTCATCTCGAATGGCTCCGCCGTCTCTGTTCGGCCTCCAAGCTTCACGCCGAGGGACGCGACCATCTGCGTCTCACCGGGGTTGGTTACCATGGAAAACTTTGCGTCGCACGATGGACAGCCGAAGAACACACCGAGTGAGCCCTCACCGGGTTTTTCGACCTTCTGAAACGTCATGTAGGTCTCGCAGTTCAGGCAAACGAACTTCATAGGATCCCCCTTCCAGGTCGGTGTGCTTACAGCTTTTCCGCCAGGACTTTTTTATAATCCAATAACGCTTGAATCCGCCCGACAATGTCCTGATACTTCCGAATGGTCGGATAGTCAGGATCGAGAAGCGGTTGCCCCTTATCGAACGTCTTGGCGAGGGTACGATCGAAGGGAATACGACCCAACAACGGCAAGTCCAACACCTCGCACATCGCCTCGGTATTCCCCTCGAACAGTTCATTCTCAGCGCCACAGGACGGGCACCGATACTCGCTCATATTTTCCACAATGCCTAACACCCGGATGCCCATGTCCCTGGCGTAGGTCACTGATTTCTGCACGACATCAGACGCCACCTCCGACGGTGTCGTCACGACGATTGCCCCAGCCAGATCCGGGATGAACCCCGCAATGACAGGCGGTTTATCCGCGGCCGCTCCTGGAGGCAAGTCGGCGAGAAGATAATCCAGCTCGCCCCACGCCACATCGGCGAGGAACTCCCGGATCACGTTCATTTCCATCAATCCCAGCCACACGGGGCTCAGATCCATCGGGCCCTTCCACCGGACCGGTGACGCATCGCCGAGGAAAAAATCCATCGAGGCGACTTTGATCCCGAGCGGTCCGACCGGCGGCAATGCTCCATCGGGGGTCATGGTCAACGACTGGCCATGCAAACCCATCATCCGCGGAACACAGGGACCGTTCAAATCCACATCGAGCAATCCAACCTTGACTCCCTGGCGTGCGAATGCCAACGCGAGATTCACGGTGGTCATGCTCTTCCCGACGCCACCCTTCCCGCTCATCACCACAAGCTTCCGCTTGATGCCGGCCATACGAGCCTGCACCTGCTTCATCTGCGCGGTAATCTGTTGCACGACTTTCGCGTCGTCGGAATACTGCAGTTTTGTCAGGATCGACTTGAGATCCTTTCCGGCAGCCATGGTCATGAAAAGCCCTCGAAATTGTTGATGAAGGACGCTACCACAGGGATTTGAATGGAGTCAAACAGCCCTGGGACGGCCACGCGTCCGTGGATCGTGCGCTGATCCCGTGACGGTCACCGAAACCAACCGACCGAGTGTGGCGCCCTACCCTCAGATGGAATATTGAATGGTGGACCTGGTGCCGGAGGGTTGGATCAACACGCCCCGCCGCTTGAGCTCCTCAATAATTTGGCGGGCGGCCGCATCAAAGTCCTGCGGCCCCGCAAAATGCAGATCCGTATTCGGCGGCGGCTCCTCCCCGGCTCGACTCATATGCACCGCAATCACTGGCGCCGGCTGGACCAGGGTTCGTATCATCTCTGCCATGCGTTGATAATTGATGCCGAACGTTTTGCTCGTGGACACCACAATGAGCCCCGTATCGATCAGCAGCCTGGCCACCTCGCCGTACCGACGCACCCGCTCCGAGGCGAACGAGGGATCGGCGGCCGACAAATCTGCATCGAGTCCCTGCAAAAGGTTCTCGCCCTCCAACAGATAGGCGTGCCGGCTGTCGGCAACCAGCAAGGCCTCGACCCGCCGCGCGAGGAAGGTCTTGCCGGTCTGGGCTGATCCGGTAAAAAGCACAATGGCGGCCCGATGCCCATACTGCAAGGCGCGGTCTTCGGAACGGACGTCACCCGTAAGCCAGGCATATTCCCGCTGCCGAGCTTCTTCACGCAGCCCCTCCTGTTCATCATGCACCAGTTCGGTGATGATCCCGCCACCGGAAATGTCATATTCATCAACCAGCACGAAGCGACCCGTCGCTTCGAAGGAAGACGAGAGGTCGAACGCAATCGGCGACTTGACGCGCAACGTTAACTCGGCCACCTGGTTTTTGGCGACCGACTGGCTTTCCTGAAGTTGGGCCAGATCAGCCGTATCAATAATACGGTGTATCGTCGCCACCTCACAGGCGACCTCTCGCGTGGCCAGCCGCAGTGTGTACTTCCGTCCTTTTTCCAGCGGGCGCCTCCCCATCCAGAACAAATTCACTCGGATAGCCGTCGACACCAGGGGAACCGAATCCCGGTGCGACGCGATCTCTCCGCGCTCCACGAAAATTTGCTCGTCGAGGGTAATCCCGACCGACTGTCCGGCTTGGGCCTCACTCGTCGGCGGATCGACATTGAATCCCTCGATCGATTGCACAATCGCCGTTTTGTTGGACGGGGAAAAGACCAGATGATCGCCGACCTTCAGACGGCCTGCAGTAATACGTCCCGCTAAAATCCGTCGTGCATCGAACTTGTACACATCCTGCAGGGGAAACCGGAGGGGCTGCTCGGAACGCACTTGCTCTTTTTTGAAGAGCGCGAGGGTATCCAACACCGTGGGACCTTGATACCAATTCATGTGGCGGCTGCGCACCGCAATGTTGTCACCCATCTTGGCGCTGACGGGGATCATCTGTTGCGGCACGGCCCGAAACTGCCCGAGAAACTCCCGATATTCCTTTTCGATTCCGTCAAACACATCCTGACGATACCCCACCAGATCCATTTTGTTGACGACGACCGCAAACTGCGTCACCCCCAACAGGGACAGCAGATATCCGTGTTTCTTGGACTGTTCGCGCACACCCTCCACGGCATCGATCAACAACAGCGCCGCCTCGGCACGAGCAGCGCCGGAGATCATGTTTTTCAGGAACTCTTTATGCCCCGGGGCATCAATGATGATGTACTGCCGTTCGTTCCAAATGAAAAACGTGCGCGCGGTATCGATCGTAATGCCCTGCTCTTGCTCTTCCAAGAAGGCATCGAACAGGAATGCATATTCGAATTCCTTGCCCTGCTGGCGGCAGATGGCCTGCACCTTTTCCAGCTTGCCTTCCGGCAACGAGCCGGTATCGGCATAGAGACGGCCCACTAACGTGGATTTCCCGTGGTCCACATGCCCCACGATGACGATGTTCAGACTCTCCTGCGGCTTACCTTGATCATGCTGTGTCATAGCGTTTCTCGTTCAAGAAAACTTCGGTTGCTGGATGGTCCTCACCAATACGTGCCGGCAAAGAGGCAGGCTCGCGCCGGCCTCACATGTAGCCCTTTTTACGAAGCATCTCCATGCCTCGCCCTGCATCCTGCGCACGACCGGCCCGCTCGGCCACAGTGCTCTTGCGCAGCTCGACAATAATCTCGTCCACCGTCTTTGCCGTCGACTTGATGGGGGTGGTGCAGGGAGCGCAGCCCAGGCTGCGATACCGTGTGCCATCTCCCCTGTCGAGATAGAGATCCATGAAGGGAATGTTCTCGTGTTTGATGTATTCCCAGATGTTGATCTCGGTCCAATCGAGAAGTGGGTGGATGCGAATGTGTGTCCCCGGCGGGAAGGTCGTCTTGAACTGATCCCACAATTCCGGCGGCTGATCGCGAAAATCCCAATCACCGTGTTTGTCGCGGGGCGAAAAGTACCGCTCCTTGGCCCTGGTACTGTCTTCATCCGCACGAACACCGAGGATGATGCCGGTATAGCCTTTTTCCTCGACCAGATTCTTCATCGCCGTGGTCTTCAACGCCGTACAGCAGACGTCGCGACCCAGCGTATGGTTCATCCCGGCGGCCAGCGCCTCTTTGTTTTGGCCCACCACGAGATTCAGCCGCCATTCACGGGCAATCCGGTCACGATATTCAATCATGGCCGGAATTTTATAGCTCGTGTCCACGTGCAAGAGGGGAAACGGCACGTGTCCGAAGAAGGCCTTGCGAGCCAGCCACAGCAGCACCGTTGAATCCTTCCCCATCGACCAGAGCATGGCGAGGTGATTGAAATGTTTATAGGCTTCGCGAAGGATATAGACGCTTTGGTCTTCAAGTTGACGTAAGTGCTTCATGGTTCCACTCTTCTTATTGTGCCGACATGCCGACCTTCGGCGCGGTTCCGGCGCCGACACTGAGCGCCGCCAGCTTCGCCTTGGCCTGCCCGGACTCGAGCGCGTGCCGAGCGGTGGCCAGATTTCCCGCAATCGATGTCCCCTTGCCCGCCGCGTACAACAGCATAGCCGCATTGAGCAACACCCAGTCGCGTTGTCCGCCCTGTATCTCATTAGCCATCAATCGCTTGATCAGATCTGCTTCACGCTCCCGTTGCTCGGCAGGAAACCCTGCCATTTCCCTGAACGTGGCCATAGTCAGCCCCGCATCCTTGGGCTGGAAGATGAATGGCGTAATGCGCTCGCCCTTGAGCTCCAACAGACGCGTCGTATTCCCGATCGACAGTTCCGGATCGCCCTCGACCCCGCGGATCACCAGCGCGCGCGGACAGCTCAGCATGCGCAAGGCTTCGACCGTCTTTTCGAAATAGGGCGGATGCGATAGGCCGATTACCTGCGAAGCGGCGCGAGCGGGATTGAGCATCCTCGCCACCGGATGGAAGAAATTGCGCACACCCAATTCCTGTCGCATCTCAAGGAACCGGCTGACCGGCGGGTGATAGAGCGCCAGATCCAGGTACGCGACGCCGGTTCGTTCCAATTCCGGCCCGACAAGCTTGGCGGTGAGATCAACCGGAATTCCCAACAGCTTCAGCACCGACGAGACACCCTGTCGGTCGGGAGGACCGTCCACACCATGGAGCAACAACACCGCTCCCGCTGCGGCCGCGACGATGGCAGCAGGTACGATGGCGTGGAACGTCTCCCGCTTACCCGCATAGACAGGAACATCGACGACTCCAAGTCCGGCACGGACCGGCACGGGCGGCACATATTGCCGCGCGGTGGCCGTGAACGCCGCCAGCTCCGTCACAGATTCCGACTTGAAGCGCATGGCCGTGAGGAACGCCCCGACCTGCGCCGGTGTGGCCGTCCCTTCGATCATCAACCGCATGGCCTGCTTGGCTTCTTCCCAGGTGAGATCTTTGGACGTTTTTGGGCCCTTGGCGACTTTGGCGAGCAGATGTTGCATGGATCGTTGGTAACCTTCTCAATGTCAGGGTGACGATGATGTTATTTGTGCAGCCCGCATTCGGTCTTGCCGAAATTCTTCCACCGGCCAGAACGCGGATCGTCGCCCGGAAGGACAGGCGCGGTGCAATGGGTGCAGCCGATGCTGGGGTAGTTACGGTCGTGGAGCCTGTTGTACGGGACTTCGTGGAGCTGGAGGTACATCCAGACTTGCTCGCTGGTCCAGCGGGCCAGCGGATTGATCTTGATTAAGTTGAATTTCTTATCCCACTCGATCAATCCGGCATTGGCCCGCGTCGGAGCTTGATCTCTCCTGATGCCGGTGATCCACGCGCCGTATTGCGCCAAGACGCGGGTCAGCGGTTCTATCTTTCTGATTTCGCAGCATTGATCGGGCTTGCTCGCCCAAAGCGCGTCGCCATGCTGCGCCCCCTGCTGCTCGGGCGTCAACAGAGGCTTCATCTGAATGACCTGGGCGGGCTTCAATCCGTACCGCGCAATAATGCGATCGCGCACCTCGAGCGTTTCGGGGAACAAAAAGTCGGTATCGAGGTAAAACAACGGCGTTTCGGGATCGATTCGATGCACCATATCCACGAGCGCGACATCCTCTGCCCCGAAGCTACAGGCCAGCACAATCCGTTGCCGGTACACCTTCAATGCGTATTCCAGCACCTCCCACGGTTGCTTGGCCTCGAAGGAATCGCTCAGCGATTTCAGCTCGTCATCCGCCGGACGATTGACCACGGATTGACCGGTCTTCAATTCTGCCACGATGTTTCCTACTCCTCGACCTTTTCCACTAGAATTTTGAAATGGGTCGCCTCAGGCTCCAACGGTCCCTCTTCGAGAATCTTGTGCCCGTCGTTCCGCAAACTCATCGGAACATTCCGGATCGGCTCTCCGGCGTCGAGCCACACTTCGAGGCGCTCGCCATTGTCCATCATCTCGAGCTTGAGTTTGGTCTTCACATAGTTCATCGGGCAGGCAACGCCGCGCAAGTCGTACACCGGCGCTGTTGAAACCGACGCGGCCGGCGCCGCACTCGGAGTCGGGGTCGGCAACACCTCTTCTTTGACTTGGGCCAATTTGAGATCCTTTCCCATCTGTTCCGTGGCCGCCCGGCAGACCGCAAGAAACCGTTTGGCAAAAGCCATTTTCTCCGTGGCCTCCTCGGCGGTCGCGTCCTTTGATCCGAGATCGCCGACCTGTGCGCCGAGATTAGCGTAACTGGTCGGCACAATGCCCTTGCTCGCCAGGCGCTGGTCGAACTCCTGGAACGTGTCCGCGTCGGTTGCCGGATCCAGCCCCTCGGTCACCAAGAGCCCCTTGGCCGCAGCCAACACGGCTCGATACGATTTATTCACCGACAGGGCATATTGATGTTTCTCGACCAGCAGTTTGGCCTGATACAGTTCCTGATCCGCTTCCAACATGCGGTCATCGATCATCTCCAGGGCACCACCCGCGCACTCGCCGGGCCCCAGATCCTCCAGCACAAATTCCGCTTCACCTTCCCAATCGTAGTAATAGGTCGGATCCTGCTCATAGGGCGGCACAAACGTATAGGGGATCAGTTCGTCCTTGAGGACATGTTTCCCTACCCGGCCGATAAACGACTGCAGACTCTCGCCGGTCGTGCGATCGCGTCGATACACGTCTACCAGATGACGGACGGCGGCCGGGACGCTTTTCGCCGGCAACTTGACGGCCAACTGTCCGATTTTCGGTGTGCCATCCACATGTCCGCCAAGGTGCAACTCGTAATGCGGCGCCGTATGCTCACCAAGACGTTTGCCGACGCCGTGCAGCCCAATGGTGGCGATATGGTGCTGGGCGCACGAATTGTGACAACCGCTGATCTTGACGCTCACATCCCGGAGGTCCTCAGGCACTTGGCCGGCGGGAAACACTTCGGCCAACGCACGGGCCATCCCCTTTGACGATGTGATACCCAATCCGCACGTATCGGTTCCGGGACAGGCAATGATGTCTTCGACCAGTTCGGCACCAGGATCACCGAGACTATGGGCCACGAGCTCGTCATGAAAGGCTTCCAAGCGGGATTCAGGAATCCAGCGGATCACCATGTTCTGATTAATGGTGGTGCGGATGTTTCCATTGGAGTACCGCTCAGCCAAATCAGCCACCACCCACATCTGGGCGGCCGTGAGATCACCCATAGGCAGCTTGATGGCTGCGGTCGCGAACCCGGCCTGACGTTGCGGTACCACATTGGTCCGCTTCCAAGCCTGGAAGGCGGTCTCCTGCCCACTGAACGAGCCTCCTGCAGAGGCATGTCCGTTCCCGTTGCCATTCCCATTGCCGTTCCCGCCGGACGCGACAGACGCCTTGGTCGGCATGATCAATGGCGGGGCGTCGGCGTATTCTAATAACGTGATCGGCTCGTGGGTCGGCACCGCGTACCCCATGGCCGCGTAGGCCGCTTCCCACCGACGTTTGAACTCATCGAAGCCGAGTTTCTCGATCACGAACTTCATCCGGGCTTTGTTGCGATTTTTCCTGTTGCCCAGGGTGTCAAACACCTTGATGACCGCCTCGATGCTCGGCAGCAATTCCTCCATCGGCGTAAATTCTCTGAGGACCTGCGCCATCCGCGGTGTCGAGCCTAACCCCCCACCGGCGACCATTCGAAATCCGATGGTCCCGTCCGCCCGCTTGGCCGCGAGCAGGCCGATATCGTGAATGGGCGTGAGTGCGCAATCCTGACGGCAGCCGGAGAGGGCGATCTTGAACTTCCTCGGCAGGCTCTGATTCAGCGGATTGCGCAGCAGGTGGTAGGCCACCGTCTTCGCATACGGCGTGACGTCGAACACCTCCCCCTGACACACGCCCGCCAAGTGACAGGCGGTGACATTGCGGACCGTGTTGGCGCAGGCCTCACGCGTCGTCAAACCCACGGCGGCCAGCAACCGCATCATCTCCGGCACGTGCTTGAGCTCCACGAAATGCAGCTGGATATCCTGCCGCGTGGTCACGTGGCCCACACCGGTGGCGAACTGGTCGGCCAATTCGGCAACCCGCCGCACCTGATTGGCCGTCAGGCCGCCGAACGGAATCTTGATTCGGAACATCTGCACGCCCGGCTGGCGCTGACCATAAATGCCATACTGCAGCCGGAACGGCTTAAAGATGTCGGTCGAAAGATCCCCCGCAAGGACGCGATGGGCTTCCGCTTCGAATGTCTCGATCTCCTCCACGATGTGAGGAGGAATGGGCTCTGTCTTGACGGCCGGGCGGAGGGCCACTGTATGAGAACTCGTCATAACGACCTCGTCTGTTGGGTGGTCATGCCTCTACGCATGACTCTGTATGGTTCAGATGTGATACATCAACGTATGCTGTGCATCGAGGGCTCGTTGTCGCATGGCCAACTCCTCGACCGTGACTTCCGACAAGACACTCAGTTCCGCCCGTTTCACACGATCCCACATGTGCGCTAGCAGCGCCTCTTGCTTCGCGGCTCGCGCCGATGTGCTTTTAGGACCGGCCTCCCCGTTTCCCGAAAGAAGGGGACCTTCTAACGCATCCAGAATGTCCGCGACGGACAACTCGGACGGCTTGCGACTCAAGACATACCCGCCTTGCGCCCCGCGTTGACTCGTCACCACGCCAGCCTTCTTCATCGCATGCAGCACCTGTTCGAGGAACCGAGCCGGGATCGCTTGACGCTTGGCGATGGACTTCGCACACACCGGCTGTTCGGCGTCGTGCAACGCAAGGTCTACGGCGGCAATGATCCCGTAGGTAGCTCGAAGGCTCACTTTCATTTGCGACTATTCCGATAGGGATTCGTACATCTCTATACCTGCCCCGTGCCAGCTCTGTCAAGCATGGCTGCGCCGGACTCACGAACAATTTCCCTTGTGCTTCACTCTCCAAAAGGACGTTTGATGCCCCTACTGAACGAACCTCGCGCAATACGCAGACCGCCCCTCAACAACCATCCGCACAGAGGCAATTCAACTCGCCAGGCCAGCATGCGCACAGCCTGTCCCCTTCATGATTTCCACGCATTTTTCGTGATTGACATCATGTGGGGCCTGCGCAATAATCCCGCCCTCTTCTTCCTCGGTACCGTTCATGACGCAGCGTTCATCAACATTCAACATTCTGCTCTTCAGCGCGGACGGCGAAGTCCAGGCACACTACAAAGACCTGTTCGGCGAGCCATCGATCACGATCGGCCGAGAAGGGTTGACGCTGCCAAAAGACTTCGCGAAACGTGGATACGACGCCGTGATCGTCGAGTCTAAAACAATCACTTCTCCAGATGTTGCCAAGCTCATAGCAGGCATCGATCCAGCACACACACTGTTGATTGTCGGATCTCGAACCGTACTCAAACAGGCCGCGTCGTCACTGCAAGCCGCCAAGCCTCCGAAGGCAGAGGTCCCTCTATCCAATGGAAAAGGCCAATCCTTGTGCTTGGATACCTACCTGGAGCACAAGGTCGGAGATTTCGTCAAAGGCATGCGGAATGGCTCGGGGAAAAATCTTCATCCGATGTTGATCGCCGCAGTGGAGCGTCCATTGATTCTCCTGACTCTACGGGAAACCAAGGGCAACCAGATCCAAGCCGCAGAGTTGCTCGGGCTGAACCGCAACACGCTGAGAAAGAAAATTCTCGATCTGGATATTCCAGTCAAACGAGCCAGAGCAAGCTAGGTTCGTACGGGCACAGCCCATCAGCACTTCACTCGGAACCCAAACCCGTCAGTCCGTTCATCACATCAGATCTACCGGTTGCCAACCACTCATGGAGGCATGCAATGACCAAGGAAGAATTGATCGCGAAAATGGCCAGCAGCGCGGGCATTACCAAGGTCGCGGCAACAGTGGCGCTCGAAGCCTTTACCGGCGCCGTCACCACGTCGCTCAAGAAGGGTAAGCGCGTGACATTGGTCAATTTCGGCACCTTTACCATTTCCAAACGGAAGGCCAGAATGGGCCGCAACCCGCGAACCGGCGAATCCCTCAAAATCCCTGCGGCCCGGATTCCGAAATTTTCGGCAGGCAAGGAGCTCAAGGCAGCGGTCAAATAACTCGCCGCCGGCTCAAGCAACCAGGAACACCAGGAAAGACAGCCGTTCCGTGACAACACCACGGACAAAAGCCTGTTTTCCCCATGCGTTTCCTTGACACCTTTGGCAAGGCTGTATTAGCATCGCCGTTCGATAGGCGCGTAGCTCAGGGGGAGAGCGCTACCTTGACACGGTAGAGGTCGACGGTTCAAGACCGTCCGCGCCTACCATTTTATTGTGTGTGCGATACGTTTGTGATCCGACTGCCGGAAGCAGGGCGGTCGGCACGATGTCGTATTTTTTGGCGGGATTGACCGGAGTGGCCTCACAGTTCATTCAGATTACCCTTCCTGACGGAACTCGAAAACAAGTACCAGCAGGATGCACTGTCCGCGATGCAGTCACGCCGGACGGGAAACGCCTCGACCAGAAGATCCTGGCAGCCAAGGTCAACGGGATGCCGGTGGATTTGTTCTACCCATTGGACCAAGACGCCACCGTTGAACTCCTGACATTCGAGTCGACGGAAGGCCGCGAAGTCTATCGCCACAGCAGCACCCACATCATGGCCCAAGCCGTGAAAGAAGTGTTTCCAACGGCGCAACTCACGATCGGCCCCGCGCTCGAAGACGGGTTTTATTACGACTTCGCGTTCGACCGGCCCTTCACCCCCGAAGATCTGGAGAAGATTGAAGCCCGCGCCGTGGAAATCACGAAGCGAGGTCTGACCGTCAGTCGCAGCGAACTGTCGAAACAGGACGCCATCCAGTTTTTTCAGGACCGAGGCGAACAGTACAAAGTTGAATTGATCAACAGCTTCGATGACGCGGCTCCCATCTCTCTCTATCGTCAGGGTGAATTCGTCGACCTCTGCCGCGGTCCGCACCTTCCGACCACCGGCCATGTCGGCGCCTTCAAGCTGCTGTCGACCGGCGGCGCCTATTGGCGAGGGGACGAACGCAACCCCATGTTGCAACGTATCTACGGAACGTCCTTTCCCACGAAGAAGGAACTCGATGCACATCTCGCGAAACTTGAGGAGATCAAGCGTCGTGACCATCGAAAACTCGGCAAGGAACTCGACCTGATCACCATTCAAGACGAAATCGGCCCCGGCTTGGTGCTCTGGCACCCCAAGGGTGCGCTGATCCGGTTGCTCATCGAAAACTTCTGGCGTGAACAGCACATCAAAGACGGGTACGACCTGGTCTATTCGCCCCATGTCGCCCGGCTGGATCTGTGGAAGACCAGCGGCCACGTCGATTACTACCGCGAGAACATGTTTGCCGCCATGAAGCTGGAGGGCAGCGAGTATCAGCTCAAGCCAATGAATTGCCCCTTCCATATCATGATCTATAAGTCTCACTTGCGGAGCTATCGGGATCTGCCGATTCGATACGGAGAATTAGGTACCGTCTACCGCTACGAGCGGACCGGTGTGCTGCACGGACTCCTGCGCGTCCGAGGCTTCACGCAGGATGACGCTCACTTGTTCTGTCGCCCTGACCAAATCGAAGCTGAAGTCAGTCGGGTGCTCGACTTCACCTTTTTCGTGCTCGGCACCTTCGGCTTTCATGAATTTGAAATTTATCTCTCCACGCGCCCCGAGAAGTCAGTCGGATCGGATGACAATTGGGCCATCGCCACCAACGCCCTTGAGGCCGCACTCAAGAGTCGTCACGTGGCCTATCAAGTAGATCCGGGCGAAGGCGTGTTCTATGGCCCCAAGATCGACATTAAGATCAAGGATGTCCTCGGCCGATCCTGGCAATGTTCAACCGTGCAGGTCGATTTCAATAACCCTGAGCGGTTCAAACTCGCCTATACCGGCGAGGACGGCAAACACCATCAACCGATCATGATCCACCGGGCATTGATGGGTTCCATCGAACGCTTCTTCGGCATCTTGATCGAACACTTTGCCGGGGCCTTTCCGACATGGCTGGCCCCAGTGCAGGCGGTGGTACTGACGATCACGGACAATCAGCAGGAGTTTGCAGCCAAGATCGTCTCGACCCTCAAGGGCCACGGATTCAGGGTCGAAGCGGACCTCCGGAACGAGAAGATCGGCTTCAAGATCCGCGAAGCGGAAAAGCTCAAGATTCCCTACATGCTGGTCGTCGGAGACAAAGAAGTACAAAGCGGCATGGTGGCGGTTCGGGGACGGAGCGGCACCAACCATGGGAGCATGCCGATCGAACAGTTCCTGGAACTCATTCGCACGGACACGAATCAAACATTACGCGGCACAGCAACCCTCTCACAAACGAGGTGACCTATCGTCCCTAAATTACGTGTAAACCGGGAAATCAGGATTCGGGAAGTTCGAGTCATCGGTCCTGACGGCGAGCAATTGGGCATACTGCCGACTGTCGAGGCATACAATAAGGCACAGGAGGGGGGATACGACCTTGTCGAGGTGGCCCCGACTTCCCAGCCGCCGGTTTGCCGCATCATGGACTATGGGAAGTACAAGTTCGAGCTCAGCAAGAAAGATCACCAAAGTCGGCGGCATCAAAAGTCTACGCAAGTGAAGGAGATCAAGCTGCGCCCCCGCACGGACAAGCATGATCTCGAGATCAAGATCCGCCAGATCAAAGAATTCCTGACCGACGGCAACAAGACGAAGGTAACACTCACATATCGCGGTCGCGAAATGGCGAATCAGGAAATGGGCCGCACCATGATGACCACCGTCATTCAACAATGTTCGGAGGCGGGAACCGTCGAATTCGCGCCGAGGATGGAAGGGCGGAGCCTGATCATGATTCTGGCTCCCAAGTAGTGTGCGCGACGCACACAAGGAAGGAATGAGAGCATGAAGATGAAGATGAAAACCCACAGCGGCGCAAAGAAGCGGTTCAAGCGCACGGGAACCGGCAAATTGGTTCGCCGAAAGGCCGGCAGTCGGCATTTGTTGACCGGCAAGCCGCGCGATCGTAAGCGGAACCTGAAGGGAGCCACGGATGTCTCTTCCGCCTCGACTCCCGCATTGAACAAATTACTTCCGCAGTAACGATGATTGTCCCGTGAACAGGATCTGAAAGGAGTCGTTCCCCATGCCTCGTACAAAAGGTGGTCCGAAAACCCGACAGCGGCGAAAGAAGCGCCTGAAACTGGCGAAAGGCCAGTATGGTGCCAAGAGCCGCTTGTTCCGAAGCGCAACGGAGTCCGTCGATAAAGGTCAGGCGTACGCCTATTCGGGACGGAAGCAGCGGAAACGCGACTTCCGCCAGTTGTGGATTGCACGCATCAGTGCCGCGACCCGTATGCATGGCATCGCATACAGTCGGTTCATGAATGCCCTGAAGAAGGCAAATATCCTATTGGATCGGAAGGTCCTCTCCGATATGGCGATCCGGGATATGGCGGGATTCGAGAAACTCGTCGGGGTAGCCAAACAGCAGCTCGCGACAGCCGCGAGCTAATCAAGGCGCATCAGTCACGTGGCGGGGAGGTCCTCATCAGCGACTTCCCCGTCATCCTTCATCGAGTAGCCGGTCGATCTCCAGCTCCAGTGCGACGGCCGGCACGCCAATCTGCCACTGCTCAAGAACCTCCGGGTGCAATTCCCCCAGCAGCCCGATCACCCGTCCGCCCGCAATGATGGCTCCGGCCCGCCCCTCAAGAAATGAAGGATGGGGTACAGGTTCCAGGGTAAATGGGCGATCCAGATAGTACAGCAGCAGATCCAGGCACGAGTGAATTTCAGAGAAGTGTGCGTCGGCATGCGCAATCACGGCCCCTAACTTCGTCACCGTGCGTGACCCGATGTCAGCATTCACATCCGGAACCGCCACCTCCCCGACTTCGAACATGCGATGTGGATAAAACGCACGGCTCGAATTCGTTTCCACCTGCAACAGCGAGGGGGTGATCCACTGACGCAGGCAGGAATAACTGAGAGACATCACATTGTCTACTTCCACCACCTTCGCCCACTCGGTGCCGTCCACCCGCATTTTGGTGCAAAAATCCTGGTGAGACCCCATGATGTTGGAAATGATCTCCTGAAACTCCATGCCCACCATGAGATGCCGAATGCGGTCGGCCATGTGCTCGAGCCGCGACAGTCCGCCGACGGTGAACTGCGACGGCATGACCGGCGCAAACCTGGCATACCCCTGGCTGATCGCGACATCCTCGACCACATCCACCGTGTGCAACAGATCGTTCCGGTACGGGGGCAATTGCACGCCCACCTTCTGTCCGGCGGACTTCACCGTGTAGCCATAGGATTTTAACGCCGCCGCCACCTCACGCCCCCCCAATGCCTCCCCCAGAGCCGTTTCAATGGCCTTGAGAGGAATCGACCGCGGCGCACCGAAATCCACCGGCGTGTGCCAGCGCCGTCCGAAAGCGGTTTTCACAGGCGATTGAATCTCCACCGGAGTGATCACCGCCCCTCTATCGGCAAGGTTGGCGGCAAAAATATTCAGCGTCAGCGACACCATCTGTAAATCGGTTCCGGTCACTTCGACGAATAATTCATGATCGCCGACCTGCACCTCGCCGATTTCCCGGCTGTTGATGATCGGTGGGAATGAGAGCACCTGCCCCTTCGCATCGCGCAACACGGGAAGCCGGTCATGGCCACTGAGGATCCCGCCATACTCTACGCCCTTAGGGTGGACCATGAGGATTTCGCGCAGGGTCATCACCGTTTCCATGCCCAACGGCGTGAACCGCACCTCGTCAGGCTTCACTAAATCATACGACACGGGAAAGACGATGGGAGCCAACCGATACAAGCCAATAGAGACCGTCCGTCGTTTGCGCCCAAAGATATCGGCCAACTTTTCCTGCGTCTGGATGAGCTGGGTGAGCCCGGAAGCCGTCACCCGATATCCGACCGCCGTACACGCCGCCACATAGGGACGAATCCGATCCAACCCCGGCGCGACGACCAGTTTCCCCGCCGCACGTTTCTGCTTTTTGAAGAAGGGATACGAAATAGACGCGCCCTGTTGCTTGATCCGGATCTGCCGGGCGATACCCTCGCAACACCACAAATCAGGACGGTTGCTGTCTTGGAGTTCGATCCGCAGTTCGCCCGTTTCGGCGTTGTGTCCCTTCAACTCCCCCTTCACCAACATGAGCGACTGCTCCAGCTGATCAAGGGAAATGCGCACAGGCGTACCGTCCGGTCCTGCGATGAGGGCTTCGAGATCGTCTCGTTGTACGGAGATGGTAGGCATGATGTCGTCCTAAAAACTTCCTCGCATCGTGCGAATGAATTCCAGGTCCGCCGAGAATAAGTCGCGAATATCGTGAATCCCCAGGGCCACCATCGCCATCCGATCCAACCCAAGCCCCCAGGCAATCACCGGCACCGACACACCCAACGGCGTCGTGACTTCGGGACGGAACAATCCTGCACCGCCTAGCTCCATCCAGCCGAGCTTCGGGTGACGCACATGCATTTCCACAGAGGGCTCTGTGAACGGGAAATAGGCCGGGAGAAATTTCACTTCCTTGGCCTGAGCCACTTCCCGCGCGAACAGGTTGAGTAGACCTAAGAGGGTGCGAAAGTTGATATCCGCCCCCAAGACGATCCCTTCCACCTGGAAAAAGTCCGTGGCGTGGGTGGCATCGACCTGGTCGTAGCGAAAGCAGCGTGCAATGGAGAAATATTTCCCCGGCACGGACGGATTCGCCGCCAGCCGACGTGCAGACACCGCGGTCCCCTGACTCCGGAGCACTAAACGCTTGGCTCGCTCCACATCGAACTGATACCCCCAACCGGTGGAACCCGCCCCCGTTCCCTTCTCGTGAACCTGCGTCACGTTACTGAGATAGGGTTCGGCAATATCACGGGCATGCGTGGGGTTCTTCACAAAATACACATCGTGAATGTCGCGAGCCGGATGGAATTGCGGCATGAAGAGCGCATCCATATTCCAGAACTCGGTCTCCACCAGTGTTCCCCGCATTTCCTGAAACCCCATGCTGACCAGCTTGAGCTTGACCAGATCGAGAAATTCTCGATAGGGATGCCGCTTCCCCGCCGAGATGCGCGGAGCCCGCAAACTGATGGTGTACTTCCGGAACCGCTTCGTCCGCCACGCCCCCTCTTTCAGGAGTTCCGGCGTCAACTGCGAGACTTCCTCCGCCACACCGTCGCGCGACAACTGCTCTGCGACCTTCCGGCCAGTATCGGTCAACACGAACGACCGTGTCACCCGTTCGTCCACACGGAAGGGCTCGCGCGCATTCCCTCGCTTCACCGCATGCTGCTGGAGCACGGATCGGAGCGGCTCGGCGAACGTCTCCAGGTCCCGTTGCCCACCCCGTAATTCTTGCAACAAGGCACGCATGGCCTCAGCGGTGGTGCTGTTCCGGCCGGTGCTCTCAATGCAGCCGCCTTGCACGATGAGAATCGCCCCCTCCTTCTTGAGGGTCCCGACGGCCTTGCTCACATCGGATGGCTCAAGTTGTTCCTTGGACTGAATATCCTGGATGGTCAGCCGCTTCCCGGTCTGCCCGGCTTCCCGAGCCGCCGAGAGCACACGTTCAATCGGCGCAGCCTGGTCACAAAACGCTTCCCCGATCGGAGTCAGCGACGCAATATGCGCCACCGTTTCAGCATGCACGGCAATCAGGGACTTGGCCAAGAGCCATTCCACTGCCATGCTCAACTGCGACGGCTCTAACCCGGCGGTCGACGCAAGCTGATCAAGTGTCGGCGGGGCACTCTGCGGCGGGGCTAAAGCCAGCAGCACTTTGCTTTCGAGGGGATGAAGATTATCCATGAAATAGGGGTGCGGTCTGGCCCTCGTCGATCATCGGGCAGCGGCAGTCCTCGCTGTTCGAGCAGCAGATTCGTATCCGGCCCGCAACGCGGTAATGGCGGCAGCATAGTCGTCACCGGAAAATACGGCGGACCCCGCCACCAACACGTCCGCACCTGCCGCAAGAATCGCATCTGCATTGTCCGGCTTCACGCCGCCATCGACTTCCAAGAGCGCATGGCTGTGGGTGCGGTCGATCAACCCGCGAACCTCGGCAATCTTCTGAAGCGACGAGGGAATGAACTTTTGTCCGCCGAATCCCGGATTCACGGACATGATCAGGATGAGATCGGCGTCACGCACAATTTCCGACAACATCACCGCCGGCGTGGCGGGATTTAGCGTGACGCCGGCCCTCACGCCGCGCTCCTTGATCGACTGAACCGTCCGATGCAGGTGAGGGCAGGTCTCCACATGAACCGTGAGATAATCGGCTCCCGCTTCGGCGAATTCCGCGATGAACGCATCCGGATTCGTCATCATGAGATGGACATCCAACGGAAGCGTCGTCACTTTCCGCAGCGCTTCGACGATGGGCGGCCCAACTGTGAGGTTGGGAACAAAGTGGCCGTCCATCACATCAATGTGCAGCCAGTCGGCGCCCGCCTTCTCCACCCGCGAGACCTCTTCGGCCAAACGGGCAAAGTCAGCCGACAGAATAGACGGGGCAATACGTACGGTCCGACCGACCATCACTCGCTCCTCCGCACACGAGCGGCAAAAAACGCATCCATCCTGTTCATGTTCGCCATCGTAGATAGATCCCCTTGAGGGGTCACGAACGGCAGACCGGCTGGGGGCAACCAAGGCGCGACCGACTCACGCTGAAATTCGCAATGAAACTGGCAAAACTCGTCGATGATCGATTCGGTTTCTTCCGGCTCGATCGAGCAGGTACTATAGACCAACACCCCACCAGGCCGCAAGAGACGACTCGTCTCCGCTAGCAAGTCCTGCTGCACCAATCGATGCTGTGCGATGCTCTCCGGGGTTTTGTACCACTTGCCGTCCGGATGGCGTCGCAACACCCCCAAGCCGCTGCAGGGCGCGTCGAGCAGAATGCGGTCAAACGGCACGGAGAGCGCTGACTCACGCCTTGCAACGGCCCACCGTCCTGCTCCCGATGCCGTCTCTGCCTGGATCAGCTCACGCATATCACCCATGAGCGGGGTGACGATGTTCACCCCAAGGCGCCGGCAGTTTTCCATCACCAAACTGAGCCGTGCGGTGGCCCGATCAACAGCGACGATGGTCCCCCGATTTTCCATCAACGCTGCCACCTGCGTCGTCTTTCCTCCCGGCGCCGCACAGGCATCAAGCACCCGCTGTCCCGGTTGTACGTCCAGGAGCAACGGAATGAGTTGGCCCGCCTCATCTTCGACATAAAAATGTCCCGCCGCATATCCCGGAAGGTCTGCGACGGAGGTGGCGCGAGCCAGCTGAACGCCCACCTCGCTGATCAACGTCGGGCTGGCGGCAACATTGGCCGCAGCCAGTTCGGCCAGGAACGCGGTACGCGAAGTTCGGAGTCGGTTCACCCGAAGCGTCAACGGAGGCATCTCAACCGTCGCTCGGCACAAGGCCTCGGCCCGCTCAGTGCCCCAAGTGCGACACCATCGCTCCACCATCCAGGCTGGACAGGAATACCGGACGCTCAAGGCCGTCACCGGGTCCTGCACCACATCCGGCCAGGCCGGTTCCGGCGATCGCAGTAGCCCCCTGAGCACAGCATTCACAAACCCACTCCAGTCTCGCCCGAGGCGACGGCTCTGCTGCTTGATCAAACGTACGGACTCATTGACGGCAGCCGAATCCGGGACACGATCGAGATACAGCAGTTGGTACGCCCCCAACCGCAGCACTGCCTGAACAAGGGTGGGCAATTTTGCGATCCGCCGATCCGACAAGAGACCCAGCCGCCAGTCGAGCGTCGCCCGATAGCGCAGCACGCCGCGGACAAGCTCGACCATGAAGGCCCGGTCCCGCTGATCCAACGAGGCGAAAGCCGAAACCTGATCGAACAGATCATCGCTCAACAACCCGGCTTTTTCGATCGCCACCAACGCCTTCATGGCGGCACGACGCCCCGCGGATGCGGCGTCAATCGGCTGTAGTGCTTGCGGATCAGAAACCATGAATAGAAAAATCGATTACGGTGGGAAGGTCGTCAGCGGCGCGTGAATAATGCGCGCATGATCATCCCGCCGGCGGCGGAGCGGCCTGCAAACTGAGGCCTTCAGCTAACCGATGGCCTACCAAATACTGGGCCATGGTCATCCGCCGACTGTTGGAAGGTTGAATGTCGATGATGTGAATGGTCCCGCCACCGGTCGCGACCTCAACCCGGTCTTTGGCAACTTTGGTCACGGTCCCGGGGCTAGCTCCCGTCGATTCGTCGCTGGCCTGGACACGCCACAGGGCCCAGCGCTCCCCGTTCACGAAGGTATAGGCACCCGGCCAAGGAGACAAGCCACGCACGCGATTGGCAATCTCCACGGCCGTCAACGTCCAATCGATCAATCCATCCTCCTTCTTGAGCAGGGGCGCCAAGGTTGCCTGCGCATCATCCTGTCGTTCCGGAGTGAGCGTCCCCGCTTTGAGACGGCGCAAGGTCTCAACCAACAATCGTCCGCCCACCTCGGCAAGACGAACCGCCAGCGTCCCCGCCGTGTCGTCCGGACGAATTTCCACCGTTTCACGCAACAACATGTCGCCGGTGTCCATCCCCTCGGCCATGAACATGGTCGTGATACCGGTTTCCCGCTCCCCTCGCATGATGGCCCATTGAACGGGGCCCGCCCCGCGATACTTCGGCAGCAACGATCCGTGCACGTTGATACAGCCATGCGGCGGGAGCGACAAAATCACCGGCGGTAAAATCCGGCCAAACGCCGTCACCGCGATCACGTCAGGAGCCCACTGGCGCAACGCATCCAAAAAGGCAGGGTCTTTCATCTTCAGGGGCTGCAACACGGGGATGCCTTCACGCTGGCAGACGACTTTCACTGGAGAGGGAATCACGTCCTGTCCGCGCCCCTTCGGCCGGTCCGGCTGGGTGACCACTCCCACCACTTCGTCGTCCGACTTCAGCAACGCCTCCAGCGACGGCACGGCGAAGTCCGGTGTTCCCATAAACACGATGCGCATGCTCACGCTTTATCATTCTCCCCTCGCGAATGCAATTCTCGCGGCAGCTTCCTTGACTCTCGTTTCACCTGCCTGTTACTATCCGGTCGCGGGGTGGAGCAGCCTGGTAGCTCGTTGGGCTCATAACCCAAAGGTCAGAGGTTCAAATCCTCTCCCCGCAACCAACCTTACATCTTATCTTTCAACCACTTAGAGCAGTTTCGGTCCCGACTTTAGCACTCGTGTGAGACACCGATTGTGCTAAATTTGTGCTAACCCCTGCCGGAACGCGATCCAAGATCTCCACACCAGCACGCAAACTCTCTGGATGATGATGGGCATACCGCATCACCATGGAGATGGTTTTCCATCGTCCAAGTTTCTGCACGGTATAGATGTCGACTCCGGCCTGCACAAGACGGGTGGCAAAGGTATGGCGCAGATCGTGAAAACGAAAGTTTTTCACTTCTGCCTTTCGCATGACAGGGTAAAACACGCGAAGCAGGTCTCGCGCATCCATCCGATTACCCGCGCCGTTGAAGAACACGTAATCAGTTTTGAGCGAGCGAACCCGTGCTCTGGCTTTCAGTACCTCAAACGTCTTTGCGTTGACTGGAAGGGTATCCTTCGCTCCATTCTTTTGCTCCAGCAACGTAATCGTCTTCCGGAAGAGATCAACCCTGGACCATTGGAGGTCTAAGATTTCTCCTTGTCGAAGCCCCGTGTTTGCGGCAAAGACAATGATCTCCTGTAGCCATTGCGGAGAGGCGGCCAACAATCGCTGTTCCTCCTCTGCCGTGAGCCATCGCTCAATCATGTTACGCACCTTCTCCCTCGATACACGGATCACCGGATTTTCCGTGACCCACTCCCATTCCTTGACGGCAAGCTGAAAAGCGTGGCTCAAGATCCCTAACTCGATATTAATGGTCTTGGCCGCGGCCCCTTCTGCTCGTCGCTTCGCCTTATGTGCTGCAATAAGAGACGGACGTAACTCCCTTAGGGTGAGATCCCCGAATGAACGAATGAGATGCAGCGCCACGGACCTATCACTTCGCTGAGAAGAGGGAGACTTATTGACCGCTGAATGATCTCGGAGATAGCGCTCCAACAATTCCTTCACCGTCTTATCAGCTCCCCTTGCTGGTTCGTACCACTTCCCTTCAGCGATCTGAGTCCTCACCTTGTGATAAATCTTTTCCGCCACCTTCTTATCCGTCACCTCAGTGGATCTTCTGACCTGTTTGCCACAGTAAGAAAACCCCATCCACCAGACTCGGTTTCGCCGAAACAGTGCCATCATCGCCCTCCTTGTTTGGCCCTGTCTTGGTCTGGTTTCTCGCGCCTGGGAGTATAGTGAGCAGCTTTGGCCACGGCAATCAGGTGGTCTACGTCCCTGGCGTCATGCCGAGTGAGGCGAGGAGGGTTATTCATAGGTGCACTGAAGGTGTTCAACCATGCTTGGATGGCGTCCGGTTCAAACCGGATGAGGCCATGAATGCGACAGTGCGGAATCTTGTTCTGTGAGGCCCAGAGATACAGTGTGGACGGCTTGATGTTGAGCCAAGCCGACAGCTCTTTCGTCGTAAGCATGGTGCAGATACACCGGGGGAGTCTCGCGACACCCCCAGTACCCCTAACATGGCCTGCCCGCGTGACCGCCGGCAGACGTGACAAACCGATTGGGTGGTTGCTTGAGCAAGTTCCGGTGCCGGTCTTTCCACCGGGAGATGCCCCTGACAATCTCGTGCTGTAGCCATTCTTCCCCACCAGGGGTGGCGCAAATTACCGCCAGCATTGGCGTCAGGGTGTCGCTCACCCATCGTTTCACGTTTTGCAGGGTCTGCACCTGCTTCTCCTGGGCCAATCGCCCCTTCTGAAATCCCTCCGTCAGGAGGGCGTACCACTCCAGCATGGGAGCCCGGTAGCGATCTTCCTCTTCGGCGTCTTTTGGGATCTGCCGGAAGTTCACATAGATGCGAAGCAATCCCACAACGCATTCCTTCCAGTCGGCTTCATCCAAATTCGCCAAGGCCCGGGCACAGAGCTGGGCGCGGTCTTGTTTGAACTCCAATTCCCACCGCACGCCAAACTCTTGCCAGTTCTCTCGTTCCTTGCTCTGCATCTCCAGACGTTTGTCATAGATACGCAACAAGGTTTGACTCTGAGGACTGCCGAAATACATGGTTTCGCCGGTGGTCGCACCGGTACCACGAGTCAGGTTAGACACAATCTGCCTTACCTGAGCGGCCCGCGTGACGCAGTGACCATCTGCTACGGCTTGTCGAATGGTGGCCATCGGAACGGTCCGGGCTCGGTCATCGAGGGCACAATCCATCCGAGTGACATGGCCTTGTTGCTCATGAATCCATTTCAAGAGAACCCGAACCTGATCGAGGGTCAGAGCAGAGACGAGTCCACCAGACAGATCGACATGGATCTCATTCGGGCGACGAGGGGCATTCGTGCCAAGCTTGCCGACCCCCCGTCCTCCATCCGACCTGATCCAGGACAGGGGATAGCCTCGAAAGCCGCCTTTGGCCCGACTCCAGTCTCCGCCAAGGACCTTCATGGTCTCTTGAGGCCGACTCGCCAGTACCGTAAAGGCGAGCCAATCAATGGAGAGGGTGAAGGCAGAATCCATGGAACCTATCGAACTCCTATAAGGAACCCTGTGGTGAGAGCCCCCGTGTTACCAAGACGGGGGCTATTCCGCTCCGCGCCCCAGCCTGACGGCATGCGGCGCGGACCGGCTTTGCCTGTTGATGGTGAGGCGGACAGCACTCTTTTCAACGTCCTTCCTGAACCGGTCGAGTGAGCTTCTGGCGGACGACGGCAAACGCTTTTTCGCCCACTTCTTTCGCTACAATTTTGATGGCCTCGGCCTTGCCATCCATCACCATACTCATGAGGACTGCACCACGGACATACTTGGAGACGGTTGTCCCTTCATCGCTGGCACATCGCTCAATGAGCTTGCGTTCCTGGTCAGTCACCTTAAATTGAAGCGTTTCTTTCTTTGTGTCGTCACTTTTCATGGCGGCCTCCTAGCATATATTACGACATATATTACACTTCATATTGCCGTTGTCAAGCTTCCAGCGCTAGGGACGATCCAGTCTACATTTTGTAATGGCCGAGTGGAGTAGCTGCATGCGCTGTCCCTACTGCTTCGCTCAAGAACTCCAACCTTGCGAGGCTGCAAGTTTGTGGAATGACGGGAGACCGTTAATAAGAGAAATTTGTCATTGTAGAGACGAAATGACATTTTGTGATAATTTCTCGTCCAATGATTCGCTCAATCTCAATAGATAATGTTCGCCTTTTCAGTGGTACTGGCTGGACTTTCCCTATCCACCCGCTCCAGGTTTTTTGTGGCACCAACAGCGCTGGCAAATCCACGTTACTGAAGACCTTGCTTCTTTTGAGACAAAGCGTTGTCGTACCGGAAAGTTACGAGGGTGCTGATGGGCGATTAAGGTTTGTGTCAAATCAGGCAGACCTGGGAAATTATGCTTCGTTCGTTTCGAACAACATGCTGGAGGAAGATATAAGGATCTCAATAACAATTGAGGATCGATTGCGGCGGAAGACAATAGAAGATCTTATCTCAATGAAAAATGGCCGTACTTCCCACCAGGTTGCCGATAAAAATGCATGGCTACCTTACACCTTGACCGCTTCGTTCAGATTTAGCCTCGATAAAAAAGAAGCATCGCTTGCAAGGACTCAAGGGTTTCTAAAAGAGGCGAATTTTGAGATAGGTTATCTAGGTAATTCTTTACTCCATTGGAAAATTGTCTCGACTCTTGGAAAGGCAACGGAAGAGAAAAATTTTGAACGATATGAACTTTTGGTCCCGTCCTTTTTTTCTAAGGAAGCGATGGGGCATTTGAAAAGTGTCGGGGTAGACAAGGAAACTGATTTCGAGCGTTATCAGGCATTCCTTGCAGGACTATTGCCTGCAGGTGTGAGATCCCAAATGGGCAAAAAGGGCAAGAAATTAAAAACAGACCAACAAATATTTTGGCCTCTTCCAACGCAACTTCACTATGCCCAGTCTGACCTTGAAAGGGCTTTGAAAAGTATCCACTATTTAGGCCCGCTTCGCACCCCTGCCCAGAGATATTATGTTGCTAGCCTGGACGACGCTCCAGATTTTGACTCTACAGGCGCATTCCTACCTTCAATTCTTCATCAGCGGGGAAATGAGAAAATATTTGGTGGCGCGCCCGGTGTGAATCAACTAAGTCCGCAACAGCTAGACACTCTTGAAGGGGGCCTCAACCATTGGCTGCATTATCTTCGCACAGGTGAAATGGGACACTCCGCAGATGCCCCCCAGGAAATTAAGCTATCTGCTACTAAGGATGTGCTCGTAGAACTGCTGTTAAGAGCTCCTTCTGGGGCTAGCTCCCATGCTCTCACCGATTCGGGATTTGGATATTCTCAAGTATTACCAATTCTCGTTAGAGGCTTGCTTGCCTCACCAAACAGTACACTAATTATTGAGCAGCCGGAATTGCATCTAAATCCAGGATTGCAAGTCCGACTAGCTGTATTCTTTATCGAAATGGTGAAAGCTGGAAAGCAGGTTCTTATAGAAACTCACAGTGAGCATTTAGTTAATGCGATTCGTGTGCTCGCAGCAGAGGACCCGTCAAACGAAGTGGCAAAGAGGGTGGGTATCATATTCATGGAGATGACTGCCAGTGGGCCGATCGTGCACAATCTTAACCTCCAGCCAGATGGAACAGTCCCTGATTGGCCCCCTTCATTCTTTGGAGAGGCGATGTCCCTTAGTTCTCGCCTGTTAAAGGCCCAAAGAAATTTCATTAGCACATCAAAACCTAGTAACGCATAAACTGTAATTATGCCCCCACTGCTTTGTCCGTCCCCCATCATTCTTGACCATACGTTTCCACGAAGTGAGCGAGATTTAAAGGTAGCGGCGGCAGCTTTAGGCAGTCTCACGGATCACGCACTTGAATCCAAGGTGTCGCTGGTAATGACGGTAACGCTGAGAGATTTCATAGAGGAGATGGATTGGACCTCTAAACGTCCCGCTCTATTGCTAGAGATATACAGATTGCTGAGCCAACTATTCTTGCAGCCGAATACCCACACCATAATGGTAGATGTACTTGCCGTGACAGGACATGTCCCTCATCCCGTCCCGAGCGGAGCCACAGAAGATGGAAGAGTGTGGCAATGGTCTGATGAGCTTGGCAGATTGCTAAAGCTTCACGATAAATCAATACGAGGGGCGGGTTACTTCATTGGGGTGGCATGCGACAAAGGCTTCTCGGGTCAGGATACTGCTACTTACCATGTAAGCAGATATTCTCGAATGTTCCCTCTGATCGGTCCTAAAGAAATAGGGACATTGGAGGACGCTTATGAATGGGAATTGCCTGATCATGCCTATCAAATTAAAGTTAGTTTTGAGGATGTTAAACAGCGCTACTCCAGTCTTGGTGCGATCTCCTTCGAAACTCCCTCGAATGGAAGTCATTACAAGGTTCGGTTTCCGAATGGAAGCGCTTGGACATGCGATCGCAACTGGGGGCGAGAGATTGGGGATAATATGTTGAACCAACTCAAGAGTTATTGCGGATATCCTCTTGGAGTTATAAAGCTTGCGCTAACAACCGGCAAGTTACCATCACGACGCCTCAGGCTTCTGGCTTAAGCACTGCATTAGCATACCTTAATTTCGATATGTCTCACTGTGTTTTTGAGTGGAGCAAATTCAACAGACAGCAAGTTTTAGTGAATAGGCAATGTTAGGACTTCGCATATGCTGTACCGCCTTACACCTTCTAGCGAAGGGCTCGGCAAACTCAAACCGCTTCCTTTTCTGGCGGCTTCAGATCTGCAACGAAGTGAGAAGGACTTAGAAAACCTTCTTGCAACTCACCTCTTGGATGTTCTGTTTGAAGGTGCACCTCTACTGCCCATCTTCCAGGAGCGGCAACTGCAGTCCGAGGCGGATCTATACGCGATCAATCGCGAAGGCGATTTGGTGATCTTCGAATTGAAACGAGGAGTGGCCGGAGAAGAAGCGGTTCTGCAGGCGATTGGATACACTCAGCGGGCCGGTCGTTGGGTCTACGCTGAACTTGATCGCCGTTACAAAATATACCTTGAGAAGTCAGGGCTTGCTTGCGTTGATTTATGTCTGGCGCATAAAGAAGCTTTTCAGCTCTCGACTCCCCTCGATCCGGTGGATTTCAATCGTCGGCAAAGCCTCTATGTAGTGGGAAATGCAGCGAATGAGTCGTTAATCGACGCAATTGACTACTGGAAGTCAAAGGGGCTGTTAGTGGAGTTTCTTCCCTACCGAATCTACGATGTAAACGGAACGCGCTATTTCGAGTTTTTTTCTTTTCCGTATGATCGTCATAGAAATCCGTCGGAAATTAAAGGTGTCCTTTTTGACACCAATCGATCCTACGGTGAAAACTGTATATGGGAAATGGTTGAGAATTCAAAAGTCGCCGCCTATGGTGACATCCAGTATGTAGTCGAATATCTTAACCCCGGCGACATAGTCTTCTTTTACCATAAGTTGGTTGGGCTTATTGCCGCGGGCGAAGTGTATGGCCCAGTTCGTAAAAACGGCGACGAAGAGCAATACCGAGCCGTAAGGTTTCTGACGCCGATCCCAAATCGGCAAGCTGGGTTGATTAGATTTATGCCTGCTTCAGAAATTGTAAGAGCTACAGGAAAAAACTTTTTCTGGGCTAGAACTATCAAGGTGCCATACTTAAACGGCGGGGAGTCTCAAAGGCTGCTTGCCACATTGGAATCGTTCTTGACTGCTGACACTCCCTCGGCCCCTGACACCGAACGAGTTTCTTGAAATCCACCGGGTCGACAGTGGCAGCATACTTTGGCCAAGGCTGCCCCGGAGGGGATCAAAATCAAAACCAACACGTTTGCTAATGCCAACCTGTCTCAGTGAAGGCGTTCACCCCACGGTCGTGTGCTAAATTTGTGCTAAAAATTTTCAAAATCGCTCATATTGGTTCGAATTAGTAGAATCCATAGACTGCCGTTAACTGCTTAATTCGAAACGATAAACGGGGAAACCTTCGCAAAATCAAGCCACTGTGAAAACTGCTTTGTATCGACTCTCAAGGCTCAAATCAATCCGTCAATTTGACAGTCCACCCAGGCGGCTCTATAGTTTAGGAATTAAAACAGCTGGCTACACTATGGCTCGATTTAAGACTGCACCACTATTTCTCACGGTCACCTGGCTGGCCATCGTGTTGGCTGGCGTGATCAGTGGAGATCTTGTGGTTGATTTGTCGTTCGAGTCCTCAGCACTTAGTGACGTGTCTGGGGCAGAGCCCATCTCAGAAGAACCCGACAACAGTGCCGAGCACGTGCTCATGCCTTCCCCAGCTGGCGACTCCTCGGCGGGAGCGACACCACTCCAATTGATCACGCAGTTTGACGCGACAGGCATCTCTCCTAAGCCGTCATCCCTCTCATATGTGTCTGGAAGGTCCTTTCCAGCCTCAAGTTATGCTTCTCGGTTTCGACCTCCCTCGTTCCTCCTAGCTCTTCGTATTTGATCCGCAGCGGTTGTCTCCATCAATTGGGTTGGTCTGTTCGTTCGAACAGTCGCCCGTTGTCTGGTCTTTTTCTGGCTGGAGGCCATCATGCGGTTAGCTTTTTTCGTTGTGCGATCATCATTTTTCTATCTTGTGCTAAGTGTTGGGTTCTTCTGCGCTACGTTCGTCTTGCCTCTCGTCTCGCCCCTCATGGTGTCTGCGGACAACGGGGCTGTCGATCCCGAACCAATATTCATTGGTGAGACACAGGTCAATGGGCTCATCAACACGAAAGAAGCGACCATCTGGAAGCTTTTGCCTCGACCCGTGCCGGGACGATTTACACAGGCGGAGCTTGCCGAATTCGAACGGCGCATCCGAAACCTGAGCCTCTTTGATCATGTCGTCGTGACCATTCAAGCCTCTCGTCTTGCGGTCGATGTGCATGAGAAGTTTACGCTCTCCCCCATCTTGAGTTTCACGAGTGGCACGAGCGTGAAGGACTTGAATGCAACGGGGGGACTCGTCGAATACAACCTGGGTGGGACCGGTGCGCAACTGGGCGCGCAATTTAGTTACAGTCAGCGAGGCCCGAACGTAGATGTGTGGCTCTCCCAACATGCCTTCCAGCCGGACCGGTTTGCGAAAGAGTTGAAAGGCTTTTACTACAGCAACGGCATTCGCTTTGCCGATTCTGCCGCATCCTGGACCCGCAATCGCATCGGTACGGAATTAGAACTCAAAGCCCCGTATGCCTATGGCTCCCCGTTACGGTACGAAATCGTAGTCGAAGGGTATCGAGAACTCGTCGAGGATCAGAAAGGCACGGCACCGACCAACGGTTACTATGTGGGCCTCGCGCCGGAGATCTTCTGGGATAAATATCATTGGCATGATCTGGTGCCCAAGGGCTACCGACTCTCATTGGAATTACGGCCAGGATACTTCCTGGGCTCGAATGAACAGCGCCATGAGGCCCGCGTGCGCTACTTGCAAGGTCTTCCTTTAGCGCCTACGACGGTGTTCATGATCAACGGCGTGGCGGAGGCCGTGAATAATTCAGGCAATCCGAATCACAGCCTCTTGCT
The DNA here is from genome assembly GCF_905220995.1 of Nitrospira defluvii. NCBI lineage: Bacteria > Pseudomonadati > Nitrospirota > Nitrospiria > Nitrospirales > Nitrospiraceae > Nitrospira > Nitrospira defluvii. Next base: position 883,895 of record NZ_CAJNBJ010000001.1, read on the forward strand.
CGGAAGTATCACGGGGATCAGAGGGCTATCCGATAACCTCTATCGGAACCGTGCGCAGGCCTACACTAACCTGGAGTTCCGCCATGCGATTTCTCTCGCGCCACGCTGGGCGTTGCAAGGCGTCGTGTTCTCGGATTTCGGCACCTTCCAGTCTTTCACGGACGAAGGGAGGACGCGAGGTTGGCAGAATGCAATCAACGTGGGCGGTGGAGTGCGGCTCATTCCTACCTTTCTGGCCAATACCCTTTTGCGGGTGGACTTTGCCCAACTTTTGGCTCCAAGTCCGAATTCGCTGGTGCAATTTGGAATTACACAATATTTCTAGGACAACTCGGTCATGAGTCGTACAAAAGGGGGGCATCACCTCCAAGGTTCACACATTGGATTGTGCTAAATTTGTGCTAAACTTCGCGCAAATAGACCAGAATCAATGGAAAGAACTCTACCATACAGAATCGTGTAAGCTACTGACTGAATTAGATAAAGCGAGAAACCAGACGAAAGATCAGAGCGTTAGCAAATCACCCATTAGGCATCTCATAACCCAAAGGTCGTCGGTTCAAATCCGGCCCCCGCAACCAACGCCTCTTATCCCGAACATCCAAACAGCAGCCGACCACCTGGTCGGCTTTTTCATTTTTTCGTCTTGTAACGGCTCCGGCTGAATGCAGACGCCTACGCAAGAACGCTATTTACCCAATATGGGCCGGGTGCTGCGAAGCTCCGCGGATGTCGACTGCGATGCCAGTTGCAACGGCCTGTGATGCATGGCAAGTAGCACCGCCTTTCCGGGACTGACTTGATAATCCCCGCGGAAATTCTTGTAGTAGATCATCACTTTCCGAACGTAGTCACGGGTTTCCTGATAAGGCGGGATGGCACGATATCGCTCGACTCGTCGCTCTCCCGCATTATACGCGGCCACCGCCAACCGTAGGTTGCCGTTGAAGCGATCCAGTAAATAGCGCAGGTGCCGCGCGCCGCCGCGGATATTGTCGCCGGTGTCGTATAAGTTGCGCACACCGTGCCGAATCGCCGTTTCAGGAATCAACTGCATCAGCCCCACCGCCCCCGCTCTCGAGATGACCGTCGGGTTGAAGTCCGACTCGGCCTTGATCACAGCCAGGAGCAGGGCCGGATGGAGGTGGAACTGCCAGGCGTACCGCTCCACGGCCTCTTCCACTTCCTCCACCGACACCCGACGCGTCAATCGACGTGCGCGGGAGTCAGCCGAGCGAAACCGCTGCTCAGTCGGGACATTCGTCAGTTCAAACAGGCCGTTCACCCCCACATATCCATAGATCTCGCTCTCGGCGGACGCCGACTCTCCGACGACCAGGGCACTCGCAATCACCAGTGGAATCACCCAGGCGACAGAGGTCCGCTCCCCGGCCTCGCTCTGCTCCATAATCGTGGGGCCCAGCTCCTTCGTGACACATCCTGCGTGGGACATACATCCTCCCATTGTTCCCGCAGCGTATGGTGCAGGCACTCCGGCACGTCGCGAACCAGCCTGACTCCCGCAGATTTCGTGCCACTCGCTTCCCGTGTACAAAAGCGCCCTCCCCCAATCTCTTCATGTGTTTATCACCTGCCCCGGGGACAACTCTTGGACAAACGGTCGAACGAGGAGAGCTGTTTTTGGTCATGGCCTGGCCATATTTTGGCCGTTCGCTCATTCCTCGTCGTTACACTACAGTATCGCCGGCACGCTCGGCATGGTCGTTGCCGGCAAGGCGTCTCCTGTGCCGATCTGAATGGAATCAACCGGCAGGAAGGCCCCCACGCAGAAACAGGCTCTTGTTTGAAGGTTGAAATCGTCGTGTTAGAATCGCTCCAGCGCAGAGATCACCCGTACGGAATGCGCAGCCGACATATTGATTTGTCAGCAGGATAGACTCCACCCACGATGACGACTCTCCTCTCCATGACTTTCACCCACTGTGTTGCAGCCCCACCCTTACACTGTTGGAACGCCACAACTGCCTTCTTCCAGGGCATGGACACAACCTCATGATCAAGCTGCTGCTCGTCGAAGACAACGCCGTGGACGCCCAACTCACGCAGGACCTCCTCGCCGAGTGGTCCCTCAATCAGTTCGAGATCACCCATGCCTCCACGTTGTCGGACGGACTCGTCAAACTGAGCCGCGGCCGGTTCGACGCCGTGCTGCTCGACCTCTCGCTCCCCGACACCCATGGCCTCAGCACGGTCACCCAGGTATTGGCAACCAGCCCCGACGTGCCGGTCGTGGTCTTAAGCGGACATGATGACCATCCGCTTGCGTTGCAAGCGCTCCAACACGGCGCGCAGGACTATCTGGTGAAAGGAGACGGCGGAACCGAGTTTCTTGCGCGCTCGATTCTGTATGCGATCGAGCGCAAGAAAGCACAGGAGCGGCTGACCTATCTGGCGCAGCACGACCAACTGACCGGACTGATCAACCGCCCCCTCTTTCGTGACCGCCTCGTCCATGCGATGGCGCGCAGCAAGCGGAAGGATCAGCCCCTGGCCGTCATGCTGCTCGACCTCGATCGCTTCAAGGCCGTCAATGACACCCTCGGGCACGATGTCGGCGATCAGCTGCTAAAGGAAGTCTCCAAGCGTTTGCTGGACTCCGTGCGTGAAGTCGATACCGTCGCACGCATGGGCGGCGATGAATTCACTGCGATCCTGGAAGGCATTTCAGGCGAAGACGATGTCTTGGTTGTCGCAAAGCGGATCGTGGAGTCGATCGGTTCTCCGTTTCAGATCGGGCCCCATCATCTCTCCATCGGCGTGAGCATCGGTATCACACTCTACCCGTCTGATGATGACAACATCGACGAACTGCTCAGGCATGCGGACAAAGCCATGTATGCCGCAAAACAGCAAGGTGGGGGGCGGTTTCATTTTCATGCACCAGCCGGGCGCTCAGCATCGAGCGAGCCCGCGTCGCGGCCCTAACCGCAAGCCCCGCGTTCCTACCGTCCGATATCAGCAAGCGGCTGCTCCGTCACAACCAGCGAACCTCGGGGATTGGGCAGGAACACATTCGCGCTCACCAGCTCTTCGTGCGACGGCGTCGGATGCGTATCCGGTGTCATCACAAGCCCCCAGTGCTGATTGTCGCGACAGGTATTACCCAACAACAGTGCCTCTGCGTGGTGGAAGAGCAGGATGCCGCTGAGCATGTTGGCGTGGCACACATTGCGCACACATTCCGGATGGCTACCGGGATCTCGCACGGCTAATCCAAAATGATGGTTGCCGAAACACTGGTTGTCGGCCACGCGCGGCTGGGCGCCCGCAAATACAAAAATGCCGGACTCCCGGTTGTAACAGATCTCGTTGTCGACAAAGGTGGTGCGGGCCTCCGGACCATAGATGACGACTCCCGACAACACGCCTTCCGTGGCCCGGCATTGCGTGACGGTACAGACCGAATCCAGCAGATTCATCGCTGAATGCTGATCGCTTCCTACGTACCGGAAGGTGATCCCCGTAATGATGCCGCCAGGCACTCTCTGCACATACAGCGGTCCTCCGCGGCGGCTATAAATCTGAACATGATCTCGGCCGGCCCCGATGAGCCGGACTGGCCGATCTGCCATAAACACCTTATCCTCGTAGACACCGGGACGGATAAAGATCTGGTCGCTTTCCCCGGCATCTTTCAGCGCCGCGCTCGGCAGGAGGTACGCGTGGGGATCGCGGGCATCGACGATCAGCGTCTTGCCCCCTTTAGGATTGGGCGGCGGTTCATGCAGCGGTTCGTTCCCTGCTCCAGGGGAGCCAGGGGCATAGGGTCTTTCCATACACACCTGCACCATGCTCGTCCCGCTTGCACGAAGTCGCGGCTCAGCGAAACGAACGCATGCTAACCAATAACAACTGACCAACCGGCATCTGTCAAGCCGCGCTTGTGCCGTCCTCCCCCAAGCAGTTTCCGTACACTTCTGTCTGCTTTCCGCACAGGATGTTCGGCTCAAACCGGATGCCTCCGATGCCATCAAGACCCGAACCATCCAATTTCACGGCAGATTTCTGTCGGCCCTCACACTGGTGTAGTTCTTTCATAGTGAGACGGCACAACGAGCGGCCAGAACCACCCCAATCACCACGGAAGCAAGAGGGACTCTCATGACCATGGCTCGATTCATCGCAGATTCACTACGAGGCCTCACCGCCGCACTGCTGCTCTTGGGCACCCTCACCGCCACGCCCAACCTGTTCGCGGCAACGCCCCAGCCTCCGGATGCCGCACACCGCCTCTACGATCGCGTCATGGAGGAGTTTCGACATAAGGACTACCCGGCCGCGCTCGCGGGATTTCGCTTCTTCCTCGAACTCCATGGGCAGTCGTCCCTCTCAGCCAATGCGCAGTACTGGATGGGTGAATGTCAGTACCGTATGGGTCGGCACAACGATGCGCTGGCCTCGTTCTTTAAACTCATCTCCGATTACCCGATGAGCCAGAAACTCGCCGCCTCAACCCTCAAGATCGGACAAATCTATACCAAGCAGGGCGATCGCGACAAAGCGCAGATGATGTATGAGCGGGTCACCGGCCAATATCCCGACAGCCCTGAAGCCGAAGTTGCCCGTAAGGCACTGGAAGCCGACGCCGCAAAGGGTGAACCAGTGGCAACCGGGCCGAATTAACAACGGCAGCAGGCGGCCAGGCACTTCCCACCGCCTCACCGCCCGGGCAATCACGCAACCTCAGTCCGGGTCGGCAAGATCCAACACGGTCACGAGCCCCGGAACGGTGTAGGTATGCAGTGGGCTCAGTCGCACGAGTTGGACACCGGCTGCCCGGAGCGCCCCGTCAAACAGCGCCTCGTCCGCCGCATCCGGAGCGTCATGTGGTACCGGCGGGTCCACTTGCACCACCTTCTCGACTAATCGGCTGCCTGGATGCACCAGCACGAACGTAGCGCGTTTGAGCGCCAGTTCACGCAGCGTCATGGCCGGTGGAGTGCCGGATGGCGCCCGGAGATCCAGGATGCTCCAGAGCGGAATTTGCGTGAACAGCAGATACCGATCTTCCACCGCCAGTCGCAGCAGGTTATAGAGCTGCACCTCCCGGTCGGTCAACAACGGTTTCGCCGCAAACGTCATCCCAGTCGCAGGGCTACCCGCCGACGCGTCGGGTGCGCGTCGGCGGCCGAATGTCTCCCAGGCCAGACTTCCCAGAAACACCAGTGCGCCGATACCGACAATTGGATACAGTAATTCCATACGAGCCTGATGGGATCAGCGGGAACGCCGTGCTTGTATGACCGGCACACCCGCCCCTCCGGGCACTACCGAACCGAGCACCACGGGATGGCGTGCGCCCGTCACCCCTGGAACATTCGTGCATTGCCCATACAGCATGTCGTGAGCGAGCAGGGCAAACGCTGTCGCCTCAAAGGCTTTGCTGCTCCAGCCACAGTCATCAAATGTCAACACCGGCGCCGGCGCAAACACCCCGCGCAGCGCATCCATAATGGCGCGATTGTAGACGCCGCCGCCACCGACGATCACATCATCAATCTCACCGGAGATCCATCGCCGACAGGAGCCGATCGCCTCAGCGGTCCAGGCCGCGCAGGTCGCCAGCAGCACCTCGACGGACAACCGCAATGTTCGCTGCCTGGCCACGAGCGCCTGAACGAACGGGGCACCGAACTCTTCCCTTCCGGTCGACTTCGGCGGACGCCGAATGAGGAAGGGATGGGCCATGAGTTCTCGAAGCAACGCCTCGTTGACCGTCCCTTGCCGCGCCATTCTGCCTCCGACATCGTACGACCGTTTCCCCTGCGTCACCACCCGCATGATCGCATCCAGCACCATGTTGCCGGGACCGGTATCGAACGCGCGCAAGTCCTGCACGCCCCCTCCCGCAGGGAGATAGGTCACGTTGCTGATCCCGCCGATATTCACGACCAGGCGACATCGCCGAGGATGGCGGAACGCCATCGCATGGGCATAGGGAACCAGCGGAGCCCCTTCTCCCCCCGCCGCCATGTCACGCGGCCTGAAATTCGCCACCGTGGTGATGCCCGTGCGTTCTGCGATAACGGCCGGCTCGCCGATCTGCAGCGTCGATCGGACGACTCCCACGCCAGGCTCCCGAATCCCCTTGGGCAAATGGTGAATCGTTTGCCCATGCGATCCGATCAACTGGATATCGGTCGCCCGATAGTTCGCCTTGCGAATAACACGGAGTGCGGCGTTTGCGAACAGCTCCCCCAAATAGGCATTCATGTGGCAGATCTCCGCCACCTGCCCATGAAGCGAGAGCTCCACCAGTCGTTGCTGCAGGGTCCGCGAATAGGGCAGAGACGCGAAGGCCAGCGGGGTGATCCGCGAGATGCCGCCCCGTCGGACGATATTCACCAACGCTGCGTCCACCCCGTCAGCCGACGTCCCGGACATGAGTCCGACCACCTTCATCCCGCGCTCCTCTCGCCAACCAGACCCAAGCCTTCACTTCGGCTTCGGTGCGCTACGCTAATCGAAAGCCGGCAACGGGTCAAGCGGCGCAATCAGCCTGGGTGTCGCGTTGACTTTGCGGAAATCGGGTGTTACCGTCCGCCGGATGTGTCGCCTGATCCTCTGTGTGTTGCTCATCGCCCTTGCCGCACCGTTTGAGTGGAGCGCATCCGCTCCGGTTCACGTGGCGGCCGCAGCTGAACCACTCAACGTCGTCGTCACGCTCCCTGTCTTGAAAGACTGGGTGCAACAGGTCGGTGGCGCGCATGTGCGCGTCGTCTCCCTCATGACAGGCTACGAGAGCGAACACACCTACTCGCCCAAACCCAGCGATCTGGTAGCGGTCCGAAAGGCGGCGCTGTTGTTCGAAGTCGGTGCGGGACTTGAGGTCTGGGTGACGTCGCTCGTCAAAAATGCGGGAAATGCCTCGCTGCAAGTCATCACGACGTCCAAAGACATTCCGCTGATTCACGATCAACCGGAACCAACCGGAGATGCGCATGGACACGGCCATCAGGCCGGGAATCCCCACGTGTGGCTCGACCCCTCTTCCGCCGCCACGATGGTACAGCACATTTTCAACGCGATGGCCACAGTAGACCCGGTCCATGCGACAGACTACCGCACGAATACCACGACCTACCTCCGAACACTCGCCCGCGTCCAGGATGAAACACTGGGCCTCTTGAAACAGCTACCGAATCGCGCGATCATTGTTCATCACCCGGCCTGGCCCTATTTCGCCAAGCGCTACGACCTACGCATCGCGGGCACCATCCTCACGCAACCCGGAGGGGAACCTTCTGCACGACACCTCCATTCGCTGATCGAGACCATCAAGCGCGACCACATTCGGGTCATCATTTCCGAGGTGCAGCTGAATCAGAAGGTTCCGCAGCTCCTGGCACGGGAAACCGGAGCACATATCGCTGTCTTGACCACGCTCCCCGGAGGTCTGCCGGGCACCGAGACCTACCTCGACATGCTCCGCTATAATGTGCTCCAATTGGCACGGGCCCTGGAACAGACATAACCGCCGCTTCCACTCGAACATCGACGACAACCCAGCAGCTCCATCGAACACGCCGCGCATGAGCCATCCCATTATTCGCTTCGACCATGCCACCTTCGGATTTCTCGGCACCATCGCACTGGAGGATATTTCGCTGTCCATTCCGGAGTCGGAATTCGTCGGCGTGATCGGCCCGAACGGATCGGGGAAAACCACGCTCTGCCGCGCCGTACTCGGCCTGATGGCCCCCCTCAGCGGCACCCTCCGTGTCCTCGACTGTGCCTGTGAGGAACTCCGTTGCCACCACCGGGCCCTCATTGGATACCTTCCGCAAAAGGGCATGCTCGATCGCAACTTTCCGGTCACCGTCCTGGAAGCCGTCATGATGGGTCGCTACGGAGCGCTCGGCCTGTTTCGACGCCCCTCAGGAAAGGATCGTGACATCGCCCGGCAAGCCCTCACGCAAGTCGGCATGGACCACCACCGGGACTCGGCCCTGGGGGCCCTGTCTGGCGGGCAACAGCAGCGCGTCTTCATTGCCCGGGCACTGGCGCAACAGCCCCGCATTCTTCTGCTGGACGAGCCCACCACCGGCCTGGACCTCACGGCACAACATAGCGTGGTAGAACTCATCCAACAGCTGCATCAGCAATTGAAACTGACCATTCTCATGATTACCCACGACATCAACATGATCCGTTCACGAGTCGACCGGTTAGTGCTGCTCAAGACAAAACTGTTTGCGGCGGGTCCCCCGCACGAGGTGCTGCAACCGGACATCTTGAGTCAGGTTTATGGCAAGGAACTGGTCATCACCGACAAGGACTTTGTGATCGTGGAGGACTACCACCACCATTGAAGACTCTCGTGAGGGGTGAGGCAGGCGCCCTATCCATTGGGCGTCTGAAGGATCGGCCACATCCCCTCTGCTGGTCCGACACGTTCCCATGATCGACTAACACCATGCTCGAACTGCTCGCGTACGATTTCATGCAACGCTCCCTGTTGGCCGCCGCCTTGGTCGGATCTGTCTGTTCCGTCATCGGCGTGTTCGTGGTGCTGCGAGGACTGGCCTTTGCCGGCGCTGGAACGGCCCATGCCGCTTTTGCCGGCGTGACGCTCGCCTACCTTCTCGGGCTTCCGCCTCTGAGCCTCGCCATCGTCTTTGGACTGGCTACGGTCTGGATCACCGGCTGGGTTGAGGAAAAGGGCCGCATGAAACTGGATGTCTCGATCGGCATCCTCTACACCGCCACGATGGCATTGGCGATTCTGTTTCTCGGCCTGATGAAGACATACAACCCGGAGGTCTACGGATACCTGTTCGGCAGTGTGCTGTCCGTCACGAAGGAGGAACTCCTGACGATCGTTGGGTTAAGCGTCGGGGTATTGGGAACGATCCTTCTGCTGTCGAAGGAATTATATTTTATCGCGTTCGATCAGGAGATGGCCGCAGCCTCCGGCGTGCCGGCCAGGCAGATTTTCTACCTCCTCCTGACACTGGTGGCCCTGACCGTGGTGATTGCACTCAAGACTGTCGGCGCCATTCTAGTATTTGCCATGATCCTGATTCCGGCTTCGACGGCCTACCAACTCACCCATAGTCTCACCCAGATGACGCTCTACTCCATGCTCATCGGCGTGTTCTGCGCCGTCACAGGCGTCTTGCTGTCGTACATGTTCGACTTACCCTCGGGGCCGTCCATCGTTCTGCTCGCCACCGCGCTCTTTTTCCTCGCGGTCTGCTGCTCCCCCAAACGACTCCATCGCGTGCATCCTGAATAGCCCTCGTTGGACAGAGGAATCCCCTGAGGCACAGGCTCATCACACAAGCAAATGTGAACGGGGGACCTTGACCGGGATAGAGACAACTCAGGCTTGCGAGCCCGAACTCTTTCGCGACCAGACCATGCCGGTCTGCTCTTTGGCGCTGAAGCCAAGCCTCTCGTAGAAGCCTGGTCGTCGCGTGCACAGCCAGAACAACTCAACCTGTTGCAACGTGGGATGGTCGAGAATGCGGCGCACAATCTCGGTACCGATCTTCTGACCTTGATAGTCGCGGTCGACGATCACATCCCAGATAGAGGCCCGGAACACATAGTCCGTCAGCACGCGCCCGAAGCCGACAAGCCGGGATCCGTCCCAGGCCGAAATCACGAGATCCGTGTGGGCTAACATCGCCTTCGCTTGCTCAAGGGCCCGATCCTTCGCCCACGGAGCCTGCCGGTACAATTGAATCAGTTCTGCCGCGTCAAAATCGTTGCGATCGGAAAATGTGATGGGTCGTTGGCCGGTCTTGAGAGCAGGAGGCATCTTGTACTAAATTAATCCCTCCGCGCGTGGGGAGACGATTCACCGTAGTGTAAGGGGAAGACCATGGGAACGCAAGTACGAAGCTGTCCGAAGTGCTTTCAGCTGATGTGGCTCAAGCAAGATCACTACGAAGTGCTCGATGAGCAGACCGTCCGTGCCAAGTGCCCGCATTGCGGCTCAACCGTCCGGTTTCAACTGGTCACCGCTGGGGCGAATGCAGCCGGCCCGAAGATGGGGCACTGATTCGTCGGACGAGCTCTACGTGCTGAGTTGGCAATTCAATTCATCCCCTCAACACTGAGCACTCACGACAGCCTCCCTACATGCCCCGCCCCGCCCCCTCAAGCTCCGGCTGACTACCGGGGAGGATTTTCACCAAGGCGCTGCGGTACTCCCCCATCCGCTTCTCTTCTGCGGGAGTCACCTTAATTTCCTTGTCCCGTTGCATCCGTTCCAGATGATCGAGGACAGCCAGCAGCGGCTGCACCGCGCCCAGCACGTTGCCGACCTCGAACGCTTCGAGCGATTCGATGAGATAGTCCTGCAGGCCCCTATATGGAGAACGCCCGCTTTGCTCCCGAAATCGCAAGAGTGCCTGCTCGAACGCCTCCACGGCTTCCGGTTTAGGTTTGACCCCGGTCGGCACGGATGCGAGATGCACGACTGTCGGCAACTTGGAGGCGTAGCCTTTGAGCTGCGCAATCAGTTCACCGATCCGGTCAAGCACGGCACTGGTTTCCATCGTTCGTCACTCCTCACTCTCGCCGACCGTCATGTTCGGCATGTGCTTCAATCTGGCCCAGGCCGATCACCCGGAACTCCTGGCAGGCCACGAAAAAACTTATTTCTGCATCATATATTGCGATCGGCCTACGTGCCGTATCGGCGCAGAATCACAGCAGGATGCGCAAAATCACCGTCCAGCAAGGCTACAGCGAGCGAAGAAGCGAATCGTACTCGAGCTGTACGATGAGCTTCTGAGTGATGCGAGCAGTCTGCTGGCAGACTGTTTCCCCATCGCGCTAGTGCGCCATGGCTGCGCGAAGAAGATCCTGCACCTGCTCCATATCAGGCGGACAGGGCACATCGAACTCATGATACTCCCCGCCGTTGGGATGCGTAAATCCCAGCGTGCGCGCGTGGAGCATGACCCGGGGAATCGTCACCCCGGCCACCGACATCACTTTGGCCCCGCCGTATGTCTTATCCCCGAGAATGGGATGATCGATTGACGTGAGATGGACCCGCAGCTGATGAGTGCGTCCCGTTCTGGGAAAGAGGCGCACATAGGCCGCGATCTTGCCGTACCGCTCCTCCACCTGATAGTCGGTCGCCGAGGGTTTTGGCTTGGTCGTCCGCGCCGAAAACTTTTTCCGCTCTTTGGTATCGCGCCCGATCGCCAGTTCAATGAGGCCATGGCCCTTCTTGGGGCCCCCCCAAATCAAGGCTTCATACACCCTGGTGATCGTGTGGAGTTTGAACTGTGCAGCCAGTGCGCGATGCGCCTGGTCCGTTTTGGCAATCACCATCACCCCGGATGTGTCCTTATCCAACCGGTGTACGAGGCCAGGACGCTCCTTGCCTCCAATATGCGACGGAGTGACGCCCGATGTGGCGAAGTGATGCAGGAGCGCATTCACCAACGTCCCTGACCAATTCCCAGGCGCGGGGTGTACCACGAGGCCGGCCGGCTTATGGAGCACGAGCAACTCCGCATCTTCGTGGAGAATATCAAACGGGATGGCTTCGGGTTTGAGGTCCAGCGGTTCAGGCCGCGGCACCTCCAGCCGGATGCGGTCACCAGGTTTGATCTTCTGGCTCGGCCGGATTGTCTGCCCATTGATGAGAATGCGCCCTTCCCCGATCAAACGCTGCAAGGCCGAGCGAGAAAAAGTCGGGTCGCGATTGGCAAGGAAGACATCGATCCGCTTCGACGATTCTCCACCGGTCACAACAATTTCAACCGGAGTGGTGCTTACCCTATTCACGTGGTGACTGCCTGACATCCTGCAACATGCGTAGTCATAGGCTGCCACAGAGGCTGGTCAAACACAAGGTGCCCGCTCCGTCCCCATCCTCTACACACTTCACACACATGTCGTCCACAATCCATCCACATGTTGTGCTGCCTCGTCGCGGCTTTTAACCCCCGCACGACTGTACGTATGGTCGTTCATTTCTGTCAGTGGTGCGTTGGATTTGACACCATGTTTCTGCGCATCCCCATGGTGTCGCATGATGGCACACTCGCATCCCAGAAAAAATTCATGTTGTTAGCGTCATGCCTATGCCTCTCGCCACAGGCACCTGACTTGCTTATTTAGAGAGAGGGTTTGCCGCTTCAACATGTGGAGATTGTGACGATCCAATGGCTGCTGATTTTATCCACAGAATCCTCAAGTCGCTGCAAGACACGTTCGTTCCGACAACGGAAGCTCTGCCCCCCATTGTGGACAACCGGACTGAGCAGCCCATGCCGCCCTCCGTGCGCGACCGGCGCATCGACACTCGCTTCGCCGTCAGGACTCCTTGCACTTACGAGTTGATGGAAGAACATGGCTCCGACGCCTCTACACTACTAGGGAAGGCCTATTCGTTGAATGTCAGCTCGGACGGCATTCTCCTGCTCCTTGACCAAAAGCCGCAGAGCAGACAACTACTCAGTCTTCAGAATCCGGCACTGCAGCGACAACGCTCACTGACGTTGTTCGAGGTGCGCTGGTCCACTCACCTCCCGGTGGGCGCCACGCACCCGCGCTACCTGGTCGGTTGCCGCCTCGCCTTCGGCCGGTTCCCCTACTTCCTCGTCCAGCGCCAACACCTCGACCGAGACATCTCAGGCCTCTCGCTCTAACCGCTCATCACCCACCGGCGCGAATGGCCGGCCGGCATAGAGCCCTTGTCGTACGGCCTGAAAATCAAGCGGAACGTCGGCCGTCCACTCGCCATACAGCCCGGTGGCAGGATGCCTGAACCCCAGCGTACGGGCATGCAGCATGACCCGCGGAATCTCATACCCCGCTATCGCAACGACTCGCTCACCCCCGTAGGATCTGTCACCGAGGATGGGATGGCCGATGACGTGAAGATGCGCCCTTATTTGGTGCGTGCGACCTGTGTGTGGACTGAGCACGAGGCGGGCGGCCACCTTGTCGAACACCTCTTCGACTCGATAGTCTGTGACCGCAGGTTTCGGCTGAAGCGATTGGGTTGAGGTGCGTTTGGGATGGTGCCGATCCGGACCAATCGCCGCCTCGATCCGGCCTTCCGATTGAGCCGGCACACCCACGACCAGCGCTTCATACTGACGGGTAATGGAATGCCGTTCGAACTGCTCCGACAGTTTTCGGTGCGCCTCCTCTGTCTTGGCCACCACCATCACTCCGGATGTGTCTTTATCCAACCGATGCACGACGCCCGGTGTCGCGGCCCCGCCTCCGCGGGCGCAATGGTCCAGCAATGCATTCAGCAGTGTATTGGACCAATGTCCAGGGGACGGGTGGGTCACGATCCCGGCGGGCTTATTCAGCACCAGACACGCATGATCCTCAAACAGGATCTCCAACTGTTGTGTCTCGCCAGCGATGCGTAATGGGGCTGGCTGGGGAGTATCAAAGACAATGACATCTCCAGCCCTGATGCGCTGACTCGATTTGGCGATGTGATTATTCACCCGCACCCAGCCCGCCGTAATCATCCGCTGCAAGGCCGCGCGCGAGAGCTTCGGCTCGCGTTGTACGAGGAAGACATCCAACCGTTTGGGCTGCTCCCCCGCGGAGATGATAAATTCCGTCTGCATAGCGCGGCTACGCTACGGCAGCGTGGCAACCGAATGCAATCGGAGAAGTTCTTACATGGTTCGGCCCTATCAAGAGCGTCGTTGAAATCAGTCCGTGGTGATCAACGACCTGCAGCGCGAGAGTTTTCCGCGTGGCTGAACTGGCAGATGTGTGAGAGCAGGATCACTTCAATACGTGCAATCTCCGCATTGGACAACCCCTTGACTCCGGAGTAGGATACATCATCGTATGATCTTGCGGGCACGCTGGTTCGTACGGGCAAGGAGCTGGGGCAATGCCTTCGGTACCTTCCCACGACCGGTCGCTTCTCCAGGAGGCCATCGATAGGGCCGGCATCCCGGCTCATCGCTCCTCCCCTTCATCAGGGTCGATACTTATCCCATTCTCCTCATTCGCCCGGCAATTGCTCTCGTCTGTCCTCCCACTTTCGCAAGCACTCACGGGCCAGACCGTACTGTGCCATTCATCTGCCCACGTGGTGCGCCGGCCAGACCGGACCACCCGTGTGCGCCACAAGGAGGTTGTCATGACATCCTTTCAAAAATTGCTGCGGGTCGCGACGGTGCTGGGATTCGCATTAGTCGGCGCGACGGTGTTGTGGCCTAGTCGAGCACTGACTGAGAATGCGACTGTCACTCTGCCGATCGAAACGGTAGCCAATTACATCCACGCCGTCATTGAAGCAGACCGGGATGTGTATACCAGACATGTCGTCGAGCGCTTGCAAACAAAGGGTGTGGTCGTGGCATCGGAGAACTGGGAGCAGAAGAATACGCTGCCTCTACCGGCTCAGTTCCTGATGGAGTCAGGACGGTACATCGCCAAGAAAGGCCTGGGCATCCAATATCGCCTGATCAGTCTGTGGCCGATCAACAAGCGCAATGTTGCGGGGAACGAGCTTGAGAAGGCCGGGCTCGGAACCATCTTGACGCAACCGAATCGACCCCACACCGGCTTTATGAAGATCGGGGAGACACGCTATTTTCAAGCGGTGTATGCCGATCTCGCAGCCACCCAAGCCTGCCTCGGTTGCCACAACGCGCATCCCGACAGTCCCAAACGTGATTTCAAGCTCAATGACGTGATGGGTGCCATCGTGATTACAATCCCCGTCGGACAATAATATCGCGGATGTTCGGCACTCCGTCATTCAGGCGCCGCGACCAGACCGGCAGGACGTACCACGATCCTGCCGGTGGGAACAGGTCCGCTCCTTCACCTGCAACCCTGCGAGTCTGCTCCAGGGAGGAGTGCGGATCACGGAGTTGGTATGCTACGGATTTCGCGACGCTTTAATCGATCAAGCTCTGCGTCCTTTTCCGCGAGTTGCTGCTTCAGTCGTTCGATCTCTTCCCGTAGTCGATAAACAATCCCTTCCCAATCCACCGGCCCGGAGCTGGATGGTCCCGACCGTCGGATATCAGATTCAGGCGCAGCGACTGCCCCGGGTGATCCACCCGCATGCAGGGAGGTTAGCGCCGACCCCGTACGGTGGAGGGGAGAGAGAAATTCCGTGTGATCGAGAATCACTTCGCTGGCCGATGCTCGATGTCCGCCTGACCAATTGGCTTTGGTGGCGATCACATATCTGGGTGAATCAAACGACAAGACGCCGCCGCTGCCTTGAACGGAATGGAGAGGATTCGCCCGCACACGTGCAAGCTCTGGGGAATTCGCCGGGAGCGGGAGTCGATGATTCGCGATCACCAGATGGAGCTTGCCCTCTTCAACAAACATTCCGCCGGACGTGATTTCTCGACCTGTGCCTTGTTGCCCGGCAAGCGTAAAGACGATCCATTCATGGGGCGTCGCTTCTTGAAAAGACTTCCGAACGGTGGGCACAAGGAGGTTGATCTCTTCCAACGAGAAGACAGAACGCGGCGGTCTCGCGTGATCCATCAGGCCGACTCGTTCTTGAACGATCAATCGGCTGAGGACGGCAGAGAGCTCTTCATCGCTCCACACAATCGGATGATCATACCGTGGGGATGCACTGCCGGCATCGAGAAAGGAGTCGAGCCGCACAAACCAGGAGGAGTCCTGTTCAATGACTCGACTTGTTAATATCGGCCCGGCACAGCCGAGACAGAAGAGGATCGCGAGACCAAGGAAGCAAGAATGCAATGACGTGGTTCGTAACACCTGACGTCACCCGACAACGGATCAGGGAGGAGCAATTGACAGACTACGTGACGTATCGGGAAGAGAGGTTAGGCGTGCCCGGATTTCTTGGCACGGTCCGCGATCTTTTTTCGGAGACGAGCCTTTTCGAGACTGATCTGAGCCTCTTTCACTTCTGAAGGGAGCCCACCGGCCTGCAGCCGCTGCTCGGCCTTTTCGACGGCCTGTTGCGCACGACCGACATCGATGTCTTCGGCTTTCTCGGCAATCTCCGCCATCACAGTGACTTTGGAAGGCGTCACCTCGGCGTAACCCCACAGGATCGACATATAGTGCCACGCGTCCTGATTCTTGTACCGCAACTCTCCGATGCGCAGGCTGGACAACAGGTGGCAATGTCCCGGCAGGACGCCGAACTCGCCCTCACTGCCTGGGGCGATGACCTCATCGACCTCCTGACTCAAGAGCAACTTTTCCGGCGTCACAACTTCTAAGAGAATCTTCCCTGCCATCTTTTTCTACCACTCCCTTGGCACCATGAGGGAGAAGCGATGCGGCCTCTCCTGCGCGCGTCCAACGAGGGCCTTCAGGCCGCGCGTTGCGCGAGCAAAGAGGACGCTCGATTCGCGCCCTCTTAAACCTTGACTCCCATCTTTTCCGCCTTGGCGACGGCTTCCTCGATCGGACCCACCATGTAGAAGGCCTGCTCCGGCAGATGGTCGTATTTTCCTTCGAGAATCTCCTTGAAGCTGCGAACAGTATCCTTCAGCTTCACGTACTTCCCTGGAGCGCCGGTGAAGGCTTCGGCTACGTGAAACGGCTGCGATAGGAACCGCTGAATCTTTCGCGCGCGCGCCACAACCATCTTGTCGTCTTCGGACAGTTCGTCCATGCCCAAAATGGCGATGATGTCCTGCAAATCTTTGTACCGCTGCAAGACAGACTGGACACCTCGAGCAACCTTGTAATGCTCTTCCCCGATGACTTGCGGATCGAGAATACGCGACGTGGAGTCCAGCGGGTCGACCGCCGGATAAATCCCCAACTCAGCCAATTGACGAGACAACACCGTGGTGGCATCCAAGTGCGCAAAGGCGGTCGCCGGGGCCGGGTCGGTCAAGTCGTCTGCAGGGACGTAAATCGCTTGCACCGACGTGATCGATCCCTTTTTCGTCGACGTGATTCGCTCCTGCAGCGCGCCCATTTCCGTCGAAAGGTTCGGCTGATAACCGACGGCCGACGGCATACGGCCCAGCAACGCGGACACCTCAGAACCAGCTTGAGTAAACCGGAAGATGTTATCCACGAACAGCAACACGTCCTGATTTTCTTCGTCGCGGAAAAATTCTGCGACGGCCAGGCCAGTCAGCGCCACTCGGAGACGCGCTCCCGGCGGCTCATTCATCTGTCCATACACCAGGGCCGCTTTAGACTTGGTGTGGTCATCGGGATCGATAACCTTCGATTCCTGCATTTCGTGCCAGAGGTCGTTACCCTCGCGCGTCCGTTCTCCGACGCCTGCAAACACCGAGAATCCACCATGGTGGAGCGCGATGTTGTTGATCAGTTCCATGATAATGACCGTCTTACCGACTCCGGCTCCGCCGAAGAGACCGACCTTACCACCCTTGCTGTACGGCTCCAGGAGATCGACCACCTTGATGCCAGTCTCCAACACTTCCGTCTTCGTGTCTTGATCTTCCAATCTTGGTGCTGGACGATGGATGGGATACGTCTTATTCGACTTGATCGGGCCCTTTTCGTCGACCGGTTCGCCAAGAACATTGATCAATCGGCCCAGCGTTTCCCGGCCAACGGGGACTGCGATCGGCGCACCGGTATCGGTCACGTCCATTCCGCGCGTCAGACCATCGGTCGTGGACATGGCAATGCCGCGCACACGATTTTCGCCAAGGTGCGACGCGACTTCAAGCGTGATCCGCACGGCTGGCTTCCCGGCAGCCTTATTCTCTTCTTGCGTCACCTTGAGCGCATTGTAGATGTTCGGCAGTTGACCTGGAGGAAACTCCACGTCGACCACGGGGCCGATGACTTGAATGACTTTTCCTGTGCTCATAAGGCTCCTCTTGTCGTCAATGCTGCACCCGGCGGATTACCGCGTGCAGCATTCCTCATTCCACTTTTTATTTCAGGGCTTCTGCGCCGCCCACGATGTCCATGAGTTCTTTGGTGATAGCCGCTTGGCGAGTCTTGTTGTAATACAAGGTGACTTTTTTGATGAGTTGCCCTGCATTGCGAGTCGCGCCGTCCATGGCCGCCATTCGTGCGCCATGTTCTGCGGCCGCCGACTCCAGCAAGATTCGGTAGGTCTGAATCTGAAAGTGCTTCGGAACCAACGCGCTCAGAAGCTCGCCCTCATCAGGCTCATACAGATAGCTGCCCCCAAGGGAGGAACCCTCGGTGGCTTGTGGCG
Source organism: Nitrospira defluvii (assembly GCF_905220995.1). Taxonomy (NCBI): domain Bacteria; kingdom Pseudomonadati; phylum Nitrospirota; class Nitrospiria; order Nitrospirales; family Nitrospiraceae; genus Nitrospira; species Nitrospira defluvii. The sequence continues at coordinate 902,037 of NZ_CAJNBJ010000001.1, forward strand.
CACCGAACTCCGCCGCCGCATCGATTGGGAACAGCTTTTCGACAATCACTCGCTGTTGGATGGCAGACTTAAACTCGTTGTAGACCACATAGAGTTCGTCGAACGTACCCTTGATGAAATTTTCGGTCAGGTCGCCACCGATGTCGATAGCGTGCTCGAAGCTCAACTTATCGAAAATCCCCGTCCACTCCTGCCGGATCGGCCACGAGCGGCGGCGGAAATAGTCCCGGCCCTTACGTCCGATCAGACTGAGATTAACCGACAACCCTTGCGACTCGCATTGCCGGACAAATTCGGCGCTCTTTCTGACGATGTTGCCGTTGAAACCGCCGCAGAGACCACGATCGCTCGTGACGACGAGGATTTCGATCTTCTTCCCCTCGCGTTTTTGAAGCAAGGGATGGGATGTACGGTTCACGCGCTGACTCAGATTGCTGAGCACGCCGCGCATTTTGTGCGCGTACGGACGGGCGGCAAGAATACGATCTTGCGAGCGCTTGAGCTTGGCCGCCGCGACCATTTTCATGGCCTTGGTGATTTTTTGGGTATTTTTGAAGGCGGCAATTTTCCGCCTGAGAGATTGTAAGCTCGGCATATTTTACGGAAGCAGACCGGTCCGATTGGACGATTCAGTGAAGAGAGGAATGGTCACTCCCCAATCACGCAATCACGAAGTCTTACTTTCCTCCATAGCCCATTTTCTGCTTGAACGTCGAAATGATTTCCTTGAGCTTCCCGCCCACTTTGTCATCGATCTTTCCGACCGTGGCAATGTCTTTGCGCATATCCTGATGGTTCTGCGCGACATAGTGGAGCAGATCGGCTTCGAATTGCAGGACCTTGTCCACGGGCACATCGTCAAGGAATCCGTTGACACCCGCATAGATCGACAAGACCTGGTCGGCTACCGGCATCGGCTTGTATTGCCCCTGCTTCAGCAATTCCACCATGCGGACGCCACGAGCGAGCTGCATCTGGGTCGCCTTGTCCAACTCGCTGCCGAACTGGGCGAAAGCAGCCATTTCTCGGTACTGCGCTAGATCAAGGCGGAGCGTCCCCGCGACCTGCTTCATGGTCTTAATCTGCGCGGAGCCGCCGACGCGGGACACGGACAGACCGACGTTAATCGCCGGACGAATACCCGAATAGAACAAATCACTGCCGAGATAGATTTGTCCGTCGGTGATCGAGATGACGTTGGTCGGAATATACGCCGACACGTCGCCGGCTTGAGTCTCAATGATCGGAAGCGCCGTCAAACTACCACCGCCCAACTTATCGCTTAATTTTGCGGCACGCTCCAAGAGACGAGAGTGCAGATAAAACACGTCGCCGGGATAGGCCTCACGACCGGGCGGACGACGGAGCAAGAGGGACAGCTGACGATAGGCAACCGCGTGCTTCGACAGATCGTCATATACGATCAGCGCGTGCTTGCCGTTATCGCGGAAATACTCACCGATCGCGGCGCCGGCAAACGGGGCCAAGAACTGCATCGGCGCAGGATCGCTGGCGGTGGCCGCCACAACCATGCTGTATTCCATGGCGTGATTTTCTTCCAGGGTCTTCACGACGCGGGCGACGGTCGACCGCTTTTGTCCCACGGCGACATAGATACAGAAGACGCCGAGCCCTTTCTGATTGATGATCGTATCGACGGCAATGGCAGTTTTTCCGGTCTGGCGATCTCCGATGATCAACTCGCGCTGACCACGACCGATGGGAATCATGGCATCGATGGCCTTGATGCCCGTCTGCAGCGGTTCGCGCACAGACTGTCTGGTATTGACACCGGGAGCCACCACTTCAATGCGGGAAGAATGTTGCGAATTGATCGGACCCTTGCCGTCGATCGGCTGTCCGATCGCGTTGACGACGCGGCCGACCAGGGCTTCACCGACGGGGATTTCCGCGATTCGGCCTGTACGTTTGACCGGATCGCCTTCTTTGATGCCCACATCGTCGCCCATCAACACCGCGCCGACATTGTCCTCTTCGAGGTTCAAGGCGATGCCGTACAGCCCACCGGGGAATTCAAGCATTTCTCCGGCCATTGCGCCATCGAGTCCGTAGACTTTTGCAATGCCGTCGCCGACCTGAATGACGGAACCGGTCTGGCTGACATCGACTTGTTGGTCGAAGCCCTTGATCTTCTCTTTGATAATGGAGCTGATCTCTTCTGCCTTGATCTGCATGGCTACTCCTTGGTCAACACACGCTGCATGGCGCTCAGTCGGCCCCGGACCGTGCTATCTACGACGGTGCTGCCCAGGCGGATATGGAGGCCGGCGACATGTTCAGGTTCTGTATGGAAAGTGACATCGACATCGCGCTTCAAGACATCGCGCAATCGGGTCGTGATCCGATCCTGCTCGATCGCAGGCAAGGCGGTTGCGGAGGACACGAGCACTTGCTGCGTCCCTTTGGATTCATCCACCAGCTTGGCAAAGGCCTCGGCGATGTCGGGCAGGAAACTGACGCGATTTTTTTTTACTAACTGATCGAGGAACCGCTTGACGACCGCCGGACACCCGAGCCTGGTGGCCACTTCGATCAGCACCCCGAGCTTGGTGGCTTCCGGAAATACCGGTGAGGCGACGGCATGCCGCAGGGCGGCTGATTGCGCGAAGGCCTCTCCTAAGCCGTTCAAAGCCACGCGGGCCGACTCGATGCTGGGAGTGTCAAGCAGTTCAAACAGAGCTTTTGCGTATCGACGTGCGACGGCTGTCTTAATCACAATGACTATCCGCTACGGTTAACCGTGTTTTGATCAAACGGGAAGCTTGCGTGCGGTGGGCACGACAAAAAGCGCGCCAAGTTAGCATTCAAACGCGGGCACTGTCAAGGAGAGAACGTGACCCGGAGGGTGCGAACGACCTACAACCTAGGAACGTTGAATAATCCCGCCCCCAAGAACCTGGTCGCCGCGATAAAAGACCGCGGACTGTCCAGGGCTCAGAGCCCCCTGCGGCTGGTGAAATCGAACCAACAGAGTCCCGTCACCTGAGGGAAGGAGGGTCGCAGCGATCGGCGGCGTCGCATAACGAATCTTCACCTCGGCTTCCACCGGGTGCGTGCCAATCCCCTCGGCGAAAAGCCTAAGCTCGCCGACCAGACAATGCGACTGCGCCAGCTGCTCGCCCGCACACAACACGACCTGGCCTGACTCCGGCACCACCTTTTGCACGTACAACCGCTGTCCCACCGCCACACCGAGTCCACGGCGCTGGCCAGGGGTATAAAAGGCGATGCCCTCATGCCGTCCCAACACTTCTCCATCGACGCCCACGAAGGTCCCTGGCTGCCTCAGTTCCGGCCGTTCCTTCTCCAGGAACGTGCGATAGTCACCATGACTCACAAAACAAATTTCCTGGCTCTCCTTCAGCTCTTCGACCGGCAATCCCAGGACTTCCGCCTCCTGCCACACTTCCTGCTTGTGCATGCGCCCAACCGGAAAGAGCATCTTGGGCAGCCAGGCGGCATTCATGCGATAGAGAAAATAGCTCTGGTCCTTCCGCGCGTCTAACGCCCGATGCAGCGACCAGCCTTCCTCGCCCCGCTCGACACGCGCATAATGCCCGGTCGCGACATAGTCCATCCCACGCTCCTGAGCCAGCGCATAGAGCGAATGTAGCTTCACACGTTCATTGCACCGGACGCACGGATTCGGGGTCGTGCCAGACGCATACCCCGTCACGAAGTCGTCGATGACGCCCTGCTGAAAGACTGCTCGGCGATCGACCACCTCATAAGGAATACGTAGACGCTGCGCGACGAACTTCGCGATGCCGATCTTGCAGCATCCACGCTCTTCCCAGCGTTTCGATACGGCAACCTGCTCGTCTTCGTGCTCCCACACCTGCAGCGTGACACCGTGGACATCGTAACCTTGTCGCACGAGCAACGCCGCAGCGACGGAGCTATCCACTCCGCCGCTCATACCTAGCAGCACGGTTTGGCGTTTCATCATGACGACCGGGAGGGTATTGGGACGATGATTTACGGCTCTTGCGTCTTAACCTTGCCGCGGTGGGCGACCAGGTCACGGACTCCAGGATCTTGCGGCGTGGCGAACTCCGACGCCTCGTCCTCTACCCACTTCTCCGCTCCCATATTGCTCATTCCGTGGAAATGAGCTCCTTCTTCGATCACTACCACTGGACTCTGGATGTCACCGATCAGGATTCCCGGCTTTTGGATCTCAACTTTCTGAACGGCCGTGATGGACCCCTTCACTCGCCCACTGATTTCAACTGAACCGGCGGCAATCACGCCCTTGATCACCGCACTCTCCCCGACGATCACGGCTCCGCCGGTATGAACCTCTCCCTCGACACGCCCATCGATGCGAACCGTCCCATCAAACGTGACGATGCCTTTAAAACTCGTGCCCTTCCCGAGAAAGGTGAACTTGTCGTCTTCCGCGACGGACTGCTTTTTGGTCTCACCCCACATCAGCGTCCTCCTTGACATACCCCACGGCAGTGACCAGCCGTGGCGCGGACTGAATCAACCACCCTGCCCGCTTCATGCGCGCAAGGCCAGATCTGCCTACACGAACTCGGCGTCGAAGGGAACTATCCGTTCACCAGCTTCACGCCCTGTCCCCGCGTGGTACCCTGAGGCTCGCGCGTACCCGTCTGGCTCATCTCCAACGTGCCATTGAAGACCACACCCTCTTCCATAGCCAGCAATGGTGCCTTCACCCCGGCATTCACCACGGCAGGAGCCCGCAATTTCACCTTCTCACGCGCGCTGATATCGCCGGTGATTTTCCCCTTACACACAACCGTCCCGGCCGTGATCTTCGCCGTCAGGACCGCATCCTCTCCGACCAGCAACACCCCTTCGGTATGAATCTCCCCGTCCAGATTGCCATCAATGCGGACCGTGCCGTTATAGGAAATCACTCCCTTAAAGCTCACGCCCTTCCCGACAAACGCATTGATTTCTTCGCTCCCCTCACGTGGTACCGCAGCTTCCAAATTATCCATTTCAGCTCCCTCACTTTGTCCCGCTTGACGCTTCCCTTCCGGCTTGTCCTTACTAATCCACGCCATTTCTCACACCTCCAACAAATGACAACAACTCACCCGCTGACCGGAGGACATGCACAGTACCGTAGACTGATGCCACTCTCGACTCCCAAATTCTGACGGCATTCTACTCCGGGAAAGGAGAGAAAATCTGCCTTGAAAATGCTACGGCCATCATTCAAGCAATCGCTCCACCAGCCCGTCCAATTCTTCAGGGGAAAAATAATGGATGACGATCTTACCGCTGCGACGCCCTCGCTGAACGTCTACCCTCGTTCCCAGGCGTTTCTGCAGCCGCTCCTCAAGATCCGATCGCAGGGGGGCTCGGACCGGTCGCTTCCCGGCCTTTTTCGCCTCCGCGTGCCCCTGCACCATCCGTTCCGCATCACGCACCGATAGTTGCTCACGGACGATTTGGGTCGCCAAGCTGATTTGTGCAGCCGGCGTCACGAGCCCCAGAATGACCTTCGCGTGTCCTGTCGACAATTGGTCGGTCTCGATCATGTGCTGCACCTCCGCAGGCAACGAGGTCAACCGCAACATGTTCGCCACAGACGACCGATCGCAGGCCACCTTCTGCGCGATGGCCTCCTGGGTGAGTCCGAATTCATTCAGCATCCGTTGATAGGCCCGTGCGGTTTCCATGGGATTCAGGTCGTCCCGCTGTAGGTTTTCCACCAACGCGAGGACCATGGACTCCTGATCAGACACGTTCCGAACAAGAGCAGGAATCTTCTGCATTCCCGCTAACTTAGCAGCTCTCAACCGGCGTTCTCCGGCAATCAATTCATAGATACCGTCCCCCTTGCGCCGCACGAGAATCGGCTGGAGTAGGCCATTCTCCTTCAAGGATGCCGTCAGTTCGGCCAATTCAACTTCCGAGAATTGCTGTCGCGGTTGAAACCGGTTCGGGACAATGGCTTCCAGGCGCAACTCCTGAACGTCACCGCGCTCAGGATCCGCCGTTGTTCGACCGCTCGGCAAGAGCGCATCGAGACCTCTACCGAGGGCTTTTTTCTCCATGGACCGCAAACTCCTTGGCTAGGGACAGATAGGCTTGGGCACCAGAAGATGCCACGTTGTAGAGCAGCGCAGGACGGCCGTAGCTCGGCGCCTCGGCCAGTGTCACATTACGGGGAATCATAGTTTGATAGACACTCTCGCCAAAATGCCCGCGAATCTGCTCCACGACCTGGCGTGCCAGCGAGTTACGCGCGTCATACATGGTAAGGACAATGCCCTCAATTTCAAGGCTGGGATTGAGAGATTGACGGAGACGCTGAATGCTCTCCATAAGCCGCCCCAATCCTTCCATCGCATAGTATTCACACTGCACAGGAATCAGTACGGAATGGGCAGCCACCATCGCATTGATCGTCAAGAGGCCCAGAGCGGGAGGACAATCCAACAAAATCGTGTCATAGCGGTCGGCGACTTCAGCCAATGCCTCTTTCAACCGCTGCTCTCGCCCCTCAATATTCACCAGCTCAACCTCAGCGCCAGCCAGGTGGGAATTAGCGGGGACCAGCGACAACCCGTTGACCGCAGTGCTCATAGTAAGCGAGCCAAGGCTTTCCTTCACAATCAATGCATTGTAAATCGTTTTCCCGAGCGCCATGGCATCCACGCCGAGCCCGCTGGTGGCATTGCCCTGAGGATCAATATCCACCAACAGGACAGCCCCCCCTTCAATCGCCAGGGCTGCGGCAAGATTCACTGAGGTGGTCGTTTTGCCTACTCCACCTTTTTGGTTTGCAACAGCAATGATTCGAGCCATATCGCCCCCAATTTTGCTAGCACCTAGCCGCTTCGTTGTCGATGTTCCACGTGGAACATCGACTCACTTCGAAAAGACCGACAACACTCGATGACCGTATCCCGACGGAAGCTCATACTCGAGTTCTTCGAGCAAAGCAAGGTTGGCCAGCTCAAACCCCTTCTCAACCCGCTCAGCTCGATACAAAATCACCTTCCCGCCCGGCTTGAGCAACTTTCCAAGCTCCAGTCCCCGTCCGTCCACCTTCAAGGCCCGAACAACAATGCAATCAAATCTCTGCGCCGATTCCTGCCTCTCGATGTAATCTTCCACTTTGGCGGTCACCACAGCCATCCTTCTCAAACCAAGCGATCCAATCATGTACCGCAAAAACGAGCTCCGTTTCTCGCTCGGCTCGAGCAGTACCATGGCCGAATCCGGTCGTATAAATTTGATGGGAATGGAGGGGAAACCAGCTCCGGCCCCAATGTCCAAAATTGACTTTTCACTATCATTATCAATGGCTTTAACGCCAGCCATTGAATCAATGAAGTGCTTCACCACAATCTCGATATCCTGATCGATGGCCGTGAGATTGATGGCCCGGTTCCAAGCTTTGAGTTCGTTCAAATAGCGAGAGAAATGGGGTATTGACGAATCAGGGAGAGGCAGTGAGAGCTGCGCGGCCAATACACGAAGGGAATGCTCGAACTGAATTGCGTCCTGTTCCACGTGGAACAATTACGCGAAAGGGGTCCCAGGGGTCAAGGACCAGGTCGAGGATTTTGTAGAAAAAAGCAAGGGAAGGATCATTCGCAGGTCCCCGCCTAGTCACCCATTGCCGGTTGCCGCCGCCAGCGCTCGATCGCAACCAGCAAGAGCGAAATAGCGGCAGGTGTGACACCGGAAATGCGGGACGCTTGCCCCACCGAAGCCGGCCTCACTCGCTTGAGCTTCTCTCTGACCTCGGCGGAAAATCCTGGCACGTTGTCATAGTCAAACTCAGCCGGTATGGCTCTATGCTCAAACTTTTGCAATCGCTGAATCTGTTGGAGCTGCCTTTTGATATACCCCTCATACTTCACCTCAAGCTGAACGGCTTCCACCACATCAGGATCAAGAATGCCCGGCCCACCGAATACAGCGGCAACCTTTTCATACGTCATGTCCTGGCGGCGTAAAATCTCAGCAAGCGATTGCGTGGGAGATACTGCGCCCACTGCCTCATCTTCGATAAGGCGCCTCACCTCAGGCGTGAGCCTTGGCCTCGTCTCCCTCAGCCGCATGACCTCTCGCTCGATACGTTCCCGCTTCGCGAGAAGCTTTTCACAAGCCTCCTCGGCAATCAGTCCGATACGGTGGCCGATTTCCATCAGGCGTAGATCCGCATTGTCATGACGAAGCAATAGACGATACTCAGCTCGTGACGTAAACATGCGATAGGGCTCTCTGGCATCTTTCGTAATCAAATCATCAATCAAGACGCCGATATAGGCCTGTGACCGGTCAAGCACAAGCGGCTTTTCTCCACGGAGTTTCAAGGCCGCATTAATGCCAGCCATGATGCCCTGAGCCCCCGCCTCTTCATAGCCGGATGTCCCGTTGATTTGCCCCGCATGGTACAGCCCCTCAACCAACTTGGTCTCCAGCGTGCCATGCAGCTGCCGTGGGGGGAAATAGTCATATTCCACGGCGTACCCGGGCTTAAGTATTTTCGCCTGCTCCAGTCCTGGAATGGTTTTCAAAATGGCGGCCTGGACATCAACTGGCAAGCTGGTTGAGATGCCGTTCGGGTAAAACTCGTTGGTCTCAAGCCCCTCCGGTTCGATGAAGATTTGGTGGCGGTTCTTGTCGGCGAACCTGACGACCTTATCTTCAATGGATGGGCAGTACCGCGGACCAACAGATTCAATCACTCCACTGAAGAGCGGCGATCTGTCGACATTTTTAGCAATAATATCATGCGTTTGTGAGTTCGTGTGCGTCAGGTGGCACGGCACCTGACGCAGTGGAATCCGCGTAGTCCTGTAGGAGAAGGGCGGGGGCGGGTCATCTCCCGGCTGCAGTTCCATGACAGAAAAATTGATGGAATCCCGATCCAATCGAGGCGGAGTTCCCGTTTTCAGACGTCCGACTTCAAAGCCAAAATCACGCATGCAGTCCGACAGGTGCTCCGCCGATGACTCCCCGGCTCTCCCAGCAGGGAAATGGTTCAGACCAATATGGATGAGCCCCTTCAAAAACGTCCCGGACGTGAGCACGACAGCGCTCGCCTGAATGTGCATTCCGGAGTCGGTGATGATGCCAGTGACTGCCCCAGCGCGTGTGAGCACGCGAGCGACCGTCCCGCCCATGATCGTAAGTCCGGGCTGCCCTTTGAGCGTTTTCTGCATGACCTGCCGATAGACCTTTTTGTCGCACTGCGCCCTCAAGGCACGAACGGCCGGCCCTTTACTCGTGTTGATCATGCGAAACTGAATACCCGCCTGGTCCGTATTCCGGCCCATCTCACCACCCAAGGCATCGATCTCTTTCACCAGGTGGCCCTTAGCGATACCGCCGATGGCAGGATTGCAGGACATCTGCGCAATCCGGTCGGGGTCCATGGTCAGCAACAACGTCCGCGCCCCCATGCGCGCTGCGGCCAGAGCGGCTTCACACCCTGCGTGACCTCCCCCGACCACGATCACATCCCACCGTTCCCCCATCACAATGATCCCTTCATTTCCCGATACAAAACTCGGAAAAAATACGTTCGAGGATATCGTCCGTCGTGATGACCCCGGTGATCTCCCCTAATGCATCTGCCGCAATGCGGAGATCGACCGCAATCAATTCACCCGCACGATCATCCGCGACCGATTGCTGAGCCTGCGTAACCCCCAGCAGTGCACGCGAACAGGCATCGATGTGCCGAAGGTTGGTCACCAACACGCCCTCACGCGATTCCAAACCGCCGGTCATCAAACGCGTACGGATTGTTCCACGCAATTCATCCAGGCCGAGACGCATCGTGGCAGAAATATCGATCATGCCCCCATGACCGGGGCACAGGGCCTCGAGTTGTGCCCGAGATAACTGACGTGGCAGATCACACTTGTTCAGAACCAGGATCACCTGCGCGGCCTCGCAACTGGATAGGAGGGAAAGATCGTCGTCGGAAAGCGCCTCGGACCCGTCCAGAAGGATCAATACCAAGTCCGCATCTTGCCAAGCGAGCCTGCTGCGACGAATCCCTTCTGCCTCCACGGGATCATCGGTCTGACGGATGCCTGCGGTATCAACCAATCGCACCGGAATCCCCTCGATACTCACGAGTTCCTCAAGGACGTCTCGTGTCGTGCCGGGAATGGGAGTCACGATGGCTCGGTCGCTATGCAGCAACGCGTTCAGCAAGCTGGACTTCCCCACATTGGGCCGGCCGAGGATCGCGACCACGGCGCCTTCCCTCAAGATACGCCCTTCGTTGCCGGATTCAACCAAACGCTGGAGCTTGAACCCTGCCGCCTCCAGGAGCCCACAAAGCTCAGCCTTCCCCACAAACGTAATATCCTCGTCCCCGAAATCGAGCGCAGCTTCTATGTGTGCCAGGGCGGTCACTAAATCGGAGCGAATCAACTCCACCTGACGCGACAATTCGCCGCGCCGCTGCGACTGGGCGATGGTCAGGCTACGGGTGGTCTTGGCACGAATGGTATCAAGCACGGCCTCGGCTTGTGCAAGATCGAGCCTCCCATTGAGAAACGCGCGCCGGGTAAATTCACCTGGCTCAGCGAGCCGCGCTCCGGCAGCGAGCAACCCCCGACAGAGCTGATCGAGCACCACGGGACCTCCATGGCATTGCACCTCCACGACATCTTCCCCCGTGTAAGAATGCGGGCCCTTCATCACGACGACCAACGCCTCATCAATGACGAACCTCGCCGGAAGCTGTACTCCTCGAACCGTTCCTGCAGTGAGAGCTGGAGCACAGACATCCGCAACCGTCATTTTGTGGGAAACTAGTTCGTGAAGGAGCTTGCCTGAGCGGGGAAGGATCACCTGAGCGGCCACGTCGAGGGCATGAATCCCGCTCACGCGGATGACGCCGATGCCACCTTCCCCCGGGGGAGTGGCGATGGCACAGATGGTATCGTCCAGCGCGCCATGCATGACGCACCCAGTAGGGTGGAGTTACTCGGACTGCCCCTTTTGCCGTTTGCCGGTGAGCTTCTGCTCTTTCGACTCATCTCCGCCGGGAATCTCACCATCCGCCGCCGGAACTTGCCACTTTTTGCCGAACAGCCGCTCCGTCACAACCTGCTGGGTGATCGTGAGCGTATTGTTCGTCAACCAATAGAGAACCAAGCCCGCAGGGAAATTCACGAAGAGAAAGGTCATGAACACCGGCAAGAACAACATGATCTTCGCTTGGGTCGGATCCATGGTGGTAGGCGTGATCTTCTGTTGAATGACCATCGTCGCCCCCATGATGATCGGGAGCACGTAATAGGGGTCCTGTACGGACAGGTCCTTGATCCAGAACATGAACGGGGCCTGGCGAAGATCGATGGTCATGTAGAGAATGTTGAACAGCGCAACAAACACCGGCATCTGCAGCACCATCGGCAAGCAGCCGCCAACCGGATTGACCCGGTGATCCTTGTACAGCTTGATCAATTCCTTGTTCAGCCGATCGCGGTCATCTTTGTACTTATTCTGAATGGCCAGCACTTTCGGCTGAATCACCTGCATCTGTTTCATCGACTTGTAGCTCTTGTACTGCAAGGGCACGAACATGAGCTTGATCAGCATGGTCAGCAAAATGATCGTGATGCCATAGTTGTGTGTAAATTCGTACAGGAAGCGCAGCACGTAGAAAATCGGCTTGGCCACCGCTTTGACCAACGCCCAGCTACCGAACACAAACCAACCGAAGTCAATCGTATCCTCCAGTCCGACATTCAACGCCTTGAGGATGTCATACTCCTTGGGGCCGGCATACAATTGCATCGTCAGGACGGATCCATTTGCGGGGGCGGGGAATCGGACACCAGCCGACACCAGCTTGTCTCCCTCCTTCTTGGCAAGGGCCGCCGCGGCCTTCTGCGGCATGAGCACGCTCAAGAAGTACTTATCCTGAATGGCAGACCACTTCACCTCACCTCTGCGCTCGGCCTCGCCATCCGGCGTTTCCTTCAACACCTTGTCATCGACAGACGAGGCCGACCCCATGAGCCCAATGAAGCCTTCTCCCCACTCCACGATGCCGAAATTGGTCCCCAGGGTCACATCGAGCGGAGTCGTCACCCCTTTCGTCCTGATCGCAATATCCACGACGTAGGATCCGTGATGAAAGGTCAGCTCCTTTTCGACCTCGAGATTTCGCTGTGCGTCGTGATAGCGGAAGGTGAGATGGCCGACGGGATGTGCACTGTCTAGACGAGTAATGTCCTGAGTAACCTGGTAGACAGCGGTGCCAAGATCACCCGTAAGTGCCTGATCGCTGGTGACGAGACTGAGCGGTCCCTTAAATCGCCCCCCGCTATAAACCAGCTGCACCGGCGTGGCGCCATTTTCACCCGACGTCGTATAGCGCTTCAGTTCCCAAGATTTGAGTACTGCACCGCGATTACTGAACTTGGCCCGAAACAGTTCGGTGTCCACCTCGACCGTCTGTTCCTCCGCCTGGCCCGCGCCTACAGCGTTGTCGATTGGAGCAGACTTTGCGGCGGCGGGCGAGGTTGTCCTCGCCTCGGCGCTGGCGCTCTGCGCGGAACCACCTTCCGGGCCAGAGGCCTTGTCGATGGCACTTGCAGAAGTACCCGTGGTGGCCACCTGCACCGGCTCGGAGGGCGGCAACAACCCCATACCTTTCAGCAGATAGTCGTAGCCGATAATGACGGCCAAGGATACGATGAGGAACACAACGACTCGTTTTTCCATGGATGTTCAGCTGATAAGTGGGGTCTGAGGAGTTGTTGCCACGACGGTTACCGTACGGGATCCACACCGCCGGGATGGAAGGGATGGCATTTCAGCAGCCGTCGAACTGCCATAAGCCCCCCCTTGATCACGCCATACCGCTCGATGGCATCCTGCGCATAGACCGAACAGGTTGGATAAAAACGACAAGCGGGCCCGACCAATGGCGAAACACAGGTGCGATAGACCGTCAAGAGTATAAGACAGAGGCGCCTCAGCGCGAGGGCTCCCCAAAACGGGCCAACCGCTGTCTTTCCAATGTGGCTCGCCATATGTTCTGCAATTCCACAAACGGCAGATTCAGGCACTCGCGTTTCGGAAACACCAGAAAGGCCTGTCCTGGCACTAATACAGACCGAGCTGCACGGCCCAGCTCTCGAAACAGGCGTTTCGCGCGATTCCGGCGCACCGCTGTTCCAAACCGCCGCCCGATCACAATCCCCATCATTGCATCCTGGGACAAGCCCGAACAAATTTGGAGATTGAACAATCCCGTTGAGACACGCCGTCCGCTCTTCTTGATGTGCTGGATCTCCCGGCTACGCTTCAAGAAAAACGGCACAGACTTTTGTCCTGCCGTCATCACAAATCCGCCCGCTGGTTACCTGACCGCGAGCCCTGGAAGACCAGAAATCGCGCATCGTCACATTGATATACGACAACCAGGTAAGGCGGCAGTACCCACGCCAGGTTAAGGACCCACCACCTGGATGTTTGCCTACATGCAGATAGCCTAGCGGCAGGAAAGAATCAGACGGTGAGACGAGCGCGGCCTTTGGCTCGACGACGAGCAATGACTTTTCGGCCATTTTTGGTGCTCATGCGCTTCCGAAATCCGTGCTCCCGCTTGCGCTTGAGATTCGAGGGCTGCTTAAAAGTGAACGACATTGCGCACTCCTTCTCGAGAAATCAATTTTCAATCAAGAGGCCGCATTATAGGGGCGGGACAGGAGGGTGTCAATCGATGCGCACCCACTCGGCAGTCGCCAGCGGGAGCAACAACAGTCACCCTCACGCCACGAGCACCGCGTGAGGAAGCCGAATAGTGCTGGACCGCCCGCGAAATGCTTGAGGCACTCTTGCCCTCGATTGGCAAAGACGCCACAGCGTCACGGCAGGCGCCGTCTCGGTCATTTCCGTCTAACTACTTGTTCCACAAAACAATTGCCCGACCAAGTGGGATGATACATCTCTGGCACTCACATTGCGTCTCAGCATCCAGGGGAAGAATCCACTGCGAGCAGCCTTCGTAGATCTGGCCGATCACGTTGCGCAAGGGTTTCATTGGGGATCCTTGCGAAACGAGCTTGCCAAATGGCAGGAAGAACTCGCAGGTACTCCCCGCGCGCGATAGAATACACCCAGCATGAATCACAGGTTCAACATTTTTCACACCGTTTCACGCGTGGCCCTCGTCAGCCTCTTCGCGATGAGCATGAGCGGGTGCGTCGAGACCGTCCCTGAAGAATTAGTGGAAGCGATCGAAAGCATTGATCGTGATCTCGGCACCTTGCGAGCCTCAACCATCACGCCCGAGGCCTATTCCAAGTTTTCTCGCCAATGGATGGCCCTCAGAGGCCGCGTCCGGTCGGAGGAGAATATCGTTCGCTGGCCTTGGGAAGATAATGAGCTGGAAACGGAGTTGGAAGCGCTTCAGGCCGAAGGAACGCAACTCATCGCCGAGGTCAACAGCCAACTCCTCGCACAACGAACCGCAGCGGAAGCCAAGCTAGCCAAAGTTGAGCAACGCCTGCGGCTCCTGAATACCCGCGTAGGAGACATCGGCAGTCGCGTGGTGCTCGGCGAACATCCGCTCGAAACCGAACTGCTCGTGAAGCAAGCCCGCCATTACCTTGAGCAGGGACAGTTTGAGTATGCGAATCAGGCCTCAGAACGCGCCGGCAAAATCCTCCTGACCCAAACCGCCCTGCTCACGAATGAATTAGGACGGTATGCCGACGACGACCTGATCGCCGCCTGGCGAGAATCTGCGCAACGCACCATCGACTGGTCCCGAAAAAATCGAGCGCATGCCATTGTGATCAGTAAGGCCGACCGCGTCCTCACGGTATATAAAAGCGGCCGGAAAATTCTGACCTATCCGATCCGCCTGGGCTCAAGAGGCATCCGTGCAAAACAACATTACGGAGACGGGGCGACCCCCGAGGGTGAATATCGCATCCAGCGCAAACGCGGACCCGGACAAACGCCCTTCTTTCGTGCCTTGATTCTCGATTATCCCAACGCAGAGGACCGACGCCGGTTTGCAGACGCGCAACAAGCGGGATTGATTCCCAAGAACCGGCAGATGCCCGGGCTCATCGAACTTCACGGCATCGCTCAGGGCATCACGGATCAGCCATACGGCGGCATTGTGCTGGACAATCCGCAGATTGCCGTGCTGTTTGATCAGGTCGCGGTGGGCACACCGGTCAACATCGTTGGTGCCTTGGAATCACACAACTCTATTTCACTCGTCCTGGCCGACCTGGGCGATCAAGAAGAAGAAACCTAGCGTTACGACCACCCGCTCCGACTGAGTCGAACGCATCCGCTCCGGCCATGCATGCGTCCCGTCTCCTGACCGACCTCGACGCCCACCTGTTTGCCTTTTTGAATTCCCGAACCTAAGATACGACAGAGCCGACGTGCATTGTCGTTCCTCCACCTCATGGAAGAGAGCGTGTTATGCCGATCCGCCCCAACCCATCGTCACGACCGGCCGACCAGGCCATCACCCGAACACTTGAGGACCTCGCCGGAAGCCACACCATTGAGCGGACCTGGACTCGAGACCACACCGTATGGAAGCCCGCCCCGACGGAAATCGAAAACCGCCTCGGCTGGCTGACAGTCCTTGATCAGATGCAAGACGGACTGTCCGATTTGCGAACCTTCGCGCAAGCGGCGCGGGAAGCTCGCATCACCGACGTGGTCCTGCTCGGCATGGGGGGAAGCAGCCTCGGCCCCGAAGTCTTGCGTTGTACCTTCGGCCCCGCCAAAGGCGCCCCACAACTCTGGGTGTTGGACTCCACGGTGCCCGGTTGGGTCCGGCAGGTTACCAAAGCGATCCAGCCGGCGCGAACTCTCTTCCTTGTGGCCAGCAAGTCCGGCGGAACGATCGAAGTCATGTCGCTCTTCGCCCACTTCTGGAACCTCGTACACCAGACCAAAGGGCATCGGGGTGGAGCCCAGTTTGTCGCCATCACGGATCCCGGGACAGGTCTCGAACGACTGGCGCGTGAGCGCGGGTTCTGGCGCACATTCATCAACCAACCCGATATCGGCGGGCGCTACTCAGTGCTCTCCTACTTCGGCCTGGTTCCTGCGGCCCTACTAGGACTCAATGTTGAAAAGCTCCTCTCACGAGCCCTCTCCATGCGCGAAGCGTGTCGGCATACATCCTCGCCACAAGACAATCCCGGCGCAGTCCTAGGGGCTACGATGGCCGTCATGGCCCGCGGCGGACGCGACAAAGTTACGCTTCTTACCTCGCCGACACTGAATTCGTTCGGCCTCTGGGTAGAGCAACTCCTGGCGGAAAGTACCGGCAAGGAAGGAACAGGGCTCGTCCCCATAGCAGGAGAGGCCCTTGCCACACCATCGACCTATGGAACCGATCGATTTTTCGTCTGCCTTCGCTTGAAGGGGGACCGCAATGCGTCGTTGGACCGGGGCCTCGCCGCCCTTCACAAGGCGGGGCATCCGATCTTCCGCCTCAACCTGAACGATCTGTACGACCTGGGCGCGGAATTCTTCCGCTGGGAATTCGCCACCGCGGTCGCCGGCCACGTCCTCGGGATTCATCCCTTCGATCAGCCGAATGTTCAGGAAAGCAAAGACAACACCGCCCGCGTCTTGAAGGAGGTCGACAGTCGGGGACGACTTCCGGCACGACCGATGCCACCCCCCCGGCAGGCCCTTGCGCAGTTGCTTGAGCAAGCGGCGCCTCATCGATATGTGGCGATTCTCGCATACACGACTCCAAATCCCCAAATCGATGCCGCACTGCGCGCCCTGCGCAAGGCCATCATGGTCCGACATCGCCTAGCCACCACGGCCGGGTACGGCCC
Organism: Nitrospira defluvii; assembly: GCF_905220995.1. Taxonomy (NCBI): domain Bacteria; kingdom Pseudomonadati; phylum Nitrospirota; class Nitrospiria; order Nitrospirales; family Nitrospiraceae; genus Nitrospira; species Nitrospira defluvii. The sequence goes on from NZ_CAJNBJ010000001.1 coordinate 918,866, forward strand.
GCGCTACCTGCACTCCACAGGGCAACTGCACAAGGGTGGCCCCAACACCGGGCTGTTTCTGGAGCTGGTCGATGCCATGAGGCCGGATCTCCCGATTCCAGAACAGTCCTATACATTCGGCACGCTCGCGCAAGCCCAGGCGCTCGGCGATCTTCAGTCGCTGCACAGCCACCAACGTCCTGCCGTTCGAATCAGCCTGGGCGCAGATCCTGTTCGTACCATACGCCAGCTCGTGGCACTGCTTACCCCCTCCGCGCGTGCCAGTCGGAAGAAGCCTGCGACAACCAGACCAACTCCCTCAGCACGTCGAGCCCGTCGCTGAGATGCCACTCGCACCGGAGCTGCATACCTTTGCAGACGCACAGGAACTTGTGCTGGCCGCGGCAGACCTTCTTGTACAACTGGGACAGCGCGCGATCGCCGAACGCAACCGTTTTCTGGTGGCTCTCTCCGGCGGATCGACGCCGAAAGCGCTCTACGCCACCCTCACGAGTCCAACCATCGCACGCCGATTAGACTGGGCCAAAGTCCATTTTTTCTTTGGAGACGAGCGCTGCGTTCCCCCTGAGCACCACGAGAGCAATTTTGGGCTCGCCCAGGCGATGTTGTTTGCGCCTTTACACATTCCGCCTTCCTCGATCCACCGCATACAGGGCGAAGATCTGCCGGAGGCAGCTGCGATCAGCTACGAGACGCTTCTTCGTCGTCTAACCGCAACGCCGGAAGAACAATGGCCGGTTTTCGACCTTGTCCTGTTGGGGATGGGCGATGATGGCCACACCGCCTCGCTGTTCCCCGGCACTCCGGCCGTGAGCGAATCGACGCGTTGGGTAGTCCCGAGTTCCGCTCCACAGGGGCCCCGGTCTCGCATCACCATCACCCTAGGTGTGATCAATCATGCGAGTGTGATACTGTTTCTCGTCACCGGGCACAATAAGGCAACGGTCGTCCAACGCATCTTGGAACATCGAGGCGATGATCCGATCCCCTATCCGGCCGCATTGGTTCGGCCTGAGCACGGACGACTGTTGTGGTATCTTGACTACGCCGCAGCATCCAAATTGACAACGACACCACCACATTCGACATCGCAAGAGGATCCATGATTCTGGCAGGTGATATCGGTGGCACGAAAACGAATTTAGCCCTCTACGAATGGACCAACGGACGTGTCGAGCCGGTCCGCGAAGACAGTTTCCACAGCGCGGACTACAAAACCTTAGAAGACATCGTCGAAGAATTCCTGAGCACTCCCCTGGCCAAACCGGCGATAGAGGGCGACGAGGAGCAAGAGTCCGGTGATTCGGCTCCGGGGTCAGATACGGAGGCCGATGAGGCGACTCCCGAACCGATCCGAGTCGCCGCGGCATGCTTCGGTGTGGCAGGCCCAGTGATCGATAACCGCTGTCGCACGACCAATCTGCCGTGGGTCATCGAGGGGGCCACCCTCGCTGAGCGATTTGCCATTCCGCAGGTGCGACTCTTAAATGATCTCGAAGCGACGGCTCATGGCCTCCTTCTCCTCACGCCGGATGAAATCGTCGTGCTGAACGCCGGAGCGCCGCCCAAAAAGAAACAAGCCCTGGCCCTCATCGCGGCTGGCACCGGCCTTGGCGAATGTATTCTGTGTTGGGACGGTACCCGCTATCGGCCCATGCCCTCAGAAGGCGGGCATACGGACTTTGCGCCCAACAGCGACACCGAGATCGAGTTGCTACGCCATCTCCGAGGCAGTTACCTCCATGTCAGCTACGAGCGGATCGTGTCCGGCCCCGGCCTGCACGCCGTCTATGAATATCTCCGCGACACCAAAAAAAATGAGCCGACCTGGCTGGCGGAAAAGATCAAGGTCGGCAACCCGGCCGCCGAGATTGCCGAAGCAGGACTCAAGGGCCAAGCCGAGATCGCCAAGCAGGCCCTGGATTTATTCGCCACCATCTATGGCGCAGAAGCGGGCAACTTGGCCTTGAAGGCCCTCACGCTGGACGGTGTCTATGTCGCCGGAGGTATCGCCCCCAAATTACTCACTAAACTGCAGGATGGCTCGTTTATGCGCGGCTTTACGAACAAAGGCCGATACAAACGCCTGATGACCCAGATTCCCGTGAAGGTCGTCATGAACGATAAGACCGCCCTGCTTGGTGCGGCATCCATGGCTGCTCAACTCACCTCATCACATTCATCATGACACCACCATACGATCTCGATGCTGAAAAGCGGCAAGCCGCCCTGAAGGCAACCGAATTTGTGCGCGACGGTATGGTCGTCGGACTGGGCACCGGCACGACGTCCAAACATTTGATCCTAGCCCTGGGTGAACGTGTCTGTGCCGGGCTCAAGATTCAGGCTGTCCCGACCTCTCACGATACCGCCGCCCTGGCACGACAATCCGGCATTCCCTTGATCGAGTCCGACAATGCCTGGATGATTGATGTCGCCATCGACGGAGCGGACCAGGTCGATCCCGCGTTGAATCTCGTGAAAGGCGGCGGAGGCGCGTTACTTAAAGAAAAAATCGTGGCCGCTGCGGCGAAGCAGTTCATCGTCATGGTCGATCACACGAAGCTCGTGCCGGGACTCGGAGGAAGCTTCCCGCTGCCGATTGAAGTGGTGCCGTTCGGATGGGGCAGCACCGCGCGAAACATCGAACAGGTTTCCGGCGGAAAGGCCGTGTTACGCGAACGCAATGGAACCGTGTTCCAGACCGAGGCCGGCCATGTGATCCTCGATCTTCACATGCCCAAGATCGCTGACCCAGCTACGCTGGAAATCGAGTTGAATCAAATCCCCGGCATCGTCGAAACCGGGCTGTTCATCGGGCGGACCAGTATGCTCATCGTCGGCCACGCACAGGGCGTCGACGTGACCCATGCCCCGAAACCATGACCGATGGATCTACCGATCCTCCGGTCACACGCCGGCAGACGGCTCTGCTGGTCGTTCGCGCCACCGCCAACGCAATGCTTTGGATCGGGACCTGGCAGGGCGCCTCATGGCTGCTCTTCGCACGCACCGCGTGGAGTGGTCCGACTCCCTCTTACAACCGACGACAGTCCACGCATAACTTGGGGGCGTCATCCATGAACTTGCAAGATCCCTATCGACTCCCGCACCACGTCCGGCCGACTCATTACGACCTGCGCATCGAGCCCGATCTCACGGCCCATTCCTTCATCGGCCATGAGGTCGTCACCTTGACGGTGACCGAACCGACCTCGGAGATCCTCCTGAATGCCACAGAGTTGGACATCTCCTCGGCGATGGTGTCCGCGGAGGGACGACAGCCCAGAACCGGAACCGTCCAGATAGACGAGGAACATCAGCGATGCCGTATCAGCTTTCAACAAGAGATTCCGGTCGGCATCTGGATCTTGCACCTCGCCTTTCGTGGAACCTTGAACGACAAACTCCGCGGGTTCTATCGCAGCAGCTATAAAGATAGTCACGGCGTCGTCCGCAATCTGGCCGCTACGCAATTTGAGGCCACGGACGCGCGGCGGGCCTTCCCTTGTTGGGATGAACCCCACTTCAAGGCCATGTTCGCCGTGACGTTGGTGATCGATCCCTCTCTGACGGCCATTTCAAACACGCGAATCATCGAGGATCGGCAGGAACAGGGCAAGCGCGTGGTCCGCTTTGCGGAATCCATCAAGATGTCGACCTATCTGGTCGCATTCATCGTCGGAGAACTGGTGGCGACTCCCCCGATCATGGCCCAACAGACTCCAGTCAGGTTGTGGTCCGTGCCGGGCAAACAACACCTCACCTCCTTTGGCCATGAGATCGCGGTCTATTCGCTCAACTTTCTAGCCGACTACTACGGCATCCCCTATCCAGGGGACAAGTTGGATCTGATTGCCATTCCGGACTTCGCCTCCGGTGCTATGGAGAATCTGGGCGCGATCACCTTTCGAGAGACAGCCTTGCTCCTCGACCAGCGAACCGCCACGCACGCTGAGCAGGGGCGCGTGGCCGATGTCGTGGCACACGAGAATGCCCATATGTGGTTCGGAGACCTAGTCACGATGGCCTGGTGGAACGGGCTCTGGCTCAACGAGGCGTTTGCGACCTTTATGGAAATGCTCGTGGTCGACGCATGGAAGCCGCAATGGGAACGCTGGACGGCGTTCGGTATCGCGCGCGCGGCCGCCTTGTCGGTGGATGGGCTCCTCAGCACCAGGCCGATTGAGTTTCCCGTACGTGCCCCCAAAGAAGCCGAGGCCATGTTCGACGTGTTGACCTATGAGAAGGGTGCCTCGGTGTTGCGCATGCTGGAACAACATCTCGGGCCAACGGTATTCCGCGACGGAGTCCGTCACTATCTCACGTCGCATGCCTATGGAAATGCCGAAACCACCGACCTCTGGGTGTCACTCGGGCACGCATCACAGCAGAATGTTCCGGCACTCATGAACGAGTGGATTTTCTCACCCGGCTATCCTTTGCTCTCGCTGAGCGTGGACACACCCTCGTCGCTCACCCTCAGGCAACATAGGTTTACGTATGCCGAGGATGGTTCGGCGGCCATGTCGGCAGCGGCTACGCTACACTGGCAGATTCCGGTCCAATTGCGCATTGTCACCAAGCAAGGAGCTGAAACCAGACGCGTGCTGCTTCGCGAGCGGGAGAGTCGTATCCCCTTACCGCAAGATTGGACGTCGATCCTAGCCAATGAAGGCGGACATGGATTTTACCGCGTCCGTTACAGCGCTGAATTGCTGGCCGGGTTGCAGACGCGAGGCCTGGATAAACTAGATCCGGTCGAACGATTCAATCTCTTGAACGACACCTGGGCCTCCACCATCGCCGGCATGGTGTCCCCCGCAGACTACCTCGCTCTTACCGAGCATTTTCATGGGGAGCGTGATCCGCATGTCTGGGCCGTCATGTTGGGGTCGTTTTCCACCCTCCATCAACTGCTCGCCGAGGAGGATCGCCCCCTGCTGGCCACGCTTGTGCGAAAGCGCCTCGCTTCGACGTTCGCTGATCTTGGCTGGGCACCACGCGCTGATGAACGTGAACTCGTCAGGGAATTGCGCGGCGATATCATACGCGCCTTAGGCACCCTGGGTCGCGATGAGACCGTTCAGGCACAGGCGGAAGAAGCCTACCGTGCCCTGCAAACCCAAACCAGGCCCATAGACCCCAACGCCATACCCGCGCTGGTGTCTATTTTGGCGTTCACAGGGGACGAGGTTCGCTACGAAGAATTCGCTCGACATTTCCGTGAAGCGACTACCCCGCAAGAGGAACGCCGCTATCTCTTTTCACTTGCGGCCTTTCGAAACCCCGCATTGCTGGAGCGAACGCTGGCAAAAACCCTCACCGATGAAGTCCGGACCCAGGATGCGCCCTTCCTCGTCAGCAGCCTACTCCACAATGTCTACATTCGTGAAAAGGCCTGGGAGTTTGTGAAGACACATTGGGAACGGATGGACCGCTTGTTTCCCAAGAGCGGCCTGCGCCGGATGTGTGGAGGCATTGTCGGACTCTCCACGCCTGAACTGGAACGAGACGTGCGGCAGTTCTTTGCCACCCGCAAGATCGATCTGGGCGGGAAAAGCCTGGAGCAGTACCTCGAACAGCTGCATATCGCGGTGCGCTTTGGCGAACGGGATCGCGAGGCAATTCGCGCCGTATTAACACGCAGGGCCACCTGATCGGACGCGACAGTGGGATCCCGTTATTCGTGCCGCAGCACACTCAAGGGAGGTTGCCCGAGAAGGCGGTAGGTGCTGAGAAATCCGACCAGAAGGGTGAGCAGGATGGTGCAGCCCAGGCCGACGCCCAACAATTCAAGCTCCAGGGCCCAGGGCAATTCCAAGATATACCGCAGGATCGCCCACGAAAACGCACTCGCGAGGACGACGCCGATCGTGCCTGCCACACAACCCAGCAGCGCATATTCGGCCGCAAAGGACCGGGCGATCAACCCGCGGGTCGCGCCAAGCGCTTTCAAAATCACCGCCTCATAGAGTCGCCGATACCGCGTGGCAGCCAATGCGGCCGCCATCACCAGCGCGCCGGCCAACAGACAGAACACGGCAACGGCGCGAATGGCCAGTGATAACCGATCGAGTACCCTGGCGAAACTGCTCAACACTTCGCCGATGTTGATGGCGGTCACATTGGGGAACGCCGCCACCACGGCAGACTGAAAGGTAGCCTCGTCCCGCGGCGCCACGCGAACCGTCGCCACGTAGGTCATCGGCGCGCCATCCAGTGACCCCGGCGACATGATCAGATAGAAATTGGTCGAAAAATTCCCCCACTCGACTTTTCGAATGCTGCTCACCTCGGCCTGAAGGATCGTGCCCTGGATGTTGAGATCCACGACCGTGCCGATATCGATTCCGAGACTTTTTGCCGCTTCTTCTTCCACAGACACCTGCGGTCGTACAAACTTCTGCCCGGGCTTCCACCACGTGCCCCGCACGATCCGGTTGTCCTTCGGTACGTCATCCAAAAAGGTCAACACGTACTCCCGGTTCACATACCAGTTCTTGCGTTTCTCCTCGCGAGACTGACTGGGCGGTTCTTCCTGTTCGGATTCGCGGTCCACCGTGACGACCCGACCGTCGATGGCATGCAATCGAGAGCGAACCAACGGCGTCAGATCGGGGGCGAAATCGCCGGTCCGTCGATGGACCAGCTCGGTGAAGGGGGCCACTTGATCAGGCTGGATATCGATGAAAAAGAATGTCGGCGAATCGGATGGCCGATTCTCGCCCACCTGCCGCACCAAGGCATGTTCCAGCAGCCCAATCGCGAGAATCACCATCACCCCGACGCCGATCGCGACCATCACGCCAAGCGTCTGCGCACCGGGACGCTGAAGATTGCCGAGTGCCTGCCGCACGGACAGCACCCGTGGCACGGGAATCGTGTGCAATCCCCACAACAACAGATTGGCCGCCACGGTCAACACCAGCAACGCCATCACTAAACCGGCGATAAACAGACCGCCGATGGCGAACGAGCCGGCTTGCCATACCGAAAGTCCTGCCAAGCCCAGTCCGATGCCGGCTGCCGTTGCCGCCCGAACGGGATCCGCCGTGATCAGACAAACCGCTCGCCCCCACCACGATGTGCCCCGCCGCGCCGCTGGCACAGGCACACCTTCCACCTCACGCCGAAAAATGGAAGCCGGTTTGATTTCACGAATGGTCAACAAGGGCCAGACGCTGAAGAGCAACGTCGTCAGCACGCCCAAAGCCACGCCTTTCGCCAGCGGCTCCAACGCCGAGCGTGAGAGCACCGCCGAAAACTCGATCTGCTGTAGCACATCGGTTGCCAGTACAGTGGAGACGGCCTGCGGGAGGACCGACTGCAGCGCGACACCGATCGCGATGCCTGCCGCACTGCCCAGGAAGCCCAATCCGACGGCCTGTCCCAAATAGGAGGCGATGATGGTTCGCGTATCCGCGCCCACCGTCTTCAGGATGGCGATGGATTGCAGCTTCTCGCGCAAGAATGCCTGGATCGACAGTGCCACACCGATTCCGCCGACAAACAACGCCGTCAGGCCGACGAGTCCCAAATAGCGCGCCAATTGCTCCAGAAACTGCTTGAGCTGAGGTTGCGCATCCCGATACGAAGACACACGTGCGGACTCCGCGGCCAGACGCCCCCGCAGCTCGTGCAGCAGCGGCGAGGGAGCCATGGTTCCAGGCAGCTTTAAGAGGTGCCGCTCGCGCAAGCGACTGCCTGGCTTGATCAGATTCGCCACCGCGAGTCCTTCTTGAGAAATCAGCACCCGCGGCCCCAAGCTGAACATGTTGGCCATCCGGTCGGGCTCGTTGTGAATCACCCCGGTGATGACGAAGGAGACCTGCCCGATCTTGATCGCGTCACCGATGGCCAGCCCCAGACGAATCAAAAGCCCGTCCTGTACAACTGCCCCGTGGCAGGCCTCTCGACAACCAGTGCCAGCTGGATGCAGTAACTCCGTGAGCGGACGATCCGGGGCCGTTCTCACCAGGCCATACAGCGGATACCCAGGCTCGACCGCCTTCAATTCAACCAGCTGCGTGACGTCGACCCCGCCTGCGGCACGATTGATTCGAGCCACCATCGCCACCAACTCGCTCACCCGCGTGGTGAGAATCCCACGCTCTGCGAGCGGCTTGAGCACCGCCAAGCCGGCATCACCCATGGGTCTGGACACTCGAATTTCCAGATCACCACCGAGCAAACCTCGCGCTTCTTTGAGCACGGCGCGCTCAACATTCGCCGAAAAGAGGGACACTCCGACGACCGCGCCGACACCGAGCGCGATACATGCCAAAAAATAGAGGAAATGGCGCCAGGCGGACCGCAATTCCCGCCAGCCCATGATGAACCAGAAGGGCATCATGAGAGAGAATCAGACAGGTTGTGGGGACCATCCGTCAGTTGGTCTGACGCAATCCGGCCGTCCCGAATCGTGATGACCCGCTCCATCGTGACAGCCAGCTGCGGATCGTGAGTCACCAAGACCAGTGTGGTTCCCACGTCACGATGTAACGCCATGATCAACTCGATCACCTGTCGGCCGGTGGCAGAATCCAAGTTTCCGGTCGGCTCGTCTGCCAGCAGAATCGGCGGCCGACAAGCAAAGGCTCGCGCCACGGCCACACGCTGCTGTTCCCCGCCTGACAGCTGCACCGGATAATGCGACACCCGGTGCCCCAATCCGACCGCCTCCAGCAAGTCACCAGCCCGCTCACGGCTGCGCGTATCGCCGGCGAGTTCGAGTGGAATCGACACATTCTCCAACGCCGTGAGCGTCGGAATCAGATGGAAGGACTGAAAAATATACCCGATGCTCGCGAGGCGCAGACGAGCCATCGCCTTTTCTCCGAGTGTCGTGATGTCAACGCCGTTGAGCCAGATCCTTCCGGAGGTTGGCCGATCAAGCCCCGCAATCAAACCCAGCAGCGTGGACTTGCCGCTTCCGGATGGTCCGACAATCGCGACCGTCTGCTTGTCTGGAATCTCCAGCGTGACATCATCAAGAATCCTCACCATTTCCCCGCCGGCCTCAAGTTGCATCGTCACATGTTGAGTCGCAATCATGGTGTATCTGCTCCGTTGACGACGGCACGCATCCGCAAATTCATATTATACTGTAGTCATGAAGACCGGCTCCGACCATTTCCCTATCACCTTGCGTCTTAAGACAGGCTGCTTCGCGGCGGTCGTCATCATCGGCCTGTTAGGTTGTGATCCCTCGACAACGCCGACATCGCCACCCTCACCGACCACCAGCTTGACACCACAACCCGCGCCTCGCGAGCCCCATCCTCAGACGCCCCAGGCTTCCACGCCACCCCCGCACGCTGACGATCGGCTCAAAATTGTGGCGTTCGGCGATAGCTTGACGGCCGGTCTTGGAGTCGCTCCCGACCAGACCTATCCCGCACAGTTACAGAAACGGCTCGATGCGTTGGGGCAGCCCTACCTGGTGCTCAACGCCGGGGTCAGTGGTGACACTTCTGCGGGCGGGCTCCGGCGCGTTTCCTGGGTCCTTGCGGGCAACCCGCGTGTAGTGATCCTCGAATTGGGAGGGAACGACGGACTGCGGGGTTTGGGTCTCATGGAAACCCGTTCTCACCTGGACGCGATCATCAGGCGACTGAAAGAGGCGGAGGTGCAGGTGATCCTTGCCGGGATGAAACTACCACCGAACTACGGAGAAGAGTACACGAGCAAGTTTGAGGCAATGTACAGGGAGCTGGCTCAAGTCCATTCTCTCCCCTTGATTCCATTCTTACTGGAAGGGGTTGGTGGAGAGAAATCGCTTAATCAGGCAGACGGCATCCACCCCACAGCGGAAGGCTATCGGATGGTTGTCGAGAACGTGTTGAAGAGCCTGCTGCCAGTGCTGAACGAGCGAGCACCGGCTAGAACCGGAGTAAAAAACTGGCGTGAAACATCGTCTCTGCCGTCACGAACAGAGCAACATTCCACGCCAAGAAACCGGAACGGGTTGGTTAGCTCTTCTTGAAAAAGGTGTCGTACACGCCGAAGCCCAAGATTAGGGCGATCAAGGTGTAGTACAGACCCGTGATACCACTGTAATCCGGCGGACCTTCGCTGACGTTGGCAAACGCATTGGCTGCCTGAAGGACCCCGACTCCGCCCAAGACTCCCACTATCAGCTTGTTCATGATCTCCCCCTTGTAATCAAGGACTGCCCAAAGAGGCCTGCATTGTACTGAAGCCACGAGGGAGGACGCAAGGGGGTATGAGAGGGAAAGGCTGGGGAGCGTTCACCCGTGGCCAGCAGGAGGTCGATTGCCGTTCGATCGCTGTTACGCCTTGCCGAGAGCCTTGAGCATGGTCGCTACCTCCCGACAAGTGTCAGAGAGCCCCTCCAGCCGACGGCCCTTTTCGGTCACAAGCGCGGCAATAGCTTTGACCTCTCCCTCGACCTGCTCGATATGGTGCGAGAGATCAGCGGTTTTGGTGAACACCGCCTTCTGTTGCTCCACCTCCCGCTGCAGATCCCGGCAGAGGACCTCCAGAGATTTTGCCTCCTTCACTGATGCCTCTAGGTCCTGGGTGAGACGGCCAACCACCGCTTCCCGGTTGCGAATGTCCGTATCGAGTTGAATTTGCGTCACTTCGCTTTCTCTGCGACGTTCATCCAGCTGCTGAATGATGTGAGTCCAGGTTGAGACGAGCCCTGGTTCGATATTCGGCTGCTCGGGAACCGGCTGGCCACTCTGGATCGCCTGCACCACTCGCTGCATCCACTCTGTAAATTGAGTCAGCTCCCCCAATTTGACATCGTTGGACGGCGCAGCCTTCTGGGCAACGCGCACAGCTTCAGGGCGAGGGACGGTCGGTCTGGCCTTGGGAACGATCCGCGCGTTCGACCATCGATGGTATTCCAGGAGCGCGGCCACACCATGCCGACACATGGGCTGTTCAGGCAACGTGCAGGAACACTTGGCCTCCAGCTGGCCGTTGGCGAGGCGAATCGTTTGCTCGTACAACCCGGAATTGCCCATGACCGAGGAGGTCAATTCGGTATCCGAGGCATCAGTCAGCTGCACACGCCGCTCCGCCTGGTACTGCTTTCCGATCTGAAAGGCTTTGGGCTCCACGACCGAACTGATCATGGCCGCCTCCAACAACCCCAGGCGGTCAGCTGAACATGCGATTTTCCCCCTCATCCTGTCACCTGCAACATGAATGATCCCACTCCATCACCCTTGCACGCGGCGAACGATCGCCCGCGGCCCAGACATTCATCACCCCGACTGCCGCCAGTTCGGGAGGAGAGCCACGTGTACGACACGGGCCTTTCCCCATATCCCTGCGAGGGAGGGGACGAGCACAGGCACAGCGCGGGACGCCCCCAGCCCCACCCAACCACTGACTCTTCTTATCGGCACCGCCGAGGAGCGCCTTGAGATCCGGGCGGCGTCAACCAGACAAAATCCGCGATTCCCTCTTGCATCGACTGGTAGAGCTCCGCGGCCCGATCCAGCTCAAAGGTCGCCAGATACACCGTCACCTGCTTGAGTCCAGCGGGCACCCGCCTGGCCACACGGTTCGGAACAGGCAATCGGTACTGGACATGACCTCCACCGGTGTAACTCACCACAGGGCCTTGAGCGGGATCCACTCCGGCTCGAACCCTGTGGAAAGCAGCTGCCACGGTCTTGGCCATCCCCTCATCCCGTACCATGGAAGCCTCATACATCGTCAAATAGTCTTCGGGGGCCCCGCCCCCATGACAAGCCTGAAGCTGTGACAAGATTCGCGAGCGGTACGCAGTGTCATCGACGACGTCCTCTCCCTCCATCCCCCACTGACTCCATTCCGGCAACGCTTTCGCTTGAGCGAGTCCTTGCTTCACAACCTGGCGAATCAAGGGCTTTGGTGGATTCATTGCCACCAGCGGGAATCGGTGATCCCTCGCAAACTGCACCAACGGCTCGTAATCCTCGAACGCACCACCCCAATTTTGCTTCCACCCTACATCCTCCAAAAAACCAGCGCGAGTCGCATCTGTCGAGGTGAGGTAGTGATCAAGTGCAGATTGACCGTCCCACCCGAACATCTCCATCGTCAGCACCGGCTTGCGCCCTCGGTCGGCGAGCGACCGAAGCACGGTCAAGGCCGCATCGATGTGGAAGCGGTTGTGATGCTCCTCACCAAGATAAATGACATCGTACCCGGTCAATTGTTCTAACCATGTATCGGTCGGCACGACGAGGCCGGTCTTCGCATCCAGCAGCTGCCCTGGCGCCCAGTCACTCCACGGTTGCCCTGCGGGCATTCCCACAGGCCCCTTCGTGTGGCACCCCCACAGACCCAACAGCACCATCGCCAGGGTGAGAAATCGACCGACTCTATGGAACTGCCTCCTGCAGGAACCCATCTCTGCTCTACACATCACGTCTCCTTCTCTCCGCATGGCGCAGCCGCAAGGGCACCGTGCTTGACTCCTTTACGACAGGCTCGATACTCTGCGTAACGCTATTTCACAGCATAGCATTTGCGTATCACCCACGTGCCCATCAACTGCTGATTTTTCATGGTACTTGAGCCAGACAGATCGGCCGCATTCCGCAAACAGGTCGCGGCCGCCCGGTCCGCCGATCCCACTGCGTGGGAAGGCACTCGCCACCTGGTCCATCCGACTGAATGGCCCGTCACGCGGGACCGTCTCCTCAAGGCCATCGCGGCCTCAGCCGTTTCAGAGGACATCAAACGGCACCTTACGGCCGCCTTCGCCAAGGACCAACCCTCGACAGGCCGCACATCGTACCCCGACGTACTCAAGCAACTCACCGGGTTGCCGACAACCAAAGGCCTGCGCGCCCTGTGCATCTTCTTTGGAGTGCGGGCAGCATCCGTTGCGAAATGGCTCAGCCCCTCGGTTTCACCTGCGACGGTAGACACGTTCCTTCAGCGCCACCGCAACCCCTTCGATCTGTTGCTAGATCAAGTGCCCGCATCCGTGCTGGATCTGGGGGCGGGCGACCTCTCCTTTGCGGAAGAACTGGCCACCCGGTATGGCTCATCCCTGGCGGCCCAACAGAGACCCCTGATCCTGCACTGCCTCGACCGGCTGGACCCACGCTCGCAACTCGGTGGACCACTGCACGCCCATCCGCTTCGCCTCAGCCGTTTGCGGGCCATGCCGAACCTGGACTTTCGCTTCTACGGCGATCAGGACATGTTTGCGCTAGACTTGCTGGAACGAGACCAGCGTCTCGCTTCCCGCTATCTCATCGTCACCTGCTGGGCCCCGGCCACACCGACCTTTGCCTATGAGCCGACACGCCTCTCCCCGGCCTGCCTCACCGAAGAATTGCGACGCACGAAGGGAGATTCCCGCCAAGTGCGGCATGGGAAAGAGCCCGCACTCGAAGTGCTGCATGACGGACGGAGCCTGCTCTTCCCTCCCTGGAAATTCGATATCCGCGGCCCGCTCGCCTTGCTGGAGTTGATGGCCACCCGAGGAGCCTTGTGCCTACTCGGCGCCGTCGATTCTCAGGTGTTTTGGGAGATACTGTCCCAGTTGGTTGATGACCCGGCCATGAGACCGCCTGATACCGTCTTCTCGCCTCAGACTCTGCCGGCCGTCTTCGGGAAAATCTATCACCACCTGTCAGGCCTCCCGCTCGGCCAGACCTGTCGTTTGGCCGACCTCGCCCCACTGCGGAGCCGATTTCCCTCTGTCCTCCGCACAGCAGGAGGCCAGGCCGCATCCTATCGGTTCCGAGAGGTGACGATCCAGCGGGGTGCCTTGTTCGAGGGTATGCCCGCAAGCAGCACCGCCAGGAAGTTCCAGGGCATGGCGGAAGAAACTCCTCCCTGGTTTCTCAGCCTGGTGCCAGAACTGCAAGAAACCACCTGACCGGCTAAATACAGCCGACCGGGCGTGCCCCAGCCCTGCCCCTTCACCAGCGCGAACCGCCCTATAAATTGACGGTCTCCAGACCCTTTGTTAGACTTCGGACATACACGCCATGCGCCGATCATAATCCTCGTCACCAACACCCCAATCGTGAATTCCTCTCAATCAATCAAATTGTTACAGGACAATATCGCGCAGGTCATTAAGGGCAAGTCGCAAGTCATTGAACTCGCCGTCGTCTGCCTGTTGGCACGCGGACATCTCTTGATCGAGGATGTGCCCGGCGTGGGCAAGACCACCTTGGCTCACAGTTTGGCACGCTCACTCGACTGCTCCTTCAAACGGATTCAGTTCACGAGCGACCTCTTGCCCTCCGACATCGTCGGCATTTCTGTCTTCAATCGCCAGAAACAATCCTTTGAATTCATCCCCGGCCCCCTATTTGCCCACATCGTGCTGGCTGATGAAATCAATCGCACCACCCCGAAAACGCAAAGCAGCCTGCTGGAAGCGATGAGCGAAGCGCAGATTTCCGTGGATAACCAAACCTACCCGCTGCATCAGCCGTTCATGGTCATTGCCACGCAAAATCCCGCGGAGTATCACGGCACGTTCCCGCTCCCCGAATCGCAATTGGATCGATTCTTGATGCGACTTCGCATCGGCTATCCCACTCCGGACGAGGAACGAAAGGTGTTGGAGCGGCCACAGTCGCTGCATCCGGCCAGCGAGCTGCAGCCCGTCCTCACCGCACAACACATCCTGGATCTCCAAGCCCTTGTCGAAAAGGTCAGGATCGACGACAGTTTGATGGACTACCTGCTCGCAATCGTACAGGCAACCAGGCAGGCCGATGTGCTGTCTCTCGGGGTCAGCACGCGGGGCGCACTCGCGCTGACCAAGGCAGCCAAAGCACTCGCGCTGGTGCGGGATAGGACCTACTGCCTGCCGGAGGACATCAAAGAGCTCGCTCCTGCCGTCCTCTCACATCGGGTGATGCCGAACCGAGCCCAGGGTGCGCGGGCAAGAAGCGTCGAGCAGGCAGAAGGCATCATTCACGATCTGCTCGAGAGCGTCCCGGTTCCTGTGTGACTCAGCCAGGACACTGGGACCAGGGCCCAACGAACCACGGCCAGGACAGGCACCTCACGATGCGACCGGCCACCTACATGGCCCCACGAGATCTCCGCGCGTTCTTCCATCGCCTTTCTCACCATCGCGCGATTCGCGTGACGACGGAGGGGACTCGTTTCCTCCTGTTGACCCTCGCCGTCGGGATCGCCGCCGTCAACACCGGCAACAATCTGTTCTATCTCCTACTCGCCATGATGCTGAGCCTGATTGTGCTCTCCGGGCTCTTGTCGGAACAGTGTGTCCGCCGCTTGGACTTCCATCGCCACCTACCGGATTCACTGTTCGTGAACCAACCGGCCGTCGCGACGCTCTGGATCGCCAATCACAAGGCACATGTGCCGACCGTATCGGTTCGGATCCTCGATGTCGTGGCCGGGCAGGACCACGATCGCGGCATCCACCTCACCCACTTGGCCCCGGGAGCCTCAACCCTGCGCTCGTACCCGTTGCTCGCCTGTCGGCGCGGGCGGTACCACATCGAGGGCATTCGCGTTATCACACCGTTTCCGTTCGGGCTGTTCCAGAAAAAAGCCTTCTATCCCTGCGAAGCTAGCCTGCTGGTGTGTCCCGCCATCATCCCGCTCCCGCCGCTACGCCTTCAGGAGTTGCAATCGATCGGGCACGAACAGGCGCTGGCGCGACGCGGCCCAGGCACGTCCCTTTACAACCTCAGAGAATTTCGCCCCGGCGACGATTCCCGCGCCATCCACTGGCTCACCACGGCCAGGACGGCCAAACTGATGATCAAGGAAACCGAAGCCGAAGACCAGCACATGATCACGCTGGCCCTGTTCACAGTCTGCCCGGACGAGCTAGACCGCACCTTCGAGCGCACACTGTCCATCACCGCCTCGTTGGTTGATTATTATGTGAAGCGCGGGGTGCGTCTGCGCCTGATCCTTGGCGATCAGCCACATCTGTTGGCGGACGGGGAAGAACAGTCCCGGGATCTCTTTCACGCCCTGGCGCTCTGCGAACGACGCCCGGTGACCGCCAGCGCCTCCGTACACCAGGCCATGGGCCAGGCGTTGGTTAATGCATCGGAGGGCCCGACCATCTGGCTATCTCCCTGGATGGACGCAGCCTGGTTCGAGGCCCTTCCGGCCGTCGACCTGATTCTCTCGCCTCAGACCCACAAGGATCTCTTCGATGCTGCTGGATCAGGCCTTCCGGCTTAGCTCAATCCTCCTGGCCGCAGCCGGCTTTGCGAGCCTGACGCTCGCCATCACCCTGCCGCCCTGGCTCCTTGTCCTGGCTGGCGGGGCATTTGCCATGGCCCTCCTGCGGATTCGGCACCCCGGCGTGATCTCCGACACCATGCGCCACTTCCGGCTCTCCGCCCTCACGTGGAATATCTTTCTCCTCCTTGCCTTCGCCGGATTCTGGATTGACCTGTTGCTCATTTCTCAGGAAGTCCTACCAGCCGGCATCCACTTCCTCGTGCTCCTGCTGGTCAACAAACTCTCCAACCTCGACTTGCGGCGAGACTTCCTGCATCTCTACGCCATCAGCCTGATCGCGCTCCTGGCATCAGCCGCCTTGACGACACAGGTCTGGTACGCCCCCTTTTTCTTCATCTATCTGATCATCGGCGTCTGGACACTGCTCCTCTATCACCTCGTACAAGAACAGGAAGAGCAGGTGGGTCTTCCGGATCACGTTTCTCCGGCAACGACACCTGTCACACCCTTCCCCCGACTGACGATTCGTTTTTTCTGGACGACCAATGCCATGGCGGCCGTCGCGTTCGGCTTCACTTTGTTGTTCTTCTTCTCAATTCCACGAGTCGGGGTAGGATTCTTTCAACACGACCAGGGGGATAGTTTGCGGACCACGGGATTCTCCGAGCAGGTCGATCTGGGAGTCATCGGTCCGGTGAAGCAAGACCCGAGTATCGTCATGCGCGTGGAACTGCCTGACCGCATTAGCCATGAATTCAAACAGGAACCGCTCTATCTGCGCGGCGTGGCGTACAACCGATACGACGGGAAAGCGTGGAGCAACAGTCTGCCACAACGACGGATGCTTACGGAACTTCCCGAAGGCACCTTCTCACACCGCACGCCAGGGACAAAACCACAGGTCACCGCGCGGCAACTTCGACAGGATATTCTCCTTGAGCCACTCGACACGGCGGTGCTCTTCGGTGCCCCGTTGCTCACCACCGTCAAAGGCAATTTCCTCTCGGTCCAGTCGGACCTCACCGGATCGTTCCACCTGCCGTATCCCCTGCATACCCGCATCCAGTACACCGCATACTCCTTGTCCCCGAACCTGAACGCGACGGAGAAAAACGCGAGTGCGCTACTGTATCCGGATTTTATTCTCCGGCATTACCTTCAAACACCTGACGTCAATCCCCAGATCGTGGACCTCGCAAGACAGATCACACAGCCGGCGACCAGCGTGATACAGGCGGTCTCCCTGGTCCACACTCACTTGCTGACCAGTTATCGGTACAGTTTGGATGTTCCCTCTCTGCAATCTGCCCATCCCCTCGATGACTTCCTGCTGACTCGAAAAACCGGCTATTGCGAGCACTACGCCACGGCCATGGTGGTCCTGCTCCGAACAGTTGGCATTCCGGCTCGACTGGTAACGGGATTCCTCGCCACCGAATGGAACGAATTCGGCGGCTATTATACGGTGCGGCAGCGGGACGCCCACGCCTGGGTGGAAGTCTACTTTCCACAATCAGGATGGATCACGATTGATCCGACCCCGCCCTCACCGGGCGCAGTCGGCCCGACCTGGTGGCATGCAGCGACCAGCGCGATGGACTCAATGCGGCTCAAATGGGATCGGCTGTTCGTCCACTACAGCGCGCACGACCAATTCACTGTCGTGCAAGGCATTCGAGAAAGCGGGGAGGCCGTACGGGTAGGACTTTCCGAAACGATCAGTGCCCTGGCGGCGCAGGCTGGAGCCATCATCGGCGGCATGGTGATCAGCCTGACCCCGTCCGGCATTCCACACCGCGCCGTGAGTTTGTTGCTGGCAGTCAGCGTCCTCTATGCGGGCATCATGCTCCTCCGACGGTATCGGAGCAGAACGACGACGCAGAGCAGGTTTTCGCCCCAGCAGCAGACCGTCATCATGCTCTACGCCGACATGCTGCGCTACTGTGCCCAGCGGGGAATCACGAAACCCGCCAGTACCACGCCACAGGAATTTCTTCACAAGATTCGTGAAGGATGGAGCGAGGCCTGGCCCATCGTCCATTCCGTGACGCAACTGTATGCGCGGGTTCGATTTGGGAAGGCCCCACTTACGACAGAGGAGATCAGTACTGCAGAAAACAACGTACGTCAACTCCGCGCACTCAGGCAATCCGTAAGACCTGCTCCACGACCATCACGCTAGGGCTTCTTGCGCTCAATCCGGCACACGTCTACTTACGGCTACGTCGTACAACGGCCGCCCTTGACTAATCAATTCTCATTGATATATTATGACGCATGCGCGTGAAGACAGCGACACCAATAGCAGCCATTGCCAAAGTGTTCCAGGCCCTGTCAGATGAAACGAGATTACTGATACTGGAACAACTGAAAGAGGGCGAGCAGTGTGTGTGCGACCTCACAAGCACGTTCAAAACGGGCCAGTCACGGCTATCCTTCCACCTGCGAGTTTTGAAAGACGCTGGTTTGGTCCTTGACCGGCCTGAAGGACGCTGGGTCTACTACTCCCTCAACCCAGACGCACTGGAAGATCTCCAAGAAGCAGTCAATGCTTTCAAGTCTCCCCCGCACAAGGCCACCAAGAAGGGGTGTTGTCTGTAGCTTTTTTTTGCCATTATTCATCAACCTTTATTGATATTACGGGACCCATGGACGCGATTGCTGCCATCCACCAGCAGAGTATTCCGGCGGAAAAGAAACTCAATATGTTCGAGCGCTACCTTACGGTTTGGGTGGGACTTTGTATGCTCGCGGGGATCTTCCTGGGGAAATCAGCGCCGAACCTCATTCAAGCGTTACGAGGAATGGAGTTTGGCCAGAACAGTCATGTGAATTTCCCAATGGCCCTCCTCATCTGGCTGATGATCACCCCCATGATGATGAAAGTCGACTTTCGCGCCGTGGCGAAGGTCGGCCAACGTCCTCAAGGGCTGCTGGTCACCTTGTTTGTCAATTGGGTGGTGAAGCCATTCTCCATGGCTCTCTTAGCGTGGGTCTTTTTTCGAGTCATCTTCTCGCTCTGGATGACTTCTGGCGAAGCAGACCAATACATCGCTGGAACCATTATTTTGGCCGCCGCCCCCTGTACCGCGATGGTCTTTGTCTGGAGCTATCTCACGGATGGCGATCCGGCTTATACCCTTGTCCAAGTGTCGGTGAATGATTTGATTATGCTGATCCTGTTTGCGCCGATCGTCGGCTTGCTGGTCAGCGGCGCGTCCGCTCTCACCGTTCCCTTCACTGTGCTCCTCTATTCGGTCGTGGGATTTATTGTGGTCCCGTTGCTCCTGGGTGTTCTCATCCGCCATAGGCTCATTGCACGGCATGGAAAGAAATGGTTTGAAGAGACCCTCCTCCCTCGGTTTGCCCCCATCACAATCGCGGCGCTACTCATCACCTTGATTCTCATCTTTGCCTTTCAAGCCGAGAACATCCTTGGGAAGCCCCTTCACGTGCTGCTCATTGCGATCCCGATTCTTTTCCAAGTCTATTTCAATGCGTCTCTCGCCTATGGGCTGATGAAGTGGCTACACGTACCCCATGCGGTCGCAGCACCGGGAGCATTGATCGGCGCGAGTAACTTCTTTGAACTGGCCGTGGCCACAGCCATTGCCTTATTCGGCCCGGAATCAGGCGCAGCACTGGCAACCGTCGTCGGCGTCTTGGTGGAGGTACCGGTCATGCTCTCCGTCTGTCATGTGTGCAATCGAACCCGGCACTGGTTCCCCGTAAGCGAGTCCAGGGGATGAACGATGGGGGCTTTGCGGGAATTGCTGGGGCTCTTCGGAATCCTGGCCTTGAGCCTACTGCTGGCGACGTACGTCCTGGAGAGATGGCTCGGTAGGACATGGCCTGGATTCCACAGGCCGTTCACTCTCAAGCAGCTAGCCCGCGAGTGGTTGCTTTATATGCTCCTGTTCGCAGGCCTGGGAACGTTGCTGGAACGAATGTTGACGTTCGCATGTTCAGTGAGTTGTTAGCAGACGCCATTACAAACTGAATGACCAAGAGGGAGGCAGCATCATGAAACGCTTTCATCTCCACATGGGAGTAGAGGATCTTGATGAGTCCATTCGCTTTTATACGGCACTGTTTGGCGCCCCACCCGTGAAAACCAAGGCAGATTACGCCAAATGGATGCTGGAGGACCCGCGCATTAATTTCGCAATATCCACCCGTGCCAAGAAAGGCGTCGATCATCTGGGTATTCAGGCCGATGGTGAAGACGAACTGGCAGAGCTCCGTGGACGGATTCAAGCCGGCCACTTACCGGTCGTCAATGAAGGAAAAACGGTGTGCTGCTATGCGCTGTCGGACAAATCATGGATACAGGACCCGTCCGGCCTTCCATGGGAAACGTACCGAACAATGGAGGATGCGCAACTATTCTCAGGCTCCAGTGAATCGTCGGATGGTGCCTGTTGCACGCCTCTCACCATGGCCACGCCGAACTGCTGTGAACCATCCGCACACACTGCGAGGTGTTGCGACTAATGGAAGGCGACGTCACCAAAGTCTTAGTCCTCTGTACAGGGAATTCCTGTCGATCAGTGATGGCGGAAGCGCTGATCAACGACCTAGGCCGCGGTCGATATCAGGCATGGAGCGCCGGCAGCCATCCGGCGGGACATATACATCCCCAATCCATCGCAACCCTCAAGCGGCACGGCATTGATCCGGGTCAGCCGCGCAGCAAGTCGTGGAATGAGTTTGCCGATAATTCGTTCGATCTCGTGATTACCGTGTGCGATCAGGCCGCCGGCGAAAGCTGCCCCCTCTTTCACGGAACGCCGAAGAAGCTTCATTGGAGCACGCCTGACCCGGCAAAGGCGACCGGGAGCAATGAGGACATTCGGACGGCCTTTGACAGTGCGTTTCGTCTGCTGAGGCAACGTGTCGAGGATCTGGTACAAGTGTGTTCCAGCCCTAGTCACGGAGGAGCGCAATGAACATTGCAACTGTCCAGGACGTGCAAATGGTAGAGACCGGTAATGGTGGAGCGCCTGATTCTTCGCACGCCTCCCAACGACGGGCCGACCTCCTGATGCAATCGAAAAGATGGCGCACACTCCTTTCTCTCACGATGTTAATGGCCGGCTGCCTGACCGCGTGCAATGCCGAAACACCCGCCGGAGCCGTTTCGATCGACGGATCAAGCACGGTCTACCCGCTCTCCAAGGCGATGGCGGAAGCCTTCGGCAAAACGAATCCCGGCGTAAAATTCCAGATTGAATTCTCCGGTACCGGGGGAGGCTTCAAGAGATTGTGTGCGGGTCAAATCGATATTGCCGGCGCCTCACGCCCCATCAACACGATAGAGATTGAGGAGTGCACAGCTCGGCATATCGAGTACATCGAGCTGCCGGTCGCGTTCGATACTCTCTCCCTTGTGGTCAATACCAAGAACACGTTCGCCGATTGCCTCACTGTGAACGAACTTCGACGCATGTGGGAACCGGCTGCTGCGCGGACGATCAGCACGTGGCGACAGATCCGACCGAGCTTCCCGGCAGACCCGCTGGTGTTGTTCAGTCCAGGCAAAGACTCCGGAACATTCGACTATTTTACACTGGCCATAGTCGGCAGCGAAGGCAAAAGCAGAGGCGACGTCACCATGAGCGAAGACGATATGGTGATCCAGCGTGGCGTCGCGGCCAACCCACACGCCATCGGCTACCTCGGCCACGCGTACTACCAAAGCAATAGAGAGACGTTAAAGCTTGTTTCGGTAGACAACGGACACGGCTGCGTTGCACCCAGCACACAAACGGTCATCGATGCTACGTACGAACCGCTTTCACGACCATTGTTCATCTATGTCAACGCCGCTGCCGCCGCCCGCCCGGGTATCGAGGCGTTCACGCATTTCTATCTCTCCCCCGAAAGCGAGCAGTACGTCTCGAAAGCTGGTTACGTGCCACTGCCTCCTGCTGCCCGCGCCGTCCAGACCGCTCGATTCGAGAAGGAGGTCAAGGGCTCGGCCTTCGGCGGTCGCACGGTGCTTGGAGTGAGCCTCAATTGGTTCAACGTCAATGAGGAGGAGAGAATCAACGCTCAACTGGTTCAATAGCGCCCATTGATGAGATTGAACAGATAACGACCCTCCGAGCAATACTCGACATCGTGAGAGGGGCTGAGAGGGTCGGCACCCAGCAAAAGGACCGTTTCCATAGGCAGCAGAATTATGACGGACCATGTCGGGGTCACCGAACAGCTCAACCATCGGTCATCAGGCAACAATGGGGAAGCGCTGTAAGTGAACGTAACAGGCTCAGTCTCATCCCTCGAACATATGAGTGGCAGGATGTGGAAGGTTCTCGCGGACCTGAGTTGGAGAAGGGACGCACCACTTCGAATTTTCCAAAGGATCAACAGAGGACAGGACGGACATGAAGACCGTGACACGAATTGGAGACAATCGGAATAGAAGGAAAAGTTAAATTGACTTGATTGAGCGCAAAAATGGCAGCAGAGTAGTCTCGAGCCCCACCGGCTTTCCTCTGCACATATCGCGGGCTTTTTGTCACGACTGACCAGCGTAAACCTACCGTCATAGGGAGGACATGATGTTTTGCCTCGTGTATGCCAGTTCTGCTACGAGACCCTTTTCTCCAGCTCAGCTAACCGACCTGCTCGCCTCCTGCCATGCACACAACAGTCAATTGGGTATTACGGGAATGTTGCTCTACAAAAACGGAAATTTTATGCAGGCGCTTGAGGGCGAGGAACAAGCGGTGTTGAATCTCTACGCAAAAATCTTCCAGGACGAGCGCCATAGCGGAATACTCACGCTCTTGCAGACAACCATACCGGCGCGACAATTCCCTGATTGGTCCATGGGGTTTCGCGATCTGAACTCTCCCGAGGTACGATCGCTGCTCGGATATAACGAGTTCTTGAATATGCCGCTTACCGGTGCCGAGTTCTCATCCGATCCCACGTATTGCCAACGGCTTCTGACGATATTTAAGAAAATGATGTAAACGTATCTCTGTTTCCCAAATGCCCGCCTCCTCCTGCACCCTCCCCCCGCTGACCTCATATTTGCACAGAATCCTTCTATCTCTCTGAAGGGCGATCCGAATAGCCTGGGAACCCATTGCCCCTAGTGCGGGGATCCTCGAGCAATCAGTTCGCCCATGTCGATGAGGACCCTGACTCGCCCCAAGGCATGACGAGACTGTTCTCACATCAGCGCCTCGCGGCTGAAGACACTCCAGATCTGCTGGATCAGCGGGTAAGAAACTTAGATGGGGAATCGAAAAGGGCCGGCCATCGTTGTCGTCCGATGGTTTCATGGAAATATCGCTACCTCATTCGCGATCAATCACCTCACAACGCTCATCCTCTCAAAACCATGCCCTAGCGATGGTCTCCATTTAGCAGCGGAGCCGCATATTCGTTCCCTGCCATTTGACCAAATTCATGGCATGGCGAATGTGAGAAACAGAGGAAACGGCTCCTTCCTAAGTCGCACCTCGATCCTTTAACTACAGGTATTACTTAGTTATGGGATCTCGGTATCTCGGATGTGGCGTGCGAATGCGACCATGGGAAATGATGAGAGGCTGACGACTCAAAGACCGTCTTTAACACTGTCTGAAAACGGCCTGATGACCAGGGAAGAAAGGCAAGAGTAGGAAAAATTGGAGCGGGAAACGGGATTTGAACCCGCGACCCTCGCCTTGGCAAGGCGATGCTCTACCACTGAGCTATTCCCGCGTCCGCGTGCCAGAAGAAGCGGGATTCTACCGGCGACATGCAAAGACTGTCAAGCAGGAGGCCACAAATATCATCGGCGATTCGACACCAGGCCACTACTCAAAACCACGCCTCTGTCCGACGATGCGCGCGCAGACGCCCCGCCTCCCGCAGAGAAATTGGCCTTTCGACTCAGATGTGCCTGCTTCTTCTGTCCACTTGACGGACTTGAGAGGCTTGAGTAAAGTGAGTGTGATGTCGCGTTTTGCCCATTTCATCAGCGAGGTACCCCTAGCGTGACCTCCCGCCCGCAGCACTCGGCTCCCTTTGCAGCACTAGCCGTTCCATTTGACGAGTATCTCGCATCAGGCAAGATTCCTGAAGGACTTCTGATCAGCGAATATGTGGAGCAGCAATTCGTCGAGCGGTTAGTGCACTACGTACTGAGCGTCCCGGCCGGTAGTTATTCCATGGCTCAGCTCAGCCGCCTGCTCGAGCAAATCGATCCCCGCGCCCAGGTATTTTTCTTTAAGCGACTCAAGGAAAACAGTCCGGACAGCTTGAAGGATTTTGCACCGCTCTATTACGGATTCATGAACGAGTTCCATTCCCTCCTGTTTACGTAAGTCGCCGTCCAACAAAAAAATACCTTGTCGCCCCCCTAATCTCAGGTATAATCACGAGAACCTCTTAATGAGCCAAGGAGCACTATGAATCCCACGTTACAACGCGCTGTTACGAGTTTCTATAATCTGGTCTATGAAGCCCAGACGTTTGCGACCACCATGTCCCGAATCGATACCGCCGAGCAGGAGCATTACGCCGGCCGAATCGAGGGCTTGAATTGGGTCCTGGACCGCTGCCAAGAACTCGAGGACATGGACACCAACATTACCCCGACCACACTGCAACGTGTGCTGACGGAAGTGAAATCGGATCTGGATCATGAGCTCTCCGTGCAGCGTCGCGAAAAGGGCAGACGGGCCGACGGTCGTGAGGAAGCCTTGACCTTCGTGGCGGACTATTTGTCCAGCCTGATCACGGCGACTGAAATCGAATCCGCAAAAACCTCCGTATAACCGCCTGTCGATTATCTCCAGGCTTATTTTTCGTTATGGCCTCCTCCGAGGGCGACTATGGCCCGTGAGTGGATCATCTTCGCCATCTGTCTCGGCTTGGGAGGCCATATTGCCCTTGCTGTCGTGTTACACGCCCCCGAGATGTGGCCATGGAGCAAGGCCTGGCTATACGGTCTGCTGTCAGGGGTCGCCCTCTATGTCGTGGTGCAGGTGATTCGCTCCCTCTGGTGGGTCTTTCGAGGCAGAAATGCCGACGAGTCTGAGGCTCGCGAGGATCAACCGGCCGGCCGTTCGTGACGTCACTCGTGCCGGACTTCAAACATTGCACCGTCCCCCTCTCCTCAGTAGAATAGGTTCCATGCAACGGCGTTCAAACAGACCCTCCCCTCCAGGTTGGCCGCCAAGGCCCATGCAGCCACGAGCTACTCCCGGAACTCAGCCCCCCCGCCAGCCGGATCAATACGATTCATTCAATGCCTCCCTGCTCTATTGCGGGCATTGTCGACAAGCCACCCCCACTCGCCAACGTCTCCTGCTCGTGTTGCCGACGGGAAATCTCTACGAATACTTCTGTGCCCAATGCGGAACTTCAACCGGCTCAAAAACTGAAAGCGTTGCGGCCGAGGGCGGACTGCTCAGTCCGTAGACCTCCCTTCTCTGTCGTGAGCTCTGGTATAGGGAACCGACGGCAGCCCACGCCAGGCGGAAAACACACCGGAAACTCGGGAGGAGATTGGTTGCGGAGTGGGGAGGAGGGCGGCTCGAAGGAAGGAATTTAGGCAAGCTGATCGAGCGGGATCCCCTCGTCAATCAGCATCACAGGGATGTCTTCCCGCACTGGATAAAGAATCTTCTTATCTGAGCGAATCAACCCGCCATCCAGCTTCTCGGTGACCGGCTTTTGCGCATAGTTCTTCAGCTGACCGCGATCAATCGCCCCATTAATCTTCTCAATCAAACCCTCGTCGGCGACCGCCACAGGCTGCTTCGTGTCGGGACAGCACAGAATCGCCACAAGATCATTCGCGAGGCTCATTTTTTTTCGCAAGGCGTCACTCACGATCATTCTCTCAATCTCACCCGACAGGGCGACTTGGATGTTTGGGGCAAGATAGTCCAAACGGAACAGTAGATCAAGAAGATACCAAAACTCTTCTCCATCTGGTATCGTGGAATTCTCAGACGGCACCTACTGACCAGCACCGGGATTCCACGTGACTTCTTCTCATCGGCTTGGACGCATCTTTCTGACGGGGCTTATCGTGCTGGTCCCGGCATGGACCACCTTTCTGATCCTGGCGGCCCTGTTCGAGACATTGGATTCACTCCTACTCGACCTAATCGGACGACAAATCCAGCCCTACGCTCCCGGCCTCGGCGTCCTGCTGCTCCTCGGCATGGTCCTCATCGTCGGCGCTATCGCCACGCAAGTCATCGGGCAACGATTTGTCCATTGGACCGAAACGACACTCGAACGGATTCCGCTGATCCGCAGCATCTATCTGACGCTCAAGAGTATGACGGACCTCCTCAACTATCGAGCCCGCTTCGGGCAAAGTACCGTCGTGGCGTTTCCCTTTCCACGGGATGGGCTGTGGGCGCTCGGCTTCGTGATGGGCTCGCCGCCGCCGGCACTGCAAATCGCCCCGATGGTCGAACTCGTCATGGTGTTCGTGCCGACGGCCATCCACCCCTTTACCGGATATTTGGCCATGATCCCCAAATCTCAGCTGCACCCGCTGAACCTCCTGCCGGAAGAGGCCTTAAAGCTGGAGTTCTCCGCAGGATTGTACCGTCCATTACAAGGCTGGCTCACCTCACCGGCACAGAAACCCTCATGATCCCCGCCGAACGATTGTGCGTCCGCCCAGCGAGGGTGGAAGACTTGGACATCCTCACCACATTCAGCGCCGCCATGGCCTGGGAGACGGAACAGCGTCGGCTCGACCTCACGCGACTGCGACAGGGTACGCAAGCCGTGATCGATCGCCCTGAACGGGGACAATTTTACGTGACGGAGTTGCGCCAGGAGCCTCCGGCCGATACAGTGATAGTGGGGCAACTGCTGATCACCTACGAATGGAGCGACTGGCGGAATGCCCAATTTTGGTGGATCCAAAGCGTCTATGTGACGCCTCACTGGCGACGGCATGGCGTTTATCGAGCTATGCATCGCACCATCGTCGAACTCGCCCGCTCGCGAACCGATGTGTGCGGCGTCCGTCTGTACGTGGAGGGGGACAACGCCATCGCCAAACAGGTGTATGAACGCGTCGGACTCTTCTCGTCGACCTACAGGATCTATGAATCGGACTTCGTGCTACCCGGCCACAATGCCCCTGGACAAAATCCCTGAGAAGCTCGTGGTCCGCCCGCGGAAGGAGAAACGAACATGCGACGATCAGCCCTACCCCTCACCATCATGATGCTCACGCTGAATGCCTGCGCATTCAGCCGCGGCACCCTTGGTGAGGAGATCAAAACAGACACCATTAATGCCATCAAGAAGGGGGTGACGACTAGGACGGAAATTCTGGCGCAGCTTGGCGCGCCCGACCGTCTTCTGCAACTCAATGGGCGCGATCTGTTCCAATACTACCGGTACGATGCCAAAGTCGGCAGTTTACTCCTGATCATCGCCAACTTTTCCCGTGTCTCCGTCAAGAGCGACGACCTCTTTGTCATCATCAATCGTGAGGGCATCGTGGAAGAGGTCATTGCGTCAAAACGCACCGACCGGCTCGATTTCCGCTTCTGGCCCTTCGGAGATTGACACCATGATCAGCAAGACGGGTTGCCGCAGGCTTCTTGCCGCAACCACACTGGTGCTGACGCTGTCCGGCTGTAACGTCGCCCGGCTCACCATCAACACCCCCCTGACGCCGGAATCAGTCGCCTTCATAACCGAGGGGCGCACCACACTCACAGAGGTGATCGCGACCTTGGGGGCTCCCGACACGATCACCGACGCCGACTCAGGTACCGTCGTGACCTACCGATTCCTTGACGCCAAGTATTCCCGCGTCAATTTCGGCTGGCTCGTCAAACCCTGGTCTCCAGTGGATCCTGACCTCGTCTTCTCTCGCTCAGGCCTCGGCACCGATGCCTTCGAGCTTGTCTGCGACCACAACTGGATTGTGACGCACCGAGCCTTCGTACGGCATCGCCCGGAATTGCCCTTTACCCCGTATCCCTTTTAACGCCGCTTTCACGACATCCGAATTGCCGCCTGCCGGGCATCTCGCTATAATGCCCCCCATGGGTGCAGGGCTTTCCGACGAGTCACCAAACCATCACGCCTCTGCCACGTCATCCTCCTACATCCCGGCTGATCGAGACACCGACTTTCTGCAGCGCGATGAGTTGCGTCCGCTGCGTCTCGGGCTGGAGTTACTCAAACCGGAATTGATTCAAACCGAGCAGGGCATCCGCTCGACGATCGTCGTCTTCGGCAGTGCGCGCCTCCTCGAACCGTCGCGTGCTCGACAGGCACTGCAGGAGGCCACCGCAGCACTGACGGCTGCCCCTCATGATCGAGGACGACAGCAACGCGTCGCGGTCGCCGAACGGCGACTGGCCCTCGCCCAGTACTACGACATCGCTCGCGAGTTCGGCCACCTGGTCTCGTCCACCTGTCAAATCGACGGGCAATGCGACTACGTCATCGTCACCGGCGGAGGTCCCGGCATCATGGAAGCCGCTAATCGAGGCGCGGCGGATGCCGGCGCCAAATCGATGGGGCTGAACATCACCCTGCCCCACGAACAACAACCCAACCCCTACATCACGCCGGACCTCTGCTTTCAATTTCGCTACTTCGCTCTGCGCAAAATGCACTTCCTCCTTCGCGCCCGGGCACTGGTCGTTTTCCCCGGCGGATTCGGCACGCTCGACGAACTCTTCGAAACACTTACGCTGCTGCAGACCGGCAAAACCCGCAATATCACCGTTGTGCTGATGGGCCGAGCCTACTGGGAGCGCCTCATCAACTGGACACTCCTGGTCGAGGAGGGCCTGATCGGGGCGGATGACCTCTCGTTGTTCCATTTCGCAGAAACGGCCCAGCAAGCCTGGGACCTCATTAGCCGAACCCATGGAGGCCCCTCCGCACGATGAAACTCTCATTTCATGGGGCCGCTCGATCGGTGACCGGCAGTCGTCATCTGCTGGAAATGCCCGGCAGCAAAATTCTCCTGGATTGCGGACTCTTTCAGGGACAGCGACAAGAAGCGGATCGGCAAAACCGATTTCTCGGGTTCGAGCCACGCGCGATCAACGCCGTCCTGCTCTCGCATGCTCATATCGATCACTCCGGCGCGCTGCCCGTGCTTGGCAAGCACCAGTTTCGCGGAGACGTCCACATGACCCGCGCGACCGCCGATCTTACCGCCGTGATGCTCGAAGACTCGGCCCGCCTGCAAGAGAATGATTGCGCCTATCTGAACCGAAAGGAAAACCGCCGCGGGAAGCGCTGTCTGCAACCGTTCTATGAACCCAGCGATGCACGCGCCATCATCCGCCGATTTGTCGGCACCCGGTATGGCGACACCGTCAAGGTTACGCCCCGCGTCACTGCCTCATTCCATGATGTGGGACACATTCTCGGCTCTGCAGCGATTCGCCTGAAGTACTCGGCCCGCGGCAACAGCACCACCGTCCTTTTTTCCGGAGACCTGGGCCGCGCCCAGATGCCGATTCTCCGTGACCCGGCACCGCCGCCCAGTTGCGATGTGCTGATCATTGAATCCACCTACGGCGACCGAGTACATGAAGAAGTCGGCGAGGCGCTCACAAGGAAAGCCCAACAGCTGGTCGCCCATGCAAAGGCACACAACAGCAAGATCATCGTGCCCGCCTTTGCCCTCGGACGGACGCAGGAGCTCGTGATGCGGATCAAGCAATTGGTAGCCGAGGGACGAATCGACCCGCTGCCGATTTACATCGACTCCCCGCTGGCATCGAGAGTCACGGACGTGTTCCGGAAGCACCCCGAATGTTATGACGAGGAAACCTATCGCACCTTCACATCGGAAGGGGATCCGTTTGCCGCCCGCTACATCAGGTACGTATCATCACCGGACGAAAGCAAACGCCTGAACTCGCTGAAAGGTCCTTGTATCATCATCGCTTCCTCAGGCATGTGCGAGGGAGGACGCGTTGTGCATCACCTGAAACATGCGATCCAAGACGAAGCCAACACGATCGCCATCGTTGGGTTTCAGGCCGAACATACGCTGGGACGCAGGCTGGTCGAGGGGTGGGATGTGGTCCCGATCTTCGGCATTCCGACACCGCGCCGGGCACAGGTCGTGGTCTTCAATGGACTCTCCGCCCATGCGGACCGGAACGACCTGCTGGCCTATGTGCGAGCTATTACACCGGCCCCCCAGCAGGTGTTCGTCGTCCACGGGGAAGAAAAACAGGCACTCTCACTCGGGGCCGCCATTCAAGCGGAACATCCGCACATGTCCATAGTGGTGCCTACAAAAGAGAGTAGTTACGACATCTAGCACAGCTCCTCTATGGCCGTGACGTGCGGAGGATCTCCCCAGGTATGACCCACTCCAGAACCACATCTGCTTCGCTGATCACCCGCGCGGTGATCCTTATTACCCTCCTCGCTTCACCCGCTTGGAGTGCGGACAGCACGTCCGACACTACCGATCACCATCGTCTTCGGGCTCGTACCCTCGGCCTGAACCTGGGGCATCTCGAGCCAGGGCCCCTCAATGCCATCACCGATGTGCCTGGAGTGAAAGTCGGACACGTGACGTTGATGCGCGGAGAGGGGACGCTGATCCCCGGCGAAGGACCGGTTCGTACCGGCGTGACCGTCATCGTCCCCCGTGATGATGTGTGGCACAAAAAAGTTCCGGCTGGGGCCTTCGTGTTGAACGGCACCGGGGAAATGACCGGCTTAGCCTGGGTCGCGGAATCGGGTTTTCTTGAATATCCGATTGCCCTTACGAACACCTTGAACGTGCCTCGTGTCGCCAACGGGGTCATCAGCTGGATGTTGCGTCAGAATCCCGGCATCGGTATTACCGACGACACACTCACCCCGGTCGTTGCGGAATGTGATGACGGGCGATTAAACGATATTCAAGGGCGCCATGTCTCCGAAGCCGATGTCATGCGAGCCCTTGATGACGCGGCAACAGGCCCAGTGGCGGAAGGAAGTGTCGGAGCCGGAACCGGCATGATCTCCTACGGGTTCAAGGGCGGCATCGGCACAGCCTCTCGTCGCCTCGCTGCGTCCGACGGTGGATATACCGTCGGAGTGTTGGTCAACGCCAACCATGGCCGGCGACCTGAACTGACCATGGGCGGAGTCCCGGTCGGGCGTCAGTATGACGCGGCGGGGCCAAGATCCGGGCACCTGGGAGATGAACTGCCATCGCGACTGCACGTCGATCGCGAGGGCACGAGTGGAAATGCCGAGGGATCGATTATCGTCATCATCGCCACCGACGCCCCGCTCGACAGTCGGCAACTGACTCGTCTCGGGAAGCGAGCCGCGCTCGGCCTCGCGCGGACCGGCTCGACGGCACGCCACGGGAGCGGCGATTTCATGCTAGCGTTCTCCACCGGCAACGTCATTCCCCATTACCCCACGGAGCCGACCTTTTCACTCCTGCATCTCGCCGACACACACCTGAATTCCATGATTACGGCCACGGTAGAGGCCACGGAGGAAGCGATTCTCAATGCGCTGACCAGCGCGACAACCGTCACCGGACGTGATGGGTTCCGCGCAGAAGCCATCTCGCTCCCGCGCCTGCGCGCGCTGCTCACCCCCGATGCCCCAGTTGGCCGGTAGGCCATCCTGGCGCGGCTTCCTGCACCTTGCTTTTAGTCAGGCCCGCGGCTATTCTCCTGACTCATCCCTACGTCATTCGGAGGGCTATGGCTGATTATGCTTTGGGAGGCAGCCTCTCGCTGCTGAACGCAATCGAGAAGAGCACCCGGTTTGCAGAGTTTCTCAAAACCCGAATGACCCAAGCCCTCGAAACGCAGGACCCGACGGAACTCCACTACTTGCTGGCACAGCTGGACGATTATCACTCGTACATATGGCGCTATTACAAAAAGCTCGCGACGGAACGACCTGAACGCATGAACCCAGGCGTCTAAGTACGTCAGATTGAGACGCTCCGATCCCCGATACCAAAGACAGTCTCGTGATTACCACACCGTCATCGACACTTCGGTTTGCCTCAGCCCTCACGCGCCAACGTACCGCGCAAGCGGCAGCCGATGAATTGGTCCATGCCATCCGAAATCAGTTGGGCTCCGCTCGCATCGATGTCGTGTTCTTGTTTATCTCGATCCAGCATGCCGATCAGGCCGATGCCCTTGCCCAGGCACTACGCAAAGCCCTCGATCCAGCCACGTTTGTTGGGTGCACCGGTGAAGGTGTCATTGCCACGGGGCAGGAGATCGAAACAGGACCGGCAGCGACGCTCTGGGCCGCCCATCTGCCAGGAGTTGTCACTCACCCGCTGCGACTCTCGTTTTCAAGCGTCCACGACCAATTCTCCTTGCGTGACTGGCCAGACATGGACACGGACGGCATTCCTCCTCCCGCCATGCTGTTGCTTGCCGATCCCTTCTCCACCCCGATGCAGGACGTGCTGGCCGTCCTTGAGGAACAATATCCGGGAACTCGCGCATTAGGCGGGCTAGCAGGGGGCGGCCAAGACCTGGGAGAGAATCGGCTGTTCCTCGATGATGAAATCTACACCGATGGGCTGGTCGGCGTGGCCCTCTCCGGGCGCATCGCCGTGCACAGCGTGATCTCCCAAGGTTGTCGCCCGATCGGAGAACGGTTTATCGTCACGAAGTCTGAGCACAACGTCATCCATGAACTTGGCGGGCGTCCTGCCCTTCAGTGCTTACAAATGGCCTTCAGCCAACTGAGCAGCGAGGAACGCGCCCAGGCTCAACGCGCCCTGCATATCGGGATCGCGATGGATGAGCAGCGGGCTCAATTCACACGAGGTGACTTCCTGATCCGCAATCTTCTCGGAGCGGACCAACAGACCGGAGCCATCGTCATAGGAGACGTCGTTCAGGAGGGACAGACTGTACAGTTTCAGGTCCGGGATGCTCAGTCCGCCGACGAGGATCTGCGCGTGTTACTTGCCGCCTCCCATCCCGGCGCGCTCCCGCTGGGTGCCTTGTTATTCAGTTGTTGTGGACGTGGGAGGGGGTTGTTCGGCGTACCAAACCATGATGCCGCGGTGTTGGGAGAACAGTTCGGCGCGATTCCCGTTGCAGGATTTTTCGCCCAAGGAGAGGTAGGCCCAGTCGGGGGACGGAATTTTCTGCATGGCTATACCGCCAGCATCGCAATTTTTTCCGAACCCGGACGCAGAAATGAGGCTGGCAGCCACTATTGAGCTACGCGGGTCTGGCACCGTAACGTCGCATCACACGCACCACGGAGACATACGTATGAACACTCGCTTCCGGGGAACACTTTGGAGTATTGTGGGGTTCGTTGCACTCAGCATGGGAGGACCAATCATGGCACAAGGGGAACCAGCCGGCTCGGCCGCCGAAGTGACCACCGCTTCCGGCCTCAAATACATTGATGTGGTCGTGGGTACCGGCCGGGAAGCCACAGCCGGCAACCTTGCCACCGTTCACTATACCGGATGGCTGACGAACGGCAAAAAGTTCGATAGTTCCGTCGATCGCCGGGATCCGTTTTCGTTTCCCATCGGAGCAGGCCAGGTCATTCGGGGTTGGGATGAGGGGGTCGCCGGGATGAAAGTCGGCGGCAAGCGGAAACTGACCATTCCCCCGGACCTGGGATATGGCCCCCGTGGCGCGGGCGGCGTGATTCCGCCGAACGCCACGCTGGTCTTCGACGTGGAATTGCTCGAGGTGCGATAACTCCGGCTCGGCGACATGGAGTCGCACAGAGCGTCATGCTGAACGGCCATATCACACAATGAAACAGACACCACTGATCAACGCGCACCGACAGGCGCAGGGGAAGCTGGTCGACTTTGCCGGGTGGGAGATGCCCATCCAATACTCCGGCGTGGTCGATGAGTACCAGACCGTGCGCCGTTATGCAGGCCTCTTTGACGTCAGCCACATGGGGCGGATCAGTGTCACGGGCCCAGGCTCGTTGGCATTCCTGCAACGGGTGACGACGAACGACGTCTCCAAAATTTCCGTGCGTCAATCGCAATACTCCATGGTCTGCACGCCACGCGGCGGGATTAAAGACGATATCTTCATCTACCACGTGAAGCCCTATGAATTCCTAGTCTGCGTCAACGCCTCGAACCGGGCCAAGATCGTCGACTGGTTGCACGAAAAGGTCGCACAGGCTCAGGGGTGTCAGGTTCAAGACCGGTCGGAAGCTCTTGCACAGATTGCAATCCAAGGCCCTGCCTCCCGTGACATTTTGGCCGCCGCCGGTATGGGTGACATCAGCAGCCTGAAGGTCCGTCAATGCCTGGACACCACATTGTGCGGCCACCAGACCTTGGTGACACGAACCGGATACACAGGCGAATTAGGGTACGAACTCTATCTCCCAGCAGAGGGGGCTGCAGCAGCCTGGGACCACCTGCTTGAGACGGGACGCCCGTTCGGGATAAAACCAGCGGGACTCGGTGCACGCGATCTGCTGCGGCTCGAGATGGCGTATCTCCTATACGGCAACGACATGAACGAGGACACCACCCCAATCGAAGCCGGCGCGGATTGGGTGGTGAAATTTGATAAAGGTGATTTTATCGGCCGCGCCGAATTGCTGGCGCAGCACACCACTGGGCCATCGCGGCGACTTGTGGCATTTGAACTGGTTGAAAAGGGCGTGCCACGGCACGGGTTTACAATCCTCAATCCAGAAAAGCCGCATGCCGTGATCGGCGAAGTCACCAGCGGAAATCTGTCCCCCCTGCTGCAGAAGGGTATCGGAATGGGCTATGTCGCCCCCGCAGCCGCCCAACCAGGATCATCGATCCTGATCGATATCCGGGGCAAGGCATGCCCAGCCGTCGTCGTGAAGCCACCCTTTTACAAGCGTGCGCTCGGCACGACATAGACATGGTCAAACCGATCTATCAAGGCAAAGTCGTCACACTCAACGTTGATACCGTGCGCCTGCCCAACGGCCACACCATCGACCTCGAGGTCATTCGTCACCCCGGGGCTGCCGCGGTCGTGCCCATGAAAGACGATGGAACGGTCGTGATGATTCGCCAGTTTCGCCATGCCGCAAACGGGTTTATTTACGAAATCCCTGCGGGGAAGTTACATCCCAAGGAAGACCCGCTGGACTGTGCCGCGCGTGAACTGGAAGAAGAGATCGGCTACAAGGCAGGACGCTTCGAATTGCTGTCGAGCATTTTCACGGCGCCGGGCTTCGCCGACGAAGTCATTCACGTCTATGTGGCGACAGCCCTGACTCGTGGCACCCAGAATCTGGATCAGGATGAAGTGCTGGAAGTGGTGGAGATGCCCCTGCGCGAGGCTATTGCAAAAATCGAGGATGGGACGATTCGGGACGCAAAGACAATCATAGGACTACAGGCCGTGTATATCCGGCAGCAACACTTCCACTAAAACGACCGGGAGGTCCTCACCCAGCAGGATGAGAGACCTCCCAAGCCAGCTCGCCTCGCCGGAAAACAGTTTCTCTTAGTGGCCGCCCTTCTTCTCTTCCTTCTTCTTATCGTCGCCGAACACGGTCTGGGAGAGGTGACCACCCTTCTTCTCTTCCTTCTTCTTGTCGTCACCGAACACGGTCTGGGAGAAGTGGCCGCCCTTCTTCTCTTCCTTCTTCTTATCGTCACCGGCAAACGAAGGAGCGCTGAAAGCAACCAACATCGCAACTGCCATGACCGACAACATCATCTTCTTCATACTGACGTACCTCCTGTTAGGTTTGAAGTTACCGACCACCGACGGTTCTCCCTTTAAGCAAGGTCCTTGCCGTATGGGCAATGAACCGTAACTCCTTGTTTTTCTAGCTTTCCATGAAGAGATACTTGCTGACGCCCCAATGAAGCACTCTGCAAGTCTGTGGCAGAATAGCCTGGCCGATACTAAACCGCCTCATCATCGGCATCAAAACGGGCAGCGGAGACAAACCTAGTGCAAAAATTCCTAACATCCGGCCCAACACAACGTGTAACTCATCATGCCAAGACGACAACCTTTGCCCGACCATCTCGCAATTGGGCTGCGCATCCTCTTTGTGGGCATTAACCCGGGATTGCGCTCAGCTGCGCTCGGGCATCACTACGCTGGGCCGTCGAACCGGTTCTGGAGATTGTTGTATGAGGCGAACCTGGTCCCTGAACGGCTGAGCTATCGAGACGATGGCCGACTGCTTCACTGGGGACTAGGACTCACCAATTTGGTTTCACGCCCCACTGCAGGACTGGCCGATCTGACCGCGCAGGATTTAGCTGGCGGACGCCAGGCGTTACGACAGAAAATACGTCGCTACCGCCCGCGTGTGGTCGCACTTCTCGGCATGACTCTCTACCCGGCTCTGTTCCCGCTTGAACCAAGACAACCCGCACCACACCCAGGCCTGCAGGCAGTGACGCTCGACGATGCCCGTATCGTGCTGCTCCCGAATCCCAGCGGACGGAACGCGGCCTATTCCTATCAATCAATGCTCGAGGCCTTTCAGATGCTTGCACAGTTGATCACTACCGCGCATCCTCAAACAGCCGGTGAGATCCCACCATCTGATACACTAGAATTCAGTCGTTGATTTCCTGTACCATTCGGCGTCGCCTTTTCCGACACCCTACGAAGCCTATACCCTATGAAACGTTCCGCCTGCGCGATCCTTCTGACTGTCAGTCTTGCATGCAGTGCCGAACAGGCATCAGCAGGCACACCGGTACACCAACTGACCGCGAATGCCATGAACGAATGCGCACTGGGTCGCCTTGCCGACACGCGTGCCGAGCGGATTCAGCATTTCGCCTCTGGCCAGGCGTTCGGAGAACAGGCAGTCGCGGCAGACGACTCGTCAGCCGATGCGCACTTTGCCCTCTTCTGTAACCTCGGGGAGCAACTGCGGGTCGACGGAGAAAGCCTCACGTCGCTGTTTGGATTCCGTCGGATGATGAGGGAGTTGAATCGTACCCTCGAACTGGCCCCGGACCATTTGGATGCGCTGTCGGCCAAGGGCACCGTACTGACTCGCGTTCCGGGCTTCCTTGGTGGAGATAAAGAAAAAGGGGAATCGCTCCTGCGTCACGTGATCAGCCGGGAACCGGCGGCGGTCAACGCCCGCTTAAGCTTGGCAAAAAGCTACTGTGCCGGTGGGCGGCACGAAGAAGCGCTCGCCATCGCCACCAAAGCGCTGGATCTCGCACAAAGCCTGCACCGCGTCGATTTTATTCCCGAAGCACAACAGGTCATCTCGCAGCTCCGATCGCAATCGGCCAAAGGCAATTAGTCACGCAGGGCTGAGCCGATCACCAGGTAACGACGGTATCCTGCACCTAACACTCACTGCCTCCGGATCCGCTTCGTCCCAAACTGACAAAGCCGATCGATGTCACGTCTCCCTGGCATCGACGCTTGCGCACCCGCTGTCGTCGTAGCCAATGCACCAGCAGCACTAGCCTTCTCCAATGCCGACTCGATTTCAATTCCTTCGGCCAGTGCACAAGCGAGGACCCCGTTAAAGGCATCCCCAGCCCCAGTGGAATCGATGGCCTCTACGACAAACGTCGGCACGTGAGTCCGCCTCTTGCCGCATGACAGAAAGGCTCCTTCGTCGCCACAGGTCACCACGACGATTCCTCCTCCCTGCAATGCCAAAAGATGCGCGCCCTCCGACGGATCTGTCATCCCGGTCAGCGTACGTACCTCGGTTTCGTTGGGCGTCAGAATATCCACCAGCTTCAGGAGGTCTGGCGACAAGGGACAGGCCGGGGCAGGATTGAGGATCGTCGTCAGACCGTGCTGTTTCGCCAACAACAAGGCTGCCTCAACCGTTTCAGGCAACATTTCCATCTGGACGAGGAGGACACGAGCATCCGCCATCAGTGCGGCATGTTGGCGTACATCCGCCGCCGTGAGCCGGTGATTGCTTCCTGGAACAACCACGATCTGATTGTCGCCGGCGCCGTCGACCAAAATCATCGCCACCCCGGTCGACGCGTCGGCATCGCGCAACAACACCTGTTGAGATAAACCCTCCTCCTGTAAATGCTCTGCCATCAAGTCGCCGTGGGCATCCGCTCCCACCTTGCTCAAGAAACGGACCTCCGCCCCGGCACGAGACGCTGCGACGGCCTGGTTCGCCCCCTTCCCGCCGAATGACTGGACAAAGCGCTGACCGAGCACGGTCTCGCCGCGAGCCGGAAGCCGGTCTACGGTCGCGGTCAGGTCAATATTACTGGAGCCGATTACGACGACCATGGGCAGAGTCGGCTGCGGATGAGATGCAACGCCCGATCGGCGTCGATGTCCACCGCGACATGCATGTTGGGAGTCGCCTTTTCCTCAGGCTTCCGAGATCGGCGATCGGCGACAGTCGCCCCGCGCGACACCCGGCCGACCATCTCAATGTCCACATGCAGCGGCTCCATCCTCATCAACGAGGCATCAATGGCCGACAGAATTGCAACCGGGTCATGGAAGTACAGGAGCCCGTGACCTTCGACCTGCTCCGCGAAGTCAAACGCCTTGGAGGTCATGTCGACCACCAGGCGACCGATCGGGTGAGGGGACCCAGCAACCCATGCTTCCAAACCGGCTCTGGTCACCCCGACACGGGTCGTCACGTCAAGTGGGACGAGGGTCAAGGGCAGCGACGCATGAAACACCCGATGCGCCGCATGCGGATCGACATACATATTAAATTCCGCCACCGGGGAAATGTTGCCGGGGACGCCGATCGCCCCCCCCATCGCCACCACCGCACGAAACTTCTGGACGGTGAGGGGATTTACCTTCAAGCCCACGGCCACGTTCGTCAACGGCCCCAGGGTGATCAATGTCACCTCATCGGGATATCGGCGAATACACTCGTTCCACACATCCTGCGCGGTGGGCAACATTTGAGGCAAACGCACCGCCGGGTACCGCGGCATACCTCCTGGCGTCAACGCACCATCCAGCTCACCCAGCCCATCACTCCCATGAACCTGGATCGCCGTGATCAGGTCCTCTTCCAACGGACGGGCGGCACCCTGTCCTACCAGCAGACCCGATGGGGGGTTCAGCTGGTTCAGAAGGCGGAACAGATTTTTTGTCCCCTGGCCGACCGGCACATTTCCGCAAACCGTGGTGATGCCCACCACGTCCAGTTCCGGTGAAGCCAACGCCAGCAGAATGGCCAGTGCGTCATCAACCCCGGGATCTGTATCGATGATGACCTTCAAGGGAGGAGTATTCAACATGCTGTGCCGCTAGACTGCGCTGCCGTGGCAGGGCGGGACCGCATGATGGGCCACCGCACCTCAATGATATCCTGTTACAAGCCCGGACCGCGTTCGGCGCCCGGCTCACCGAAGTGCGTCGATTGCCCGAGTTGTTCTAGAACCGACTGGAACAAGGCCGCATCATGGGGAGGGCCCATGAGAAAATAGATGACCGCCGCCTCCCCAGGGCCGAGCACCGCCAGGGCGCGCCCAACCATATCTTCCCCTTGATACGATTGCGCGATGGATGTCTCGTTCTCGATTTGGGAACCGGCAGGGATAAATGAGATGCCATGGAGCAACGACAACGGCTGACTCAACTGCTCACGAATCGACTCGCGCGTCGCCCCGGTCAGCGGGAAGAGCATGCCAAGGTCCTTCCCCTCCTCCGGCGTGAGGAACGGCATGTCGGCGTCGTCCGGTCGGCTGCTCTGCCAATGCTCCGGAACCACGAACGACCACCCAGTCCCCGGGATGGTTAATCGAGCACCCGCACGATAGGTCACACCGGACACGATCTCGATGGGGCGGGTCTCGGAAGCCGGCTCTTCCATGGCCACCGGTTCTGAAGAAGCCCTGGTCGGTGCCGTAAAGAGCAAGGTGAGCGAGAGGGTCGTAGCGGCGACCTGAACGATGGCGTACCAGTGCCGTCGGAGACCAGCGGCAGGCCCAGGTCCCAATGCGCAGCTTGAACACCGATTAGGAAACAGCATCCACCGGCGGACAGGTGCAAAACAGGTGGCGGTCGCCATAGGCTTCATCGATCCGTCCCACACTCGGCCAAAACTTGTTTTCACGAACCCACGGAGCAGGAAACGCCGCCTCTTCACGCGAGTACGGCCTGGCCCACTCCTGGGCGGTGACTGTCGACGCCGTGTGTGGAGCGTTCTTCAAGACATTGCCTGCGCGTGGTTGTCGCCCCTCGGCGACGGCTTGAATCTCGCCACGAATCGCGATGAGCGCTTCGCACAACCGATCCAGTTCTGCCTTGACCTCACTCTCCGTCGGCTCAATCATCAAGGTGCCCGCTACGGGGAACGACACGGTGGGGGCATGGAATCCATAGTCCATGAGACGTTTCGCCACATCCATGGCCTCTACGCCGCTGCTCTCTTTGAGAGGCCGCAGATCGAGGATAAACTCATGCGCAACAAATCCCCGGGCCCCGGTGTACAGCACCGGATAGTGCTTCTCCAACCGTTTGGCCATATAGTTGGCATTCAGAATCGCCACCTGTGTGGCCCTGGTGAGCCCCTCTCTACCCATCAACGCAATGTAGACCCATGAGATCGTCAGGATGCTCGGACTGCCGTATGGAGCCGCCGAAACCGGGCCGATCGACTGCGGACCGCCCAACTGCGTCACCGGATGTCCCGGCATAAACGGCACGAGGTGACGGGCCACACCGATAGGCCCCATTCCCGGTCCGCCGCCGCCATGAGGGATG
Organism: Nitrospira defluvii; assembly: GCF_905220995.1. Taxonomy (NCBI): domain Bacteria; kingdom Pseudomonadati; phylum Nitrospirota; class Nitrospiria; order Nitrospirales; family Nitrospiraceae; genus Nitrospira; species Nitrospira defluvii. Next base: position 959,692 of record NZ_CAJNBJ010000001.1, read on the forward strand.
CAAAAGGTCTTATGCAAGTTCAGATGGCAGACGTCGGCCCCAAGATCAGCCGGGCGACAAAGCCCGACCTGGGCGTTCATGTTGGCGCCATCCATGTACACCTGCCCGCCATGGGTATGCACGATCTGGCACATTCGGCGAATGCTCTCTTCAAAGACACCGTGTGTGGAGGGGTAGGTCACCATCAGCGCCGCCAGGCGAGCCCGATGCGCCGTCGCCTTCGCCTCAAGATCGGTCAAGTCCACATTGCCACGCTGGTCACAGGCGACCGGGACCACCGTCATCCCGCACATCGACGCGCTGGCTGGATTGGTGCCATGGGCCGACACCGGAATCAAACAGACATCGCGTTGCGTCTCGCCTCGATGACGATGATAGGCCCGAATCACCATAAGCCCCGCATATTCGCCCTGCGAACCGGCATTGGGTTGCAACGAGATTCCGGCAAATCCGGTCACCTCGGCCAGCCAGGACTCCAGCTGTTGAAACAATATCTGATAGCCCTGCGTTTGATCCGCGGGGGCAAACGGATGCAGCCGCCCGAACTCCGGCCAGGTCACCGGGATCATTTCCGCCGTCGCATTCAACTTCATCGTGCAGGAACCCAACGGAATCATGGAATGCACCAGCGACAGGTCCCTGGATTGGAGACGATGGATATACCGCAGAAGTTCGTGTTCGGCATGATAGCGGTGGAAGACCGGGTGAGTCAGGTAGGCACTGGTACGCCCCAACCCTGCAGGGTACCCAACATCCGCCGACGTGAGTATCGACCGAAGCTCTTCTTCGGGAATGTCCTGTCCCACAAAGATGGCCAGCAACCGGCGGACTTCATCCAGACTGCTCCATTCATCCAGCGACATCCCCAAACTGTGATCATCGTACCGCCGGAGATTGATCTTCTGCTGGCGCGCCCGATTCAGAATCGTGTCCGATTGTCCAGGTGACAGTGGCACCCGCAAGGTGTCGAACACAGGCTCGAGACCAATGGCGCACCCATGCCGGCGCAACCCCTCTGCCAAGACCATCGTCAGCCCATGGATGCGTTCGGCAATCCGCCGCAGCCCAGCCGGACCATGGTAGACGGCATACATGCCCGCCATCACCGCCAGGAGCACCTGCGCCGTGCAAATATTGCTCGTCGCCTTTTCACGGCGGATATGCTGCTCTCTTGTTTGGAGCGAGAGGCGATAGGCCAGACGACCTGTGACGTCTTTCGAGACACCAATAATACGGCCCGGCATTTGTCGACGAAACTCTTCCTTGGTCGCCATGAACGCGGCATGGGGGCCTCCGAATCCCAAGGGCACACCAAACCGCTGGCTGGAGCCGACCGCGACATCCGCACCGCATTCACCCGGAGAGCGCAACAACGTCAACGCGAGCAAATCGGTCGCGACCACAACATAGACGCCGGCAGCATGCGCCCGTGTGATGAATTCGCTGTAATCGCCCACATAGCCGTCCGTCGAGGGGTACTGAAGCAGCATCCCGAAGAACTCCCCCTTCGACAAATCCAACGACTGGATGGCACCGATCTGCAGAACGATACCCAACGGTTCGGCGCGCGTCTGCACCACCGCGATGGTTTGCGGATGACAATTTTCAGAGACGAAAAACTTATGCCGCTCGTTCCCCGCAGCACGCGAAATGGCCGCGCACATCGTCATCGCTTCGGCAGCGGCGGTGGCCTCATCAAGCAGCGACGCGTTGGCAAGCGGCAACCCGGTCAAATCCGCGACCATGGTTTGAAAATTGACCAAGGCTTCGAGCCGCCCCTGGGCGATCTCGGCTTGATACGGCGTATACTGCGTATACCAGCCTGGATTCTCGAGAATGTTGCGCTGGATCACCGGAGGCGTAATGCAGTCGTAGTAGCCCATCCCGATCAGAGAGCGCCAAACGTGATTCTGTTGAGCCACTCCACGCAATTCCGCCAGGACCTCCTGTTCGCCACGCGGGGGCTGGAGCGTCAGAGGCCCCTGCAGATGGATATCCGAGGGGACCGTCGCCTCGACGAGAGACTCCAAGGAAGAGAGGTTCAGGGTCGCCAACATCGCCTGGATATCGGACTCCGTAGGACCGATATGGCGAGGGACAAAGGTATCGTTCGACTCGAGAAAGTGAGGGTCTGGCATGGGGGTGAAATCCTGCTAGAAGTTGACGCACTCGTCCATTCGACGCAGCAACGGGTACCCTATCATGCAGCACGGATTTTTCCAAGCATTCGGCACGCGACTCTCGTCGCTTGTTTTCCCAAATTTCATAGCGTAATAGTGACAGCGAATCCCGGCGCAGGATGCAGTCGACTATCGACCTGTCGCCGACACAGGACGACCCATGATTACACATGACATCCTCATTGTCGGAGCAGGGCTCGCCGGCATGCGCGCGGCGATTGCAGTCCCGCCTGACGTTAATGTCGCACTCCTCTCCAAGGTTCACCCGGTCCGCAGCCATTCGGTCGCCGCACAAGGCGGGATCAACGCCGCCATCGGGACAGACGACTCGTGGGAGGCACATGCCTATGACACGGCCAAAGGCGGCCTCTATCTCGGCGACCAAGATGCCATCGAAGCCATGTGCAAGGAAGCCCCGCAAGACATTCTCGAACTGGAGCGCATGGGAGTCATCTTCAGTCGCACACCGGATGGACGGATCGCGCAGCGACCGTTCGGCGGAGCCGGGTACCCGCGAACCTGTTACGCCGCCGACCGCACCGGACATGCCCTCTTGCACGCCATGTACGAACAGCTGATGAAGCGCCGGTGCAAGGTCTACGAAGAATGGTATGTCACGGCCTTGCTCGTTGAGGAAGGACGTTGCTGTGGGGTCGTTGCTTGGGACGTCGTCCGTGGCGGGTTGCAAGTGTTGCAGGCCAAAGCTGTGATTCTTGCCACCGGGGGGAGCGGTCGCGTGTTCTCCACCAGCACCAACGCCGTCATCAATACCGGTGATGGCATGGCCCTGGCCTACCGGGCTGGCGTACCGCTGGAGGACATGGAATTCGTCCAGTTTCACCCGACCACATTAAAAGACACCGGTATTCTGATTACGGAAGGGGCGCGCGGGGAAGGCGGCTATCTACTCAATACGCTCGGAGAGCGGTTTATGAAGCGGTATGCGCCGGAACAAATGGAACTGGCCACCCGCTCGACCGTATCGCTGGCCATCGGGCAGGAAATCCAAGAAGGGCGGGGCGTCGACGGCTGCGTGTTACTCGACCTGCGGCACCTGGGGCGCACCAAGATTCTGGAACGGCTGCCCCAGATCAGGGAATTGGCCATGGAGTTTGCGGGGCTCGATCCGATCGAAACGCCCATCCCGATCCGCCCCGGTGCCCACTACCAGATGGGCGGCGTGAAGGCCAACGCCTGGGGGGAAACCGACCTTCCCGGACTCTTCGCCGCAGGTGAATGCGCCTGCGTGAGTGTGCACGGAGCCAACCGGCTGGGCGGCAATTCACTCCTGGAAACGATCGTCTTCGGACGTCGGGCCGGCACCAGAGCGGCGGAATCCATCCGCGACTGTCGCCTTCCGCCCATCCCCGACACACACCTGCAGGGTGAAACACAACGCGTGAAGGCCCTGTTCGGCAATCCCGGTCCGGAGCGGGCCTGGCACATTCGGGACGATCTCGGGAAAACCATGAGTCTCAATCTGGGCATCTTCCGCACCAAGCAGTCCATGCAGGAGGCTCGAGCCGCTATCCAGGCGTTACAGCTGCGTGCCCGACACATGTGTGTGCAGGACAGAGGCCAGATCTTCAATACCGACCTGATTCAGGCGCTGGAGCTGCAGTGCCTTCTGGACATTGCGGAGACCATCGTCGTCGGCGCCTTGGGACGGGAAGAGAGCCGGGGAGCCCACTATCGAGCCGATTTCCCGACACGAAACGACAACGCCTGGCTTCGCCACACCATCAGCCACCGGCACACCGACGGCCCGCACCTGACCTATACCCCCGTTACCATTACCCGCTTTCCCCCTGCCTAGGCCCTCAGTCCTGTCATCCGCCCCCGCGCCCGGCGAACAAGATCCTACGGGCTGCCAGGGGTAGCGCTCCATCCGGTTGCGCTCCTCGCGTTTTGCGCTATCCTTTTGAGTGATCACCGATCGTTTCACTGACCGGACCGTCCAGCGTACGCCCGGGTGAAGGGTGGTAAGGCACCATGGCTCCCGTTCTCCCAGGCACGGCACCCCAGACACCCGCTCTGTCCGCACCCCTTGCCCCGGCACAGACCGTCACCTGCCCATTCTGTCAGGCAGTCACGTCATGTGCTCCGTCCCCCGGGCGTCTCCTCCATCAGGTCGCCTGCCCATCCTGTCGCGAAAATCTTCTGCTCCTCAACCAGCGGACGCAAGAAACCGATGTAGCACTCATCGATCAACAGGGATCGACCGCTCCGCCTTCGAGTGATCTGTCGTGTCGAATCGCAGGCCTTGCGGTGGCAACCCTCGCTTGCCTGTTGAATTACGTCCTGCTCTCAACACTGGGGTTCTGGATGTTCGGCCAAATCACCACCATTCACGATCCGTACGATGTCGATGCGCTCCTCCTGTCGCCCTTGATTGTGAAAGCCAATGGGTGGACACCGCTGCATCTCGCCGCAGCGCGAGGAGATCTTCCTCTCGCCGCCTCCCTTCTCGACAATGGAGCCTCCATCGACCAACCCAATGGCAATCGTCGTACTGCGCTGTATGAAGCGGCAAAGCGGGGGCAGACGGCGGTCGTCACCCTACTCCTGAATCGCGGCGCCAATCCCAATGCGCGCGGGAAACTTGGTTACACTCCGCTACTGGCGGCAGCGGAAGAAGGCCATGCCGACACCATCGCCGCCTTGCTACGCCATGGCGCAGACCACCGCGCCATCTCCACCCTCGGTGATTCGGCCCTGCACCGGGCCGTCAGAAGCGGCCATCTGGCCGCCACACAAACCCTCCTTGAGCACGGGATCTCCGTCAATCGGAAGACCCATGGCGAAACGGCGCTTGAGATCGCGCAACACGAAGAAGACCAGGAGTTGATCGACCTGTTGCGCGCGCACGGTGGACGAGAATTCTCCCAGGCAAAAGCTCATCGTGCCCAAGGCATCGCACATCAGAAACAAGGGCATGCCGACAGAGCACTCTTTGCCTTTGCAGAAGCCTTGAATCTCGATCCAGACGACTATGAGGCCTACTACGGCCGCGGAACCGCCCTGCTCCAAAAGAACGAACCCGACGAAGCCCTGATCGCCTTTCACGCCGCCATCCGTCTCAACCCCACCTACTTTGAGGCCTACAGCGCAGCGACCTCTGTCTATACGGCACGCAAACAGTGGAGGCTGGCCCTCGCACTGTGGGATCAATTCCTCGCGCAACAACCACAACATGGGCGGGCACATTTTGAACGAGCGATCGTCAAACGGGCTCAAGGCGACAGCGCCGGCTTTCTGGAGGGCCTGCAACGAGCCTGCGCGTTGGGACATGTGGCAGCCTGTTGACGCATGACCACCACCGCCGCACACGACGAGACCAATCGTGCCACCATTGGCATCACCTGCCGCCGCTGCCTTGCCCAGTATCGAATCCGCGACGCACACCGATTGACGAATGCCTCTCGCAGCACCTGCCGGGACTGCGGGGCCCGTTTCGCCGTCGTGACCCCAGCGCTGCCCATCGATGCCGAACAGCAGGCACTTCACGTACTCATTGAGACCACGACTCCGCCCGCACCGGATCACTCCGACCAGGACCAGCAGCAACCTTCAACTATGCACGGCACCTTTCGTGGGTCAGGCGGCACCCTGCTCGGCATGCAGATCGTGAACCTCTGCCTGACGCTCATCACTCTTGGGGTCTATCATTTTTGGGGAAAGGCAAAGATCCGCCGCTACCTGTTCAGTCATACGGCGTTTGGAAGCGATCGCTTCGCCTACCACGGTACCGGCAAGGAACTCTACCAAGGTTTCCTCAAGGCCATGCTGGTGTTCGGTCTTCCCTATGTTTCATTGATAGCCATGCACAGCTTTCTTGACCTTCCACGATGGATCGATCTGCTGTCGCAGGCACTGGCCGGCCTTGTCCTGTTCCTCTATGTTCCGATCGCCACGGTCAACGCGCGCCGCTATCGCTGTACGCGCACCTCGTGGCGAGGCATCCGATTCTCGTTTCGAGGGCGCACCACAGATTTCCTGAAGCTCTATGTTCGAGGCTGGGCGTTCACGTTCCTCACATTGGGGACCTACTATCCGTATTTCCAAACCCAGCGCCAGGCGTTTCTCCACGCGCAGACCTATTTCGGCAATCATCGCTTTGGGTTCACCGGACACGGCTCGGGCATTATGCTTCCCTTTGCCCTCACCCTACTTTCCACGTATGTCGTCCTGGGTCTTTGCGGACTCGCCCTAGCGTTCCAGTTGACCAATGCGGGACTGACGCTGCTGTTGATTCCCTTCGTGCTGGGCCCCCTGTGGATCTGGCTATTGGGGCAGAAGCAGAAGTATTTTTGGGATCACACCACCTTCGGGGAAGCCCGCTTCTCATCGAACATCACCTGGCAGAAACTGCTCACCCTGTATTTGGGCAATATCGGCCTCCTTCTGGTCACGATGGGGTGGGCCTGGCCCTGGGTCACCGTTCGCAACGCCCGCTTCTACATCGGAGCCCTGTCGTTGCAAGGCCCCGTGGATCTCGACCGCGTGCTGCAAGACCAGGCCGAGTCCTCGGTGACCGGAGAAGGCTTTTCTCACCTTCTCGACACCGGCTTCGACATGGATGCATAGGTATGCCGACCGCTCGACCCGCCCACTATCTGGATGGCCGTACCGCGACGCGGCACCCGGTGACCCTCACCGTGACTCCGAGCACCCTACTGATCGTGATGGCGGATGGCAGCAGCCGGCAGTGGCCCTATGATCAGATCCGCCAGACCCAGGGCGCCTACCGCGGCGAACCGGTCCGGTTGGAATTCGGGCCGGATCCCTGCGAAGCGCTCGTCGTCGCTACACCTGCAATCTTGACCGAGATCCATGCGGCCGCACCCGGCATCGCGCGTCATCTTCATGACCCAGCTTGGCGGCATGCACGCCTCCGCTGGACCCTGGGCGCCGCACTGAGTGTGGTGTTCATGCTCATCGGCTTATACCGGTGGGGCATTCCCGGAATTGCCTCCGTTGCCGCGCCCTATGTCCCTGTCAGCTGGGAAGAATCATTGGGCCGTCAGGTCGTCGACCGACTGGCGCCAAACAATCAGCAATGTCGCGACCCTAAACGGCTACAAAAGTTGGATCACATTGCGCAGACGCTCGCGGCCACGCGTCCGGTAGCCCCCTACCGGATCACCCTGACCGTCGTCGACAACCCGACGGTGAATGCGTTTGCCGCGCCAGGCGGACAGGTCATCCTGCTCCGTGGTCTCCTGGAACGAACCAACAGCCCGGAAGAACTCGCCGGGGTCCTGGCGCATGAACTCCAACATATCTATCAACGTCACACCACCAAAACGATCCTCGAACAGACCGCCGGTTCGCTGCTCCTGACGGCCATCTCGGGAGACTTGTCGGGAGGATTGGCCTGGGGCATCGAGGGCGCACGTGCGATGGGAGCCCTGCACTATAGTCGCGCTCATGAACGGGAAGCCGACATCGAAGGGTTGCACATGCTACAAGCCGCCCATCTGGATCCGGCCGCCATGGTGGCAATCTACAGCAGCATGCAACAAAGCGAGCAGAACCATCAGGCCCCGCCGGAATTTCTCTCCACTCACCCGGACATGAACGAACGGCTCGCCACCCTTGTCGCGCTGGCAGGCCCCACACCACTCGATCCACAACAGCTGCTTCCGGGAGAAGATTGGACAGACATCCGCTCGCTCTGCCGGCTACGCGACCCAGGCCGCTCAGTCCCCTTCTCTCTCGATCTCCCCTGACGTGATGTTTCCCCTGCTCACAGAACCGATCACCTCTGCTATAATCCGCCAACTGTATGGGCCTCTCGTATGCGCGTCCTCGTCATTGAAGACGAAACCAAAGTGGGCTCGTTTATCAAACGAGCCCTTGAAGAAGAGAGTTATGCCGTCGACCTCTGCGAAGACGGCGCGCAGGGGCTCGACCTAGCCCTCACCGGCAGCTACGACCTCATCATGATCGACCTCATGCTGCCGAGCCTTCCCGGCATGGAGGTGCTCACCCGCCTGCGCAAAGAAAAGATTCAAACGCCGGTGTTGATTCTGACCGCACAGTCAAAGGTGGATCAGCGAGTCAAGGGCCTCGACGCGGGCGCAGATGACTACCTGACCAAACCCTTCGCCATTGATGAGCTGCTCGCCCGAGTACGGGCGCTCCTGCGGCGTGGCACAGCAGAATCCTCAGGCACCCTTCAGGTCGATGACCTCATCCTCAACCCTGCCACTCGTGAAGTGACGCGCGGCGGACAACGCATCGACCTCACGGTCAAGGAATACGCGCTGCTGGAATATTTCATGCGGCATGCGGGGAGAGTCCTGACTCGTCCCATGATTTCCGATCACGTCTGGAATCAGGATTTCGACACCTTCACCAACGTCATCGACGTCTATGTGAATTACTTGCGGAATAAGATCGATCGCGGACGAGCTCGAAAGTTGATTCACACCATCCGAGGGAGTGGGTACATGCTCAAGGTGGACTGATGCCGCTTCGCCTCCGGCTCACGCTCTGGTACGGAACGGCCCTGGCCCTGATTTTGATGACCTTCTCCGTGGTGCTGTATACCATCACGGCCCGGAGCCTCCGCGATCAGGTTGATGAGTCGTTGCAGGAAACCGCATCGGCAGCCGTGCGCTCGCTGGAGAAACGTGGATTCCTGCCGTTGATCGATGAAGACGCGCTGTTGAGCCAGTTCCCCGAGTTGACCCGTATCGACAAATTCTTTCAAATCTTCAGTCCCACCGGGACGATCACCATCCGGTCACCCAACATCCGTCAACACGACGTGCCTCTTAGCCGATCGGCGCTTGAGGCGGCGTTTACCGGCAGCACCGTGTTCGAATCGGCGAGATATCCCAACGAGCCCCCGCTCCGGCTGGTCTCCGTTCCGATCATTTATCGCGGGTCTCTGCTTTACATCGTGCAGGTCGGCACGACCCTGGAAGGAGTCGAGGAAACCCTCCGCCGGTTCCTCCTGGTCCTGTTGGTCATGGCCCCGATCGCCTTAGTCGTGTCACTGGTGGGCGGCTGGTTTCTAGCCGGGCGCGCCTTGCGGCCGGTCGATTCCATTACCGTTGCGGCGCAACGGATTGCCGCGGGGGACCTGACGCAACGGCTCACTTCCGAACGATCCTCCGACGAAATCGGGCGCCTGACCGACACCTTCAACAATATGATCGCGCGACTGGAAACCTCCTTCGCGCAAATCCGGCAATTCAGCAGCGATGCCTCCCACGAACTGCGTACCCCGCTCACTGTCATGAAGGGCGAAAGCGAGTTGGTGTTGCGCCGGCCTCGCCCGGTGGAAGATTACATCGCCGTACTGGAAAGCAATCTGGAGGAAATCGACCGTATGTCGCGCATTGTGGAGGAACTCCTGTTCCTTTCACGGGCGGATATGGGGCAGGTGAAAACCGAGTGCGAGCCGGTTCGCCTGGAGGCGTTGGTGGAAGACATTCAACGCCAGGCCTGCCTGCTGGGCCAGGAACGAGCGATCGACGTCATCATGGGCACGATTCAGCCGGCTACCGTGCGTGGTGACGAACTCCGGTTGCGGGAGCTCATTCTCAACCTCGTCGACAATGCCGTGAAGTATTCCTACCCGCATGGCAAAGTGGAAATTGATCTCCGGGTGGAAGGCCACTGGGCACGCCTCTCCGTGCGCGACTACGGAATCGGCATTCCCCCGGAGGCGCACAAACAAATCTTCGACCGTTTCTTCCGCACCGACGATGCGAGAGCCCACACGAAAAAAGGGACCGGACTCGGTCTGTCCATCTGCGCCTGGATTGCCGAGGCGCATCACGGCCACATCGAGGTACAGAGCGAGGTGGGCAAAGGCTCCACCTTTACGCTCGTACTTCCCCTCGCGCCACCAGCAGCTTAAGAACTTTTAATCCCACCTTAATTGGTTTCTCATCCACGGTTGCTACGTTCCAAGTGAATCTCACGCGCGGGACCGTTTCTCGCGCAGGCCGATCACCGAACGTTTAGGAGGAGGAGTTCCATGAAACGACCCGCGCAGTCCATGAGTCTGTTCGCCGGCGTCGCCGGTTTGGGTGCGGCTTTGATCTGGAGTTATACCCCTCTCACGTCATCTCACGCCTCGAATCCGTCGCCGAGCACCGACCCACGTCCGGTCGCAGTCGCCGGTGCGCTTCCCGCAGCCGGGTTCACCGATGTGGCGAAAACCGTCACCCCCGCAGTCGTCAACATCACGACAAGCGGCGCCGAGGAAGTGTCCGACGGGGGCCGTCACCGCGGACGCCCGGATGACTTCTTCGGAGCGCCGTTCGGTCCTCGGCGGTTCGGACCACCGATGGAACCGAAAGAGCGGCGCGGTGGCGGGCAGGGCTCAGGAGTCATCGTGTCCCCTGATGGCTATGTGCTCACCAACAACCATGTGATCGCAGGGGCCAAAACCGTGACCGTGATCCTTCCGGACAAACGTGAGTTCAAAGGACGGATCGTCGGCACTGATCCCAAGAGTGATGTGGCAGTGGTGAAAATTGACGCGGCGCAACTGCCGACCATTCCTTGGGGTGATTCCAGTCGGCTACAAGTGGGTGAGTATGTCCTGGCGGTGGGAAATCCGTTCGGCCTAAATTCTACCGTCACCCTGGGGATCGTGAGTGCTTTGGGCCGCGGACACATGGGCATCACGCAGTATGAAGATTTTATCCAGACCGATGCCGCCATCAATCCCGGGAACAGCGGCGGCGCGCTTGTGAATACCAGAGGTGAACTCGTCGGCATCAATACGGCCATCTTCTCCCAAACCGGAGGGTATCAGGGCGTGGGGTTCGCCGTGCCCACGGGCATGAGCAAGCCCATCTATGAAAGCCTCGTGAAGACCGGCAAAGTGGTACGCGGGTACCTCGGCATTGGCATCCAAGACCTGAACCAGGATCTCGCCAAGTCCTTCGGGGTCACAGGCAGTAACGGAGCTGTGGTGACCGATGTGAAAGAAGAGGGACCGGCGGACAAAGCCGGCATGAGGCAGGGTGATGTGATCCTCTCATTTCAAGGCACCCCGATCGAAGATGCCGTCACGCTTCAACGCGCAGTGACCCGGAGCGCAGTCGGCAGCAACGCCACCGTGAAGGTGATGCGGGATGGCCAAGAAAAGGAACTGGTCGTCACCATCGCCGAGTTGCCTGACAATCCGCAGGTGGCCAAGGCGGAGCCCGGGCCATCGGACCAGCCTCTGGCGGGACTGGCGGTGCAGGAACTCGATCGGGACACTGCGCAAGAACTCGGACTGAAGGGTAAGGTCCACGGAGTCGTGGTCACCGCGGTCGACCCGGACAGCGATGCGGAACGGGCGGGGTTGATGCCTGGCGACGTGATCCGCGAGATCAACCGCAAAGCGGTCACATCACTCAAGGAGTTCGATCAGGCGGCGTCACGTCTGAAGAAGGGCCAAACCGTGCTGGTCTTGATCAATAGACGGGGAGCATCTCTGTATCTCAGCGCCAAGGTGTAACAGGCAGGTCCCGGCGACGGGCTGCCGGTCGGCACAATCCTACCGGTAGCCCGTCCCGCTCTTCTTCGGCATCAGGAGGGTCGGGGATGCGCTGGAGGTTGCCCGCGCCGCCATCCCGGAGGCAGGTTGCGCGATGAGATCGTACCCAGCTACATCCGTCACCGTCACCGAAATAAAGTCACCCGGCATTGCGATTCCACGTTCGCAATAGACCACCCCGTCGATCTCGGGCGCCAACCCCTCATGCCTGGCCTCAAGCAGCCGGTCTGATTCTTCCGACACTCCATCCACCAGGACGTCGATCGTACGGCCGAGATACTGCCGGTTCTTGGACTCTGAAATCGACTCCTGCAGCGCCAGCAATTCGTTGCGGCGCTCTTCCATCACGGCCTGCTCGACTTTGTGATCGAGATCAACCGCCGACGTCCCTTCCTCGTCTGAATAGAGAAACACCGCAACACGATCAAACTCCATGTCCAGGACGAATTGCCGCAGTTCCTCAAACATGGCGTCCGTCTCGCCGGGAAACCCGACGATAAACGCCGTGCGAAAGAACACGCCGGGAATCTTCGTGCGGATGCGTTCAACCAGCTTGGTGACATGTGTGCGATCGCCCAGCCGATGCATACGCTTCAACATGCCATCGCTGATATGCTGCAACGGCATGTCGAGATACTTCGTGATGCGCGGGCCTTCGGCATAGAGGTCCAATAGCTCATCAGTGACTTGCTGTGGGTACAAATAGAAGGGTCTGATCCACCGTACGTCATCGACTTTGATCAATTCGCGCAGGAGCGCCGTGAGTCCTTGCTTCAACCCAATGTCAACGCCGTAGTTGATCGTATCCTGAGAGATCAGGTTGAGTTCCTTCACGCCTTCCTGCCCCAACCGCTTCGCCTCCGCCACGATCGAGTCGATCGGGCGGCTTCGCTGCTTGCCCCTCATGATCGGGATGGCGCAGAACGCACAGTTGCGGTTACAGCCTTCGGCAATCTTGAGATAGGCGCTGTGGGGGGTCCCAAGACGGAGACGTGGCGTCTCGGCATCGTACAAGTAGGGTGGCTGGCCGAGCCAGACACGTTGTTGGCGGGCTTTGGGAGCCAGCAGGCTGCGACAAATCTCGGCGATGCGACCGAACTCGCCCGTTCCGACCACACCATCAAGTTCAGGGAGTTCCTTCAGGAGTTCGCCCTGGTACCGCTGCGCCAGACACCCGGCGGCAATCAATACGCGACAGGACCCGGACTTTTTGAGGCGTCCGTGCTCGATGATGCTGTTGATCGACTCCTGCTTGGCTTCCTCAATAAATCCACAGGTATTGATGATGACCACCTCGGCGGCACGTGCGTCGCCGGTCAGTTGAAATCCGCCCGCCACCAGCGTGCCGAGCATGACCTCGGAATCGACCTGATTCTTGGAACAACCCAGATTCACGAAACCGATGGTGGGTTTCGTGCGTTTTGTGCGTGATGGAGTAATCAATGATGAAGCCATAGTCGCTGAGTCTACGAAAGGCCGGAAAAGTCTGTCAAACGAGGCCTCTTGCTATTCCAGCCGAAGCTGTCCTAGATTGCCTCATGATTCGAACCTTTCAGGGCATCGCGCCGACGGTTCCCCCCTCCTGCTTTATCGAAGACACCGCCGTCATCATCGGCGACGTCGTCATGGGCGAAGAATGCAGTGCCTGGTTTCACGCCGTCATTCGAGGCGATGTCAATTACATCCGCATCGGGCACCGGACGAATGTGCAGGACCTCTGCATGTTACACGTGACGCACGACACCCACCCCCTCATCATTGGCGACGACGTCACGATCGGCCATCACGTGGTGCTGCACGGCTGCACCATTCACAACCGGGTCCTGGTCGGCATGGGTGCCATCGTCATGGACGGGGCGGTGATCGGAGAAGATTCAGTCGTCGGCGCCGGAGCCTTGGTCACAGAGAATACCATCGTGCCTCCCAAGAGTCTGATCCTGGGATCACCCGCCAAGGTCAAACGGCCTGTCACGGAGCAGGAACTCGCCTGGATTCGAGAATCGGCGCAGAACTATATCCGCTATTCCCGCCAATACCTCTCGGGGCCGGAGAAGCCCCCCCCAGGATTTTGGGTCTAGCGGGGGTCCGCAACACCACCGGCTCCTATTCACAGCACACAACCCGCTACCCGATCCACATGAAACAAAGCGGGTCCCCCACCGTAGGCGACGCAAATGTCTGCTGTTCGATCCTGTAGGGAATTCCTCGCCGGTGACACCACTCAGCCACCCAGACCGCCTCTTCCACGGTCGTGGTCACTAATCCCGGCACCGTAAGCCGAGCGAGGCACCGATTCACCAGCATGGCCACCGTGCGCTGTTGCGGGATGAACTTGCGCGCATCGAATGTGACCGGATTCGCCTGCCCGTATGACAGGGCCGACAGTTCCGGAAACCGTTCGGGATCATTCAGTACGCTGACCAACCAGAGATGGTCCACCCGGCCTTTCACCGAACCGGCGTCCTGATGAAGCACCCGAATCGGGTATTTCGCGCAGGCTCGATTCAGCAGCTGTACTTCCTGTCGGCGCAGATTGCAGGCTGCGACGCGCCGTCCCAGCTCCATGGTTTCCATGGCGAGCGCCGGAAGTTCCGCCACACCCGCCCCCACATACAGACTGGCACCACCCGGCGTCAGTCTGGACAGGAGGGCATTGGCGACTCGCGTCCCAAGACGTTGGCAGAGCCCCCGTTTCGCCTTCCAAAATTCGTCACCACCTTCGTCGCAGTAAATCGGACCCAACCGCGCATAGTCGAGGCGGGCAAATATCTCCCTGATGGCGCGTCTGGTTGACGAGCTGATGGTGACCTTCTTCCGCGCCATGGACACTCCGATCAACGACCGATGATGAACCGGGCCTCGCACAGCCAGAGGCTACGCAACGATCTCGGTTCCAATGCCTTTGTGAGTAAAGATTTCGAGCAAAATGGCGTGCGGCACCCGCCCGTCGATGATATGCGCTTTCCCCACGCCGCCGGCCAATGCATCCAAACAGGCATGCACCTTCGGCAACATGCCCTCACTGATGGTCCCGCGTTTGACCATGCGCTGGACGTCCTTGCGGGAGACCGTCGACAGATGGCGGCCATTGGCATCGCGTATCCCTTTGACATCGGTCAGCATCACCAACTTTTCTGCCCGCAACGCCGCCGCAATCGCGCCCGCGACCAGATCGGCATTAATGTTGTACGTGTTGCCCTCCCGATCCGTCCCGATGGGGGCGATGACGGGAATGTAGTGATCTTCCTGTAGTTTGAGGAGCAGGGTGGGGTCGATCGACTTCACATCTCCGACAAACCCGAAATCCGCGTCGCTGTCGTCGACATCCATGTCCTTCTCGATGCTTTCTGCCCAAGCCTTTGCGGTCAACGGCTTGGTCAACATCAATCCCCCGTCCTTGCCGCTCAGTCCGACCGCCTGCCCGCCGTGCCGATTGAGCAGATCGACAATTTCCATATTGATTCGACCGGCCAAGACCATCTCCACAATTTCCATCGTCGCGGCATCAGTCACCCGCACTCCATGCTTGAACTTGGCTTCCATGCCCAACCGATCCAGCATCTGATCGATTTGCGGACCACCTCCATGCACAACGACCGGATTCAGCCCGACATACTTGAGCAGGACGACGTTTTGCGCAAACCGCGCTTTGAGCGAAGGGTCCGTCATCGCATGACCCCCGTACTTCACGACGACGGTCTTCCCCTTGAAGGTACGGATGTACGGCAGCGCCTCGATCAGCACATCGGCCTTTTTAATCAGTTTGTTCATGCGTCACTCCTCGCTCCACCCGCGGCCGGACTACAGAATGTAGCGGCTCAGGTCTTGATCCTTCACAATAGTCTGCAAGCGCTCGCGTACATAGACGGCATCGACCACAACGCGCTTCTCCTGCATGTCGGACCCTTCGAACGACACCTGTTCGAGGAGGCGCTCCATAATCGTAAACAGGCGACGGGCCCCGATATTTTCGGTGCGGTCGTTGACCTGTACGGCTGTCGCCGCGATTTCCGCCAAACCGTCCTCTGTAAATTCGACGTTGAGCCCTTCCGTCGCCATGAGCGCGTGGTACTGGCGCACTAACGCTCCCCGTGGTTCGGTCAGGATACGGACAAAGTCTTCTTTGGTGAGCGGCGCCAGTTCGACACGTATGGGAAACCGACCCTGAAGCTCGGGAATGAGATCCGATGGTTTGGCCACATGGAAGGCCCCGGCGGCGATGAAAAGGATATGGTCAGTCTGGACGGCACCGTGTTTCGTGCTGACGGTCGATCCTTCCACAATCGGCAAGAGGTCGCGTTGTACGCCCTCACGGGACACATCCGGGCCCAAGGCGCGCTCACGGCCGGCGATTTTATCGATCTCGTCCAAAAAGACGATGCCGGTCTGCTCGACTTTGGTGATGGCTTCCCGCACCACCTCGTCCATGTCGATCAGTTTCTGGGCTTCCTCCTGAGTCACATGCTTCAGGGCGTCGGGCACTTTCATCACCCGCTTCTTTTTCTTTCCCTGGAACATGCCGCCCAGCATGTCACGGAGGTTCCCTTCGAGGTCTTCCATCCCGCCCGCGTTGGAGATGACCCCGAGCGGCAATGCCCGTTCCTTCACCTCTACTTCTACGGATCGCTGATCCAGTTTGCCCTCGCGCAATTGCAATCGCAGCTTCGAGCGCGTGGCGTCTGACGACTCGGTGGGCTCTGCAGCCTCGGCACGCGACGCGCCATGATCGAATCCGGGTGGGACTGAGCGGGACGGTGCGCCGGGCAATAACAAATCGAGCAGCCGTTCTTCCCCGAGCCGCGACGCTTTCTCTTGTACATCCTCTAAATGTTTGGTCTTCACCAAACTGATCGCCAATTCCGTGAGGTCACGAATGATGGATTCCACATCCCGGCCGACATAACCAACTTCGGTAAACTTGGACGCCTCCACCTTGATGAAGGGCGCCTCCGCAAGCTTGGCCAGGCGCCGGGCGATTTCGGTTTTCCCCACGCCGGTGGGACCAATCATGATGATGTTCTTGGGCATCACCTCATCGCGCAACTCCGGGGCCAATTGCTGCCGACGCCAGCGGTTCCGCAAGGCGATCGCCACCATGCGTTTGGCATCCTGCTGGCCGATCACATACCGGTCCAGCGCCTCGACAATCTGCCGGGGAGTCAGGCTATTCACATTGAGTGGACGAGCAGTTGATTCGGTCGTCATGGCAGGCCGATCCTAACGTGACAGCGATTCGAGCACAATCTGCTGGTTGGTATAAATGTCGATCCCCCCGGCAATCAAGAGCGATTCCCGGACAATCTGTTCGGCGGCCAGCTCAGAATGTCCCAACAACGCGCGGGCAGCAGCCAGTGCATAGGGCCCACCCGAGCCAATCGCGAGAATGCCGTCCTCCGGCTCAACGACATCGCCGGTACCGGAAATAATGAAGGAATGATCACGATCCGCCACGGCCAACAGCGCCTCCAGGCGGCGCAAGACTCGATCCGTGCGCCAGTCTTTGGCTAATTCAACGGCGGCTCTGGTGAGGTTGCCCCGATACTCAGCCAATTTGGCTTCAAATTTCTCGAACAGGGTAAAGGCATCCGCCGTCGCACCGGCAAATCCGGACAAGACCGCATCGTTATGCATCCGTCGCATTTTCCTGGCATTATGTTTCATCACCGTCGTCCCGACCGTGACTTGCCCGTCACACCCCATCGTCACCTGATTGCCCCGCCTGACACATAACACCGTCGTCGATCGAATCCTCATCGGGTCCTCTTCTGCTTGGCCACCACACTCGCCTCCCCCGGATTGACGGCACGAGGATGGGTGCGATCGTATAACGCGAGTAACTGGTCTGTCGCAAGATGCGTGTACCTCTGAGTGGTGCTGAGCGACACGTGTCCCAACATTTCCTGAATGGCACGGAGATCGGCGCCTTCATCCAGGAGATGCGTGGCAAAGGAGTGTCGCAAAGTGTGCGGATGAATCGCTCCCCCGGCAAGCTGCCGGGAATATTTCCCCACAATGCGGGCTACCGTTCTGGTGGTCAACCGCCCCCCGCGGTGATTACGAAACACGGCACCTGCATCAGAGGGTCGTCGGGCAGAGGCTCCGGGCGCTACGCCGACCTGCGCATGGTAGGCATCAATGGCGTCAAGCGCCAGCTGGCTGATGGGAATCACACGCTCCTTCCGGCCCTTGCCGCGAACGCGCACCACGCCTTCACTTCGCGAGAGATCTTCGTAATTCATCCCGACCAGCTCACTGACACGCGCACCCGTCGAATAGAGGGTTTCGAGGATGGCACGATCCCGCAAGGTCTCCCCTTGCGGCCCCTCGGGGAGTTCCATCAGAGCTCCGGCCTCATCCTTCGTCAGAACCTGAGGAAGAGGTTTGGGCAGCTTCGGCGCGCGTACATCCTCGGCGGGACTGATCGGAAGCCGGCCGACCTTTACCTGGTAACGAAAGAAACTCCGCAGACAGGCTAATTTTCTCGCCAACGACGTCTTCTTGTCCCCCTGACGATCCCGGGCGGCGAGAAACTCACGAATCAACGCCGCATCAATCGACTCGAGGGGCACCCTCCCACGAGATTGTGCCCGCGCGCCGGCAAAAGCTTGAAACTGAGCCAAGTCGGACTCATACGCACGAATGGTCTGGGGAGAGGCGCCGTCCTGCACCACCAGGACGTCTAGGAAAGCCCGGACTGCGCGATCCATGCGTCAAAATCCTCAACGGCTCGTTGCTGGATGAGACGCCGCTTCTGATCCTTGTCGCGCGTCTTAGCGGAGAGGGGCGGGAAGAGTCCGAAGTTGGTGTTCATCGGTTGAAAATGCGCCGGATCGCTCTTGGTGAGATGCGCGACCAGGCACCCGTGCGCACTGGTGGGCGGGGGAGTCACGAGAGGTTGCCCGGCCACCCCCCGGGCGACGTTGATGCCGGCAAGCCCACCCATGGCCGCAGACTCGGTATACCCTTCGACTCCCACTAATTGGCCGGCAAAAAAGACGGTACCGCGGCTCTTGAGCTGGAGCGTCTCCCTCAACAATTGAGGTGAGTTGATGAAGGTGTTGCGGTGTAGGCTTCCCAGGCGCAGAAACTCAGCCTGCTCCAGTCCGGGAATGAGACGAAACACCCGCCGCTGTTCCGGATAGGTGAGTTTCGTCTGGAATCCCACCATGTTGTAGCAGGTCCCGTGGACATTTTCGGTTCGCAATTGTACGACCGCATAGGGACGCTTCCCGGTTTTCGGATCTTCTAACCCAACCGGCTTGAGCGGCCCGAATTGCATGGTCTGTCGGCCCCGTTCTGCCATGACCTCGATGGGAATGCAGCTTTCGAAATAGGGAACCTTCTCGAACTCTTTTGGCTGCACCTTTTCAGCCGTCATCATCGCGTCATACAGGGCGTTGTATGCGGCTTCGTCGAGCGGGCAATTCAGATAATCCGCGCCGCCTTTTCCATACCGCGATGCCCGGTACACGATGTCCATATTGATGGACTCAGCATCGATAATGGGCGAGATCGCGTCAAAGAAATAGAGGTGCCGCTCATGGGTCAATTCGGCGATGGCCTTCGATAATTTTTCAGAGGTTAACGGGCCGGTCGCAATGATTGTGACAGCATCTGCAGGGATTTCCGTTACCTCTTCGCGGATGATCCGAATATTGGGATGCCCTTCCAGCGCCTGCGTGATGGCACGCGCGAAGATCTCGCGATCCACCGCCAATGCCGAACCGGCCGGCACGCGCGCCTCCTCGGCGGCACGAATCACCAGGGAGTTCAGGTGACGCATCTCGGCCTTCAAAATGCCTGGAGCGTTCAACGGATCGACGGAACCGAGGGAATTCGAGCAGACCAGCTCCGCCAAATCGCCCGTTTTATGAGCCTTGGTCATCTCCTTCGGACGCATTTCGTAGAGCGTCACCTTGGCCCCGCGATGTGCCGCCTGCCAGGCCGCTTCCGAGCCGGCCAGACCGCCGCCGATGATGACGATGTCTTCACGCATGAATGGGAAACCTTTGAAAAGATGGAAGGAGGCCCATTGTAGGAATCGCCTTTTCTCGATGTCAAGAAACGGAGGGGTATTTCACAATCTCCAGCGACACCGGCTGCTCATCAACACAGGTCCCTGACCGCATAACTTTTCGGACAGGCTACTCCCGGGTTTGTTGCTCCCTTTCGGCCGACCATGCTAGACTGCGGCCGGTGTGGGCGATTAGCTCAGTGGGAGAGCGCTTCCTTCACACGGAAGAGGCCACAGGTTCGATACCTGTATCGCCCACCATTTTTTCAACCACTTGCACGACAGCACTCTCTGACACGCGCAACACTGTGGTCATTTTTGTGTCACGGTGTGACCGTCGGTCCAGAATCTCCACTCCATCTCGCAGGCTTTCCGGGTAATGATGCGCATACCGTTGCGTCATCAGCGGCGACTTGTGCCCGAGGAGCCGTTGCACCTTGTAGAGATCGACTCCCGCCTGGACCAGCCGCGTTGCAAAGGTGTGGCGGAGATCATGGAAATGGCAGTTCACAATCCCCGCTTTGGCCATCGCAGGCCGCAACGCCCGTCGCAGATGGTTGGGATCTAACCGTGTCCCGGCGAGACTGGGAAAGACCAGCGCGGTTTTGATATGCCGCACCTTGGCCTTCTCCGTCAGGAGCGCCATTACCGTCTGGTTCAATGGCACTGTCCGCCGCTCCCCGTTTTTGGACTCAAACACGGTCGCAGTTTTCCGAAACAGATCCACGCCGTTCCAGGTCAGTGACAGGATCTCGCCCAACCGCATCCCGCTATGCAGCGCGAACACCACGAGCTCGCGTAACCAGGACGGACAGGCATCGAGCAATCGCGCCTCTTCATCCTCCATCAGCCAGCGGTCTCGTTTCGTCACGCCCTTTTCGAGAGACACGCGACTGACGGGATTGTCTCGGCACCATTCCCACTCCCGCTTCGCCAGGCTGAAGGCCTTTCTGAGACAGGTCAGCTCCCGATTGATCGAGGCAGGTTTCACCCCGGCAGCATACCGTCGACTTTTATACTCCACGATCAGCTTAGGGGTAATCTCGCCAAGCGTCCGATCTCCGAAGAAGGCCCGGAAACGCTTCAGGAAGGCTTGTCCAGTTTGTCGGCTGGCTAATTTCACGAGATGTTCTCGCTCAAAACGATCCATCAATTCCGCGAAGGTCCGAGACTGTTCCTCCGCTCGATCGAAATACTGTCCCTCGATTAATTGCACCTTCACCTTCGCCATGATGGCGTCAGCCAAGGCTCGATTCGATGACCCTGTCGACCGGCGAATTCGTTTCCCTTGAAACACAATATTCATCCACCAAATATTCCCTCGCTTAACGAGCCCCATCGTTGTTCTCCTTTCCAAGAGGGCTCGCTGTTGGTCTGGTTTCCCCGTGGCGAGGAGTATAGATGGCACGTTTAGCCTCCACAATCAGGTGGTCTACGTCACCAGCTTTGTGGCGAGGCACGCAAGGAGGCCTGTGAGTGGGTGTGGCAGCAAAGCCGTTCAGCCAAGCCTGGATGGCCTCAGGTTCAAATCTGAGGAGGCCATGAATACGACGACAGGGAATCTTATTCTGTGAGGCCCAGAGATACAGTGTGGACGGCTTGATGTTGAGCCAAGCGGAGAGTTCTTTGACGGTAAGCATATGCAGATACACCGGGAGAGTCTCTCGACACCCCCAGTCCCCCTAACATGGGCTGCCGGCGTGACCGCCGGCAGACCGGTGAAACCGAGTGGGTGGTTGCTTGAGCAAATTGCGGTGTCGGTCTTTCCACCGAGCAATGCCCCTGACAATTTCGTTCAGTAGCCATTCTTCCCCTCCAGGGGTGGCACAAATCACCGCCAACATCGGCGTCAGGGTGTCACTCACCCATCGTTTTACGTTTTGCAGGGTCTGCACCTGCTTCTCCTGGGCCAATCGCCCCTTCTGAAATCCCTCCGTCAGGAGGGCGTACCACTCCAAGACTGGAGCCCGGTACCGTTCCTCATCCTCGGCATCCTTCGGGATCTGCCGGAAGTCCACATACGAGCGAAGTAAGCCGACCACCAACTCCTTCCAATCGGCTTCGTCTAACGTGGCCAATGCTCGGGCACACTGTTCGGCCCGGTCCTTCTTGAGTTCCAGTTCCCACCGAGTCCCGTAGTCCTGATAGTGCTCTTGTCCTTTGCTCTGGAGTTCGAGGCGCTTGTCATAAATGCGCAAGAGTGTCTGACTCTGCGGACTCCCGAAGTACATCGTTTCGCCGGTGGTCGCCCCGGTGCCATGCATCAGGTTCGAGACGATATGCCGGACTTGCGCGGCACGGGTCACACACTGACCGGCAGCGACGGCCTCTCGAATCGTGCTGACCGGGACCGTACCCGCTCGATCATCCAGGGCGCAATCAATGCGCGTGACGTGTCCTTGCTGCTTATGCACCCATTGCAAAAGAGTTCGGATTTGATCCCGTGTCAGGGCGGACGCCAGGCCGCCCGACAGATCCACATGGATTTCATTCGGACGACGAGGGGCATTGGTGCCCAGTTTGCCGACTCCGCGCAGGCCGTCTACCCGTATCCATGATAAGGGGTACCCTCGGAACCCGCCTTTGGCTCGACTCCAATCTCCGCCGAGGACCTTCATGGTCTCTTGGGGGTTACTGGCCAGGACCGTAAAGGCGAGCCAATCAATCGTGAGGGTGAATGCAGAATCCATGGAACCTATCGAACTCCTGTAAAGAGCGCTGTAGGTAGCGCCCCCGTGTTACCAAGACGGGGGCCATTCCGCTCCGCCCCGCAGCCTATCGGCATGCGGCGCGGACCGGCTTTGCCTCCCGGCGACGGATGACGGTGTTGCTCTGAACAGGGCTCCATTGGTGGTGTCATCGCATCCTTGTGACCGTTCCGTTGCACGCTCCGACCTTATGCAAACGCCCCCACGCAGTAAAGAACCCTCGAGGGGACAGGAGGGGTCACGAGGGGACAAATAGCGGACAAATTATCGGATCACGGAGGCCAGAAGGGAAGTAGGCATGAGCATGCTTATGTGCGCTTTCGTGCGCTGGGAGCGGCAATTGTGCGCATCGTTCGGAGGCGGGACAGGGAGCGAACACAAATCAGCTCGTTTTTGAGTGGTGCGCGAAAAAAAGTTTGGCAGGCATTTCTAGTGTTCTGGGCTGAGATCAGAGGCAGACGCCCCACGCATTCTAGCGGAGATGGTAGCCGTGTGACCCATGGCTCTGGGATTAAGGATACACTTACTGGGACGTCGAGAGAAGGAGCGGATGCCTTGACTCCTCTTGTTATGAGGCGATCCTCATAGGCAAGGAGCAACCAAGGTCGCCCTACCTGGGCAAGGATCATTCAGATCGTCGCCGAAGTTAATCTCCAATCGCCTGACAAGCGAATTACCATTGGACTGTGTTTATCTGAAATGGAGACTTGGTGGGTGTTCCTTGGTCCGGGAAACGTTGATTGATTGGGGAAGTTGAGGAAACTCAGGGAGTCTTTCTTGGCTGCGCGGGGGACTTCGCTCTTCTTTCACGTAGGATCTAGCAGGATTTCATTGTTTGCAGGGAAAGATGGTTCGAAGCGCACTCTCAATAAGGTGACTGCCCGTCAAATGCCACTGATCTGGATGTTCATTCAAATACTTCGTTACCACAGCCCCGAGTTGAGCAATCGTGACATTATCAGGAAGACATACCGACGTGCCCAAGGCATCAGCAACCCCCGTGACGTACCCCATAAATCTCGACGCTTTCAAATAATCAGCCCCATTTTCAGAGCGCTCGGCTCTTTCTCCTTCACGCATCATCGGTATGAGTTGATTGCCATCATAGAAGTAAGCCGAAGCGTCTGAGAGGATGTTTGAACTTAATATCGCAATGGTTATCAATATCTTGATCCGGACCATGCTTTATCTCAGACACCTAGCGTTTTGAAGCATGACGAACCCTACTTTCTATGCTTGCGGAATTAGATCTAGTATCAGTTGCCATTTGCGTCCCTGGCCCCCTCAATCAGCGGCGCGACACTCTATCATGGGACACCTAGACGAGTTAATGCTCCAGTATAAATTCCCATCCATCACGCACGTTTTGAAGGAGATAGAAGAGGAGACATCGTCAGACGCCTATGTTTAGATGACGCCTGACGACGATCCCACTAGCGCATGCTAACCACAACACCTCAATTTATTCGCATTCACCCCTTGGACGAATGTGGGTCTTTGCTCCCTGGAAATGTGCGCTCCTCGTCAAATCTTCCATTCACTTTATGAATTTTTACTGAACCGCCTTCGACTCCGATTACATTTTTCAAAACACCTCCTTTGGTAGCATCCGCCTTGGTATCGAAACGGCGTAAAGTTCTACCGCTATCAAGATTCTTTAGCGCCCAATCATCATTTTTCTGATCAAACGTGAGCGAGAATTTCTTTAAGTTTGCCATGGATATCTCCAGTCATTCATATGTGTGTCCATTTAGGTAACTTAGTATTGGAGCATGAGGCTTGCGCACTCCCAAAGGAATGGCAAGCCTCAATGCCCATCCAGAGCTAGATCAAGCAATCTTGCTCAAAGCATTGGATGCGGCCCAATCACTGAACTCCGTCACAAGCACACGGTCATTCCTGTCGGTGAGTTTCATCACCCAGTCTCGAATTGCGGTCGCGGACCAGGGTGTGTTGATTACCCAAGCAGAGAGCAGAACCCTCCGAGCTCCAGACTTCTGAAGACCTGCAATCAGGTTTTTATAGTCTTGACCCGGTTGGGTGAGATCGTAGGAAATGAGAAATTGCATGGTGACCTTTCATATTTGTGATATTGACATATACGAAAGGGGCACCTAAAATCAGGCCCCTTTCGGGTGAACAGGGTGTGTGCCATCCAAACACAAGCACCCTGCCCACCAGTGGGTGCCTGGGCTATCGTGCCAGGCAAGGACGCCCGTGACAGGGAGGTCAACGTCTTCTCATAGAGACACCCCCTTTCCACACAGTACAAAGGCCTCGGTTCAACTTTGCGAGAGGGGAGCCGAGGCCTTTGCATTTCCAGACAAGAATCGTTCCAGATTCCGTTCCGTCATTGCCTACTAGATATAGTGATCCCATTTTTTTGTCAAACAAAATGTTGTGGCACACCTGTGAGTAATGGGGATAAGCTGGTGATATCGCTGCGGCCAGATTGGGAGCCGCGTTTATGAATTTCTCACCAAGTTATCCACAGCTGCATAGAGAGCATGAAAGGACAATTTAGAGGTAGGGCCAGAAATTTCAGGGTGACGACAAAAAAATCTTCGCGCAGATGTAGGAGGAGACTGCGTTATATCAGGCCGTCCACTCGCCCACCGTGTATTCGGTTCCACTCCCTCGTACTGTGGGGCAAGGCAGGGATTAGTTATCGCTGTGCGAGCAGGCGGGCAAACTCGGCGGCTGAAATGACCGGCACTCCGCTGTAGTGTGAGGCCTCGAAATCCTTATCCCCGGTGACGAAGTATTTGGGCGGGGGTGTGGTCGCCATGAGATCGAGGAACGGTCGATCATGCGCATCGCGCAGAGGGGTGTTAGTGGGATGGGGATCGACGAACTGCACTTCAGCTTGGATGGTCGTCAGAAAGCTCGTGATATTCACCCCCGCCCGAGTAAACGCTCGCTGGAGTTTTGGGCGCCGCAAGACGGCTTCCAGTTCCGCGAAGGTCTCAGGGCTCATGACAGAGATGAGGCGACGCTGTAGGACGGCTTGGATGATCCGTGCAGGAGGCCCTGCGGCGGATAGCAGACCGGACACGAAGATATTGGTATCAAGAACGACGCGCACGCTCGCGCCGAACCGCTGCCACCTCAGCGGCAATTTGTTCAGGAGTGATGCTTAGCTCGCGTGCGGCACGGCGCACCTTGCCGACCATGCGAGCCAGCTTCTTCCGACTGGCTGCTCTGGCTGGAGACTCCAAAATCAGCACGTCGGAGTCCCGATGTGCCACCACGGCTTTTCCCCACCCCTTCATCCAGGAGGAGGGAATCACCACGCCTTCTTTGGTGTACTTCACGGCTTTCATCGGCAACGCAACCAGTGTACCCGCAGGCAGTATACCATGGTGCTGCGGCTCTGTAGTCAGCGGTCGGCGATTTTGCGAGCCGCTCGACTGTCGTTTGTCGCTTCATTCTCTGAGGGCTCGATTGTGATCGTCCCTGCCGAACCACTTCCTTTCGGCGTCGCCTGCTGGTTAACGATCTTGTCGTCCGAGGTCATTTCACTGTGGTCATTTTTGTGTCAGAAACTATCCAAAACCTCAAAATGTCCTGTACACAGTCGAAGCAATAGAAAGCTCTTAAACACCTGACTTGTAAGGCTTTTGTGGGGAAACCATTGCAACAGCGAACATTGTAAAAATCTAGCTTTTCGCCTTCACACGGAAGAGGCCACAGGTTCGATACCTGTATCGCCCACCATCCTCATTTGATTCCGCCTTCCGTTGGTAACCTCTAAATTTCCCTCGTGTTCCACAACGACCGCCTGGGGCTTCCCCAAACTGGACAGAATCACGACCCTGCGCTACACTTTTTTCACAAGGAACAGATTGCGTTGTGTCGCATGTTCCGACAGAAGAAAGAGAGGCACTGTATGCGGGGAACCTTAGCCACGATCATGTTGGGATTACTGCTCACCACCGGTTGCTCAACCACCAACCAGATGGCAACGCAGGACCAGAGCTACAATGCGCCGCTCAGCATCTACAGCGCGATGGATAGCACCTCGCTGGTTTACTCCGATCCCATGGCCGCATCACAGGCAAACGACAATCCCTATCGATGGCTGGGATTTGTCCTGCATCCTGTCGGTCACGTGGTGGATTACACGGTAAACCGCCCTCTGTATGCCATCGCCAAACATGCTCCATATATCTTCGGGTACACCCCCGAAGATTCCATGATCGACTCACAACGACGGTAATTCTGCTCGCCCCTCGCCAGCCGGGACAGGTTCCGGCGGCGGGGGAGCGTGCCCCTGCCCGTCTCCAGCCGGTCGCATCTTCATCACCATTCAGGTATGCTCTGCCTCACACCCGTGCCCCGCATTGAACTGAGGCATCGACCCGACCATGCACCGTCGGCTCCTATTGCTGCCCGTCTTACTCACGACCTTCGCCCTGTGGACGGGATGCGAGACTCCCCCACCGCAACGCGCACCGCTTCCTCCCTCAGAAAGCGACCTCGATCTCCTGAAATCTACGAAACTCTGCGACTCTCGCCAGGCCTTCATTGACAAACATCCCGGTATCGCTCCCCAGACTCAGGCGTGGGGCAGCGGCCAGGAAATCCGAATTCCAGCGGAGCGGAGTCCTTCCAAAGGCGAGGAGTCCTACTTTTTCGACGAGGACGGAACCTTGGTCGGAACGTTGTTCTTGTTTCGTTCGGGCCTCGATCTCGGTCCCTACAAGACGCTCCGTTATACCCTGTCCAGGCTCAAACCAAGCCTCGAGTTCTATCTAACCGTAGCAGAGTTGGCCGATCGACAAAATATGGCTTTCAGCACCCTGTACGACACGGGGGATGAAAAGACGACCACGCGGTACCTGGTCCTGAACGATCCCACCACTCCGCGCCTCCTAGCCGCCTCGTTCACCATCGATCCGTACGTGAAGTTGTTCTCCCCTTATCGCAAGGAGTTTCTCGAGCGCCTGCGAGAGACGACGCAGCAGGGCGGGGGGCAGCATCTGGACACTCAGGGAGCCGAAGATAAGGAACCGTTCGCATCGCTTCAGCAGTTTGCACGAGGACAAACCGCCCAACTGGCCTACTGCGGGACAAAAAATCAGCCTCTCGCCCTCGATGCGTACCAGAAGGCCAATGTCTCGGGGTTCACCAGCACGGTGTGGCAAGCAGAACTCCACCATCGCCTCGGCGTCTCGTGGGAAGCAGCCGGCAACCTGGAAAAGGCCAAAAGCGAGCTCCTCGCCTCACTGGCGAAACGTCCCAACTCACCGGAAGTCGTCAACAATCTGGGGTACGTGTACAGCAAATTAGGCGAGAAGCAGAATGCCCTTGCGTCATTCGAAAAAGCTGTGCTCATGCGTCCCAACTACGCGATTGCCCGATTTAACCTGGCTGAAGCGGTCGCAGACACCAACCCCAAACGCGCCATTACGGAATACGAAACCTATTTGGCCCTCACCGAAGGAATCCCTGAAGAGGCAGATCGGGGTGCTCTCGCGCAAAACCGCGTCAAAGCCCTCAAACACCAATAGTGAGTGACGCGTGCGGCAAAGCCACATCTCGAAGGATGAAGAAGAACGGGGGAACGGGAGGAGGGCTCAACGGGGAGACTTCTCGGCCTCTTCCTGACTTGTCTTGCACTCGATGCACAAGGTGGTGACGGGACGCGCCTTCAAGCGCTTATAGGGGATGTCGCCCTGACACCCCTCGCAGATTCCGTACGTCTGCGCGACAAGCCGACCGATCGCCTCATCGATCTTTTTGAGAAGTTTTCGCTCCCGCTCGCGAATGCGGAACGAGAAATGTTGATCGGCTTCGGCAGATGCCTGATCGCTGACGTCAGGGAACACTTCCAAACCAGTGGGATTGGTCAGCACGACTCCGGCTTCGGCCAGGATCGCCGCGCGTTGGCCTTCTAGATCGTGCAGGATGTCAGGATACTTGATTCCGTTGGCCTTGGCAGGCTTCTTTCGAGGCGAGGAGGGTTTTTTCGCCGAAGTCTTCATCGAATACTCGGTATCGTTACGCCGGTACCACCGCCAGACCGTACAACGAAGCTGGACTATAGCAGCCGCAAATCAGAGGGGTCAACGGTTCCTTACGCCTCTCAGGAGGCCCTGTTGCGCATCCCGATTCGATTGACGTTCCCCGCTCAGGCTGCAAGTCACAAGTCCCGACGGCCCTCAATCGACTTCACCAATGTGACTTCATCGGCATATTCGATGTCCATCCCGACGGGAATGCCATAGGCGATCCGGGTCACGCGAACCTGGTGCGGCTTCAGCAACCGGGTGAGATAGATTGCGGTGGCCTCGCCCTCAATTGTGGGGTTTGTGGCGACGATCACCTCCTCGACCCCTCCTGCCTTCACACGCTCTAGCAACTCCTCGGCACGAATATCGGCCGGGCCGACACCGTCCAGTGGGGACAACACCCCGAGCAGCACATGATACAGCCCGCGGTATCCCCCTGCGCGCTCGACCGCGTATAAGGTGCTCGGTTCCTCCACCACGAGGATTTTGCTGCGATCTCGCTTCGGGTCGCGGCAGAATTCACAGAGTTCGCCCTCGGCGATATTGCGACATTGGCGGCAAAACGACAGCCCGTCCTTCACGGCCTGAATCGCCTCGGCGAGGCGCATGGCATCCTCTCGCTCCGCTTTGAGCAGATGGAACGCCAGCCGTTGCGCACTCTTCTGCCCGATTCCAGGCAAACGCACGAGCTCTCGCACCAATTTCGCCAACAACCCTTGTTGATCAACGCTCATGACACATCGTCACATCCAGAACAGCCGTGAAGGAGGCTGAACAGGCGCTCCCGCTGCTCCAACAATGCCGGCACGATCAGAATAGACCGGGGATCTTCATCCCGCCGGTGACGGATTTCATCTCTTCCGCCATCATGTCGCGGGATTTCTTTAGGGCATCATTGCTCGCCGCAACCACGAGATCCTGCAGCATGTCCACATCGCCGGCCTTCACCGCTTCTGGGTCAATCTTCACGCTGAGCACATCCATGGCCCCGTTCACCGTGACGGTTACAATCCCACCGCCTGCAGTCCCGGAGACCGTTTTACTCGCCGCCTGTTCCTGCACTCGGGCCATCTGTTCCTGCATGGCCTGCGCCTGTTTCAAAATATTGGACATGTTCCCAAATGGACTCTTCATTCCTGTACCTCCTGCGCCGGAAGGGTCGTTCGGACCTCCGCCAACTCTCCGCCGAACATCTCTAACGCTTGTTTCACTAGGGGATGCGCCTTGGCCTGTTGGGTCAAGATCAACCGTTGCTCCTGTTCTTTCGCCACTCGCAGTTGCTTCATGGTGGGAGCCGCCCCTGCTTCCTGCTCCGCCTCGATCACGCGCACTCGCAGGGCACTCCCATAGAGGCGCTCCCCCAGGGCCGCCAGGGCCTTGAGATTATCCTCCTTCTCCAACATCGCCCGCGCCACCGTCGCCTGCTTCCCAAAGCCCAGCGTCACGAGCCCACCCTCAATCTTCACCACCCGCCCCATTTCAAGGAAGGGCGCGATATTCGGATGATGAGCCGAGACCGCCTCCTGAAACTGCTCCCAATTCACCTCCACCGCGGCAGAGGCAGCCGTCGAAGCAGACGGCACCGCACATTCCTGCGGGACAGGCTCAGGAGCCTCAGGCGCACTCATCGAAACGGTCGGAGCGGCAACTGGAGCCGGCCCAGGTGCGGGCTTCGTCTCACGAGCACGGGCCACAGGTGCGGGCTTTGGGATCGCCCCGCTTGACGAAATCTTCGGCGTAGGCTCAACGCTTGCCTTCGGTCCATCAGCCTGAGACGAGGTAGGTGGCACCGATCTCTCGCTCGGGGCCGATGCTCGAGCCTGCGCTCCACGATCGGGCACTGACTTCTCCTGTGGGGGATTCGTTCCGACCGATCGCGACGACCCCGCAGCGGTCTGTAACAACCGCGTGGCACGAACGGCGGCCGTCTCCAACACGAATCGTGGATGGGCGCTCACACGCAAACTATCTTCGGCTGACGTCCAGACGCGAAATAACTCTTGCAGCTGCTCAACGGTATATCGCTCTGCATCACGAGCCAGTTGCGCCAAATCGTCATCGGTGGCCTCAACCAACCCCCGCAACTCCGGTCCCGACGGCACCACCGCCGCAACCAACATATTTCGTACGTACTCCACCAGGTCGGCACAATAAGCGCGCACATCGTGTCCCTGATCCAGCAAGCCCGCAATGACCTGCAGCGCCTTGGCACTATTCTGTTCGATTACGGCCTCAACGAGGGCCCGCACACGCTCTTGCGGCACCGCGCCAAGCAAGGTTTCGAGATCCTGATGCCGAATCGTCTTGCCACCAAACGCGATCACCTGATCCAGCAGGCTGAGCCCATCACGCATACTACCCTCGCTGGCCCGTGCCAGGGCCAACAGACTACGATCTTCGATCACCAATCCGTCTTGATCGGCGACATGGCGCAGCCGCTGCACGATCTCGGCCTTGGAGATGCGACGAAAGTTGTAGTGTTGGCAGCGTGAGAGAATCGTCGCGGGAATCTTATGGATTTCCGTGGTGGCGAAGATAAACACCACATGCGCCGGGGGCTCTTCCAACGTTTTCAACAGCGCGTTGAACGCCGAATTGGAGAGCATGTGGACTTCGTCGATGATGTACACCCGGTACTGGCCGCGAAACGGCGTGAATTTGACGTTTTCGCGAATCTCCCGCACATCGTCCACGCTGGTGTTCGACGCCCCGTCGATTTCGACGACATCCACCGACGTACCCTGCGTGATTTCCTGACAATTCACACACGTGTTGCAGGGGGACCCCGTCGGCCCCTGTTCGCAGTTGAGTGCCTTCGCCAGAATGCGAGCGACCGTCGTCTTCCCCACGCCCCGCGTGCCGGAAAACAGGAACGCATGGGCAATCCGCTTAGTCCCGATGGCGTTCATCAGCGTCTGGACGACGTGCGATTGTCCGATGACATCATCGAACGTTCCGGGCCGGTATTTTCGTGCGGAGACTTGATAATCCATGGGGCTGGATCGCTCCTCGTGAATCGGAATCCCGTCCCTTATGCGGACGCTTCACAAATGACGCATCACGAGAGACGTCATCAATGGAAGTGGGGCCAGGTGATCCTGCGGCACACAGAACGGACCGCTTACCGTTGCTTCCTTCCGGACCTGGCGGGGTTCACAGGGTTCTGTTGCACAGGGCCCGGCCCCGAGGAGTTCGTGAACCGGCAGGGTCAACCTGGGACACCGTGACGGTGCGAGGCCGCACCGCCATCAGGCCAGTCACCTGTCACGCCTGCCGCGTCACACCTTCAAATGGCGGAGAGGGTGGGATTCGAACCCACGGTCCCGTTGCCGAGACGCATGCTTTCCAAGCATGTCGATTCGTCCACTCTCGCACCTCTCCACGATCGGACGACTTCAAGGGGTCGCATCTTATCACGCAGGTGTGTGGGCGGCAAGGTAAGCCCGCTGGCGGGTGGTCCATCGAAATCGCACCTGATAGGCTGCGGGACACCGGGGGAAACCCGGAGGGACAACCGGGAATGGGCCGCGCGGCCTCATGTGCGACCATTGACCGATTTCGCGCGCGTTCCTATACTGCGGAACAATTTCACCGGAGGTGTCTGATGAAAGTGCTGGTCGGGACCGGCATTGTGATCCTGCTGCTTATGATCCTGATCATCGCACTCCCGTTCCTGATCGACTTGAACAGGTACCAGGACCGGTATCGCCCTCTGATCGAGGAGGCGCTGAACCGCAAGGTCCAACTCCAGGATATTCGCCTGACGATCTGGCCGCGCATCGGCGCGCGAGTCGGCGGGTTTGTGGTTCAGGATGATCCCGCGTTCCGCACCGGGCCCTTTGCGTCCCTCTCATCACTGGATGTGGGTGTAAAGCTGTTGCCGCTGCTCCGCGGCCAGGTCGAGGTGGAAGACATCACCTTGCGCGATCCGGTGATCATGGTGCTGAAAAACGCGCAAGGCCAACTCAATGTCTCCACACTCGGCGCGAAAGCAGCGGCTCCACCTACGCCCTCAAAACCCGAAGTCCCGACACAACCGGCCGGCAGCCCGCTTCAGGCCTTAGCCCTGTTCGCGGTGGATCGCGTCTCCATCGACGGCGGAAAACTGACCTATCGCGACGAATCCTCGCCGAAACCGGTCGAATACACCGTCAATCAACTCGAATTCTTGTTGACGTCGGTCCATCTCGGCGACAGTCCTGCCGTGCATGTCGGCGCGACCGTTCAACCCTACAACCTCCCGGTGCAACTCGACGGCACGTTCGGGCCACTCGTTGAAACCCTGGATGTGAAATCGTTCACCTTCAACCTGGGACTCGGCAAGATCGCCATCGGGCTCAAAGGACGAGCGGTCGGCGGGAATCTGGATGCCACGGTCAACGCCCTGCAGATCGACACGGCTGATATACCCGTTGCCTTGCCGCTCACGAAGCCGGTGCAAATCAAAGATGTCCACCTCACGCTTCACACGCCATACCCCATCCCGCCTGACGTCAGCCCCATCAGTCAGCTCGACCTGACGGATCTGGGCCTGACGGTGACCATGGGCGGATCGGCGATCAACGTCAAAGGCACGGCAAGCAAAGGCCTGGCGAATGTGACGGCGGCCTCAGCCAGCATCAACAGCTCGGACCTCCCCATCGCGCTCCCCCTGACAAAACCGGTTGAACTGAAAGACCTGCATGTCAATGTGAAGGCCAAGTATCCGCCCAAGGAAGGAGCTGCACCGCTCGAACTCGCCGAGATCCCGAACCTCGGCCTGACCGTCGCCCTGGGAAGCTCGCGGATGGAGGTGAAAGGTTCGGTCCTGGGGGGCCTGGCGAAAGTGACGGCCAACGCTAAACTGGTGAATACCAGCGACGTGCCGTTCACGCTGCCCCTGAAAAAGCCGGTAGAGATCAAAGATCTCCAAGTTGCAGCCGAAATGAAAGGGCAGGACGTGCGGTTGACCACGCTCGCCCTGCAGCTCTTCGGAGGCCTCCTGCGCGCACAGGGCACACTGAGCCTTGCCACGACTGCCCCGCCGTTCAGCGGCACGGCTTCCCTTCAAGGGCTCCAGCTGGGACCGGCGTTGCAAGCGGTGGGCACGGACCAGGTGTCCATGAGCGGCACGGCCACTGCCGATCTGACGCTCAGCGGGCGCGGGTTTACCCATCCTGACCTGGTCAAGGCCCTCGCCGGCACCGGCCATGTCGCCGTGCGGGACGGCAGAATCGAAGGGATCAATCTTCTGCAGCAAGCCGCGATGCTGCTCAAGGTGGTCGGCGTGCAATTGGACAACGTCAAAGCCACGGCATTCTCCACTATCGAAAGCGACTTCGCCATCAAACAGGGACTCGTGGCCGTGCAACGCCTGCTCATGGACAGTCATGATTTTCAGGCCACCGGAAGCGGCACGATCGGGCTTGATCAATCGCTCGACATGAAACTGAATCTGAATCTCTCTCAAGCCTTGAGCCAGAAGATTGCAGCCGGCTCCCCCATTGCGCGGGTGGCGATGACCGGAGGACGCCTCTCCTTGCCGTTGCTGATCACCGGCAGCACCCAAGCCCCGTCGTATGGTCTCGACACGAAAATGTTCGCCGGGAAAGTGAAGGAGCAGGTGAAGGAAAAGGTCAAAGGCGCGGTCGGAGACCTCTTGAAAGGCACGGCCAAGCCGGAGGACCTGAAACAGCAGGGGAAAGATCTCCTGAAGGGGCTCTTCGGGCGCTGAGATTCACGCGGAGGGAGCATGTCGCTGGCAAACTTGGCCACACAGTACATCGTCCAATACGGCTTTCGAATCATGGGCGCGATCCTCGTTATCGGCGCCGCCCTCTTCGTGGCCAAGTCGGTGGGCCGGCTCTTCGAGCGCTGGTTGAACGAGCAGGACTTGGAGCCGCCCCTTCGCCTCCTGCTCCTCCGCCTCGTGAAGGCGCTTGTCGTGATCCTCGGGCTGCTCATTGCGCTGGATCAACTGGGCCTGCAAATCGCTCCGCTCGTCGCCGGACTCGGTGTCGCCGGACTCGGCGTCGGCCTGGCACTGCAGGGGGTGCTCAGTAACATCGTGGCCGGACTCTCGATCATCTTCACGAAACCGTACCGGGTGGGCGAACATGTCTCGCTTTTAGGCGTGCATGGCGACGTCGCAAAAATCGATATCTTCACCACCACGCTTGTGCACCCGGATCAGTCCCGCATCGTCATTCCGAATCGAAAGGTCGTTGGAGAGATCCTGCATAACTTCGGAACCATCCGACAATTGGACCTGTCCATCGGAGTCTCGTACCGGACCGACATCGACTCGACGCTACGAATGCTCCGCGACCTCGTCACCCGCCATCCTAAGGTGCTCCAGACACCTGCGCCCATCATCGGCATTGCGGCCTTCGCCGACTCGTCGATTACCCTGTCCATTCGGCCCTGGGTTGAGGTGGCGACAGTCGGCTCCGCCCATATTGAGCTCAACCAAGCAATCCTTCAACGATTACAAGCTGATGGCGTCGAGATCCCGTTCCCGCAGCGTGAAGTGCGTCTGCTCAACCCTTCCTAGATCATGTAGAATGCCCACCGCCATTTGTACGTATTCCTTCGCTGCATAGAAGCGGGCGTTACTTGTTGCCTCTGATCGCAATATGCTACCCTGGCGCTCTTTCGATGCGGGGCGACAGCGACCAGGGAGACGACCCATGAGCAGGCACACAGACCTCGACCGCACGCGACGTTCAGAACGCACACCCGACGCGCTTGCCGCGGCAGAAGCGGACGACTCGTTGACCGAGGAACATGCCGCCGGCAACAACCTCGACAAGATCCGCGACATCCTCTTCGGCGCGCAGGTACGGGATCACGAACGGCGGTTTACCAAACTTGAGGCTCAGCTGCTCGCGGAGGCGGCCCAATTGCGCACTGACCTGAAAGACCGATTTGCCGCGCTGGACCAATACATACGACACGAAGTCGAGTCCGTGACGGGGCAGCTGAAGGCTGAGGAACAACAGCGCACCGATGCCGTGAGCCACCTGACCACGGAACTGCAGACACTGGCCGGCGTGCTCCAGCAGACAGCTTCCCAGCTGCGAACGCAGAGTGAACAGGCCCACCGTGAGCTGCAGGATCAACTGCACCATCAGGCAACCACGCTCGCCGGTGACTTCACGCAACGACACACCGCACTCTCAGCCACGCTGGATGAGGCGATTCGGCAATTGACCCACCAAAAGACCGACCGTGTCTCCTTGGCTACGTTGTTCCAAGAACTCTCGCAGAGGCTCTCACATGATCAGCCTCCTTCACAGACATAACCCCCCATCTGTGGCTCAGCGGCTGCGACTCGTGTTCAGAACGGAACGCAGCACCGCTCCTCGACACACGTTCCTCGATCGAGAGTTTCTCCTGCACGTCGAACAGAGGAGACGCGATGGCGCAGGCACCTAAAGCCATTGCGCCGACCGGCGACGGCGACTACGCCGAATTGCGCAGCCTTCTTCTGGCACCAGAGCAATCGCGTCTGGAGGAACTCCAGGAGCAGGTCGAGCACATCGATCTCAATGCCCAGAATGTGAGTCGACTGCTTCCTGATGCGATCGCCCTGCGCGGCGGCCACGACCAGCGCTTGACACAGGTGTTGACCCCGCACGTGTCGGAAGCCCTGGGCACGGCCGTGCGCAAACAGCCGCAGATGATCGTCGACGCGATCGCACCGATCATGATGCCGGCCATCCGCCAGTCCATCGCCAATGCCCTGCGAAGCATGGTGCAATCGCTCAATCAAACCATCGAGCATAGTCTGTCGCTCCGCAGCATGCAGTGGAGACTGGAAGCGCTACGCACCGGCAAACCGTTCGCAGAAATCGTGCTCCTGCACACCTTGTGTTATCGGGTCGAACAGGTCTTTCTCATTCACTCACAGACCGGGTTGCTCCTGGCCCACGCGGCAGGCGACTCTGTCGCCGTCCAAGACGAGACCCTGGTGTCGGGCATGTTGTCGGCCATCAGAGCGTTTGTGCAGGATTCGTTCGGAGCCGCACCGGACCAGGTTTTGAACACACTGCGGGTCGGCGAGCTCACCGTGTGGATCGAACAAGGACCGGTCGCGATTCTCGCCGCGGTCATTCGCGGCACGCCACCCGAACACTTCCATATTCGCCTTCAGGATACACTCACCCGCATCCATGCCGAACAGGCCGACGCACTGGCCCGCTTCGAGGGAGATGCCTCGACCTTGGCCGGCGTGACACCGCTCCTCGAAGACTGCCTGCAGGCGCAGTTTGAGCCGCGTCGGCGCGCCGTTTCCCCGATGACGTGGACGTTGGTGGCCGTGCTTCTTCTGGGTGCGGCCTGGTGGGGAGCGTCGGTGTACCAGGAGCGCCAACGCTGGCAAGCCTTTCTGGCACGTCTCGGGGCAGAACCGGGACTCGTGCTCACGGCCGTGGACACGGAAGGACGGCAGTATCGACTCGCCGGGCTTCGCGACCCGTTGGCTGCGGACCCTGCGGCCCTGCTGCAAGAAAGCGGACTGGATCCAGGGCACATCACGACACAATGGCGCCCATATTACGCGCTGGACGCGGCGTTCATCCTCAAACGTGCCGGGCTCGTCCTCTCGCCCCCAACCACCGTTCAATTGACCCTGGAGGGAACGCGCCTGATTGCGGCGGGAACTGCGCCGGCACAATGGATCCGGGAAAGCCGAAGGCTCGCGCAGCTCCTACCCGGCCTTGAGCACTACGACGACCGGCGTCTCACGCGACAGTCGCTCGACGTTGTAACCCAGGAGCTGGCACAGGCCTCGATCCTGTTCGAACAGGGGCGAGCGGACATTCGTTCATCGGAGCAACGTCATAGTCTGTCCCGCATTGTGACCCTCCTTGGTCAGATTGACGAGTTGGCTCGCCTATCCGGCACCACGCTGACGATACGGATCACCGGCCAAACCGACATCGTCGGTGGCCTGGCTCAGAACCGGCGCTTGAGCGAGATCCGCGCCCAGTCGGCCCTTGATGCCATTCATCCCGCAACATTTCCCTCGATCAGGTTCGAAGCCCACGGAGTCACCCCGCCGCCTGAAGCCCAAGGAGCTAGAGCCACAGCCGTACTGCCTGAAGATCGACGCGTGTCATTTCGGGTGACTGTGCACCAGGCTCCGTGAGAATCTCCTGCTATGATCGAGAAAAAAATTTGCATGTTGGGGGCGTTTGCCGTCGGAAAAACCAGTCTGGTCCGGCGGTTTGTCACCAGTTGTTTTTCCGAACAATATCAAACCACCATTGGGGTGACGGTCGACAAGAAATCCCTGACAGTGGACGGCACGCACCTGACACTCGTGCTCTGGGACCTGTATGGAGAAGACGAATTCCAAAAGTTGCGCCGCTCCTACCTACGCGGCTCAGCGGGGTACCTCCTCGTCCTGGACGGGCTACGTCGGCCCACGTTGGACATCGCCTTGCGCATCCAAGAGAGTGTCACCGACGAACTCGGCCCGGTACCCTTCGTCGCCCTGGTCAACAAACACGACCGACGGGCAGAGTGGGAGCTCAATGATCACGACCTCGCAGAGCTGGCCCAACGCGGCTGGCCGGTCTTGATGAGCAGTGCCAAGACAGGGCAGGGGGTTGAAGACGCATTCACCACGCTGTCCCGCGCTCTCACGCAGGCTCCTCAACCATCATCACGAGCCGACCACCCCGATGGCGCCTAACTCACACCCCTCCGTACCGGACGCGTTCTACAGCACACTGTTGGCACGATTCCTCATTGCGGTGCTGGAACACGTTGCCGAGACGCGCTTCCGTCTCATCGGGGAGCCGCCCCCCTGGCTGTTGCGCCTGTACCCGGAGGCCGAGCACCAGGCAGACTTTTCCATCGATACTCGCACCCCGGTGCTGCACAACTTTCTGCATGACGCAGCTGCAGCATGGGACGCGCAGAACAGCCCCATCGCCCGGTCAGGGTTCTGGACCGATCACACCATGTTCGACGAACCCCAACACTTCGACGCCCTGGCGCTTCGAGAAGGCAGTCATCGCCTGCTCCTGGTTCAGCACCACATGGAGAGCTATGATCAGCAGGCCGCCCTGCTGCAAAAGGCGCGTGAGCGTGCGCTTCAGCAACATGAGCAGGACCGCGGGCACCAACGAACTCACCAGGTCCTCACCACCAAGCTGGCGGATAGTGAACGGTCGCGGGATGATCTCGCGGCGATTCTACAGCGACTCGGACTCGCGACCCTGCTGATCGACGGGGATGGACACGTCCGGTTTCTCAGCGATTCAGCCGTCCGTCTGCTGGATGTATCCTCGTCCTCCGCATCCAGGGCGATGCATTGGGAAGCGCTGTTGCCGGCCTCAAAACCGGATCGCCTGGCACTGCAGACGTTATTGCGCCAACCTGTCTCTCAGCGGGAACGGGCACGATGTCACATCGAAACGCCCACCGGGCGGCGCCTCTGGCTGGAAATCGAACTCCACGACGACCCGCGGGATTCGCACCATCGGATTGCGTTCCTGCACGACATGACGGATGTCTACCATCTTCGGCGCCTGCTGGAGTTGAAGGCGCATTTCCACGATCTGATCGGCAAGAGCCATGGCATGACGCAGGTCTACGAACAGATTGAAGACCTGGCACGCGTCGATTCGACCGTCTTGATTGAAGGGGAAACCGGGACGGGGAAGGAGTTGGTAGCGCGCGCCTTACACCAGGCGAGTGCCCGGCGTACCGGCCCGTTTATCGCCGCCAACTGCGCAGGCCTGACCGATTCCCTACTCGGCAGCCAGCTCTTCGGCCATAAAAGAGGGGCCTTCACCGGCGCCATCGACGATCAGCCGGGACTCTTCGAAGCCGCGCAGGACGGCGTGCTCTTTCTTGATGAGATCGGCGATATCCCTCACACCGTCCAAACCCACCTGTTGCGCGTGCTGCAGGAAAAGGAAGTGACTCGACTCGGCGAGACCAAGCCACGAAAAATCAACGTACGGGTTGTGACGGCGACGCATCACAATTTGAGCCAGGACGTCGCCAAGGGCGTGTTTCGCGCAGACCTGCTCTATCGGATTCGAGTCGCCCGCCTCCAGCTCCCCCCCCTGCGGGAGCGCAAGGAAGATATCCCGCTCTTGGTCAGCTCATTCCTTACTGAGGGACGAGCCAGTATGGGGAAGACGATCCATCGGGCAAGCCCGGCTGCCATGGCGGTATTGATGGACTATCACTGGCCCGGCAACGTACGGGAACTGAAGAGCACGATCGAGTGCGCCATGATTCACTGCAAAGGAGATACACTGGATGCCTCCGACCTGCCGTCCGAGATTCACCAGACGAATCCTGTCCCTCCCCCCGGACCGACACCTCCCACTGATGAACGCAGCCGGTTCCTGTTCGCCCTTGGACAAGCCCGGGGCAATCGCACCAAGGCCGCGCGGCTTCTGGGCATGAGCCGTGCCACCTTCTATCGCCGATTGACCGAGCTCGACCTCCCGCCCAGCTAGATCTATGCTCCGGCACAAACGTTCTGGCCCTGTCTCATAGCGTCTCACGCGAGACAGCACGAGACGATCTCATGCGTCTCGCCATTGCACAACCACTCGACAGGCCACTCTCCTGTTGCACGACAATCGCGGCATGGCCCTCGTGACCGCTACCGTCAATGCCGCAGGCACGGAGCTTGATAGACATCGCGGGAAAAACCACTGCGTGCAATCCCGTGTCATCGTCAGGCGACAACGACCAGAAAGGAGCGAGTGACATACCCATGGACACCGTCGTCCCGTTTTCACACCCTCGGCCGGATCAACCGACTCCGCGCGAGAGGGAAATACTCAATTGTATCTGGGCAGGGTTGACGAGCCAGGAAATTGCGGCCCGTCTACGTGTTGCGCCGAAGACCGTGGAATCCCACCGCGCGAACCTGCTGAGAAAATTTCGCGCCGCCAACGCCGCGCAATTACTTCGCTTCGCGCTCCTGGAAGGCTTGCTCGACGTTCCCTCGCCGAACAGTGACACGAACACGTCGCCGAAGGCCCGCACACAACGTAGTCCTGCGGTGCGAAAATTGACGCCCCTCAAATGACGGGGCCCAGTATCACGAACACCCAGGCCAGGTCGGTGCACCGCCCTATCATTCAAATACAGGATGTACCAGTGCGACACGCACTATCCATGCGCCCCCACTCTTCCCGCGTTCGGGGTCGCATCGCTGGGGCACGCGGAGGACACAACTGGGGCCTGCGGAACACCGTGTTGATCTCCTGCGCGGAATCCAATATACAACACCAGAATTTCGACCCATCCGGCAACCGAGACACCGTTGCCATTCTCAAGCCCAGGAGGACGGAATGATGCGACGATTCGGAAGTTTCCTGTTCGCGCTGCTCATCGTGGCGCTCACAGCTACGGGTGCGAGAGCTGAGACTCAGGCCTCTCCGGATGCCGCACCCGCCTCGGCCACGCTCGACTCGGTCACGCTCAAGGACGGCACCGTCATTTATGGACGGGTCCTCGGCATGATCGCCGATGAGTTGCACATCAAGACCGGATTCGGCCCGACCGCCGGAGACGACATCGTGAAGATCATGTGGCCGAACGTGGCCAAACTGGTCGTGAATCGTCCCCTTCCCTTCAGCCTCAAAGAGGGCACCACGGTGGTCGGCACGGCACAGCCCGGCGAGCCAGGCACACTCACTTTGCAAGCCGCGCCGATGGGCACGCCCATGGCGATCCCTCTGGACGCAGTCGTGGGCATGAATCAGCCTGCCGTGATTTATACGGGCGCCCTTCAAGCCGGCTTCTCTCAAACCACTGGCAACAGCCACCTGCGAAACGCCAGCCTACTCGGCGAGTTGTCGGCCCGCAGCGAATCGCTGCGCCTGACCATCCTGGGGCGGTACATCTACGGCGACAACAGCGGCAATCTCATCGTGCGGAACAGCCGCGGGACCATCAAGCTTGACTTCTTTCTGACGAAGCGGTTGTATTGGTTCTCGTCAGCCTACTTCGAGCAAGACACCTTTCAGGATCTGAAACTGCGCACGGCGCTCGCAACCGGTCCCGGCTATCAATTCCTCGACCGTGGTGACCTGACAGGGTTCTTCAAAGACATGACGCTCTGGGCGGAAGCCGGTGCGGCATACTTCAACGAGGATTTCAAAGTCGCCGACGACAAATCCAGCGCTCGTGGCCGATGGGCCGTCAAATGGAATTGGCCGCTCTGGGGTGGTGATCAAGTCAGCCTGTACCATTTCCAGGAAGGCTTCCAATCACTCGCCAATTCCAAAGATCTCTACCTGACGGCCGATACCGGATTGCGGTTCAAAGTGTGGGGCGGACTGGTCAGCGGATTCCAATGGACCATGCGGTACAACAAAAATCCGCCGCCGGGCGTGTCGGATACCGATAACCTCTACCTGATCACGCTGGGATACAGCTTCGACACCAGTCGAAAACAATAGCATCCGAGACGGATTCGGGATGGCACTCGTCTCACACAAGGAGGTTGCGCGATGGGCATGATGAGTGAGTTCAAAGAATTTGCCGTGAAGGGGAATGTGCTCGACATGGCGGTGGGGGTCATCATCGGAGGGGCATTTGGAAAGATTGTGTCCTCCGTCGTCAGTGATATTCTCATGCCTCCCATCGGTCTCCTCATGGGGCACATGGATTTTTCCAGCCTCTTTATTCCGCTGAGCGAAGAAGCCAAAGGCAAATCCCTCGCTGCGGCCAAAGCTGCCGGCGCCGCCACGATCAACTATGGTGTCTTCCTACAAACCCTGCTGGATTTCACGATCCTGGCGTTTGTCATTTTCATGGTGGTCAAACAAATGAACCGTTTGAAGAAGGCCACGCCTCCCGGACCACCACCGGCACCGCCCAAAGAGGAAGTCTTGCTGACGGAGATCCGTGATCTATTGAAAAATCAACGGCACTAACCGTACACCGTTGGACTGTGCTGCTCGGACATGTCCGGCGGCCTGACTGTTTTCTAAGGAGGAATGCATGAGACACGTTCGCGTAGTTCCTATACTGCTGAGCACCCTACTGCTCGCAGCCTGCACGTCCGCACCGTCCCCCAATGATTCGGCCAGCCGGGCTCTGAACGAGATGAAGGCGGTAGCCCGGCCCATTCCGCCCAAACCGGATCCGCGCGATCTCAAGATCGCCGATCTCGAACGACAGAAAGCCGACCTCCAGCGGGAAAAGGCCGAGCTCGAAGCAGAGTTGGCGAAACTCCGTTCCTCCGCCGCCGCCGACCTGGATCAGTCAAAAGCGCGCATCACCGAACTGGAGAACCAGCTCAACCAGCGCGACCGGGAATTGGCCGGGCTTCGGAACGCCGCCGGCGACAAAGATCGGCTGGCCAGCCAATTGTCCGACGCAGACCGGCAGTTATCGGCCAAGGATCAAGAACTGGCGGCCTTGAGACAGGGCGCCGGGGACAAGGACCGCCTTGCCGGAGAGCTCGCCGCCCTTCAAGGCCTACTCGCCTCGAAAGAACAAGAACTCGCCGGATTGAAAAGCAATGCCGGGGATCGGGATCGTCTATCATCTGAGCTGGCACAAGCGAAGCAGCGCATCGCCGAGCTGGAGCGCCAACTCCACGGGAAGGATCAGGAGCTGGGTACGCTGAAGGCCGCCGCCGGTGACCGCGATCGACTGGTAGCGGATCTGGCCGCCGCCAAGCAGCGGGCATCGGACCTCGAAAGCGAAATTGCGAGGCGAGACCACGAGATGGCCGGCCTCCGCGGTGCGCTTGATCAACAAAAGACCAGCCTTGCTGAGGCCAAGAACGATTTATCCAAACTCCTCCAAGCGGAGGTGGCCAAGGGC
This sequence comes from Nitrospira defluvii, assembly GCF_905220995.1. Classification (NCBI taxonomy): domain Bacteria; kingdom Pseudomonadati; phylum Nitrospirota; class Nitrospiria; order Nitrospirales; family Nitrospiraceae; genus Nitrospira; species Nitrospira defluvii. The sequence continues at coordinate 1,002,921 of NZ_CAJNBJ010000001.1, forward strand.
AATGTGACCATGAAGCAATTGGGGGATCAGCTCACCCTCGGCCTGGCTACGACCTTGCTGTTCGATTCTGGGGAGGCCACCCTCAAGCCCGGCGGAGCGGACGTGTTGAATCGTATCGGCAGCGTGCTCAAGAACTATCCCGACCGCTCGATCCATGTGGCCGGCCACACCGATAATGTGCCGATTAAGGGACGATTGGCCAAGCGATTTCCCACTAACGCGGAGCTCTCTCAAGCGCGCGCTGACAGCGCACGCCAGGCCCTGACGGAAGGCGGCATGGCAGCCGACAAGATCGTCGCCAAAGGTCATGCCGACAGCCGACCTATCGCCAGCAATTCAACGGCCGAGGGTCGGCAAAAAAATCGACGTGTCGAAATCGTCGTCGGCCAATAACGATCACGCCCAACGTCCCGAACACGTTGCATCTGCCTCGGGAACCCGTTAGAGTATCGACGGGTTCCCGGGGCGTGCGTGTTCATCACCCAGTTCATCAGGTACCCAGTGCTCACACCGGCTGATCAACATCTGCCAGCTGGATCTCAGTCGTCTTCTCCTGCTGCCTGCATCAAATTCCCTCAGACGACTGTTGACCTCCTTCCACCAGCACGTCTTGCGCATAGGCACCAGGGAGGGATCGTATGAGACGAGCTGTCTGGGCGCTCATTGTGCTCAGTTCCCTCGTGACAGGTTGCGAAACCGTTCCCCAACCCCTTCCTCCCATGGCATCATCAGGCGATGCGAAACTCGTGGCGCTTCAGCAGGAACGCGAGCAGCTCCTGACGACGCTCGGTGAATTCCATGACAGGATTCGCGACCTCGAAAGCAGATTGGGTGATCGACAGAACCAATCAGCGAGTGCGTCCTATGATCAGTTGCTCCACGAGAAGGAAGTCGAACTCGCTGAGTTGCGGCGACTGGCGCCGGAACGCGATCGGCTGAGCAGTCAACTCACGATCGCGACCAACGAGCTTCTGCAGGCCCGTCAGCGTATCAGCTCACTTGAACAACAACTGGCTACGCGCGACAAGGATCTCGCTGCACTCCACACTCGCACGACGGCTCTCGCTGACCTTGACGTGGCCCGACGCCGGATCGTCGAGTTGGAAACGCAGGTGGCGCATCAAGCGCAAGATCTTCGCACCGTGCGCGCCGGCAATGCGGAGCGAGACAGTCTCGCCGCTCAGCTGCAAACCGCCACTGCGACCATCGATTCGCTGAAGGCCCGCATCAACACCCTAGACCAACAGCTCAAAGAGCGCGACCAAGCCTATGAAACCGTCCGCTCACGCCTCATGGAACGAGATAAACTCGTACCCCAATACAACGCGATGATCGCAGAAATCTATCAAGCGAGGCACCGGATCACCGCCCTGGAGCAACGATTGAACGATAAATCCCGAGACCTGTCCGCGCGGCAGAAAGGGACGTCCACAGCCACATCTCCCAGGGACTCAGAAACGGCGGCAAGCCGGAAAATAGCCTCGCCGACGGAAGCTTCGGGACGGAACGGGTCGCTCTCTCAGGCCAACCCGAGCCAAACAGACGCACGCGGCGCGAGCGTGGCGGCGATCAGGGAAGAGCTACGAAAGGCCCTGCCGGCACAGGCCGAGCAGAAAGTCTTCACGGTCAGACAAGACGGGGATCGTCTGGTGATCGCACTAGCCGGGAGTTGGCTCTTCACATCCGCCGATGCGGCGCTAAGCCCCGAAGGCGTCCTCGCGCTAAAGCGGATCGGCACGGTGCTGGGTGCTCTGTCAGGCACATTCGTGCAAGTCGCTGGCCATACGGACAACCTCGCCCTCAGCAAAGCACTCCAAAAAAGCTATGCCGATAACAAAGGACTGTCCTTGGCTCGCGCTGACAATGCCCGTCAAGCGATGGTCAACGGAGGGATGCCCGCTGAACGGGTCAAGGCGGTCGGCCTTGCGGACTCTAGACCGGTCGCCTCCAATGCCACCGAACAGGGTCGTCAGAAAAACCGCCGGCTTGAATTGATTATTGTGTCACGCCCCACCGTCGCATCGACAGCCGAGGTGGTGGATGTTCAGCCCCGCCTCGCGGCACTCGGGTCTTCCCGCTAGCGCCGACTCGCCCGCGGAGCAGTTTACAACTGACACTGACCGGCTTCGGGCCCTGGGGTGAAGCTCTCTCCAGGAACCGTCGCGAGAATCTTATAGTGCCCAAGACCAAGCTCTTTCCCGTACGCTTCCCCGACAAGTACATCTTGCACATGCTGGTGGTCCGAAGCCCGAAAATAGGATCGGCCTTCTTTGAGGCCATCAAACTCGTGCCCCTCCAACGCCTTGATGAGCGCCGGCGTCTCGGTTGAGCCCACACGTTGTATGGCCTCGAGGATCTGGGTCATGGCCGCATAGCCGAGATAACAACGCGAGGTGGGAGTGTGATTGTATTTCTCGACCACGCCTTGAATGAATCGCCTCGACCCCTCCGTGTTGACCTTGGGATCCCAAATGAGGCCCCAGATTCCTGCATTATTGGCATACCCGAGCGGCCGACCGATTTGCTCCCCCGCTATCAGGCCACCGACACCTATCTTCTCCTTCGCCAGTTCCAGTTTGGTATAGGCCTTCAATGCATGCACTAAGTCCCATCCATAAAGATTGAAGACCACCAACGTCGGATGTTTCTCTTTGGCTGCCGCCAACGCTGCGGTAAAGTCCGTGGCGCCAAACGGCATCAACATCTCACCCACAAATTCCACTCCATGGGGCTGGCCGGCCGTCACGACCGCTTGAGCCATGGCTTTCCCATCGAACGAACTGGTCGTGACCATAAACCAACGAGTGCCGAATGCCTTGATCCAATGCGGAACGACCGCCTGCGCCAACATCGAGGCATTCGGCATAAACACAAAGGTGTGGGAGTTACATGCCCCCCCGGTGAGTTCTGGAAGATGCGCCCCTGTCACGAGAAACAGTTTGTTCTCCTTTTTGGCAAATTCCGACACGACGAGCGCACATTCGGCGTTAAACGTCCCCATCAGAACATCCACACGATCATCATGAACCAACTTGGTAGCGGCCTTGAGCGCGGTCTCTGGGAGTGAAGCATCATCGGCCTCGAGAATTGTCACCGGCCGGCCCAACACCCCACCTCGCTTGTTGAACAGATCCACCGCTACATTGGCGCCGTGCAAATCATGGATCGACGACGTCTTATAGGGGCTCGACAGTGGATCCAAAATGCCGATTTTAATGGGCTCTGCTGCATTCGCCAATGAGCCTGGAAACGGCGATCCCAGCAAGCGGTCGGTCCAATCCGACAAGAACAGTGCCCCACCGGTCATGGCCGACAGTTGCAAGAATTGTCTACGTGAAATCCTTCCCATAGTCATGTCCCCCACGTTTGTCCCGAGAACCCTTCCGCGTTCGCTCAGCCCGCCTACGTACAAACTTCAGGTACGACGGCGGAAGTCTTTCTTGGCAGACCCGCCTGAGTTTTCACATCATAAAAATCTCCCGCGGCAGTCGTACGCACATGCCTCTGCCATGAATACGGCACTATCTAGTCAAGCAGGCAGCGAGGGTGGCGAGCAGCGGAACCAGGCTCGCCGCTTGAGTGGATGATCGTTCCCGCCACCTGCCGGCACCAGTACACTGCTCACAGAGACCATCTTGCTCCCTCAACTATACTGGTCCTCCGTGTATACCTGCTTGATGGACCAGAATACCGCCTCCTTCAGCTTCTTGATCTGCGGATCGGGGGGATCATTTCGAATCTTCTGCAATTTTCGATCGAGAGCAAAGAGGGGTTCGACGGATCGCCGATCCGGCACACGTCCTAAGGCCCAGGCAATTTCAGTCTGTACCATGATATCGATGCCGGGGGCGTCGAGCATCTCAAGTAGCGGAGGAACGACCCGTGAATCGCTATGGATATTTCCGAGATCTCCCAAACCTTTGGCGGCGGCGGCCTGCAAATCGGGCTGTTTGGAGTACCGCAAAATATCGATGAGGACCGGGATGCCCTCCTTCCCCATGTTTCCCAATGCCACAGCCGCTTCTTTTGCCAGATCTTTATCCTTAAGAGCCTCTTTGAGATGGGGCAGCGCCTCATCCGCCGCCATCTCTCCCAACAACGAAATCACCTTGAGCTTCCTAACCTGACTGGTTTGCGGTGAATCTAGAAATTTCAACAACCGATCAGGTTGTCCCCATTCAGCGGTAAGAAGTAGTGGAAAGTCATGTGCCTCCAATGCATCGCGAAGGGCGCTCATGGCGTATGCTCCGGGATCAGGTGCACCGGCAACTTGAGCAGCTTGGGTGGCATCCTCAAAGTCCGTACGGGCTTCTTTTTGCCACTTCACTTTGAGATTTCCTAACGCATAGGTCACCTGACAGGCAGGGCCCTTCCATAAGCGAGACGGCGCATCCAACAGGTCATTGTCTCCACCGGCCGACGCCGTTCCCTCCCAGGTCTTCTTTTGTTCACACTTGACGCGTACCACCACGTCATGAGGGACACCCGGATCGGAACTCACGATATACCCCAAATCACTCATGCGCCGAAGGACAATGTCCCGAATGCCATCAGCATTGCCGGCACCCTTGTCGGTCAGAGCTAACGCCTCAACCACTATGCTACGGATGTTTGCCAGCTCAGTTTTTTGAGCCTCAGTAAAGTAATCTCGATAGGCCGAGGCCGAAGAGGCGAGACCAACCTGGAGAACGAGGAATCCTATTGCGGCTGTCAACCCGCTACGCGTCATAACGTATTCCTCCCTTCCCTCAGCATGAAGATGAAAAGAAGAACATGGCACGAAGGAAAGCGCCCTTATATTATAGCGCGAGAGGAAGTGCACGATGCGAGGAATCTGTCACAGGATTAGAGCATCGCCAACCATGCCCAAGCTTCCCCCCTGCATATGACCATCAAGATACTATGGGCACCTCGACAAGCCCTCTCAGAAAGCCGGCCCCACCTGCGTATGGGTTGACAGGCAGACTAGATCGACGGTACAAAATGCCATTATTCATCGTGTCTTTCCGCACACAGGCACTTTCCTTTTGCCGTATCAACAGGTAGCCTAGCACTCAGCGTCGCGCGAGAGTGGCGGAACTGGCAGACGCGCGAGACTTAGGATCTCGTGGGTAACCGTGGGGGTTCAAGTCCCCCCTCTCGCACCACCTCATCAACAACCTTGCGTGGCGCCCATAACTTTATTTGGACTCGGAGGACGCGAACAGACTTATGAAAATGGAAATGACCGAACTCGGCCCCATGAAGCGAGCACTCAAAATTGAGGTTCCGGCGGACGAAGTGAACCTACGCTTCGCACAGGCCTACTCAGAGCTCAATCGCCAGGTTCGCATTCCTGGATTTCGCCCAGGAAAAGCCCCGCTCCCATTGCTTGAAAAGCGATACGCAAAAACCATCGAAGAAGACGTGATCCGCAGCCTTGTCCCCGACTTCTACGATCGCGCAGTCCGGCAGGCTGGCATTGTGCCGGTACTGGTAGAAATCCCACCCCTGGAACGAGTCAAGGTAAAGAAAGACACCCCGTTCAGCTTCACGGCAACTGTCGAAATCAAACCGACCATCGAGCTTCGGGATTACAAGGCCCCAAATCCCATTTCGCTTAAGCAAGACCAACGAACCGTTACAGACGAACAAGTCCAAAAAGCATTGGAAGTCCTTCGTGAACAGATGGCCCAACTGCATCCAGCTCCAGCCGATGCCGTCTTGGCAGATGGTGACTATGCCGTCTTGGACATTGAGGGAACCGTGGACAACACACCTCTAGACGGCACCACCAAGACGGGACATCTTCACAAGATGGGCTCCCGTACCTCCGTGCTGGGCGTCGACATTGAACCTCATCTGATGGGCAAGAAGGAAGGCGCGGTGCTCGCCATTCCTCAAGCCTATCCGGCGTCTCACCCTGATGCGAGAGTTGCGGGGAAGACTGTGACCTTCACGTGTACCGTCAAGTCGATCAAGCGGAAGCAACTTCCCGACCTGGATGATGAATTTGCAAAAGACTGCGGCCCCTACCAGTCGCTGCAGGAAATCCGGGAGAAGCTTCGCACTGAGATGGAGCGGGCATTGAAGAAAGACATCGAAGACTCCTACAAGGACACGATCCTGAAACGACTGGCAGAGACTCATCATTTTGACCTTCCCGGCACACTTGTTGAACGCGAGCTGTCCGCCATGGTTCGGCAACAATTACAGTCTCGTCAACGGAAACCTGGAGACTCCGCTGCCCCTGCTCCTGCCATCACGCAATCTGACGAGGCCAAGCAACTCCAGGACGAGTATCGTCCCGAGGCAGAGCGGCGCGTGAAGGTCGGCCTCATCCTGGAAGCAGTTGCGGCCAAGGAAGGACTCACCGTAACCAATGAGGATCTCAGCAATGAGATTACGAGGCTGGCCTCAGAAGTCAAACTTTCTGTCGAGGAAGTGACCCGGATGATTCGGGCCGGTGGACAGGAAGCGCTGGACGACCTTCGCTCGAGAATCTTAGCCGATAAAGCGTTGGATTTTGTCTACAGGCACGCAATGATCCAGGGATAGCTCGCTCGACTGCCTCTAGTTGCGGCACTGAAGGTCGCGCGGTGATCACCCCATCCCGACGAGATGAGTATGGTAAACTAAGGAGTTTTCACGCGTCAGACCTCTAGCGGAAAGGATTCAGTTGAATGCTAGTTCCGATTGTTGTCGAACAAACCAACCGCGGCGAACGTGCCTATGACATTTATTCACGCCTGCTCAAAGACCGCATTATCTTTCTCGGTGCACCAATCGATGACGTCTTTGCAAACCTGATCATCGCCCAACTGTTGTTCCTTGAGGCCGAAGACCCGGAAAAGGATATCAATCTGTACATCAACTCCCCGGGAGGCAGTGTCACGGCCGGACTCGGCATCTATGACACCATGCAATATGTGAAACCATCCATTAACACCATTTGCCTGGGCCAGGCCGCAAGCATGGGCGCCTTTCTTTTAACTGCCGGCACAAAGGGCAAACGCTACGCCCTTCCCAATGCCCGCGTCATGATCCACCAACCCATGGGGGGCTTCCAAGGCCAGGCCACTGAGATCGATATCCACGCAAGAGAAATCCTAAAAATCCGCGAACGCCTGAACGAAATCATGGCTAAACATACGGGCCAGCCCCTGGACAAAATTTCTCAAGACACCGAGCGTGACTATTTCATGTCGAGCGAGGAAGCCAAACGTTATGGGTTGATCGACGAAGTTATTACACGCCCCCTGAAGAGTCTCAAACCATTGGGAGCGACGGACTCAGGCAAGGACGGCGGCAAGAGCTAGTTGACCTTTGGTGTACAGGAGGCAGCATGGCTAAACAGGAAAAGATCGATCGGCACCTGCGATGCTCATTTTGCGGGAAGAGCCGAGATGAAGTACGCAAGCTCATCGCCGGTCCAACCGTCTACATCTGCGACGAATGTGTGAACCTCTGCAACGACATCATTGCGGAGGATTGGGAAGAAGCCAAGGAAGAAATCTCCTCGAAACTGAAAAAGCCAGCCGAAATTAAACATCACCTCGATCAATATGTGGTTGGCCAGGATCGTGCAAAACGAATCCTTTCCGTGGCCGTACATAATCACTATAAGCGCATCTCTGCCAAAGACAAAGACGTCGATGACGTGGAACTTCAAAAGGGCAACATACTCGTCATCGGACCAACCGGTACCGGAAAGACCCTACTTGCCCAAACGTTGGCAAAGTTTCTGGATGTCCCCTTTACCCTGGCGGACGCCACAACGCTGACGGAGGCGGGATACGTCGGCGAAGACGTCGAGAACATTATCCTCAAGCTGCTTCAAGCCGCCGACTACGATGTCGAACGGGCCGAGCGCGGAATCGTTTATATTGACGAGATCGACAAGATCAGCAGGAAGAGTGACAGTCCCTCGATCACCCGAGACGTCTCTGGTGAAGGTGTTCAACAGGCGCTTCTCAAGCTCATTGAGGGCACGGTTGCGAATGTTCCGCCTCAAGGCGGACGTAAACACCCGCATCAAGAATTCATTCAGGTGAACACGTCCAACATCCTGTTCATCTGCGGAGGTGCCTTCGTCGGGTTGGAACATATCATCGAACAACGTTTGAACCGGAAAGCCATGGGCTTCGGAGCCGATGTCCGTGGCCGCAACGACATTCGGTTGGGCGAATTGTTGCCACATGTCCAGCCCGAGGATCTCCTGAAGTTCGGTTTGATTCCTGAGTTTATCGGTCGCTTACCAGTCGTCGCGACCCTCGACGAACTGGATGAGCAAGCACTGATTCGCATCCTCACCGAACCAAGAAATGCGCTCACCAAGCAGTACGAGAAGCTGCTGTCTTTTGAAAAGGTGAAACTTCGGTTCACGGAAGGCGCCTTGAGCGCCGTGGCCCGAAAGGCTTTCACCCAGAAGACCGGCGCCCGGGGATTGCGGGCGATCCTTGAGGAGGCCATGCTTGATGTGATGTACGACGCTCCCTCTCAGAAACAAATCAAGGAAGTCGTCATTACCGAAGACTCCATCAGCGGCAAACACGCACCGATTCGAATCTTCGAGCAAGACAAGGATGTCAAAAGCGCCTAACCTCTTGAGAATGAATGGCTATTACTAGCCAGAGCCACAAGTGAGAGGGGGCGTAGGCCCCCTCTTCCCCCCCCACTTCAGAGCGCAACTTCGACTCTTTCCCCTACCGCGACTCCACAATCCTAGGTTTTTGTCGACAAGTTCGATCCGTGCGCTATACTTGCAAAGGATAGTTGCTGTAAGGAACTGCGCAATTTTCATAGGTCGACACTCGTGAAATATCCCGTTGTTTCCAGCACCAGGCACAAGGGCAAGACGCTCGAAATCGATTCCTCCAAGGAAATGATCACGCTGGTCGGAATCAATGGCGAACCGATGGGAAGCCTCGCATGGGATTTTCTTGTCGATCAAATCCTGACCTACCGAAAACCTCAACAGTCACGTGAGGCCCGAGCCGAACCGCGAATTTCGCTTTCCATCCGTGTCAAATACCAGACGCCCGAAGGGGCACACTTCGAAAGTCGAGCTGGCGGAATCGGAGGAGGCGGACTGTTTATCGAGAGCTTCACTCCTTTGGGCGTGGGGACCAAACTCGCCATGGAATTTACGCTTCCGGAAGCCCCAAACGAGTGGCTTTCAGCAAAAGGGATGATAGCCTGGGTTTGTCCCAAAGCCGATCAGTATACATTTAGCCCTGGAATGGGAGTGCGCTTTACAGACATCACCTCAGAAACTCGGAATCGTGTGCTCGCCCTTGTGCATTCCGTGAAATGCGTTCCACAAAGTGAGCCTCTGTAGGGGGTAGCCCCCCGGGCCAGCTAGAACTACCTCTACATTTGCCGCATGCCCACCGAGAACGATAGATGAAGTTTCCCGTTACCGCCACTCGTGAATATCAGGGAAAGGTACTCGACCTCGATTGTGAGCAGGAAGCTCTCTCCGTCTTCGACGAAAAGGGACAACGCCTCAGCACATTAGGCTGGGGGACACTGATCGAGCATATGCTGTCGATGGATGAGGACACACACTTCGCACACAGCCGAGCCCATCCGCGGGCCCCGCTGGCAGTGAAAGTCCATTGCAGTACGCCTGATGGAAAGAATTTTGACAGCCTCACCAGCGGAATCGGTGGCGGAGGATTGTTCATTGAGAGTAGCGCGCCGCTAGCACCGGGGACGGAGCTGAAGGTAGAGTTTGCGCTACCGGATCGCCCGAATCAGAAATTTGAAACGCGTGCCAAGGTGGCCTGGACACGAAAAAAACCGGAGCGATACCTACTCTTCCCAGGAATGGGCGTACAATTCACCGAGATTGCCCCTGAGACCCAAGCACGGCTGATTGAACTGGTCGAATCCCTGAATCGGACCCGCGCGACGACATAATCTGTTCCACGGCCCAGCGAGCCCAACCGCGAGTCATGGGATCAGCGTCCGCCTGAACCACCGTTGACAACTCACGTACAATACTCATATCACCAAGCTTCCCTAACCGAAATGCTGCCTCAGAACGCACGCCCGCGCTTGAATCATTTTTCAGGAGACGCACTAGATGCCGGATGGCTCTCCCGTCCCCCGTTTCTCCAAGAGCGGCAACCACGCCCTGTCGCACTTGTGCGTCAGGATCTTGCAGGGCTCCGACAAGTTCACCTGTAAACCGGACGGTGTCCTGACCCGCCAAGGCACGGGTAGCCGCTATTCGCACAGAAGCGTCCTGGTGGCGCAGCATCCGAAGGGACTCGGCCTCGGAAGACGCGGCACTTTCAATCTCAGAGAGGGCCAAGGCTGATGCCATCCGAACGGCCTCGGATGAATCTGCCAGCCGCCCAGCCAACGGGATCCCACTCGCTTCATCGCCCAAGTTACCAAGCGAACGCGCCGCAGCCGCACGCACCCGCGGGTCCTGGTCTTTCAGAGCCACAAGGAGTCCGTGGGCAGCGGACCGTTCTCCAATTTTCCCCAGCGACTCGGCCGCAGTGCGCCGAACATCCGGGTCAGAATCCGTCAGAAGTTCGGTTACGCGCATTGACACCTCGGCCGCACCTCTCGGCGGGACATCGACGTAACAGCCGGCAATCAGGTAGTTGGCGCTCAGCAGAAAGATGAGCCAGGAGAGAAAGCGAACCTTCACATATCGATGCATGTTCATATTCGATCAGTGTACCACGCTCCCCGTGAGCCGGATCCAGGTAACACTCGAGAGAATGAACGCTATCTAGGTATGGAAGCGTTCAAATTGGAAGGGCCGACAGCTGGGACGTGATCATCCCCTCACGCCATACCATGCCCATAGAGGCTCGACATCACCGGTGGCAGGCAGGGGAGCGGCGGGAACAGACACTTATGAGAGAGGTTTGGCCGGAGCCTCTTCCTCCACCACCGGAGCCTGCTTGGCCGCTTCAATCGACTGCTCAAGCTCCTTTTGGGCAAAGTCCATTTCTGCTCGAATCGTTCGCATCTGAGGGTCGACCGAACTCCGCACATCTGCCACGGCTTGACGAAACGTCCGCACCGCCTCTCCTAGTCCTTCACCTAAACCCTGCATGTCCTGGGGCGAAAGCCCGCCCGGCTGGGCCTGCGCGGCCTTCGCCTTCATGGCGGCTTGGGCCGCCTGCACACGAGCCACTGCGTCCTTGTTCACAATGGCAGAAGGGCGCTTGGCCGCAGGCTTACTTTGAGCCGCAGCGGGAAGGGGCGGATATTGTGCCCGCATGACCGGCGCGGGGGTGGCCATCCGATCTTCCATCGTCGGGGGCTGATGGCTTTGTGCCACCACCGACCCCGGCGCAGCCTGGCCAGGTGCCACGGCGGCAACCCTCGGCTTGACCGATTGAGCGGACTGGGGACCTTGAGGAGCTGCCGAAGCCATCAAGGCAGCCGTGGTACCAGGTGTCAGTTCCGGACCTGGGGTATAGGGAGCCGTGGCTTTTGGGGCGGAAGGAGCCTGAGCTACCGTGGCAGGCTGTCCGGCTTGGGCCATCTCTGGTACCGGTTGCACCTGAGCAGACACTGTTGCCGAGTCGGATGTGTCAGCGGCGGGGTCGGCAGCAGGAATGTCGTTCACTTCCTTCTTGAATCCCCTCAACGCCTTGCCCACACCTTCACCGATTTGCGGAAGTTTCCCGGCCCCAAAAATGATCAGGACGATCACCAGGATAATAATCAGTTCGGAAAATCCCATAGTGCCAAACATGTTCGATATCCTTCCTCGGCAAATAGGAGCGACGTGGGCACGACAAACCCGCTTCTGCGAAATGACACCTCACGATAGCTGCCCGATGCAAAGGGTGTCAAGAAAGGGCGGGGACAGAGGAACGGAGAGGGAGTGGCCCTGTTTACTTGGCAGCGGGGGAGATCGCGATGAGTTCAGTTTGCACTGGTTGTCCATACACGATTGCATCGCATGCTGACAGGTACACATCGAGTTCGCTTCGGATTCCAAATTCATCACGCAAATAGATACCCGGTTCGATGGAGAAGCAAGTGCCAGGCAGCAACCGACGCGCATCCTGTGTTTCCAAGCTATCGATATTCGCTCCGTTTCCATGCACTTCTTCGCCGATCGAATGACCGGTACGATGGAGGAAATACTTTTCGTACCCCGCGTCGCACACCACCTGACGGCACACATTGTCCACTTCCCATCCGAACGGAAACACCCCGTCCCGCACGCGCCCTTGCACGAAACCGACCGCCGCATCTCGGGCGCGCCGGACAATCTGAAAAATCTCTTGCTGCCGTACCGGCACCGTCTGGCCGACAAACCCGGTCCACGTGATGTCGGCATAGACAGCTCCCGCGCATGGCTGCTTGGCCCAGAGGTCGATCAGCACAAGGTCCCCGGCTCGGATAGGAGCAGATCCCTCCGGGAGCGGCCCATAGTGCGGATCTGCGCTATGCGCGTTGACGGCGGCAATCGGCGGACTCGAGGTAACCAGGCCATGAGCCTGCATGCGGCTGAGGATGTATTGCTGCAAGCCGTATTCGGTCAGAGCACGCCCAGCAGCGAGCGACGCCCCGACAAATCCGAACGCCTCATCCACGATGGCCCGTAACCCTTCCGCCGCGACTTGATGCGATGCTAACTGGCTCTCATCCCATACGGCCTCAAATTGCTGGACCAAGTCGGCGGACGTCACCACCTCCACGCCAAAGCCACGGATCAGCTCAATGGTCCCCGCATCGACGCGGGAGAGGTAGGGGATGGCATTCATCGGAGAGTATTGCATGGCAATCCGCTTGGCCGATTGAAGGAGGGACTTGAGCGCCGCATGCTGCTCCCTCCACGAGACATACAACTGCAGGTCCCCCGGTAACCGCTCCAACACATGGGGCTCAATGCGATGTTGGACTTTGACCGGCCTGCCCACTGCCGGGACCCAGTAGTACCATCTCCGCGTCACATGGAGCGATGGATCTAACAACAGCACCCGATAAGCGATGGGATCTAGGTGACGAAAGTCGTAAAAGAGCCATCCGTCCAGTCCCGGCTGCTTGCGGATAGCTTGTTGGATCCGGCTCACCTGCGCATGGGATAACGAATGTGTATCCATAAGCCGCATCATAGCTGCATTTTCACATCGATACTACTGGACAATCCGTTTGTGCGCATCTGCCGCCGCAATGATACAATGCGCGTCAATCGCCATGGCTATTCCATCTCCGGCAGATCTCGCACAATACCGCGTCACATTCTTCTTTGGACCGGAACCGGTTGAGCATCGACCGGACCATCTGCGCTGCGTCTTCAACGTCAAGAAGCGCAGTTGGAAAGGCGGTGTACAGGTTGGAGTCGACTTGGCGCACGCTCACCTCGATCAGGCACGCGCACACATCGGGTTTGCTTCCTGGCTGCAGGACCTCCTGCGCGACATGGAGCAAGAGGAACGAGTTGCAACCGTGCAGCGGGCCGATGATCTCTTCATCCAGTCACTCTGCACCTGCGCACTGAACCTGGCACTCCACGCTGGGCTTGAACAACAGAACCAGGTCATCGAGGCCTCAGCGTTTGCCTCCGAGCTGGAGCATCTCATCCGGAATGCTCCGACAGAAGTCACCGACCGAATACGGCTCGAACTGGACCTCGCAGAGCCATCCGATCTCGCATGAGCAGCGCAGCCTACAGCAAACCCGGAAGGGGTTTGAAAATGAAGATGAATTTGCTATAACGACAAAGGAGCACTCTGAATTGCAGAGAGCTCACCAGCACTCATCTTGTTTCGCTCATCCCAGAACTTCAGCCCCAAGGAGGCACTCAACGTGAACGTCTCTGTCAATCTGCCCTTCAAAAGACGCCGCAGCCTCTGGTCGAACGCCCTAGTCCTTGGCGTGGTGGCACTCTGCTCCCTGGCCATCCTCGTGGTGCCGGTCTCGGCACAGGAATCGGGTGGCTCCAATGTCCCTGTGTCATCCAATGATGCCAGCGCGTCTGGCGTCGGCATTCAAGCCGGATCCGCGCTCGCCACCATTGTGTACTTTCCTCTCAAGCTCGCATTTGCCATCGGCGGAGGAGTGGTCGGCGGCCTCGCTTATGGCTTCTCCGGAGGCAGTGAACAGACGGCAAAGAATATCTGGATTCCCAGCATGTACGGCACCTACATCATTACGCCGGATCACCTCAAAGGTGATAAGCCCATTCGGTTCCTGGGCGTGTCAGCCGAACCGGCCCGGGAGGCTGGCGACTACACACCTCAGGAACCGCTTCCCCTTCCCTTGGAACCGATCAAGTAGCATGAAACCGGTCATCGGAGTCACGCCCGACTTCAATGCCGGCGATCGCAAAGAATGGGGCGGCAAGGAGCCCACGTATTTTCTTCGGGCCCGGTACATCCGCGCCATTGAAGAACTAGGCGGCGTGCCGGTGATCCTGCCCCTTGTCGCGGACCGTGCGGCACGGCGGCGTCTCCTCCAAGGTATCGACGGGCTGCTGCTCACGGGCAGTGGCCCAGACCTGGACCCGACCCTCTACGGGGAATCACAGCGATACCGCTTTCCGATCGTCGCCCAACGGCGTTCCAGCTTTGAACTCGACTTGGTCCTCCTCGCCATCCGCAAACAGATTCCGACTCTCGCCATTTGCGGGGGCATGCAGACCATGAACGTCGCCTGTGGGGGCACGCTCTACCAGGATCTCACCGCCCAAGTGAACGATGTCCTCCAGCACCGACAACAAATACCGGCCGTGCAGGTGTCCCATAGCATCACCATCACACCCGGCAGCCTGCTCGACCGCATCGTGAAACGCACGCGCATGAACGTGAACAGCTCACATCATCAATCAGTCAAAAGCGTCGGGCGCACGCTGGTCGCCAGTGCCGCCGCCCCAGACGGGATCGTTGAGGCCATCGAACACCCACGACACCCATTCTTCCTAGGCATCCAATGGCATCCGGAATTTCTGTTCGAACGCCACCTGTTACACCGGCGACTGTTTCAGACATTCCTACGGGCCGCCTCGCGTCGCGCGTCACACCAACCCTCGCCGGCAATTCGCGGGACCAACTCCTGACACGTGGCTCACCCAGCCAGCAGAAACGATCTGAACGTGACGCTACCGGAGAGAGGACACTTGCGTGGGCAATCCACTGTTTCGCACCAAATCCATCGAACAAATCCTTGTTGATTCCGACGCCCCCGAGCATCGCCTGAAACGGAGCCTCACAGCCTGGGATCTGACCGGGCTTGGCATCGGCGCCATCATCGGTACCGGCATCTTTGTCCTGATCGGCACGGCCATCGTCGGAGATGCACACCGCCCCGGAGCCGGACCTGGCATCATCCTGTCGTTCATCCTCTCAGGTATCACCTGCGCGTTAGCTGCCCTCTGTTATGCTGAATTTGCGGCGATGATTCCGGTGGCAGGCAGTGCCTACACTTACTCCTACGCCACATTGGGAGAGTTTTTAGCGTGGCTGACAGGATGGAACCTGATCTTGGAGTATGGCGTAGCCTGTGTGGCAGTCGCGATCGGCTGGTCCGGCTACTTCAACAATATCCTCAAACTCTGCGGCCTCGAACTTCCCTACTGGGCCACGCATCCTCCCGGCGCGGATGGAGGGATCGCGAATTTCCCAGCCGCGATCATCGTCCTCCTCGTCACAGGGATCCTCATCGTTGGTGTGAAGGAAAGCGCCCGGGCCACCTGCGGGATTGTGCTGGTCAAACTGGCCGTCATTGTGTTCTTCATTGCCGTCGGCAGTTCTTCCGTCGACACGGCGAACTGGTCACCGTTCATGCCATTCGGGTTTTCAGGGGTCGGTGCAGCTGCCGCGATCGTCTTCTTTGCCTATATCGGCTTCGATGCCGTCTCAACCACCGCAGAAGAAGCCAAGAATCCCCAACGGGACCTTCCCATCGGCATCTTCGCTTCCCTAGCCATTTGCACACTCCTCTACATTTCAGTCGCCGCGGTCCTGACGGGATTGGTGCCCTTTTCGAAAATCGACATCCACGCACCCGTGGCCGAAGGGCTTCGCGTCGTTGGATTCAAGTGGGGCGCCGCGCTCGTTGCCGTGGGGGCAGTGGCGGGGATTACGAGCGTCCTGGTGGTGATGATGTTAGGCCAGATTCGCGTTTTTTTTGCCATGTCTCGAGATGGGCTGCTTGGTCCCTGGCTCTCCGGCGTCCATCCCAAATTTCGAACGCCGCATCACGCGACCTATTTGACCGGCGTAGCAGTCGCCATTATGGCCGCATTGATTCCCATCGGCGAAGCGGCGGATATGACGAACATCGGCACGCTCTTCGCCTTCGTCCTCGTCTGTATCGGCATCATTGTGCTTCGGTATACCAACCCGAACCATCCTCGGCCATTTCGCATGCCCTTCATGCCGGTCATCCCCCTATTGGGCGTCCTAGCCTGCCTGGGCCTGATGTATTTCCTGCCCTGGATGACCTGGATCCGGTTTTTTGTCTGGACGATCATCGGCATCGTCGTCTACGCGACGTATGGGATCCACCGGAGCAAACTCGCCCGGCGTCCTGTTGCTGTGGAATCGGGCACGACAGAGTAACTTGATCGGTGACTGAACTGATTAAGCGAGACGGAGGAGTTAGGACGAAGTTTCGGCTGGGGCAACCGGTGACGTCTTGGGCTCTGCCGCAGCAGGGGCGGGAGCTTGAGCAACCGGTTTCGCGGCAGACGCAGGAGATGCCGCCGCTGTGTTCGTGGCTCCGGCAGCAGCTGGAGCAGCCGTGGCTGCAGCCGGTACAACCTCAGGCTTCGGAGGAGCGGCGGGCTTCGGCGGGGCAGGACGTTCCGGCTTAATCCCACCTTCCCATGAAGGGCCTGAATACATATCCGCAGCCAGCCCCTTGCCTTTCCATTTTTCTTCGAAATCCGCAGCGGCCTTGTTCGGGGTTTCCCCCGCACCCACCACATCATTCCACGGATAGGCGCGTGGCCCGATCTGGCATCCGGTGTCCGTCCGCCTCAAATACAAGGCAATCGGATTCCCTCGGTAGGGCCCGAGATAGATATGCACCGACCCCACATATTCAAGCAATGTGGCCACCATACCTCCAGGAAGACGTGCATGATGCCATAAGAGGCATCAGGAGGGCAAGAAGGACCTAGTCCCCCCTGCTTTTTGGGGTACCCACGATGACAGGCGACGGGGCCATTTCGCCGCCCCCCAGGCGACACAGCTACTACCCAGGAGCTGATCAGGACGAGGGATGAAGCCCAAGCTGGGGGAGAAACGGCCTCATCTCAGCAGGTGAACCATGGTGGGAGCTTATGCCTGTCCGGCCGGACCTGTCGGCGTGGGAAAATCCTCTCGGGGCTGACCGAATCGTAACCCATGCACCGCGCCGGCTGTGATGAGATGCCCGCAACAGTCGATCCCCTGAAAGCCGGCCCCTCCATCCATCACCATGAGTCGTAGGCCGCAAGAGTCTGGAAACTGCCGACTCTCCTCCAGCATGGCGCCCGGAAGGAGGGTGCCGCGCTTGCGGCCTCTCGACGGCAGGATCTCCGGGACCAGATCTTCTTCCGTCAACTCATGACCGCAACAGAAAATCTTTTGGAATCCCTGACCACCCCCCGCGCACTTGACGACCAACCCACAGGAGTCGGGGAAACGTTTGCGCTCATCGAGAATGTCACCTTTCTTCATCACCACACCTCGTTAGGCCTTGAATCAGGAAAAGCCGCCGAATAGCTCAGACATGCGTCACGGGCGAATCGAGCGCCGCCGCCGGTTGGCTGTTCTCCAGCGATTTCGGCGCAGGCACACGGGCATAGGCCTTGTGCCACGACTCCAGCAACATCTTGTGCGTGCGACATCCAACAACCAGGCGGGCATCGGAAATGGTAACCGGCTTGTAGGGAGACAGATATCGAGACTTGAGTCGCGCCACGCGGGCCAAGGACTGCTCCAGACGTTCCTGAGTGATCCGGCCATCTCGTACCGCGCGCTCCATCGCCTCCATCGCGGTCTGAACCCGATCCTGATCCTTGCAGATCAACAAGACATCGCACCCGGCCACGAAAGACCGCACTGCCGCCTCGCCGATCCCATCATGATCGATAATGGCATGCATCTCCAAGTCATCCGTAAAGACGACCCCGTCATACCGAAATTCCTCTCGCAGCAACCGCTGAATCACGGCCGGCGAGAGGGTAGCCGGGGCATCGGGATCCAAGACTCGATAGAGCACATGCGCCGTCATCAGGCTCGCCACGCCGAACCGAATCGCGTGCTGAAAAGGGGGGAACTCCGTGTCGCGGAGTCTCTGAACCCCTGCGTCCACCACAGGAAGTTCCTTGTGCGAGTCGGTCGAAGTATCGCCATGGCCGGGGAAATGTTTGCCGCAGGCCACCACCATATTGTCCTGCAGGCCGCCGATGGTGGCTTGCCCCAGCTCAGCGACAAGTTCAGGATCAGCACCAAAGGCCCGGTCACCGATCACCGGATTCTCCGGGTTACTGTTCACATCGAGCACAGGAGCCATGTTCATATTGATGCCCACGGCTCGCAACTCCTTGGCGATCGTTGCTGCGGCCGAATAGGCCAGCTCGCTGGAGTTGCACTGTCCCAATTGGGCGCAGGGAGGGAAGATGGTAAATTCAGCCGGGAGCCGCGACACGCGCCCCCCTTCTTGATCGATTGCGATCAGCAATGGCGAGGCAGGCGACCGCTTTTGCAGCCCGTTCGTGAGATCGACAGTCTGCTGAACCGATTCGAGGTTGCGTCGAAACAAGATTACGCCGCCCGGCGTGTACGCCCTCATGAACGACGCCAGATCGTTACTGACCGAGGTCCCCGTAAACCCCATCATGAAAAGCTGACCGATTTGCTCACGTAACGTCATACGACCCTACTCCGACGAACTGGTGAGAAGCGACTGATGTCTGCTGAACACTGATCGATCCCCATCCTTGCCCTTACGGCAAGGTACGATCGAGCAAAAACTGAATCAGCAGTCGCGTACCGATGCCGGTGGGCCCCTTCGGCAGATAGGCCCGTTCACGCTCGCTCCAATCTGTGCTGGCAATATCCAAGTGGATCCACGGACAGTCGCCCACAAACTTGCTCAGGAACAGCGCGGCGGTGATCATGCCTCCCCCACGGCCGCCGATGTTCCGCATATCCGCCACATCGCTGCGGAGTTGCTCGAAATATTCTTCCCACAACGGCATCTCCCACACTCGCTCACCGGCCCGCATTCCGGCATTACGAACCTGTTCCTTCAACTGATCGTTGTTGCCGAACATCCCAATGGCGAATTGGCCAAGGGCAACGACACAGGCGCCGGTCAAGGTCGCGATGTCGAGTAACACCGCCGGCTTGTATCGAGTGGCGTAGGCTAAGGCGTCCGAGAGAATCAACCGCCCTTCGGCATCCGTGTTCTGAACCTCGACTGTTTTGCCGGACAACGTCTTCACCACGTCCCCCGGCCGCATCGCGCGCCCGCCCGGCATATTTTCCGCCACCGGCAGTATACTCACGAGGTGGAGCGGCAATTTGAGCCGCGCCGCAGCCCGCATCGTGGCCAGGACTTCAGCGCCGCCCGTCATGTCGGCCTTCATGTGCTCCATGTTTTCGGCCGGCTTGAGCGAAATGCCGCCTGTATCGAAGGTGATCGTTTTACCGACCAGTACGACCGGCGGGTCGCCCCTCTTAGCCTTTGCACCCTTGTATTCCAGAATGATGAACTTCGGCGGTTCATGACTCCCTCGAGCCACGCCGAGCAATGCCCCCATGCCGAGTTGCTCCATATCCTTCTGCTCGAGCACCTTGAGCCGCACGCCCGACTCCTTCGCCACCGCTTTCGCCTCCTGCACGATGCGCGTCGGCGTCATCACATTGGCCGGATGGTTACACAGGTCCCGCACCAGAACCGTCGCCTCGGCAGTCGCCACCCCGCGCCGAATACCCTCGTTGATCTGGGGAAGCACCGACGCTTGTGCAGTGTAGATCGTCAGTCGTTCGACATCGACCGGCTTGCTCCCATTGGGGCTGCGGTAGGCCGTGAATTGGTAATTCCCAAGGATGGCCCCTTCGGTCATGGCTTGCGCGACATCCTGAACGGGGATCTCCTCCAACAGAGCTCCGGGCAGCACCACACCAAACGAGGACACCTTGGCCTGACGGACACGTTTGACCGCCGACCCCAACGCCTGACGGAACGCATCCAAGCGCAGGTCCTTGGCCTTCCCCAGCCCGGCCAGCAACAGGCGTTTTGCCTTGGCCTTACCTTGGGTATGAACCATCAAGCCTTCACCGAGCTTGCCCTCAAATTCTCCTCGTTGGATCAGCGCGGCGAGCTGGCCCCCGAGTTGGGTATTGATGGCGGCCGTTTCCTGCGCAAGGTCTGAGGCGCCCTCGCAACAGAGCAACACCAGCACCTCCGTGACCTCGTTCTCCGCCCGTCCGACCTGTGCTTGAACTTGGATCTTCTTCATCAATCCTCCCCTGGTTCGTACCGTTCACCGGCCGCGCCTACACCCCGCGCATGTCCGGCGCCCACACATGCTTGTGCAGTTGCAACTGGAACCGCACGGGTAACCTATCGGCTAACACCCACTCCGCCAATTGCCGCGCATCCGTCTCACCAAAAACCGGGCTCACGAGCACCGTGCACCGGGCGGCTAGGTCCCGACTGCGAATCACCTCGCGCGCCCATTCATAATCGCCCCGATCCTTGATCACAAACTTCACTTCGTCGTGAGACGCTAATCGCTGCAGGTTCGGCCAGTGCATCCGTTCAGCCATCCCGCTCCCTGGACATTTCACGTCGAGCACCACATGAACCCGCCGATCAACTCCAGCAGTATCAAGAGCGCCGCTCGTCTCCAACAGCACCTCGAACCCTTCGTCACAGAGCCGAGTCAAGAGCGGAAACGCATCCGGTTGACTGAGAGGTTCTCCTCCGGTCACCTCGACCAGCGGACACCCGAAGGCGCGCACCCGCGCGATCACATCGTCTTCAGTCAGATCACGGCCACCGTAAAATGCATAGGCCGTATCACACCAGGTGCACCGAAGCGGGCATCCGGTCAGACGAATGAACACGCACGGCCTGCCGGCATGGGTGGATTCGCCTTGAATGCTATGGAAGATTTCCGTGACGTTGAGCATGATCGATCACATCAGCCACGAGCCCTGCGAGGACTCCACAGGAAGTTTCTCCTCAGATCCAGGTGGTCGTCGGCCATCCATTTCGTTGCGCGATCCGGCCCATGCCGCGAATCGGGTTCACGACCAACGGATGCCCTACCATCGACAGCAATTCGACATCGCCGGGGCTGTCGCCATAGGCGAAGGACTGTGCCAGGTCAATGCCGGAGTCCTGCGTCAGTTGCGTGATCAATTCGCGCTTGCCCGGACCATATGGGAGCGGTGCGCACACGCGACCGGTGAATTGATGTTGCTGTTGCTCCAGGCGAGCCGCCAACAAGGTCGGGACCTCCAGTAGCGTAGCGAGCGGTGCGATCAGGAAATCAAGGGATCCGGTCACCATCACGATATGGTGTCCGGCCCGACGATGGTCGTCCATGCACGACAGCCCTTGCCTCGACACACGAGGAAACAGGTCAAACCGACAAAACTCCTCGGCCAGCGCACGCACATCCGCGGCGGTTTTCCCGGCCAGGTAAAGTTTTCGTTCACGCAACGGATGCAATGACACCGGAGGCGCACTCCGCAACACCCAGCCGATGCTGTCCCGAACCTCTCGCCACCCGACCAGTCCTCGCTTCCAGAGAAACCTGAAAAAACGCACCTCGCTCGCTTCTCCCGGAAGCAGCGTGTTATCGACGTCAAAGAGCGCAGCGATGCGAGTCTGCCGGCCGGACGAAATATGAGGGGTTGAGAGAGGCGTCATCTCAAACGTGAGCCCGTCGATCGCTGTGATGGGAAAGGATGTGCGACGTGTCGCCGAAGCCCGCGTCAGATTCTACCGGACAACTAGTTGATTGACAAGCATTTTGGACCACTTCTATAATGCGCTTCCCCTGAGGGCCAGCACCAGCGTCGCACAGCGGACCAGCGACGGTCTACCGTGTGCGCAGAGAGCGGGCCTGATGTTCCGACAGAGACAGCCTCGGTTGCCGAAGTGGTGGAATGGCAGACACGCACGTTTGAGGGGCGTGTGGCGCAAGCCGTGCGGGTTCAAGTCCCGCCTTCGGCACCAAACCCGACAGTCCAGTCACGGGCTCAGGACGCAGCACACATCGGACACTGATCCGAACGTCTGGGCCATCCCTCTCGCACACACCACGCAATCCTCCCAGCCCCTGCGCTCCTCACATCAGCCGTTTCACGGAAGACCCTCGTCCCCGCACAGGAACGTGAATCGCCGACATGGGGCTGCTCCAATTTACGTAGATAAACGGCCCTACTGCACTAGGGCCCAATTCCATTGCGAAATGTCAATCATCTCTAACCACCGGCGCGACCTTGATGGTATCATGCCATCCTCACGGGCTCATGCGGCGTCGTAAAGACTGGCGTTGGACGCCCGATGAGCAACCGGCGTGGCACCTCTGGGGAGAACGGGGAGCTTCAAGCCCCCAGGCCATGCAACACAGACGAAGGAGCCAGCTGTGAGTGCCGAAGACCTGCCCGCGACGTTTCCGTACATCGGGGATTCGCCTTTGCTTGAAGCCTTCGTCAGGACCCTCGCCAACCAAGCCTCAGTCGGCATCTTTCTCGCGGACGCCCAAGGTCAAACGCTGTATGTGAACGAGCGGCTCCGCCGCATCGCCGGCCTGCCGGGCCCACCAGACGCAGGAGCCTGCTGGTTGAACGCCCTCGTCCCGGAAGACCACGACCTCATTGCCACCGAATGGGCCGCGGCCATCGCGCAGGATCGAAGTTTCTCACGTGAGTTTCGCTTTCAACGGCCCGACGGCTCGGTGCGCTGGGTGATGGCGGAGGCCTTCCCGCTTCGTATCGGCGACGGCCCCTCCAGCGGATATGCGGGGATGGTCCGTGACATCACCCCACGGCAACTAGCCCTCGACGCCCTGCATGCCTGCGAAGAACGATATCGAAGCCTGGCATCGCTTACCCCACACCCGGTCTTCGTGTACGCCGACGAGACCGTGCTGTTCATAAATGAGGCGGGCGCGAAACTGTTCACTCTCCCGGCGACACCCCCGCTTGAGGGCCGTACGTTGTCAGACTGTTTTGCCAAGGAGTTCCTCCAGGATCTCCCATTGTCTCCCCCCGCTGCTCCGGTCGAGCGGCAATGCACGCGACACGATGGAACCATAATCGACGTGGAACTGGTCGCAAGCCCCGTCCTGTTCGACGGCCATCCGGCCATTCAGGTACTGGCCACCGACCTCACGGAGCAGAAGCGACTCGCGGCACAGTTGCGTCGCGCACAGAAAATGGCAGCCGTAGCCACACTGGCCGGGGGCATGGCCCATGAGTTCAATAACTGCCTCACCGCCATTATGGGATTTTCTGATTTGGCCTTGCCGCTCCTGGTCCCGGACAGTCGGGCCCATGGGCATGTGCAACAGGTGATCCTCGCATCAAGGCGAGCCCGGGACCTGGTCACGCAGATGCTCATGTTCGGGCGCCAGGCAGACGGGGCTAAACAACCGGTCTCCCTGGATATCCTGCTCAAGGAATCCCTGCGAATGCTCAAAGGCCGGCTGCCGAACAGTATCAGCCTCCGCGAGTGGATTCCCGGGGCCACACATCCGGTCTTTGCCGACCCGACCCAAGTCCATCAAGTCTGCGTCAAACTCCTCGCCCATGCTGAACGAGCGATGAGCGCGACCGGCGGAGTCCTAGAGGTGCGCCTGGACAATGTGGACTTGAGCAGTGTGATGGATGGACATGAACTCCCTCTTCGGCCGGGTCAGTATGTACGCCTCACGGTCTCGGATACCGGCAATGATATGGGCGTAGCGGACCAGCTCCAGAAACTAGGCCCGCTCTTCGCTCATCTTCCCGCAGGAGCTCAGTCGGGGGCAGAACTCGGAACCGCGCAGCAGATTGTCAGCGAACAAGGTGGGACACTTCGTGCCACCAGTTCAGTCGGTCACGGCACCACGATCGAGGTCTACCTGCCGGCAATCATTCCTCCCGGCACGGTCGTCGCGACTGAACCGGAACGAAACAGAGCCCCACAGCTCACGGAACAGAGGGAATCTCTTGCTGAGCGCGACAAAGAGCGATAGAGTCATATGGCTGGTGAAGCGGCCCAGTCACGCCCGAATCAGCCGTGTCATCACCTCCGCACACCAACCACACAATTTCACCGAACAGCATTTCTGCGAGGAATGATATGCCATCGGTTTTGATTGTCGACGATGAAGAAGCGATTCGCCAGCTCATCCGCAACACGCTGGAACAGGCGGGGTATCAGGTTCAGGAAGCAGCGAACGGAAAACAGGGCTTGTCGCAATACCGCGAGTCGCCTGCTGATCTCGTGATTATGGATATTCTCATGCCGGATCAAGACGGCTTGGAAAGCATTCTGACGTTACGGCGTGAATTTCCGAATGCGAAGATCATGGCGATCACCGGCGGGAGTGACATGATCGGCATCCTGAACTTCTTGGATGTCGCCCGCATGCTTGGCGCCCGCCGTACGCTCCAAAAGCCCTTCGAAATGCAGCAGCTGCTGGACGCCGTCCAAGCCGAGATCGCCGGCTGACCGGATCCCGATTCAACCCACCCCTAACGCCGCTCCCTTCTCCACATTGACTTCCTGCCGAGCGATCCGCACACTACGCCCGCTTTCGTGGGCCGTTCATACGAGCAAGAGACCAGAATGATCGCTTGGTGGACTCCTCAATTACACGCGGTGCTGGGCGGGCTTGTCATCGCCATCGGCATCGTCGTCATGTGGGAGCAAGCCGTTTTGCTCTGGGCACTGCTTGTTGGCACCATCGCCACCGCCTTTCTCCTGTGGAAGGGACGGAGTATCGGAACCGTCTGGGCATGGACCACCTTGGGACTCGGCGTGGAAAGCATGACCTGGCCGATCGTGACCATGGTGAAGATGCGCATGGAAGGCAGTCAACCGACCGAGGAACAGATGGGCACCATTCTAAACGCGGTCATCTTTGGACTCTTCACGTCGGTCTTCTGGGTCACCTTTGCCTTCGGCCTCTTTAAACGCCTCCGGGAACAACAGGCACCCCCGGCTCCCGCGACAAAATCCGCTCCGAGCCGGAAGAACAAAAAGCGGGCACGGACCTAATCCGCATCAGGTCATCGAGACCGGATCCACATCAATCTCGAACCGGAGCGCACCCTGCCGCGATTCCCGCTCCAGTTCCTCACGCGTCCGCAACACCGCGGCCCTTCCGCCCTCCGAAGAATCAGCTTTCACCAAGATCTGGTAACAATACCGACCTCGAACCATGGCATGAGGCGCTGGGGAGGGGCCGAGAATGAGAGGCTGGCGCGACTCCCCCGCCACCCCGGCGAAGCCTGCTGGCTGGGGCACGCCATGACCGCCACTGATCGGTGCGCCCTGAGCAGAGAAGACTTGCCCTCGTAACAGCGCCACCCAGCGATGAGCGGCCCGCGCCACCGACGGCTCTGCTGTCCCGGACACGTCCAACCGAATCAGGGACGTCCAGGGCGGATACTGGAGTAGTTGCCGGAAGGCCTGTTCTTGCGCCACAAACAATTCCTCTTTACCAGACGCGAGCGCCAGGATCGCGTGATGATCGGGGAGCCGAGTCTGCACGAGCAGGCGGCCGCCGGCGGTCGCCGGGAGGGCCAAGTCAGCTGCATCCACAAGACCGTGATACATCCGTTCCGCTGAGCGGAAATCGGGAATGTGCAAGCCCGCATCCGCGTCCGGCACCGCCACGAAGGCAGCCTTCGCTTGCAGCGCCAACCGAAACAACATCTGCGTGCCGATCACGATGTCGAGTTCTCCCGCATCCAGCAGTCGCCTGACGGCTCGAGCGTCAGCCGGGCGACGGATCGTCTCACCATCCACGCGCCCCACACGGGCCAGGGGAAACATCCGTCGAACCGCCTCTTCGATCCGTTCTGTACCAGACCCGACCGGTTCCAGCTTCAGAGATCGGCATCGCGGACAATGATCCGGCACAGGTTTGGCGCGCCCGCAGAAGTGGCACCGCACCTGGCTGCGGTGCCTGAAGAACGTTAATGCAACGCTGCAGACATCGCACTGCGGCATCGCTCCGCAATCCCCGCAATGAAGGACACTCGCAAATCCCTTCCGATTGAGGAAGAGCACCACCAACAACCGTTGCTGCAAGGCGTCGCGAATACCTTCGCATAGGGGAGGCGTAAGCACCGTTCCGGCAGAGGAGTCTCTGCCGTATGCCTTCAGGTCGATCACCTGAATCTTGGGACCCTGTGTGGGATTGCGGTACACACAGGCCATCATCAGGCCCTGCCGAACTGCCAACCAACTTTCCAGCGAAGGATGGTTCGAGGCCAGCACCAACACCGCACGGTCGCGACGGGCACGTTCCTGCGCCACATCTCGAGCATGGTACCGCGGCACCTGCTCTTCCTTGAGTGACGTATCATCCTCTCCTTCCACCCACACCAGTCCAAGTCGGTCGATCGGAGCAAATACGGCCATGCGGGTGCCAATCACGATCGTAGCCGACGCCACTCGGGCCGCTTGCCACGCCGCCTCCCGCTCCTTCACGGAAAGACCGCTATGCAGGAGCATCGCCTGCTCGCCGACCGCCGCAAACACTCCAGCCAACCGACCGGCGTTTTCGACATCCCCCGTGACGACTAGGACTCGCCGACCGCGGCGAAGAGTGGCTTGCGCAGCCTGCACAAGACACCAGTGCCGCGTGGCACGTTCACCTTCAAGCAAAAGAGCCGAATACCCGTCCGCCGCCACCTGTTTGTCGATCACCATCAGCCACGACTGCGCTTCCGCCGACAGGGGCGGTGAAGCCTCACCAGCTTCCTCCATTGGCAGGGAAAGCCCCGTGGTCAGGACAAGTTTCTTCCCCCTGCGAGTACCCGTCGGAGCGACTGCTGCATCACTCCGCACGACCAGCCCCTTGCGGACCAGCGCTCGCAACGCCGTCACCGAGCTCGACGTGTCGCCTTGTAGAAGAGTGCGTTCCATGATGCCCTTCGGGCGCCGACGCAGACGCGCGAGGAGCCGCATTTCGTCTTCCCCCACTCCACTGTGAGTGGAGAGATCTGCCAACCCATGCGCTGTCGGGAGATATCGAGCCTGAAGTCGTCGAGGCTGCTCAACGGGAGGAAGGACGAGTTTGATGCATTGCCCCCAGGGTGCGGCATATCGTTCCGCAACCCAGCGGCTTAATTCAACCTGAGCAGGTGTCAGCACGTGGTCTAGCGACGTCTCGCCGCACGAACGCAGCGATTTGAGTCCTGCCTCCGGTGCTCCTGACGGTGGCCGGTGATGAAGAGCAATGACCACGCCCTGCAGATCCTGCGTCCCAAACGGCACGATCACCGATTGCCCGATGACGATTTGTCCACGGAGTTCTGTCGGGACAATGTAGGTAAAGGATCGGTCAAGCCGACGAGGCAGCACCACATCGACATAGCCCGGGAGGGGTGCAGCCGCCTGCACAGGTTGGTTTCGCATGCGGCATTCTAACAACAGCGGACTGGAGCAACAATGACAGTCGACGAAGGAATCAGACAGGGAGTGACACCGAGGGAAGAACGACGCGGCGACCGGCTTACATGAGGCAAGCCGGCCGCCGTTAAGGACTATGAACCGGAAGTGGGTGGAGGCGTGCCTGCATCCGCAGGCGTAACCGGGACGACGACATCCGGAACCGCAGGCGCTCGATCAGCCGGCACCTCGGACGAAGTCGCCAGAGGCTGAATGGCAGGTGCGGCTGGTAGGCCATCGTCCGTGGCGGGCGCCGAGCCCAGTTGATTGTAGCTATACTGCGCCAGCCCCGCCTCTCCTTCGGTGACGGGCACCTTCACCGATTGAGGCAGTGCGCCGCTTTCCGGCGATTCGAGCACGATTTCAATGCGGCGATTTTTCTTTCTTCCGGCCTCGGTACCGTTGCTAGCAACCGGTCGGCTCGCTCCATACCCTACCGCCGACAGTTTTGCGGAATCCATTCCGCCCTTTTCGACCAGATAGCGTACGATTTCCGCCGCGCGTGCTTTGGATAACTCCCAGTTCGTAGGAAAGGCCCCCTTCAACGACGGTCCGATCTCCATATTGTCAGAATGACCCTCAACACGCACCTGCTGGGAGCCGGCCGCGGTCATCAAATATTCCGCCACCTGTTCCAGGATAGGCATGCCTGCGGGCTTGATCTTCACCTCACCCGACTCATATTCCAACTGATCTGCCAAATCATCAAGATTCAACCGTATCCCGCCGCGCAGGCGCTCAGTGCCCGCCTTGTTCGCGGCCCGCGGCTCCTGCTGAGCGGAAGCGGTGGAGTGGCTGTTCGCAACTGTGACCGGCTGAACTATTGCCGCAGGAAAGTCCTCTTCCCTCTGGTCCGATTGCAGCGCCTGCTGAACTGTTGAAACATGTTTCGTGCGCAGACGATCACCGATGAGGGCTCGAGCCACAGCTTTCGATATGACCGCAGCAGCGGTATGCGCCTCGGTAGAGAGGACTTTGACCTCGCCGATCTTTCGTTCAGGAAGGCCGCCACCCGTGCGGAATACTTCCAGGCAATCTCCGGCGTGCAGACCGTCAGCCTGGCCTTTATCGAGATAGACGATGTTGCCTTGGGCCACGAGAGACATGTGCTTGTCGGACTGCAATTCAACGATCATGGCCTCGACATCACCGCCGGTTGAGGCCGGCTCAACGATCTCCTCGGCGGCAGGAGGCGTAAACCGCGCGACCGGATCACCGGTAGAGATGGGCGCGTACGAGCGCACGACTTGCACGCCGACCAGCAGCGGATCGACTTGAATAACCTTGACCACCCCGACCCGGTTGATGACATAACCGAGGTACTCTTTGGTAATGGGATGAAACACTTTGCGAGCCCGGCGATATACTGCATAGAGGTCCCCAAGGGCCGCCTCGCCGGGCTTATTCAATTTGAGATAGAGCGTGTCAGTCCCCGACCAGCCCAACATCATGCGGTTGCCCGCCAGTTGATTGTCACCAGTAATCGCATTGACCACGCCCTCCACGGGCATGTCCTGTCGAATCGACCCGGCCGCATAAGTCAACGCGGCTTGGCCCAAGCGTACGCTTTGCGCCTCCTGGGCATGAACAGGGGCGGCTGTGTTGGCCATGAGAATGCAGGACAGGATGGTCAGGCTGGCGCGCATAGATAATATCCTCATCTTACTCACACTTTAGGAGGGTTGCCTGTAGCAACCTTAGCAAAGAGCGGGGGGTTGTCAAGAAACAGGACGGTGCCTTGTGGTTTGATTCAGCTCGCTGTGGATGTTATCGTAAGCCGTCCGTTGGAACCGCTTCACGAGCCGAGCGACGCGGGACATCACATGGCCACCGGGATGCGCCGCATCAATACCCAAGTCCCACGCAGAACAAAAGTGCAACCCGCGACGCCCATGGAGTCGGAGTGGGACATCAGCACCGGAATTCCACCGAACGGATTGCGAACGCCCGCCAATAAAATGATCGCAACCACCGGGAAGGTTCAGGCTTCGACGAACGATTGCTCGGAATCGCACGAGAAGATCCCAACGAACCCCCCTTCCTAATCACCTCCGATGACCATCTCCCTCCCTGCCTCCTAACTGCTGGACAGTATTCACTTTCTAGGACTTTCGGGACTAAAGACCTAGGTCCTTTGTGCGCTTGCTATTAAAAATAACCAGGGGCTAAGATTCCGACCTCTTCGATAGCCTTATAAGTCCTCAAACCCGTTGAGGTTCGAGTCAATGGCCGGTTCCGAGCTCCTCTTAGAGTATCTAAGCCGATACTTTCCCGTATTGGTCTTCGTGTTCGTGGCCCTTGCATTCGGTGCCGGCACGCTACTGATCAGCTATTTCGTCCAACCGAAGTACCCGGAGCCTGAGAAGCTATCTACCTATGAGTGCGGATCTGAACCCTTTTCCGACGCCAGAATGCCGTTTCCCGTGCGGTATTACATCTTTGCCATGCTGTTTGTAATTTTCGACGTAGAAGTGATCTTTTTATATCCCTGGGCCATTGTCTTCAACAAAATCGGCCTCATCGGCCTGCTCGAAATGCTGATCTTTATCGGTCTTTTCCTCGTCGCCTATGTGTATGCGTGGCGAAAAGGAGCCTTGGAATGGGACTAATTCAACTGGGTGGCCACGAGAAGGACGGCTCCCCCGACGTCATCACCCTCACGGTGGAAAAAGCCGTGAATTGGGCCAGGAAGGGGTCCTTGTGGCCCATGACCTTTGGACTCGCCTGCTGCGCCATTGAAATGATCGCGGCCGTCTCATCCCGGTATGACATGGATCGCTATGGAGCAGGGGTCTTCCGAGCCAGTCCTCGCCAATCCGATCTCATGATCGTCGCGGGAACAGTGTGCCGGCGGATGGCCCCGGTGATCCGAAAAATCTACGACCAGATGCCCGAACCAAAATACGTCATTGCCATGGGCTCTTGCGCCACATCAGGCAACATTTACGACAGCTATAGTGTGGTGCAGGGAGTCGATCGATTCGTGCCGGTCGACATTTATGTGCCGGGATGCCCTCCGACTCCAGAAGCCCTATTCGATGGCATTCTGAAACTGCAAGAGCGCATCATGCAAAAGCGCGTGTTCCTCTCGCAACCGAAGGAAGTCAAGGACGCACTGAAAGTCTAACGGACAGAAGCCGGCTTCATGAGTCAACTAGCAAAACGCATCGAGGACACCTTTCCCGGCGCCTGCACAAGAGTCGTCGAGTGGCGCGGAGATCTCGCCGTCACGGTGAAGTCTGAGACCCTGCGGGATGTGGCGCGGTTTCTGCGAGACGATCCCGCCATGCGGTTCGATTATATCGTCCATGTCAGCTCAGTCGACTGGCCTGACGATGAGGAACGGTTTGAAGTCGTATACGAAGTCTATTCAATTCGCACGCGACAGCGGATCCGCCTCAAAACGCGGGTGTCTGAATCAGACTGTATCGTGGATTCCCTGACTGACATCTGGAAAGGGGCCGATTTCATGGAGCGCGAGGTCTACGACATGATGGGTATCCGATTCCGGAACCATCCCGATCTTCGCCGCATTCTGATGCCGGACGAATACGACGAAGGGTATCCGCTGCGCAAAGACTTTCCGCTCCGTGGAAAGGGCTGGCGTGACACGTTCGAATTTTTGGATGAACCGACCCGGTAACGACAGCCTGGTAGGACGATTACACGATCATGGCGCAGTTCGAAGATCAACGAACAACCGTTTATAAAGTCGATCCCGAACACCCGGAGAGCGAGACGCTCCCGACACTGAGGACCGAAGAGCTCCTCCTCAACATGGGACCGCAACACCCGAGCACTCACGGGGTGTTGAAAGTCATCCTTGAGTTGGAAGGCGAGAGGCTGGTCAAGTCAACCCCGGTCATGGGCTTTCTCCACCGAGGAGTGGAAAAACTGGCCGAGGAGGGAACCTATCATCAATTCATCCCGCACACCGATCGCCTCGACTATGTATGCGCGATGTATAACAACTTCGCCTACTGCCGGGCGGTTGAAAAATTGATGAACATCACAGTGCCGGACCGAGCCGAGTATCTGCGGACGATCGTGGCGGAAATTCAGCGCATCATCGGCCACCAGTTCTGGCTGGGCACTCAGGCACTCGACATTGGAGCGATGACGGTCTTTTTTTACTGCTTCCGAGACCGTGAAATTCTGCTGGACTGGTTTGACGAGCTGTGCGGCGCGCGACTCACCACCAGCTGGTACCGCATCGGGGGTGTGGAACGGGACTTTACACCATCCTTGTTCGCCAAGTTGAAGCAATTCCTCGATTACTTCCCGCCGAAAATCGACGAATACGTGATCTTCTTGGAGAAGAACCGCATCTGGCTCGCGCGAACCAAGGGCGTGGCCGTGATCTCGGCCGAGGATGCGTTGAGCTTCGGGCTGAGCGGACCGACCCTGCGCGGCTCCGGCGTCGACTACGACCTTCGCAAATACGAACCCTATTCGGCCTATCCGAAGTGTGAATTCAGCGTCCCCGTCGGCAAGAACGGCGACACCTATGATCGGTATTGGATTCGCGTGCAGGAGATGTACGAAAGCGTCAAGATCATCCGCCAGTGTCTTGAACAAATCCAGGACGGGCCGATCATGGCCGACGTCCCCAGCGTGACCCTGCCTCCCAAGGAACGCGTGTTCACCAACCTGGAATCCATGATTCAGCAGTTCAAACTGTTTTCACAAGGATTCAACGCGCCTCCCGGAGAAATCTACTGCGGGACCGAGGCGCATAAAGGCGAGCTGGGCTTTTACATCGTGAGTACGGGCGGCGGAAAGCCGTACCGACTCAAAATTCGCGCGCCCTCATTCATTCACATGGGCGCGTTCGATCATATGTCGAAAGGCTATATGATCGCCGACGCCGTGACGATTTTTGGAACCTACGACATCGTCATGGGCGAATGTGACCGTTGACGCATGGAGTGATCTGAAAGAATGACAACCCTGTCGTTCGACGGATCGCCGAATCGATAAATCGTAGTTGAGGAACCATGGGCCTGAAACCAGCGACCAATCCCGACGTCGAAGCCGCTACCATAGAACTATCTATTGATGGAAGAACGGTATCGGCAAAGGACGGCGTCTCGCTCTACGACGTCATTGCCAGCACGGGCAAGATCATCCCTGCCATGTGCTACCACTATACCTTTGATCCTTTCGGATCTTGCGGCATGTGCCTGGTGATGCAAGAAGGCAAGAAGGCACCGGTTCGCTCCTGTACCGCAAAGGCCGCAGCCGGCATGGTCATCCGAACCGAGGGCGACGATCTGTTCGCGGCGCGCAAGAAAGCCGTCGAAAAACACCTATCCGTCCACCCACTGGATTGTCCGGTCTGCGATGCCGACGGACATTGCGAACTCCAGGATATGGCGTTCCAGCATGGCGTCACCAATCTCGCCAACGCCAAGCAAAAATTCATTCCCGAGGACACGCGAAGTCTGGTGCTGGACTTCAACATGAATCGCTGCATCGCGTGCGCAGAATGCATCAACGTCTGCAAAGACGTGCTGATGATCGACGCGCTGCAATTCATGAAAAAGGGCGGTTTCAACCAAGTCGTGGCCAAGGGCGACCAGCCGCTGGCCTGTGAATTCTGCGGAGACTGCCTGGCGGTCTGTCCCGTCGGAGCCATCACGAACAAATACTCCAAGTATTTGTACAAGCCCTGGCAGATGAAGAAGACTACGACCACGTGCAACTATTGCGGTGACGGCTGCCAGATGCACCTGGAGACCAAGGACACCGAAGTGGTCCGCGTCACGTCGCCGCTCTCGTGGAAGAATAAATGGGGTGATCGCTCCGAAACTGCCAAGGGCCACGGCGGGCTCTGCGTCCGGGGCCGATTCGGCTTTCAGTACATCGACAGCGAGCAGCGGCTTCGACAGCCCCTGGTCCGCATTGGTGACACCTTGACGGAAACGCCTTGGCTGGACACCATGCAAACGGTTATCGACCGGCTCTCCGACATCCACCGCAAGCATGGCCCTGAGTCCATCGCCGGACTCATCACCGCCCGCTGCACGAACGAAGAGCTCTACTTGTTCCAAAAGCTCATGCGGGCCGGTCTCAGAACCAACCAACTCGACAGTAGCGCGCGGTACGGTCATCTGAATTACGTGCATGCCGTTCGACATGCCGTCGGCATCGGCCGCCCGCTAAATGATTGGGAGGATCTCACCAAAGCCAAGGCCATCCTTGTTATCGGCTCGAACATCACCGAAACCAACCCGTTGACGGCCGTCCGCATCAAGGAAGCTATCCGCGTCTATCACTCCCAGGTGATCGTCGTAGACTCGGCCACGACCAACATCGCCCAACTCGCTTCGCATCCGCTCTTGGTGAAGCCTGGGACTGAACCACTGCTGATCGATGGACTCGTCAAGGCCGTCATCGAGCAGGATCTCGTGGATGAAACGAGCACGGCGCAGCACCCGCAGGCGTTTGCGGCGCTCAAGGAGGCGGTCGCACAGGTTTCACTCGACCAGGTTTCCGCTCAGACCGGCATCCCGATCGCTCAGATCCGCGAGGTAGCGACCATATTCGCCGAAGCCCCGCGTGCCATTGCGTTGTGCGCTGAAGGCATCGTTCGTCGGTCGAATGGCTACCAGAATGTCCTCAAGTTGATCGACCTCGCCTGGGTGACAGGGAAACTGGGACAGCCGGGATCCGGCGTGACGACCGTTACCGAAGAGGGCAATGAACAGGGCGCCATCGACATGGGTGTTGCGCCCGAATTTCTGCCCGGACAGGCTCGCTTCGATGATCCAGGCGCACGTGAACGCTTCGGCAAGGCTTGGGAAGTCACCCTGCCCGCCACCGGGACTGGTGCCAACCTGCTTGAGATTCTGGCGCGCATTCACAGCGGCCAAATCAAAGCCCTCTACGTAATCGGAGAAAACCCGTTAGCCACTTTGCCCGCCTCGATGAACGTGAAGGGCGCCCTCGAAAAGCTGCAACTCCTGATTGTCCAGGATCCGTTCCTCACTGAGACGGCCCAACTCGCGCACGTCGTGCTGCCCGCAGCTACCTATGCCGAAAAAGACGGCACCTTCACCAACCTTGAGGGGAAAGTATTGCGCGTCCGACAGGCCCTCGATCATGTCGGCGAAAGCCTGCCGGATTGGCACATCATGACCGCACTGGCCAACGGCCTTGGCTACGAGTGGCCCTACCAATCCCCTCAGGACGTGCAGAACGAAATCATGAAGCTGCTGCCCGGTTACTACAATCTCGGCCAGCCTCGGCGGATCTCGCCCTCGCCAGACGCCTATCTCTCGAACGGCTATGCAGCCGAGGTCCCCAAACGTTATCGTCGCCCTGCAGCAGAAGCTTCTCCAGGTGACGATGTCCGGCCATTTGTCCTCACGATGGGGCAAGTGCTCTATCACTCAGGGAAAATGTCCACCCAGGCTTCGGGACTCATCAACATCGAGCCCAACAACGGACGGATACGAATGAATCCGGCCGATATGGAGAAACTCGGCCTCACCGAGCAGTCCACCGTTCGACTGACGTCTCGACAAGGCTCCGTGCAGGCGGGGGTGAAAGCCGACCCGGACATTCAGGCCGGGTCCTGCTTCTTCCCTGAACATTTCAACGAACCGCCGGTGAAAGATTTGATGACCACGGAGGCCGATCCAGTGACCGGGGTGCCATATTTCAAATCGACTCGTGTAACGATTGAAAAGGTTGGTGCGTAAGAGTAAGCTCGTCCGTCTTTTTGATGTCGCTAGAGGTGGTGGGAATGAGTGTCGGGGCGTTGACCAAAAAAATTCTTCATGCCGCGTTGTTCTACGAAATATGGGACGCCATGAAGGTGACGTTCAAACATATGTTTCACCGGCCCATCACCTTCCAGTACCCTCGCGAGCAACGCACGATTCCTGATGGTCATCGCGGCGCGCTCGGGTTGCTCCGTTATGCCGACGGACGGGACCGTTGCGTCGGCTGCGACCTTTGTGAAGCGGCCTGTCCATCCCGCTGCATCAAGGTCATCAGCCAGGAAGATCCAGAACGGCCCTTACAACGATTCGCGAGTGAGTTCTATATCGATATTACCAAATGCGTGTTTTGTGGCTATTGCGTGGAGGCCTGTCCGGTCAATGCGCTGGCCATGACCAAGATGTATGAATTCTCCACTCACGACAAACGTACCCTCCTTTTCGACAAGAAGCGCCTCTACGAGGTCGGCGCACGCCATCTCGACGACGCCAAGAAATATCTCTATACGCACAACCAAGAAAAGAACTCGGACGAGAGTCGAGAGTATCGCTATTACTTTCCACAATCAGTCCTCAAGCCTACACAGTCACAACCCAAACATTTGAGCTGAACCGTACCGTTATGGCTTTCCTGTTTTTCGCGTATTTCGCAGTGGTCAGTATTGTCGCCGGCATTCTGACGGTCTCGCTGAAGAACCCGGTCCAGTGCGGCCTCGCCCTCCTGGCCCTGCTCCTTCACGTCTCAGGCCTGTTCGTTATGCTCAACGCCGAATTTCTCTGGGCGGTACAAGTCATCGTCTACGCCGGAGCGATCTTGGTGCTCTATTTGTTTGTCCTCATGCTGCTGAACCTCAAAACCGATGACCGATATTTCCACGCCAAGACTCCCTATCTGCTGGCTCCAGCTGCGATCGGCTTGGCCTATCTCGTGTTTCTGCTGGTCCGCTCGCCGTTTAGCGGTTCACGCGGCGATGCGTCAACGGCTGCCATCCTCCTCAACGGAGACGCCCATGCCGTCGGTATCAAGATGTTCAGCGACTATCTGCTCCAGTTTGAAATCATCGGTGTGTTTCTAACAGGGGCCATTGTCGGCGCGATTGTGCTGGCCAAAACTCCCAAGTCGATTGAAACGAGGCGGGACGCATGATTCCCTTATCCGCCTATGTCGTGGTCAGCGCCATCCTGTTTACAACAGGTCTCCTCGGGGTGCTCATCCGTCGCAACTTCATTATCGTGCTAATGTCCGTCGAGATCATGTTGAACGCGGCCACGATCAACCTGGTCGCCTTTTCGCACTATCTCGAATCCATGCAAGGACAAATCGTCGCCTTGTTTATCATCGCCATTGCGGCGGGGGAGGCGGCCATCGGGCTCGCGATCATCATTGTGGTGTTCCGCGGAAAAATTTCCACGAACGTCGACGAAATGAACCTGTTGAAGTGGTAACGTGTCTGACTCTATCGATCTGATCGTCAAATTGATTCCCCTGTTTCCGCTGATGGCTGTCGTTGTCAACGGCCTTTTCGGACACCGCTACTCGCACGACCTTGCGCATCGCTTCGCGTGGGGATCGGTCCTGATGTCCTTTCTCTGTGTCCTGGCGGTGTTTACGGAAACGCTCCGCACGGGCGCGGCGCGTGAAGTCATCGCCTATAAATGGATCTTCGGCGGCGACCTCACCATCAACCTCGCCTATTTGATCGACCCGCTTACTTGCATCATGCTGCTGGTCATCACCGGCGTCGGCTTCCTCATTCACGTCTATTCCGTCGGTTACATGCATGGGGAAGCGGGGTTTACGCGTTTCTTCGTGTACATGAACCTCTTCATGGTGTCGATGCTGCTCCTGGTCATGGGCAACAACTACGTGGTGTTGTTCATCGGCTGGGAGGGAGTGGGCCTTTGCTCCTATCTGCTGATCGGCTACTACTACGACAAAGTGTCAGCAGCCAAGGCCGCCACCAAGGCCTTTGTGGTCAACAGAATCGGTGACGCCGGATTCCTCCTGGCCATTTTCCTCGTCTTCGTCAACTTCCGGACACTCGATTACACGCAAGTCATGCAGAACGCGGCCAAGCTCTCGCCAGAAATGGCGACAGCCATCGCCCTCTGCCTTCTCGTTGGTGCCGTCGGAAAATCCGCACAACTTCCTCTCTACACCTGGTTGCCGGATGCGATGGAAGGCCCAACGCCGGTCAGCGCGCTGATTCACGCCGCCACCATGGTCACCGCCGGCGTCTACATGATCGTTCGTAACCATGCCATTTTCGACCTGGCGCCCATCGCCATGACCACAGTCGCCTGGATCGGGGGGCTGACGGCCCTGTTCGCCGCCACCATCGGGCTCGTCCAAACAGACATCAAACGGGTCCTGGCCTATTCCACGGTCAGCCAGCTCGGGTATATGTTCCTTGGTTGCGGTCTTGGTGCCTACACCGCCGCCGTGTTCCACCTCATGACCCACGCATTCTTCAAGGCCTTACTGTTCCTCTCGGCCGGATCCGTGATCCACGCGCTCTCGGGCGAGCAGGACATCCGGAAAATGGGCGCCCTCAAGTCGAAGATACCGTGGACCCATACCCTCTTTCTGATCGGTACCATTGCTATTGCCGGAATCCCGCCACTCGCGGGATTCTGGAGCAAGGACGAAATCATGGGTCATGCGTTCGTCCACCACCATTACCTGCTCTACGGTATGGCGGCAATCGGCGCATTCCTGACATCGTTCTATATGTTCCGCCTCACCTACCTGACATTTTATGGAACTTCCCGGCTCGATCATCACACGGCCGAACACGTTCATGAATCACCCATGGTCATGATCGGACCATTGATTGTCCTTGCCACCCTCTCGGTCGTCGGAGGCTTTCCAGGTGTGCCGCCTGAAAACGGCTGGTTCCACCATTTCCTCCATTCCGTCGCAGGGGTCGCAGGCGAGGAACATGCGACACCGCCCGCACTGATGTTCGGCCTGATGGGCACAGCTACGGTCATCGCACTCCTTGGCTGGGGACTCGCACATTATTTCTATAGCGGCCCATCGACCGCGGCCACAGCCCTCGCCGAACGCATGCCCGGCGCCTACACCACGCTGCTCAACAAGTATTATGTCGACGAGCTGTACGATACCGTCTTCGTGGAGCCCACAAAGCAGTTGGGGAAACTCTGCGATTGGTTCGATCGAACCATTATCGACGGACTCGTCCGGGGTATCGACCGGGGCACAGACCTCAGCTCCGCCGCGATCACCTGGACGGAAAAACACGTCGTCTATGCCGGTCTCAATATTATCGGCTACGGGAATCACCTCCTGGCGCGCTCGTGGCGCCGCCTACAAACCGGCATGGTACATCAATATGCGGCCATCATCGTGGCGGGACTCTTCATCCTCGTCCACCTCATCTTGTTAATTTGGACCGGAGGCGGATCCACCGGGTATTCAGCACGCTGACGCGGCAGATTTTTTGGATTTACGATGCT
Source organism: Nitrospira defluvii (assembly GCF_905220995.1). Taxonomy (NCBI): domain Bacteria; kingdom Pseudomonadati; phylum Nitrospirota; class Nitrospiria; order Nitrospirales; family Nitrospiraceae; genus Nitrospira; species Nitrospira defluvii. The sequence continues at coordinate 1,041,719 of NZ_CAJNBJ010000001.1, forward strand.
TGAAGAGTTCAGTTTCGGGTTTCCCATCCTGTCGTACCTGATCTTCCTCCCCTTGGTCGGGGCGGCAGTCCTCTGGCTGATTGACGACGAGGATCTCCTCAAGTCCATGACCCTGGGCATCACCCTGGTGGAACTGGCGCTCGCGTGCCTCGTCTTGGCACGATTCGTCCCCGACTCTGCAGCCATGCAGTTTGCAGAACATGCGCGATGGCTTCCGGCGCTCGGCATCGGTTATCACCTCGCCGTGGACGGGATCAGCGTGCTCTTCGTAGGGTTGACGGCATTTCTCACTGTCCTGGTCGTCATTTACTCCTGGGACACGATCCGCCACCAAGTGCGCCTCTATTTTATGGCGCTCCTCGCACTCGAAACCACGACCATCGGCATCTTCGTATCGATAGACCTCATCTTATTTTTTGTGTTCTGGGAACTCATGCTCATCCCGAGCTACTTCCTGATCAAGCTTTGGGGAGGCGGGGCCGATCGCCATTATGCCGCCCTCAAGTACGTGCTCTATACGTTGTTGGGCAGCGTCTTCATGCTGGTCGGCATCGCACTGCTCGACATCAACTATCACCAATGGGCCGTCACGCATCACCTTGACCATGTCTATTCTTTCGACCTGCTGGAACTGTTGTCGGTGCCGATTCCGCTCTCTCAGCAGATCTTGATCTTCTGGCTCATGTTCATGGGCTTCGCCTTTAAGGCCCCGGTCTTCCCCTTCCACACTTGGCTCCCGGATGCCTTGGTCGAAGGGCCCATCGGCATGGCTGTGATGTTGGCAGGCATGAAGCTCGGCACCTACGGCTTCCTTCGATTCACCTTCCCGCTGGTTCCTGAGGCATCGAAAAGTGAGGGGGTGATTGCCATCGTCATGGTGTTGGCCCTCACCGCGATTTTGTATGGGGCGGTTGTGGCGTTGGTCCAACTCGACTTCAAACGGCTACTTGCCTTCAGCAGCATCAGCCACCTTGGCTTCGTGGTGGTCGGACTCTTCGCCCTGAATTTCCAAGGACTCCAAGGCAGCCTGCTGACCATGATCAACCTCGGTTTCAGCACGGCAGGACTCTTCTTCATGGCCGGCTTTCTCTCGACACGGCAACAGAGCTCCCACCTCGGCTCCTTCGGGGGATTTGCCAAACAAGCGCCGCTCTTAGCCACCTTTCTCCTCCTGATCGGCATGGCGTCCATCGGATTGCCGGGCACCAACGGATTCGTCGGAGAATTCTTGATCCTCCTGGGAGCCTTCAAGGCCAAATGGTGGTTTGGTGCGGTAGCGGTCCTCGGCGTAATCTTCGGCGCAGCCTATTTCCTCTGGTACTACGAACGCTCCATGCTGGGCCCTGTCGGCAAACACGTCTCTGCCGCCATCAAGGACCTCCACATGAGGGAAATCACCATCGCGCTTTCGCTGTCCATTATGATTTTGTGGATCGGCCTCTACCCATCTCCATTCCTGAGGATGATGAATGGCTCAATCCAGGCCCTCGTCGACCGGCTGGATCGCGCCAAAGTGGCGTCCGTAAACACTGTGACTCACGTGCCCTCGAAGTAAGACCATGGCTGAATACACGCTCCTCATAATTTTATTCTCCCCATTCGTCGGCGCACTCGCGCTCATCTTCGTCTCTAACCGCCAGGTGTCGCTGGTGCGCGGCGTGGCGGCCGGCTCAGCCTTCGTCACACTGGTAGCGTCGGTCTACCTGTTTTATGCCTACGACCCGGTAAAAGGCGGGTATCAGTTCATCCAGCGCATTGAGTGGTCGCGACAACTGGGCATCTCACTCCACCTGGGAGTTGATGGCATCGGCACACCGCTGGTGCTGGCCTCGGGTATCCTGCTTTTTGCCGGCATATTCGTATCCTGGCACATCAAAGACCGGATGAAAGAGTTCTACATCTGGATCTTGATTCTCGCTGCCGCCACGATCGGCGTCTTCATGTCGCTCGACCTGTTCTTCCTCTACTTCTTCTACGAAATGTCCGTGATTCCGATGTACTTGCTCCTGGGGATGTGGGGTAGTCACACAAAGAAGTACCTTGAAATGACCGACCCAGAAGGCTTGAAACTTCGGGATTCCGTCGGCTTCATTTTCAACTTCGGCGCCAACAGCAAAGAATATGCGGCGATGAAATTGGTCCTCTTCCTTTCTGCGTTCGCCGTCGCCGCACTCATGGGCATCTTGCTCATCTATAAATTCTCCGGGCTCAATACGTTTGATATCCTGGTGCTACGCGAAAAGGCCCATTTCTCCGGGCCATTGGCCACGCTCATCTGGTTACTCATCTTTTTCGGGTTTGCGTCCATCGCTCCGATCTGGCCATTACATTCCTGGTCTCCCGTCGGACACGCAGCGGCACCGGCTGCAACCAGCATGCTGCACGCCGGCGTGCTGATGAAACTCGGGCATTTCTCCATCATTCGCGTGGCATTTGAAATTCTGCCAGAGACGACCCGTGAACTGATGCCGATCGCCGCCGTTCTGTGCATTTTCAGCATCATTTATGGCGGCCTCGTCGCCTACTACGCTAAGGACACCAAATACGTCATCGGCTACTCCAGCTCCAGCCACATGGGATACGTCTTCCTGGGCATGGCAGCCTTGGATTACATCAGCCTCAGCGGTGCCGTGATTTACATGTTCGCTCACGCCATGGCCACCGGCATGCTCTTCGCTATGGCGGGTTGGGTCTATGACCAAACACATACTCGGGACATTCCGTCACTCGGCGGTCTTTCCAACCGGATGCCGTTCATCTCCGCTGCCTTCGTCATCGGCTGCATGGCTTCCATCGGGATGCCAGGGACCGTGAACTTCATTGCCGAAGTCATGATCATTGTCGGTAGCTGGAACAAGTACCCCTTCCAAGTCGTCGTCGCCGTCCTCGGCATCGTGCTGACCATGGCCTATCTCTTCAAGATGATGCGCGGGCTCTTCTATGGATCGATGGCGGAAAAATATAGCCACTCCCACGACGCCGTCGCCGTGGTCGATCGGATGCCGCTCCTCCTCATGATTATGGTCAGCGTGAGCTTTGGTATCTTCCCCGGCCACCTCTACTCGGTCGTCCGCTCCGGCGTCGACCCGCTCATCGCCCGTATCACGAGAGTCGTGCCGGTCGCGGAGCAGCCGACTCACATTCCACTTGCCAGCTCGCCCATTACGCCGGTGTCGGCTTCGCATGAGGCGATCGCGAAGGTGACCCCGCGATGAACTTCTCCCTGACGCTTTCCGCCAGTGACCTCTTGCTCCTCCTTCCAGAACTGTTTCTGACCATCTGGCTGTGCGTGGTTCTGGCCGTGGATTTTTCGTTCAAACGAATCGTGCAGGAGCAGTTGGCATACCTGACTATCCTCGGTCTCATGATTACCCTGGCCTGCCTCGCATGGTTCGACATGACCGGCATCACCGGGACCCTGTTCGCCAAGATGTTCGTGGTCGATCGCATGGCCATCTTCTTCAAGGTCATGATTCTGCTGGCGACTATTTTGGTTATTCTGCTCTCCATCGACTATGTGCACCGGTTTTCGTTTTTCCGGGGGGAATACTATTTCCTCGTTGCCATGTCGGCGCTGGGCATGATGTTCATGGCCTCGGCCAACGATCTCCTGTCACTCTTCGTGACGCTGGAGTTTGCCACCTTTGGCTTCTACGTCCTCGTTTCCTACCTGCGGGACGACATGGCTTCTAACGAGGCGGGCCTCAAATTCTTCATTCTCGGCGTCTTTGCTGCAGGACTGCTTGGATATGGCATCAGCCTCGTCTACGGAGAAACCGGAAAGCTCGTCTTTTCGGACATGACCGGCGCCAATCCGACCACCGGGCTCGTTATCGGCTTCCTCCTCATCTTTGCCGCACTAGGCTTTAAGATCGGTGCCGTACCCTTCCATTCCTGGATTCCTGACACCTATCATGGTGCCCCGACGCCAGTGACGGCCTTCTTGTCCATTGCGCCGAAGGTCGCGGCCTTCGCTATCCTCTTGCGCCTTTTCCTTGTCGCGCTCGCGACCTTCAAGCCGGCCTGGGCGTTGCTCATCGTCGCGGCCTCGATCCTCTCCATGACTTACGGCAACATTGTGGCCATTGCGCAACGAAACATTAAGCGGCTCTTGGCCTATTCTGGTATCGCACAGGTCGGCAATGTCCTCATCGGTCTGGCTGCTGGCACCAAAATGGGCACGGACTCCATTTTGTTTTACCTGCTGACCTATCTCTTCGCAAATCTAGGGGCCTTCGCCGTCATCATGGCGATCAGCAATTCGTTAGGCAGCGATGAAATCGACGACTACCGTGGTTTGAACCGGCGGTCGCCGTTTCTTGCGTTTGCTATGCTGATTTTCCTCCTTTCGCTGGCCGGCGTCCCCCCACTCGCCGGTTTCATCGGAAAGCTCTATATCTTTGTCGCCGCGATCAAAGAAGGCCTCTATACGCTGATCACCGTGGGGCTCGTCAATATCGTCGTGTCGATGTACTACTACTTGATCGTGGTCAAGAAGATGTACATCAACGAACCGCTTGATTCTTCTCCGATCAAGACCACGGGCCCACTGCGTGCGGTGATTTATGTCGGACTTGCTGGAACGCTGGTGATCGGCATTTATCCCCAACCGTTCCTCGACTGGGCGGTATCTGCAACCCTGATGTTCTCCAATCTCCTGGGCCAGGCGGCATCCATTCATCCTCCGACGACGCCATTCGGAGGCTAAAGACTTCGCCTCGATCGCTGCCTCCGGTTTCCATCAAATCCCTTCGCATATCAAGGCCTTCTGCTACAATATTGGCTGCAGTCCATGGATTGCACACGACGCCGTCTTGTAGGACCTGCACCTGTCATCTGGCCAAGCCACGGGGCTTTCTTCATGAGCACGGACGAACCGAAACAACAACAGACTCTCGATGCCGATGTCGACGTCGCTCTTCCCTCCCCGCAACCGGGCGCGCGAGCCATGGCACAGCACTCATTTATCACTTCGGTCCTTCGAAGCATCCAACAACGCTCCATAGAACAGCGCGTCCTGGCTGGCTTCGGCTTGGTCTTTGCGGGCATCCTGGTCATTTCCGTCATTTCCTATCGCAACATGACCATCCTCATCCGAAACGGCCACCAAGACCAGCGGAGTCACGAGTTCATCCAGCTGCTCGGTGCCATGGGGCAAGCCATGGATGACGCAGAAAATGGCCACCGGCGCTTCCTCGTCACCGGAGACGAGAGTTATCTCGCGGCCTACCACACGCTGCGCGAACGCGCGCCTGAATTCGCCCGCTACTTGCGAGAACTTACGAGCCCAGACAGCAGTCAGGGCGCGCACGTCACGCACCTCGAACAACTCATCACCCAGCAACTGCAAGAGGAACGCAACGCCATTGAATTACGGAACAAGACGGGGTTTGAGGCCGTGCGGGGCATGGCCTTAACCGGTGTGGCGAAGGCCTCACTCGAGGCGGCAAGGAAACTTCAGGCACAAATGGAGCAGGAAGAAAACAAGGCGCTTGCCCAACGGGTGATCGAATCCACAAGCACAACCCGCTCCAGCATCATTCTTCTCAGCATCGGTGCCCTCCTGCTGTTCGTCTTGCTTGCCGCCGTATATTACCTGATCCGGCATGACATCACCGCCCGACGCCGCATCGCCGAAGAACTTCATCACCGCGGAGAACTCCTTGAGGCGGCCAATAAAGAATTGGAGGCGTTCAGCTATTCGGTCTCGCACGACTTACGCGCACCGCTTCGGCACATCGATGGTTATGCCTCCCTGCTGGCGAAGGCCACAGCCCTGTCCCTTGACGACAAAGCCAAACGCTACCTCCACACGATCTCGGAAGCCGCCACTCGGATGGGACAACTTATCGACGATCTGCTGGTCTTTTCCCGTATGGGCCGGCAGGAAATGCTGCGCGGCACGGTGAATCTGGACCAATTGATCGCGGCGGTGCTGCACGATCTTCGACATGACTTGCAAGATCGCACTATCTCGTGGACAATCGCTCAACTTCCTGACGTCACGGGGGACGCCGCCATGCTGCGACAGGTGTTCGTCAATCTGATCGCCAATGCCATTAAATTCACCGGCACGCAGCCGAACGCCACCATCGAAATCGGCAGCCGGAGCGACGATCCCAACGAAGCAGTGTTATTCGTGCGCGACAATGGGGTAGGATTCGATATGCAGTATGCGAACAAACTCTTTGGGGTCTTTCAACGACTCCATCGCGCGGACGAATTCGAAGGGACGGGCATCGGGCTGGCCAATGTCCGACGAATTATTCACCGACATGGGGGGAAGACCTGGGCGGAAGGGGCGCTCGGCAAAGGCGCCACCTTTTACGTCAGCCTCCCGATAGCGAGGCCCTCCACATGACGCTCTCCAAACCCATTGTATTGGCAGAAGACAATCCGCGCGACGCCGAACTCACGCTCGCCGCCATGGAAGAACATCAGCTGGCCGACAAGGTCATTCTCTGTCATGACGGAGCAGAAGTACTCGATTACCTGTATTGCCGCGGCCCCTTCAAGACGAGACTCCAGGGCAATCCAGCCGTCGTCCTCCTCGACTTGAAAATGCCGAAGGTCGACGGACTTGAAGTGTTGCGTACGATCAAGAATGACGCCGACCTGCGGCCCATTCCCGTCGTGATGCTCACCTCCTCCCGTGAAGAACGGGATCTGGCTCAAAGTTACGCCCTGGGCGCCAACGCGTACGTGGTCAAACCGGTTGAATTTCACCAATTCCTGAAGGCCGTGAAAGAACTCGGTGTATTCTGGGGCATGATCAACGAGCCGCCTCCTGAGGGCGCCAGCCGCGCAGCAGGCCGATCTGCATAACCTTCCGAGCGTGATCCATACGATGACTCAGCCCCTGCGACTCATCCATCTTGAGGGTAACCAGGCGGACGCGGAGCTGATCGACTCCACACTCCGGAACGCGGGCATTCCCTGCCAAGTGAAACGCGTGCACACGCGCGAAGACTTTCTCGCGGCCCTCCGCCAGGGGGGATTTAGCCTCATCCTCGCCGATACGACATTACCCAGCTTCGACGGAGCGGAGGCCCTCGACCTCGCACGGGCGCTCCACCCCGACGTGCCCTTTCTTTTTGTGTCCGGCATGCAAGGAGAAGAGTTCGCCGTCGACATGATGCAGCGCGGCGCCACCGACTATATTTCCAAGCAGCGGCTGGGCAGGTTGGTGCCATCCATTCGCAGAACGTTGCGTGAACTCGATGAGCGGTTGGAGCGAAAACGGGCCGAGGATGCGTTACGGATGAGTGAAAAGCAGCTGCGTCAGGCGCAAAAAATGGAAGCCGTGGGCCGCCTGGCCGGGGGACTTGCCCATGATTTTAACAATCTGCTGACCGTCATCATGGGACATAGCCAGGTGCTGCTGGGAGAATTGTCCGTCGGCAGTCCCATCCGCGCCAAGATCGAAGAGATGCAAAAGGCTGGTGAGCGAGCCGCGAATCTCATTCGCCAACTGATGGCCTTCAGCCGGAAGCAGCCGGTGGAACCGAAGGTGCTACCGCTCAACTCAGTCATCGGCAACGTGGAAGGGATGCTCCGCCGCCTCATCGGGGAGGACATCCAACTGGTCGTCCGGCCCGATCCCCACAATGGCCATGTGAAAGCCGATCCCGGACAATTGGAACAAGTGCTGATGAATCTGGTCGTGAATGCCAGGGACGCCATGCCCAACGGAGGCCTACTGGCCATTGAAACGTCACAGGTCGAGCTGGCACGCACCCCGATGCACCACCTTCACCCGTTACCGCTCGGGCACTATGTGAAGTTGACGGTGACGGATACCGGGTGCGGCATGGATGCCGACGTCCTGAGCCACTTGTTTGAACCCTTCTTTACCACCAAAGAGGCGCACAAGGGCACCGGACTCGGCCTGTCGACCGTGTTTGGCATCGTCACGACCTGCGGCGGCGGCATTGACGTCTGGAGCCAGGTCGGCCATGGGACGACCTTCGACCTCTATTTCCCGCGCGCCACGCCGCAAACCCAAACCACTTCCGCCGAATCCCCGCAGGCCCAGCCACGCCAGGGATCTGAAACCATTCTGCTGGTCGAGGACGACAGCGGAGTCCGCGACCTCGTGCGCCATGAGTTGCTCAAAACCGGCTACCAGGTGATCGAGGCCAAGAACGGCGTCGAAGCCTGTCTGACGGCCACGCAACAGAGTTATCACGTCGATCTTCTGTTGACCGACGTCGTCATGCCGGGCATGAACGGTCGAGAACTGGCCGAACATCTGTCGGTCATCAAGCCGAATCTCAGAGTGCTCTTCATGTCCGGATACCTCGACGACATTTGCGTCAACAGCGACATGGACCCGCACCGCACCACCTTCCTCCAGAAGCCGTTCACGCCGGACCTGCTGCTTCGTACCGTGCGTGCACTCCTGGACTCCTCTTCGCCCGGTACCGGACCGGCGCACCTTCAGACACCACTGCCGAGCCATGCCCCTCGTACCGCCCGTGCCTCGTAACCGGCCTATTCAAGCCGACCATCGCCGGTCATCAGTTTGACCCATGTGTCCATCCTTCTTATACTCTGGCCATAGGAGAGTTGCGCCGAGATATCCTGTCGAGACCATCACGGACAACGGGAAACGGGAATTGATGAAGGACCGCAGCCGGCTGAGACCACAGTCCAATCGTTGGGGAAGGGCGCTCTCCTGCCTCCTGATCTCACTCTCGCTCACCGCACTCCTTCCGGCCCAGCCGACTGCCGCAGAGGCAATCCCTTGGGAGCGATTGACCAGCGGGATGCAGGTGGCACTCTGGAACCCCAGCAACACCTGCCCGCAAGTTCCCGCCTTGCTCATGCTCCAAATCGACCCGGAACGGTTCCGGTTTTCCATCCACCAGTTTCGCGATGAAGGGCTTCGAGCTCCGATCTCGATTCATGATTGGCAGCAACGGACCGACGCCTACGTGATGTTCAATGCGGGCTTGTTTCGCGAAGACTATTCCTATCTGGGCGTCTTGTTGAAAGAGGGGCGATCACTCGGAAGCAAGAAACATCATTCGTGGCAAGGCCTGTTCGCCGCAGAACCAACCGACGGAACACTTCGAAAAGCCCGCGTCTTCGACCTGGCCTTCGACGCATTCGCGGAGGATCCGCCGCTGTACCGCGAAGCCGCACAGTCACTGATGTTGTTCGACCGGATGGGCAAACTTCGGGTGAGAGACAGCGGCAAGCGCGCGTTTCAAACAGTGGTGGCTGAAGACGGGCAAGGAACGATTCTGGTCATTAAGACGGCGGACGTCGTCTCGCTCCATCACCTGGCCGATTGCCTGCATCGGCAACTGCCCTCACTGCAGCAGGCAATGGCCATGGATGGGGGCGCATCGTCTGATGTCATCGCCAGCCAGGACCTGCTCCATGCCGCCCAGGAAACCGCTTCACAATCGACGTGGCGATCCTTATTGTCTGGCAACACGGGAGTGCATATTCCCCTTCCGACGGTCATTGGGATCAGCCCCCGGACACCTGTGAGGACAGGGGCACCTGTAGAATCGTTACAGACTCCCCGCAAACCGTGACACCCCGACTCACCGGCCTGGCGCGACGGGAAATCCCGCCTCGGTCCAGGCGTTCATACTTCCCACCACGTTATAGACATGCGTGTACCCCAAATCGGCCAAGGTTTCGGCGGCAATGTTGCTGCGATGACCCGATTGGCAATACACGACGATGTGGTCTTCCAACTTCGCACCCAGTTCCCGGTGACGCGCCTTCATCTCTCGAAAATCGATGTTCAGGTCTGTGCCGGGAATCATGCCCGACGCATGCTCCTCAGGGGAACGTACATCGACCAAGACAAATCCCTTCGCGCTCGTGGAGGGTGCCTTGGTCAGGCCGGCTCGTAACTGTTGCACGCTCAAGACGTAGGAATGATAGGCAAGGGACGGCACTGGTTCCTGGAAGAGAAATCCACTCAGCACGACTGCACACGTGATAGAAATGATATACCTCATGGCGACCACTCCTTTGCTTATAGCATGGTGGGGCAGGGATGGACCTCGTATGATAGGAGCCCGATGAAAAATTGGTCAAGTCTGATAGGCCCTGCGCTGGGCTTGCTCCTGGCTGCCTGCGGAGACGGCGCCATTCTGGTCAAAGACTCAGACCATGGCGGCGTCGTCATCTACCCCTACCGGCCCGAACAAGGCACACTCTTGTCCTCATTCCGCAAAGATGCCATGCGCCTCATTGACCAGAAATGCCCACGCGGGCACACGATCGTCCGCGAGGGAGAAACCAAGGGGCGGCTACGCCAGGCCAGCCCACTCGCAGGATCGAGCGATGTCGTCGAGGAGCGGCGGTGGGGAATCCAATTCGACTGCAAGTAGCTCAGGGGGCAGTCGGCCGACCCGTCATCAGCTCATCGATCGTCAACAGACTCACCACCCGGACTCCTAACTGCTCAACACGGGCTCGGCCCTCTTGCTCGTTTCGATCGACAACGACGAGAGCCTCCTTCACCTCGAGCCCTGCTTCACGTGCCGCGACAATCGCCTTCACGACCGACCCACCACTGGTGAGCACATCATCGACGACAAGTGCACGGTCCCCAGCTCGCACGACACCCTCGACCAATCGGCCAAGACCATGGTCTTTAGGCTGCTTGCGCACGAAGAATGTCCGCCACTCCCGGCGCGGGGATGCCAGATAGACAAAGTCGGAGATCGACGTGGCGATGGAAATCGCACCGATTTCCAACCCCCCGAGACAGTCGATCTCCCGGTCCTTGATGACCTCCCAGGCTCGTTGGGCCACCAAGTGGCGGGCATGCGGAAACGCCATCAGGGTGCGACAGTCGACATAAAATGGGCTCATCAACCCGGAGGCCAGCTTGAATCCCTTGTCGGGATCCCATTTAAACGATTGGGTGGCATGGAAGGCGGCAATCAATTGATCTCGCACCGTCATGAGTCCTCTCACTCCCTTAAATGATGGTTTCATCCGGCCGCGCGGGGCCCTGCCGTTCGATTCGAAGGCGGCTGATTGTACACTGTTCAGGAAGTCGAACACAGCACGCGGCTTCAGTCCAGATGGCTGCCTGCCGCAGCACCATAAAGCTGCTCGGCCATTCGAACGAAGAGCGGCAAGAGCCCCACCCACACCAATGCGAGCAACAGGAGGGCGCTGCTGCGACTCGGTCCCAACGTAAGGGCCCCCAAGGCTTCTCCGGCCCCGTAGCTGATGGGTCCGGCAATCCCACCGATCATCGCAGCCGACCATACCCGGCCTTCCAGCCATCGGAGCGACTGGTGCAACGTCGTCGCAAACAGATACCAGAGGGCACAGAGCCAGGGCGGGCAGAGCCACGGCGCAAAGGGATGGGCCCCGAACCGAAGCAGGCCCGACGCGGTCAGCCCGCTATCCAACAACAGGCCGGCAGATCCAATCGCCAGGACCACGAGGGTCATGACGCGAGGCTGGGATCCGTACCAGATGTTGACTGTGATGAGACCCGCCAGGACCGGGGGGGCCAGCCAAGCCTCCCCCCACCCGGCGCTCAGGATGGCGACCCACCATCCGAGCTGGAAAACAACGGCATTGCCAAGGGTCCTGATCATCCTGCCAAGGGATCCTGTCGCCAGCCGGAGCGGGCAAACAGTACATGCGCTGTCGAGATTGATCGTTCCAGGAACCCGCCTTCGCAATACGACAGATAGAATTCCCACAGGCGAAGAAATTCCGGTCCAAACCCGAGCTGAGAGATCCGCTCCAGGTTCTGTCGAATGTTCTGACGCCAACCGCGTAGCGTAGGCGGGTAATGGGCGCCGATATCCTGAACATGCAGCAAGCTGAAATCCGATGCACAGGCCATGGCATGGCAGAGGCTTGTCACCGAAGGGATACAACTTCCCGGGAAAATAACACGCTGGATGAAATCGACCGACCGTTTGGCCCTTTCGAAATACCGCTCGTCGATCGTGATGGCTTGCAAAAGCATCAAGCCATCCGGCTTCAGCAGCCGGCGGCAGACGTCGAAAAACGCGCCATAATACTGCCACCCGACCGCCTCGATCATCTCGACCGACACCAACTTGTCGAATTGCATATCCAGATAGGGGAGGTCCCGATAGTCGCACAGCAGCACCTGCACACGGTCGGACAGGCCCGCGTCACGGATACGCCGCAGCGCCCAGTCGTATTGGGCCTGAGAGATCGTGGTCGTCGTCACCCGACAGCCGAAGGTCTGAGCCGCATGACAGGCAAGCCCACCCCAGCCGGTCCCGATTTCAAGCAGGTGGTCATCGGGCGACAGATGCAGCTTGCGGCAAATGAGCTCGATCTTGGCGCGCGAGGCCTCCTCAAGCGTACTGTCAGGACGCGCGAAGTACGCGCATGAATACATCATCGTCGGATCCAGCATGAGCGCGAAGAATTCATTGCTGAGGTCGTAATGCGCCGCGATGTTGCGCCGGCTGCCCGCCTTCGTGTTGCGCCTCAGGCCGTGCATGAGCTTCAGGAACGGAGCGGACAAGCGAGCGGCTCCCTGTTCCATCCCGTCAAGCACGGCGCGGTTCAGGACGAATAACCGTATGAGCGCGGTGAGATCGTCGCAGTTCCATGCGCCACGACCGTAACTTTCTCCGGCGCCGACGGTCCCTCCCCAGGCGATGTCCCGATAGCAAGATGGGTCATCGATGGTAACCACCGGCCGGAGCGGACAGGGCGACGTCGGGCTGCCGAAGGTCGTCCGTCGCTCACCCTCCACGATGGTGAGGAGGCCCTGCGTGATCAGAAAGAGCCGAGCAAAGACCATGCGCCGGGCCAGCCGGATAGAAAAGCCGTCACGAACGCCGGATTCCCCACGCGAGACGAGGCTCCATTCCGTCGGTTTCGATGCACAGTCGGTCTTCATAAGACCGTTCATCCTGAGAACCTCCCTGTCTGCACCGTTGAGGTGCGTGTCTTGGGATGCGAGTAAAACGGACAGCGTTTGATCCAGAGGCGCAAGGCCTGCCAATGAATCGCGCCGATGACTCTGGCAGTCATGAACGGATATTGCACCAGGGTCCGCGCGAGGGACGCGGCCGTCAGTTCGCGGCGCGCCAGAACCATAGTTGCGTCGAAGAAGCGGCTCCCGCTTTTCGAATTGACCATGTGCACCACGAGCCGCTCGCTCGGCGTGTCGAACCGCCAATCGTAGTCCACCTCCATGGGCATGAACGGCGACACATGAAATCGTTTTCCGAATCGATACCGATGGTGACGGCCGCGGCCCTCGTCCAACAATCCATCCAACACATAACAATGCCGTTCGCCCCAAGGCGTATTCGTGACCTCGGCCACGATCGTGTCTACGCACCGATCCTCATGGTCGAAGCAGTAATAGAAACTCACAGGATTGAACACATAGCCGAAGTACCGGAGATGCGTGAGCAGACGAATCGGACCTGTGGGTCGCCGACCGGTGGCTGCCTCGACCTGGTCGCGCACGCTCTGATCCAACGGCACCTGCGGGTCGCCCGCGTGATCGGCGCGGCGAAACCAGGCTAGATTCGGATGCGACGCCGACCACAACCAGCGCCCGTCAAACAAGCCCGGCAACTCGGCCAGATCCACGTAGAGCATGAACAGGGAATACCGAAAGACATGGGCCACCGGAGCCAACCGCCGATGCCGCACCATTCCCTCGTACACCGCACTATTCATTGCACCCAGGCCTCCAGCGCCCGACAGGCTGTCATGGCGCTCTTCACTCCATCCTCATGAAAGCCGAAACCCCAATAGGCTCCGCAATAAAACGTGCGCTGCTGCCCGTTGATGGCCTCATACCGCGCTTGCGCGGCGACCGCCGGCGGCGAATACAACGGGTGATGATAGACGATGCGCTTCAGGACCTTCTCTGGATCAATCGCCTCACTGTGGTTCAACGTCACGCAAAACTCGCAGGGCGCCTGGAGCCCCTGCAGCCGGTTCATGTGGTAGGTGACCACGACATGCTCAGGCGGCTTGGGCAACAGATGATAGTTCCACGCCGCCCAGGCCAGTCGCCGTTTCGGCAGCAGCGAACGATCCGTGTGCAGCACCGCTTCATTGCGCTGGTACCGGATGGCCCCCAGGACCTCCTGTTCCAACGGCGACGGTTTCGCCAGCAGCGCCAGCGCTTGATCACTGTGGCAGGCCAGCACGATCGCGTCGAACCGCTCGGTCTGCCGTCGCCCCTCTCGATCTCGCCAGCGCACTTCCACACCTTGCGGAAAGCGCCCGATCGACTCCACCACAGCCTGCAGCCGGATCCGGTCACGAAACGGCCGCACCAGCGGTTCGACGTAGCGGTGCGACCCACCTGTAATGATGCGCCACGTGGGCCGATCGTTCACCGATAACATCCCGTGGTGTTTAAAGAATCGGACTAGATATTGCGCCGGAAACTCCCGGATCGTGGCCTGTCCGGCCGACCAGATAGCCGCCGCCATGGGCAGGAGATACTGGCGAACGAATGGCTCCGAGTACCGTTGCTGTTCCAGGTAGGCTCCCAGGGATGGGCCCGGTCCCGGTTGCTCCAGCAACGCCACCGCCTCACGGTTGAATCGAAGGATGTCGCGGATCATCCGGTGGAACGACGGTCGCAGCAGATTCCGTCGTTGCGCGAACAGGCTGTTCAGCGTGGTCCCGTTGTACTCCAGGCCGGTGCGCTCGCAGCGGACGCTGAAGCTCATGTCGCTCGGTTGATGCGCGACGCCCAATCGATCGAGCAGGGCGATGAAGTTGGGATAGGTCCAGTCGTTGAACACGATGAACCCGGTGTCCACGGCGTAGGTCATCTCCTCCCAGGGAACCTCGATGGTGTTCGTATGCCCGCCGATATAGTCGCCTGCTTCAAACAGGGTCAGCGCATGCCGGCCGTGCAGAAGGTGGCCCGCCGTCATCCCCGCAATCCCGGTGCCGACAATGGCGATGTTCATGGCCGTCTCACCAGCGTGGAACTCAAGCGCGTGTAAACTCGCCCCGGCAAGAGGGCCAACAATTTGAACGCCAGACTGAACCGTTTGGGGAAGTGAATGTCCGGCTTCCCCGCCTCGATCCCGTCGACGATTCGGCGGGCCGCTTCGTCCACTTCGATGCGAAAAGGCATCGGGAAATCGTTCCGATCCGTGAGGGGCGTTCGTACGAAACCGGGGGCCACCACGGACACGGTGATACCGGATCGGTACAGGTCGATCCGCAGGGACTCCAACAAGTACGTGATAGCCGCCTTCGATGCGCCGTAGGCCTCAGCGCGCGGAAGCCCCGCGTAGGCCACAGTGCTACTCATGCCGACGAGGTGCGGCGCGGGAGATTGCCGCAAGAGCGGTAATACCGCCTCGATCCCGTACACCATGCTGAGAAAGTTGGTGCGCATAGTCCGTTCGAACACCGCACTGTCGAAGGTTTCAACCTCGACATATTCGCAGGTGCCCGCGTTGAGAAACGCCACATCAAGACCTCCGACTCGACGGACCATGTCGGCGGCCGCCCGGTGGTTGGCGTCACGGTCGGTGACATCGCAGGGTAGAGCCGCCACACGCTCGCTGCCACAGTCTTTCACGAGCTGGTGAAGTGCGGATTCGTTCCGAGCCGAGGCAATAACGGTGGCGCCGCGACGGACCAGCTCGACGGCCACGGCTCGGCCAATGCCGCTTGACGCGCCGGTGACCCAGACCCGTCGACCGCTGACTGTATGCTGTCCCATCTCACACCCGTTCCTTCACGAAGCGTACGATCATCCCGATCAGGGGAAGGTGTTCATACAGCATCGCTCCCGCGTCGAAGTAATCCCGGTGAAAATAGATCTTGTGCCGAAACCGAACGTGTGTGGAACCGGGCACCACGACCGGCTGCCCGCCGTTGAGTCTCGGATGCCTCAGCGACATCGTCCACAGGAGCACGGCCTGTTGCGATTGCACCACTTCATCCTCAAAGGTGAATGAGCAGGTTTCAACATGGGCGTAGAGCTCGGCAAAATATCGCGTGAGCGCCCCGAGCCCTTCGAGTCGCCGGAACGGATCCTGAAACAGCACGTCGTCCGTATACAGTTCCGCCAGAAGTCCCAACGACCGGGCATTGAGCCGTCCATAGGTCTGCTTGAACTGCTCCACGACGGACTGCATAGTCACGGTCTCCCGCCGCTCAGATCTTATCCGGCGGCACGTTCACCGATTCAACAGCCGCAGCTTCAAGGCCTCATTGATGGGGTTCGGCCCCAGCCAAATGGCAAAGTAGGCCGCAGCAAAGTCCGCTCCCTCTACCGTTCCTTTCACCACTCCGTTGAGGCTCAACTCGGTACCCACGCCCGGAGTATAGGTCAACCCGTAGCGATCACCCGCTTTCACATCCTCATACAATCGATGCAGCTGGGCGATGCGCGGCGCCAAGACCGTCAGCCGCTCCGGGGGGACATTGTCCGCCAAGACCTTATCGGCAGCTCGCCCAAAGTCTCCCGCCCGGATGCTGCGAAAATAGGACAGTTCCAAGCGTTTCGGCACATCCTCCAGCACCCGATCAGGCTCCGTCCCGGACGGGAGATAGAGTGCAGCCACGTACACCGAAATGGTCCGCAAGAATTTCGCGAGGCCGACTCCTCGGAGCGGAAGGGTGACCGAACCGGCCTGGATCGAATCGGAAAAGCTCACGCCCTCAACGAGGGCGGCAGCCCCTGGAATCGGCAGCGCGACGAGCAGGAGACCAGTGAGCACGTACACGACTGCCCGGCTCCTTGCTGCTCGCCCTCGTCCTTGCATCGCCTCTCTCCCCACGACCCCTCACGCCCCTGCCTTCCGCCTCTTTGGTCACACAAACCGCCGGATCTGGTCCGCCAACGTGGTCGCCACCCTCGTCAGATCGAACGGCCAGGCATAGCGCAACGCCACATTCGGATACTGGATGCGTAGTTGCTCCAGAATTTCGGGAATCTCCACTTCGGAATGCGAGCCACCCGGCGTAAACATCGTCGTGGTGACCGTAATATCGGTCGCCCCCTGCTTGATCAGCGACTCCACCGACTCCTCCAGAGTGGGGCCACAGAATTCGTTGTAGGCCACGGCGAAGAGGGCGCCGTTCAACTGCGGGCGCAGCTGCGCCGCCACCGCTTCCAGCCCGGCCTGATAGGGGTCGGTCTCCGCCGTGCGCGGCCAGTGCCGGATCTTGCCGTCCAATTCCAGCTCCTCTGCCGACGGAGGCAACTTCGCCGCGCGACGCTGTGCCTCCAGCCGCTTCAATTTCGTCACGAGATCCTGCGGACAATCCTTGGGAATCCCCCCGTGCCCCACTAAAATCACCCCTCGCGTCGTCCCCGCCATGGTGCCGTTTCCTTTCTTGACAATGTGGTGAATCGATCCTGCCCGCCCCCTGTGTGGGGTCGACACGCCATTAGACATGATTGCGCAGCATCAACTCCTTCGGATGCGGATTGAGGTACACCTGATCACGAATATATTCGACATCGAACACCTGCACGTAGTGTTTGATCAACGTGAGCGGCACGATCAACGGCGTCAGCCCCTGGTGATAATCGGCAATGACTCCTAACAGCTCCGCCTTTTCCTGCGCATCGAGACGATCTTTGAAATGCCCCAGGATATGCTGCAAGACATTGACGTGTTTGCGTACCGTCGCCCGCACAGCCAAGGCCTGCATGAACAGCTCGCCATATCGAAGCGCCAGGTCTTTGGGACGATACTCATGGACTTGCGCGACCAACCGGCCAAGCTGGCGGTAGTATTGAGCGCTATGGGCCAAGAGCAGGTACTTATGGATCGTGTGAAACCGGACGACCGCTTGCCTCGTCACCCCGACGTGGATGAGATCCTGCCAGCGGCGATAGCAGAACACCCGCTCGATGAAATTTTCTCGCAGCAGGGGATCGCTCAGCCGACCTTCTTCCTCCACGGGGATGAGCGGGAATCGCCCGACAAACGCGCGCGCGAACAGACCCACGCCTTTGCGATTCGGCATGCCGTGCTCGTTGTATGTCCGGACACGTTCCACCCCGCAACTTGGAGAGTCCTTTTTGAAGACAAATCCCGACAGATCGACAGCTTCCAGATCAACCAGGCGTCTGTCGGTCACTACTTCCAGGGCTCGTGTGTGATCCTGACCGCTCTTGATGCTCACCAGTCTCGGCCGTTGCGGATCTCCTACCAGCCGCATCGCCTCACGCGGCGTGCCGAGTCCCGCTTCGACCTCCGGACAGACCGGAACCCATTCGACATATCGGCCGAGGACATCCGTTAAGAATTGATCCCGCTTGTGGCCGCCGTCAAAGCGAACCTGCTCACCGAGCAGACATCGGCTGATGCCGAGGCGAAGTGCCGAGGTCGTCATGGGGCCACCTTCTGCTTCCCGAGATCCAGATATTCCTGGCGCGCCTGCCGGTGATCCACAATGGGCTCCGGGTAGTCGATGCCGATCCGGCATCGAGCCCGGACCTGTTCCTCCTTGGGCATGAGCGCCGGTTCGTGAATCCATTTGGTCGGCACCTGACTCAGCTCCGGGACGTACTGGCGCACATAGCCTCCCTCAGGATCGAACTTCGCACTTTGCAGGGTGGGGTTGAAAATCCGATAGCCCTGCATCGCATCGGTCCCGGTCGACGCACACCACTGCCAGTTGCCGTTGTTCGCCGCCAGATCTCCGTCTACCAACTGCTCCATGAAGTAGCGTTCTCCGCTTTGCCAATCCAGCCGTAGATCCTTCACAAGGAACGAAGCCGCGACCATCCGCACGCGATTGTGCATCCAGCCCGTTTCGTTCAGCTGGCGCATCCCCGCGTCGACGATCGGATAGCCGGTTCGCCCCTGACACCAGGCGGCAAACAACCGATCACGCTCCGGCCCGGCGGGACGCGGAGCAGGAAGCCCAGGCTTCGCCTTGAACGGTCCCTCGGCCACATGCGGAAACGCCGACAACACCTGTTGAAAAAACTCCCGCCAAACCAGCTCATCCATCCAGGTGAATACATCGGCACGAGAGACCGTTCCGCCCTTCGAAAGCGTCTGGAGCGCGGCATGCACCATCGTGCGCGTCGTGATCGTACCGAACCGCAAATGGGGAGACATCTTGGACGTCCCGTCCTGAGCCGGGAGATTCCTGCCGCTGACGTAGCGATGGATCGGCCCTTTCAAGAACCACTGTAACCGAGCACGGGCGGCCTGTTCACCCGGCTCGATCCACATCGGCACCGGCATATAGCCGAGAGTGTCCGCCGTAGGCCAGGCGGGCATAGAGGAATCCACCGAGTTCTTCGCAGAAGGGATGATAGGAGCCACGAGCACCGGCGGGGCGGCCGCGCGCCACCTGGTCCACCACCGATCCCGATAGGCACTGTATCGTTGAAACGGGTCCCCGGTCAGACCTCGTACTTCTTCCGCCTCAAACACGACATGATCTTTAAACGTCTTCACCGTGCGGCCTTGTCGAGCCAACTGCTGCTGAGTCTGGCGGTCTCGATCGATAGCGGCTGGTTCATAGTCTCGATTCCAGTACACCGCATCCACCGCCAGATCCTGAGCGGTCCGCAGCACCGTCTCAACCGGCTCACCCATTCGCCAGAGAAGCGACACCCCCCGCTCAGCCAATGAGTGCCGCAGATCGTCCAAACACCCCAGCATGAATCCGACACAGGCGGAGCCGAACACATGGGATCGCAGCAACGGCTCGTCGAAGACAAACAGCGGTACAATCTCACGACACTCACGACAAGCCGCCGAGAGCGCGGGGTTGTCATGAATGCGAAGATCTCGGCGAAACCACACCAATCCTCTCACGAAGGCACCTCCGGGGAAGACGAGGTCAACCGAGTCGTCGGCGGCAGGGGATCTGCGAATAGCACTCGTCGCCACGCAACATAACAGAGAAACAGCGCTGTTGCGGCCATAAATCCCGTGCGGAGATGATGGTAGCCGAATTGAAACTGATTCATCAGTTCGCTCGTGATGCCGAATCCGCCATAGGCCATCGCGAGCCCCCAGGACCAGGGGCGGAGAAACACAAACCCGTAGCCGATCAGGAAATGCACGGCCGGCGAATGCAGTTTGACCAGGTAGGCCAGCGGACCGACGATCATCACACCGAATAACTTCAACGCATAGGCGGGGAAAAATTCGATGATGAGCAGGTCGATCAGCCCCACCAGCAGAAAGAGCGCGCCGAACAACTTGAGATCGATGCCCCGTTGTGTGGTCTGTCTCACCATGGTCCTGCCTCCTTCGCTGTGCGGATACGGCACCGCAGGGGTCACTATTCTTATCGTAGCCAGGCGTCAGGAAACGCCTGCCACCAGGTCGTGGGGTGCGCGTTCCGCCACTGCGTCTGTTCCTGCCAGAGGCGGTCGGACACGGCCTTGTTCAGTCGCACCGCCATGGCGGCGCTGACGTCGGCCTGTTGACGAACGCTGGTCTGGATCATCTCTTTCGCCATCCTGGCCAAACCGCCGGAGGGATCGACGAGATCTTCCGTATGCCGATAGGCCAGATTCAAATACAACTGCTCCACGGCCATCCAGCTTTCGTCTCTGGACAATTGTTCCAGATACGCGTCGATCGCCTGATAGACGTACGTGAGATGCAGATAGGTCTCGGCTGACGGACGGTTGTGAATCTCCTGCTCACAGGTTTCCAGCGCCCGACGATAATCACCCGCCAGCAGATACAGACTTGTCCTCTCGATTCCCGACAGAGTCGGCGACAGAGAAGGACGGTACCACGCCCCGGCCGGCGACAGGCCTGTCATGAGCATCAGCACCACCAGTCCTGCAATGACCTGTCTCACGCATCACCTATTTGGCCGGGCCGCCGTGCGACCCCATCTGCCCTTTGTACAATGTCTGACCGGCGACCCTGGTGACCGACACGTCCCGCACACCGCTCTCAGATTTCACGCCCAGTTTCACCACGGTTCCCGGCTCCCCACGAACCATGAGGGCGACCTGTTCGTAGGTCTTGCCGGTCAACGCAGCCCCATCCACGGTGATCAGCTGATCACCCTGCTTGAGTCCGGCTTTTTCCGCCGGACCATCGGGCAACACCTGGGCGATCAACAACACCGAAGGATCACCCACTCGCTCCGCTCCGACATGCAGCGCCACGCCTATCACGCCATCTGGAATGCTGGCCTCGAGGGAATACATGCCGCCTTGCGACCCCGCGTTGTCATGCCCTTCACCGGCCCACGCCTGATGGCTCAGCACCGATGCCTGGCTCACACAGAGGCTGAGACACGCGGCGAGGAAGCAACGCCCAACATACGTATGTGTCTGCATCATCCTTCTCCCTTCATCATGATCAGAATTGGCGTATCGAACCGACCAACCAAAGACCGCCGAGCAGCACGAGTGAATTCAAGTACAGCGACCGTTGATGCAATCGAGTCCAGGCCGCCTGCAGCACAGGATCGACGGAGCCCTGCCGCTCCTGTTCCTTAAGCCGATCCCTCATGGCGTTACTCTGGGGAGTCAGGGGGGAGCGGCAGTACGACTCCGCCAGAAGAATCATCAGCCAGATTCCTCCGGTTGCCAGCACAGAGGCGGTCAGGCCGCGAAGGAGTCCCAGCACCATCAAGGACAGCAACCCCAGCGTCGCCGCTGCCATGCCCAGGAGATAGTACGCAGGGAATAGACGGCGCACGACAGCTCCAAACTGTTCGGGCCCCAACTGCTTCGCAAGAATCGGCGCAACCACAAAGGACAGTAGCACGACCTTGCCGACCAGAACGGCCACCGCCAGGGCATGCGCATACTGCATCACCGGCTCAATGATGGCGGTCATGTTCGCCCCTCCACGTCGAGAATCGCTCGCAAGGCCGGCTCCAACGTCGGATATCGAAAGGCAAACCCTCCCGCCCGCGCCTTGGACGGGTCCACACGTTGCCCGGTGGTCATTAATGTCCCCAGCTCACCCAACGCCAGATGCAAGGCGAACCCAGGGACAGGAAGCCACGAGGGTCGATGGAGCACTGTGCCGACGGCGGAACAAAAGTTCTTCATGGTTACCGCCTCAGGAGCCACCGCATTAACCGGTCCGGACACCGTCGGCGTGGCGATAGCCCATTGAATGAGACCGATCAGATCGGCACGATGAATCCACGACACCCATTGCGTCCCGGGCAGCACCGGCCCTCCGGCGAAGAACCGGAAGGGCAGCAACATCTTCGGCAGCGCCCCGCCGTCCTGTTCCAGCACCATGCCTGTGCGCAGGACCACTACTCTTGTATGAAACTGAGCGGCGCGCAACGCTTCGGCCTCCCAGGCCGCGGAGAGGTCCGCCAGAAATCCCGTCCCGAGTGCCGACCGTTCGTCGAGCACCCGGTCGTCGCTGGCGCCGTAGTATCCGATGCCTGACGCACTGACGAGAACGGGAAGCGGCGAAGCCCGCTCAGCGAGGGCGTCCACCAGCAATCTGGTGCTGCACGTCCGGCTCTCCAGCAGCAACCGCTTGCGGGCCACCGTCCATCGACCTTCGGCGATGGGGGCACCGGCCAAATTGATGACTGCGTCGGCCGCCTCCACCTCCGCCCGCCATGGACCCATCGTCCGAGCATCCCACTCGACGTAACGGGCAGTCGACCCGGACGGCTGTCCGGGCTTCCGACACAACACCACCACATCGTGCTGCTGTCGCACCAGCTCCTCGACCAGCGCCCGACCGATGAACCCTGTGCCTCCGGTGACGACGATCCGCATGGTTCGCTTCTCCTCCTACAGCACTTGTAGACTACGGCTCGATCTGTGAGCCGTTCCGTGGTGACTGTCTCCCGTTCCCCGCATCTCCCTGTTCGGGTGCCTGTTTCGATCCTGATTGCCCTGGAAGGGCCGTCACACGTTGACTGTACTTTCGCTCCTTCGTGCCATACAACAGATTCGGAGGCGGGCCATACCGATTCTTCAAGATCACCGGATCGAGCACCTCCCCACAGATGGTGCAGTGCCATGCGGTAATGTCTATTTGACCAGTGTCGTCCAGCAGATCGATGTACTGTTGCGTCAAGAGTAACCCCCCGCAACGAGAACAGCGGTGATTGTCTTGTTGTGGAGGAGTGTATGATTCCGGCGTCCCATGTGTGTCCATTGGAACCCCCGACTTCCAGAAAATTGAAGGGCCTTCCTCACAATGTCATCTCTGTTACGGACATGCGCCATACCCGCTCCCACGCACACCCTAGCTGACACGAGCCCGATTCTTCCCCTGCCTCGGTACGACGGCATAGGCCGGTTTCCTCCGGCCCATGAGTGCGGCGGCTGCCACGCTCACCGCGATGAACGCGATGCCCACAACGATCAGTTGCCCCATGCACCCCCCTTACTGCGAGTCCCGTGAATCTGGTCCTCGCGCCACTCCGTCAGATGGTTCGCTGAGGGGACGGGTTCCTCCGAAGGAAGAACCCATCCGCCTCAACGGGAGGCCGCGTGCGGAGTCGCGGTACCTCCAAGATCACAACCCCATCAATCTGAGCCGGCAGTCTTATTTAGCCGGTTCCTGCGCCGAGCTATCCTGACCATGCCCCTCAAGGCTGCGCACACAACGGAAGCCGGTGCCATGCGTCTGCAACGCGAATCCGCCTCGCCCACGCGCCGTCGCTGTGATGTCGGCCAGAGGACTGTGCCAGGATCCTCCTCGGATCACCCGCACGATGCCCTTGTCCGGCCCTTGTGGATTCGTCGTCGGGGCATTCTCGTAATAGTCCGGGTCGTACCAGTCCTGTACCCACTCGCGGGCATTGCCGGACATATCCTTGATGCCATAGGGCGAATCCCCTCCCGGCAGCGAACCTACCGCATAGAGTGTCTTATCGTTCACCCACTCACGGTCGTAATTCGCCCGCGTCGACGTCGGTTCCTCATTGCCCCATGGAAACGTCCGGCCGTCAGTCCCACGTGCCGCCTTTTCCCATTCCGCCTCAGTCGGCAAACGCTTCTTCGCCCATGCACAGTAGGCCTTGGCGTCGTACCAGGTCACCTGCACCACCGGGAGCTGCTCGATTCCCTTCGCCGACACGAGCGCACCGGTACCATAGGGGTTCGGCGGATTCCGGTGGCCGGTCGTGGCCACAAAGGCCAGGTACCGTTCATTGGTCACCTCCACCTGATCGATCGCAAAGGCATCGACATGGACCTTACGTTGCGGCCACTCGTCAGCTCGCCCCTTCGGACTTTGCGTGCCCATGATGAATGACCCTGCGGGAATCGTGATCATGGGCACGAGATCCAGTTCCTTGGCGGGTGGCGCCGCCAGCACAGGGCTCAGGGCGAGCGTGAAGGCGGCCGTTGCGAAGAGACCTACCGCACTCAACCTGGTCCTTCTCTTGCTCAAACCTTGTGTCATCGCTTCTGCTCCTTGCTCCCCGCGATCGCCTGTTCCGTGTGCAGATTGATCTGTCCGACGAGGCGCTCCACAGCACCTGCATCGCCACGGTCGGCGGCCTCCTGCGCCTGGGTCACGAGGGTTCTTGCTTCATGCAAGTGTTGTTCGATTTGTGCCTGCAGATCGGGCGACGCCACGGTCCCGCCGAGGGCCGCACGGTGATAGACCTCCCAGGCATGGTCCACACTATGTTCCGCCTCATGCACGAGCTGCACATTCTCGGGATGGGTATGGCGGCTGGTATCGATCGGTCCGGCCTGGACCGTTGTCGACCACAGCAACACCGCGAACCCGCCGACCAGCGTGATCATCGCCCTGTTCATCATGGCTCTGCCTCCATCGTAGGAACCTGTTGAGCGACTCCATTCGCTCTCCGCCCTTACCGCCGAGTCAACGACTGCTCAATCAAGGGTCGAAGCGCGAGGAGTTCCACGTTGACCGGGTCCAGCACCAGTCCCCGATTGACCGCTTGCAAGGCCTCGGTAAATCGTTCCCGACCCATTTCCACCAACGCCGTGATGTAGCTGTCCCGAATCCGTTGTTCCCAGTCAGGCGGCGCCGCCTTCGCGCAGCGGAAACCCAACCCGACTCCGTAACTGTTGTTGAGCGGATGGTTCCAGAACCGGTGTGTGGAACGAATGGCTCCTTCCGGTGCGATCCAGGAACCGCCTCGAATGACGCGCTTTTCCCCCACCGTCAGTCGATCGACATAGGTACCGGTGCCGCCGAGCCACAGTGGTTTTTCCGGACCAGTCGGATTCACCATCGTCTCCAGGCGGCCGTAGTATTTCGGATCGTACCAGTCCGAGACCCATTCGAAAACGTTGCCTGCCATGTGGTAGACCCCGTAGTAACTCGCCCCCTCCGGATGAGAATCCACCGGTAGCGTCGCCTCATGGTGCCGATCATAGTTGGCCTTGTTGGAATCGAAATCGTTGCCCCAGGGATAGAGATTCCCGTTCGGTCCGCGAGCCGCCTTCTCCCACTCCGCCTCGGTCGGCAGACGCTTGCCGCGGAACTCACAGTAGCTTTTGGCATCGATCCAGTTCACCCCGACGACAGGCTGATGAGTCTTGTTCAGGCGAGGGTCGTCCCAATACGCCGGCGCGGGGTGACCGGTGGCACGAATGAAGTCGCCATAGTCCTTGTTCGACACCTCGTACTTGTCAATGAGGTAGGAATCCAGAAAGACCATGTGGGCCGGCCCTTCGTCATGAAAGGCCTCCGCGGACCAGGGGGTTTTCATCCGCTTGTCATAGAGGGACAATTTCCGAGTTGATTGTGCGGCCTCGCTCTTGTCCAGTCCCATGATGGAAGGCCCC
This sequence comes from Nitrospira defluvii, assembly GCF_905220995.1. NCBI lineage: Bacteria > Pseudomonadati > Nitrospirota > Nitrospiria > Nitrospirales > Nitrospiraceae > Nitrospira > Nitrospira defluvii. Next base: position 1,067,403 of record NZ_CAJNBJ010000001.1, read on the forward strand.
TGACCGATATAGACCATGTCCTTCGGTATGGCCGATTCTTCTGCATGGGCTGCCGGAAGTGCGAAGATCACTCCCGCAACCAATCCTGCTCCGAGTACGTGTCTCATCATGTCCATGCCGTACCTCCTCGCATGTCGGTGCGGCAGGGAGGCGGGCATACCCGCCCCTCTGCAGCCACGCATTACTTCTTCACTTCTTCATGCTCTTCTTAATGAGCTCGCGGGTCGCTTGATACTCTTTGTTGTCTGGATCCGCAGCGAGCGCCTTCTCAATGGATGCCATGGCGTCTGCATTCTTTTCCGCCCCCATGCCGACGAGTGCCTGAATAAAGGCATCGCGCCCGGCCTGAGCCGCTTCTTCCGACACCGCGCTGACCGACTTCGCGCAACGGAAGCCCAGGCCGACGCCGTAGGAATTGTTCTCCGGTTGGTTCCAGAATCGATGACTGGTGTGCAGGGATGTTTCAGGAGCAAGCCAGGATCCGCCGCGCAAGACCTTGACCGGACCTTGATTGGCGAAATTGTACCCCTTGTCTGCGCCGCGCGGATTCAGCGCGTTACTGCTCCGGTAGTATTTCGGATCGTACCAATCGTCTACCCACTCGAAGACATTCCCGGCCATGTTGTAGACACCATACCCGCTCACGCCCTCAGGGTAGGAATCGACCGGCATGGTGCGGCCCACATTTTGTCCGTAGTTGGCTTTCTTTGGATCGAGATGATGGCCCCAGGGATAGTGATTATCGCCCTCCGGCCCCTTGGCCGCTTTTTCCCACTCCGCCTCAGTGGGCAATCGCTTGCCATCCCACTTGCAGAATGCATTGGCATCAGTCCAGCTCACACCCACCACCGGCTGCTCTGGCTTGCTGAGACGCGGATCGTCCCAGTAGGCTGGGGCCGGATGGCCGGTCGCCCGCATGAATTCCTTGTACCGCGCATTCGAAGCTTCGAATTTGTCGATGAGGTACGCGTCCAACACGACTTGATGTCGGGTCTCGTCCGCATGCTCATTGCTGCCCATGGTGAACTCACCTTTGGGAATGAGCACCATGTCCTTATCGCCCGCCGACTCGGCCGCGCCAGCCAACGTCGCCGTACCCACCAACAACACCGCCGCTATGCCAATCTGAATGGTTATTTGTCTCCGCATGTCACCCTCCTTAATTAGATCGCCTATGACGTTCCTAATGCTGACCGCTACGCAGATACCTGAGCCTGGGAAAACGGACCGACGGCCTTCAACTCTCGAGCAACAACGGCCGATTGCTGGAGATGACGATTCAACCGAATGACCGGATCAACGATGTCACCGCACTGCACACAACGCCGAGTGGAACAGTCGAGCGAGCCGGAGCCGTTGAGAAGGTCTGTACAGAAGTCAGGCACCATGAGCCCCCCACACCGCATGCAGCTCGACTCGTGCCGGAAGTTCAGAAACTCGAATCGTGACTCCCTTCCTTCTTCGCTTTTCTGATGTGTGTGTTGTGTTGCCATGGTGACTCCTGAGTATTTGTGTCCAATGTTTGCAACGACTATGTCCAATGTTTACACCCTTATTGTCCAATGTGTCAAGTGTTTTATTTAAAAATATTTGACAAACATTGGACACAAAACTATACTGAGACAAAGCAAATGAATACCCACAGAATTCATAGGGTTGCAAAGCTCACCGGCCTAAGCCGTGACGTAATTCGTGTGTGGGAGCGCCGGTTTGACCTACTCAAACCGACCAGAGGAGCAAACCGATATCGCAATTATTCGGATGAGGACGTGGCGCTGCTGCGGTATCTCAAGCAACAGCTGGATGCCGGGGCTTCCATCGGGGATCTCGCCAAGGTTGGACGCGAAGAGCTGATCGGCCGTATGCGCGCCGCGGCGCCGCGGACGGCGGTCGTCGACAACACATTCGACCGATTGTTGCGCGAACTCCTCATCGCGCTGGAGCCGCTCGATCGGGTGACGTTTGAAAAGCGATTGAACGGTGCCGTGGCCGTCGTGCCGTTTGAAGAGGCCCTACACGGCATCCTGCTGCCCCTTCAGGAACGGGTCGGTCAATTGTGGCACACGGGCCGCATCAGCGTGGCCGTCGAGCACTATGTGACCAGCCAGATCAAACAGAAACTCTATGCGGCCATGAACCAGCTGCCGGTCGCCGAATTCGGCGCCACCGTGGTCGTGGCCTGTCCGCCTGGCGAGGAACACGACCTGGCGGCATTGGCAGTCGCTTATCGCTGCCGTGTCCGCGGCTGCCGCGTCTATTATCTCGGCGCCAACGTCCCGATCCTCTCTCTCAGCAATCTCTGCCGCGAAGTCACGCCGGACCTGACCATTTTCTCCTGCACCATCGCACTCCCAGATTCGCTGGCCATCGAGCTGATTAAATCGTTGGCTCAAGAGGTGTTACCGTTGTCCAATGTCCTGGCCGGCGGCCAGGGAGCGCTGACCATGCGGCGCCATTTCAGCGGATTCAATATCGACGTGCTAGAAACCTTCGGCGAGCTCGACGAGAAGTTGGAGCAATTCACCCGGCGCTTTCCGATCCCCGGCTGACGAAGGGGCGGTCGAGATGATCCCATACCCACTCACCGTGTTCTACGACGGCGCTTGCCCTCTGTGCGCCCGCGAGATGGCGTTGATGAGACGCCTCGACAGCAACCATCGGCTAAGACTCTGTGATTTTTCTGCGCCCGGATATGACGCTGAATCGACGGGCCTCGATCCGGCACGTCTTGGTACAGTGCTTCACGCGCAATGGGGAGACGGAACGATCATCACCGGCGTGGAGGTCTTCCGCGCCATCTGGCAGGCCGTCGGCCTGGGCGTCCTGGCTTGCTTGAGCCGGCTTCCTGTGATCGATCCACTATTGATTCGGGGTTATGCGTGGTTCGCGAGGAACCGGTTGTGGCTGACGGGACGCAAAACCTGCAATTCGGGAACGTGTCGAACAGCCGCGACGCCACAACGGTAAGCGCGGCACGGGCACTGCCTCATTTCCGAATCTGCGCGCCACGCGAGAAGGCTGCCATGGAAGCGGCCCGTTGCGCCAGCGTATCGCAAGCTTCGTTTTCCGGGTGGCCGTTGTGGCCACGCACCCAGGTCCAACTAATTTGGTGCATACCCGCCAACTGATCCAGCTCCGCCCAGAGATCCTGGTTCTTCTTTCGTTTCCACCCCAGCGTCATGGTCTTAATCAGCAGTTGCGAGTCTGAATGGAGAACGACCGACTGGCAGGCGCTGAGAACTTTGAGCGCTTCAATCGCAGCCATCATTTCCATACGATTGTTCGTGGTTTCCACGCAGTGGCCGAATCCCTCTCTGCGCTGCTGACCGTCCTGAATAATGTACGCCCACCCGCCGGGGCCAGGATTCCCGAGACAACTTCCATCCGTAAAGATCTGAATCACGCGTAATGAATCCACATCCGTCCTTCCTCGCCGCCTCGATCGCCTGCGCTTCGTTCACCAGTCACGATCGGACCTGCTACGAACCGATTAAGAGCCGGGAGTATATCAAACGAGCATAGCGCGATTCACGGTGCAGGCCGGAGAATCCTCAATGTCCGCCTTGCACCACGCGGCCTGGCCAGGCCGCTGTCGGACACATCTGACATCGCTCCAGACATCTTTGAATTTATTAGGAGAGAGTATTCCGACAATGTCCGCGAATGCCTGGGCATTTACCCAGTACGAAACCCGTAGCGACTACGTACTGACATTTAGGCAGCAGGTGGTACGCTTATCCGGAAGGCGAATCCGGCCCCTGAACGACACCGCCGGCTGAACAATCGACGCACCCAGTCAGTGACACCATGAACATGACCTTGCGCATTTCCCTCGCCCTGCTGTTCAGCATCTCCTGCATCCTCTTGGTGGTCGGTTACCTGGGCGGATTCTCCTCTCCCGACCTGATCCCGCGCACGCTTTCACTGAGCAACAAGCCTTCCTCCGAACCTTCACCAACACCGGCGGGCCTCACCATCAACCTACCGGCCATTGTAGCCCCGGTGGATGACGGGACGCGGTTTTATTATATCCAGGCGAATCTTGCCGTGGAGATCGACCGCGCGGCGACGGGCACACTCATCAGAGAACGGCATGACCAGATCGATCGATACATCATGGAGATGCTGCACACCTATCCCGTTCAAGACTTGCGCGCGCCCGGTCAATCCGTCACGTTGCGCGAGGACCTCAAGCGTACGGTAAACAGACTGTTGCCCAAGGGCCAGGTACGGAATGTCTACATCACCAATTGGTTGATGACTCCGGTCGGGTCCTGATCCAACCCTCGTGCACCATCGAGCCCTGCCTGACATCCCACCACAAGGTGCTAAGCGAGCACCCCTGACACACGGGCTCAACCGAAGCGGGAAAGCCTCTTACCTCAGGAAGCGAACAGAGTCCAGCCATCGTTCTTGGTGGCAGGTGCCCGGAATGGAAACGGTTGCGGGGGGATGGTGCCGAAGCCGGGAGTTGAACCCGGATACCCTTACGGGCGCTGGTACCTGAAACCAGTGCGTCTGCCAGTTCCGCCACTTCGGCTCGGGGAATGAAGGGGGGATTATCGCTGATCGATTCCAACCCGTCAAGGTGAGCCCGGGGAAAATCTCCAGAGGATTGCCGATGCCGCCTGTCATCCGGCCGAGAGCAGCTCGACGTCTGGATCCCAGGCTCCGTGCGGAACAACCTCCCGCAGATCGCCGCTCAACACAATCCGTTCACGTACCAATCCTGCGGCAGCCAGCAAGAAGGGGCTTCGTATACGGGGCGCCTCGTCGGCAATCAGCACATCGAACCGCACCTTGCGAAACAAGGGATCGGCAGCCACCCGCGCGGCCGTCGTGACGATCACCCGCCGGTTCTGCACAAACGCCTGCCGGTTCGTATCTTCCTGAGCCGCGAGCAATTCACGAATCTTTTTCGTCCCGCCCAACCGGATCACATCTTCCTTCAGTTCGGCAAACTCCGGCTTCATCTCCTTCGGAACCGTCGCTTCTGGAATGAGTTCGTCGATGCGCTGCTTGGCGATGTCGACCTCCTTCCTGAGCCCGGCGCTATACCGCTCGTAGATGACCTTATACTCGCGCAACGACTCCACATTCTTGCCCACCGCCTGCATGGACAGGCGCTTCCAGATGGGAAGTTGCTCATACTGAGCCAAGGTCGCGTCGATTTCCTTGATCTTGGCTTGGTATTCGCTCAATTGGGTCACCAGGCGCCACTCCAACAGGCGCACCTCATCGAGATCCTTCTGTTTCTGCGCTTTATACGCGAGAATCGGGGTGAGTTCCCGGAACCGATCATACTTCTTGCGGAGTGCCGCCTTGTCCGATCGCGATTTCGCGTAAAACTGATGCATCTGTGACTCAAAGCCTAATTCCGGCAAGGGAATGCCGCCACTTTCTTTCCCGATGGCCACCTCATACCGGCTCAGCCAGCTCTTAAAGGTGAGGCCCGCCGCCTTCATCGCCCGCGCGGCAACCAGCGTGACAGCATCGGCGCTCTGATGATCCGGCGTCACCAGCAGGATGCGCTTATTTCCACGAATCAATTCGATCACCAGCGTGGCCAGCTTCTGTCGGCGCGCGGTGAGATCCTCCAGCCAGAGGGGCGTCAGGACCGATGTCGGCGTCAGGGCCTCCAGCGAGCCGCGATCGCCTGATTGCCCTGCTTCCAGGATCGGCAGAAGCCGTTCCGCCGGACCTAAGGTGTAGGATGAGCCGGCCTTGCTCATTTCTGCCAGGCGACGACTGGTCGTGAGGACTAATCCGCTCGTGTCCGGAACCAACGTGGCGCTTGGCACCACATCCCCGATGGCGTCGAACACCTGGAGCACAAGACGCTGTCCGTCTTGGGACAACACAATGCCCTCCGTCGGCTCCGATTCCTCGCCCAGCAGCAGCGTGACTGACAGGTCAGCCCCGATCGCGATATCCGGCGGCAGATAAAACTCATACAGATGCAGATTCCCGACCGTCTGGAGTAACCGACCCCGCTCGACCGTCACCGGCTGATCGCGCCCTGTTTCTGTGAGGCGCGCGGCGTCGTGCTCAAGCGTCACGGCCAATTGATCGAGAAGGTCCGGCAACGTGCCGGGCATGGCGGCCATAACTCGTCGTTCTCCTGACTGTGGACCAGGACAAGAAGCTCCCGGCTTGTACGGCGGCATTCACCGCCAAACAGGGAGCGTATCTTAAAGAGTTACGAAAGAACCTGTCCAGCCAGGAGCGTCTCCTACCTCTGCCGGATTCACCGGATCCGACCGGCTCACGCGCACACAACCGCCGCACAAGCACTTCGTCCCGCTTCGGGAGGTCCCAAGAAATCCCGAACCAGCCGCTCCGGATCAATTGACTTTTGCACAGCCCGTCAGTATGCTTTTTCCCTTTCCAACAGAAGGAGTTGCAGTATGAAGGTGATTCTCCAGGAAACACTCGAAGGCGTGGGCGATCTCGGCGATCTTTTGGACGTCTCCAACGGGTTTGCCCGGAACTACCTCTTGCCTCGCAAGAAGGCTGTGGAAGCCAATAACCGGAACATCAAAGAATTCGAACATGCGAAGCGAGCCGCCGCCGAGAAAGCCAAGAAGGAAAAGCTGGAAATCGAGGCACACGGCAAAAAGATGTCGACCGTGTCCATCACGATCGCAGCCCAGGTCGGCAAAGACGACAAGATGTTCGGGTCGGTGACGGCGAAGGACATCGCGGAAGGTCTGGCCGAACAAGGCTTTACCGTGGACCGTCGCAAAATTCAGCTCGCGCAGCCCATCAAGGAACTGGGTACCCACGCGATTGCCGTGAAGCTCCCGCGCGAAGTGACTGCCACGATCGCCGTTCACGTGATCAAGAAACAAGAAGAGACGGAAGAAGCCACTCCTACGGCTTAATCCGTGATGCGATGATACGTGGCCGCCGGACCGGGACCACGCTCGGAGGAAACATGCAGGATCTGATCGGGTCATTGGACGCGTTGAAGTCAACCGACCTTGAAACGTACGAAGCCATCCTGGCCGAGGAACAACGGCAACGGGATAAGTTGCTGCTGATTGCGTCGGAAAACTTTGCGAGTCCTGCCGTGCTGGCCGCTCAGGGCAGCCTGATGACCAATAAGTACGCGGAAGGGTACCCTGGCAAACGCTACTATGGCGGATGCCAGCATGTCGATACGGTCGAAAGCCTCGCGATCGAGCGTGCCAAGCAGATCTTCGGGGCAGAGCACGTCAACGTCCAACCGCACTCAGGGTCGCAAGCCAACATGGCTGCGTACTTGGCCGTGCTGAAACCCGGCGACACCATCCTCGGCCTCGACCTCGCTCAGGGAGGGCACCTCACTCACGGGAGCAAGGTCAACTTCTCCGGCATCATTTTCCGAGCGTTTTCTTACGGGGTGGACCGGCAGACGGAAACCATCGACTATGCCGCGGTCCGCAAGATCGCCGAAGAATGTCGTCCGCGCATGCTGGTCGTCGGCGCCAGCGCCTATGCCCGCACCCTCGATTTCGCCAAGTTCCAAGAAATTGCCAAGTCAGTGGGTGCCTATCTGTTGGTGGACATTGCGCACATTGCCGGGCTGATCGCGGCTGGCTTGCACCCCAATCCCGTTCCCTATGCGGACTTCGTGACGACCACCACCCATAAGACCCTCCGCGGCCCCCGCGGCGGCGTCACCATGTGCAAAGCCGAACACGCGAAGGCCGTGGATAAGATTATTTTCCCGGGCCTGCAAGGCGGCCCGCTCATGCATGTCATCGCGGCCAAGGCCGTCGCCTTCAAGGAGGCCATGTCGCCGGCGTTCAAGCGATACCAGCAGCAGGTGGTGGCAAACGCCCGCACGTTGGCACAGGGGCTGATCGAACGCGGCTACAAGATCGTGTCGGGCGGAACCGATACGCACCTGATGTTGGTCAATCTGACCCCCAAGGGCATCACGGGAAAAGAAGCCGATGCCGCCTTGGATGCTGCCGGCATCATCGTCAACAAGAACGCCATCCCCTACGATGAAAAACCGCCTGCCGTGGCGAGCGGCATCCGGATCGGGAGTCCCATCGTATCCACACGAGGAATGCGTGAGGCCGAGATGCGCGAAATTGTGGCGCTGATCGATCGGGTCTTGCAGCATCCTCAAGACCAACAGGTGCAGAGCGAGGTCCGTGCGCAGGCAAAGACATTGTGCAACCGTTTCCCCATCTTTCATGCCTACGATTCGTCTCCCGCTTAGGCAGGACGTTCGCCAGTGAAGTGTCCTTTCTGCGACGATGTCGAGGACAAAGTCGTCGACTCGCGGATGGCCAAGGAAGGTGAGGTCATCCGTCGGCGGCGCGAATGCCTGTCGTGCAAACGCCGGTACACCACCTACGAACGGGTCGAAGAAACCATGCCGGCCGTCGTCAAAAAGGATGGCCGCCGGGAGCCATTCGATCGAAGCAAGATTGTCTCCGGACTGAAGAAGGCCTGCGAGAAACGGCCGATCAGCACCGCGACCATCGAAGCCGTCACCGACCGTATCGAAAAACGTATTCAGGATATGGGGGAAACTGAAATCGAGAGCACCGCCGTCGGCGAGGAAGTGATGAAGGAACTGTCCCAGCTCGATCAGGTGGCCTACGTCCGGTTTGCCTCCGTGTACCGAGAGTTTAAGGATATCGACCAGTTCATGGACGAGATCAAATCTCTGGCCCAGCAGCGCCGGGAACGTTAGCCCCTCCCCTTTTCCTCGCTGCGTCGAATTGATTCGTTCGGTGTCAGTCCAGACAGAAGCGAGGCAGCAACCGCGGAGTGACTTCCGTTCCACTATTGCCGACACACATGCCAACCGCCAAAACCACCCAAGCGCGACGCGCAGCCCCTCGGCCCACCACACGGCCAACACCCGGAGCGACGCATGTCGCCATCATCGGCGCCGGACGCGGCGGCACGGCCCTCATGGAGATTTTTGCCAACGACCCGCTGGTGCGCATCGTCGGAGTCGCCGATATCAGCGCGCAGGCACCGGGCCTCGGCCTCGCCCGTCGTTTACGTATTCGTGTCACACGCCATTACCGGAAGCTCATGACCATGGGTCCCGTCGATCTGGTCATCGATGTGTCGGGCAATCCGGAAGTCGGCGAATACCTGCAGGACATCCGCCGCAGAGGTGTCTCGGTGATCGGTGGAGCCAGCGCGAAGTTCATGTGGCAACTGATTGAAGCTCGCATCCGCGCGACCGCCGATATCGAAAAGGCGCTGAACAAGTACCAATCCCTCTACCGGCTCTATGTCAAAGAGACAGGGGCGGCAGTCACGGAAGAGCGGACGCGCATCGCCTGCGAAATCCACGATGGGCTGGTGCAAAGTCTCGCCGGCGTGAACTTCAAACTGGAATTGTCCCAAGAACTCCTCCGCAAGAATCCCAAAGCCAGCCTCGCCACGATCCGGGAGTCGAAAGCCCAGCTCAAGATGGCCATTCAAGAGGCCAGACAGGTCATCTTCAACTTGCGCCCGCTCCACTACGATAAAATGGAGCTCATCCCGGCACTGACGAATTATCTGAAATCCTATGAAACGCAGTACCACATCAAAACCGCGTTTTCCGTCACCGGAGACGAGACGATTTTATTCCCGCGCACGAAGATCTTCTTGTTCCGGATTGTCCAGGAGGCGTTGTCGAACGTCCAAAAACACGCCAAGGCAAGGCGGGTGTCGGTTCAACTGGACATTCGCCTCGACTTACTGCAAGTGACCATCTCCGACAACGGAATTGGGTTCGACATGGACGCCGTGCTGCGCGATCCGGAAAAATGGGATCACTTTGGCATTCGCGGCATCTTAGAACGGGCGCGACTGGTAGGTGGCGAGGCGACCATCGATTCGAAGAAAGGGCGCGGCACGCGAATCGTGTTGCGCATCCCGTTAGCCGACAAGGAGACGATTCGTCATGGAAAAAATTAAAGTCCTGATCGCTGACGATCATCGTGTGGTGCGCGAAGGCCTGGCGGCCATCCTCAAGACCAAAGACGACATTAACGTGGTCGGAGAAGCACAGGACGGCGTGGAAGCGGTCGAAAAGGCCAAGACGCTCGAGCCGGATGTCATTCTGATGGATGTCAGCATGCCACGCATGGGCGGCATTGAAGCCACCCGCCAAATCAAACGGGAATTCCCCCATATGGGCATCGTGGCCCTGACAATGTACGAGGAGCAACAGTACATCTTCGACCTTGTGCGAGCCGGCGCGACAGGCTATTTGCTCAAGGACTCGGAGTCCTCGCAAATCGTCGCGGCAATTCGAGCGATCTATCGAGGAGAATCGCTCATTCACCCCTCGGTCGCCAGCAAAATCCTCGCTGAGTTCTCCCTCATGTCGCAGAAGAAAGGGAAAAAGCCGGCTTGGGTCGAGCATGACCTGACCGAACGCGAAATCACCGTCTTGCGGCTCGTTGCCGATGGAAAAACGAACAAAGAAATTGCGAACAGTCTGGATTTAAGCGAGAAAACTGTCAAAAACCATGTCCGCAATATCTTCCATAAGCTGCAGGTGTACGACCGAACCCAAGCCGCAATCTTAGCGATTCGGAAAGGCCTCATTGAATTGGAGCCACGACCGTAACCAAGAGCACGTCATCAGGAAAGGGCTCCATCTGCCGGAGGAACTCGCGGGCTCATTGGTGATGAGCCACGCCCCTTTCACTGGCCTCACCCAGTAACTCGTTGAAAACCCGCTACTTTCGTGGTTTTACCCTTTCAGCAAAAGATACAATTGTGCTTTTTTAGCAACAGTAACTGTTTCGCAAGATCAAGACATTGTCATTATAAATCCATGACTTATGATCATCTTCCGAATTGGCACAAGCATTGCTAGCTTCAGTGCTGGATTATACGAAGGAGGCACCGTGCGCTTTCAGCAAACGATCGGCTCACCGGTTTCATGTTCTGGCGTCGGGCTTCATTCGGGCCAGCCGGTTACACTGACGCTTCGCCCGGCCCCTCCAAACACTGGCATCGCCTTCATCTATCGGCACGGATCAGAAGAAACGTTCATCCCTGCCTCGATCTCCAATAAGGTCCCGACAGAACTCTGCACGGCGATCAGCGTCAACGGCCGTCAAGTTAAGACAATCGAACACCTCATCGCCGCGTTGGTCGGGATGGAAGTCGACAACGTCTACGCAGAAGTGGACGCAGGGGAAGTGCCCGTGCTCGATGGGAGCGCCAACCCATTCGTTCGCTTGATCCGATCGGCCGGAATCATCCCCCAAACCCGTCGGCAATCATACGTCAAGATCATGCAACCCATCGAGGTGGTGGACGGGTCGAAACGGGTGAGGATCGAACCCTCGTCAACGCCGAAAATTACGTATTCCATTCACTATGATCACCCCATGATCCAAACCCAGTCCTACACCCATACCTGCTCCGCCCAGGCGTTCGAACAGGACATCGCGCAGGCGCGCACGTTCGGCTTTCTCCATGAAGTTGAAGCGCTGTGGTCGAGGGGACTCGGAAAGGGCGGGACGCTGGATAACACCATCGTGCTATCCAAAGAGGGCGTCGTGAATGAATCCGGCCTGCGCTTCTCAAATGAATTCGTCCGGCATAAGGTACTGGACTTAATCGGTGATATCGCACTGCTCGGCTTCCCGTTCATCGGCCACATCGTGGCTGAACGATCAGGCCATGCCATGCACACACGGCTCGTGGAACAAATCCTCCTCCAGCGCGATAAGTGGGCGCTGATTACCGGAGAACATGCGGTTGCCGCACCGGAATCGCGATCCTCTCTCGGACTACTTCGCCCCGCGCCTTCTCTCGCGATCTAACGGCTTCACCGAAGATCTCCTCGCCAGCGCTTGCGGCCACCGGCGATAGGCGGTGATTGCGGCATTTTGCAATTCAGGCACAAAAAAACGCCGGAGGTAAGTGGCCTTACCCCCGGCGTGCAAATCCCGGCAGGACTTACTTCTTCTTCGCTGCCTTCTTCGCTGGTTTCTTCGCTGCCTTCTTCGTTGCCAAGACTCTCACCTCCCTTCACACATTAAAGTTGATATGAACTTCCTCGGCCCACTTACACTACCGCTGTTAATTCCTGCTGTGTCGTCACCGCAAAGGTATTGGGTCCGACTTTTTGGAAACGCTTATCCCGCTTCAATGACGTGGCGACGGAGGTCAACGGCGTCTTCCCCTTGATTTGCAACCCGCCCTCCAAGAGGCGTTGCAACAGCTCCTTCGCATGCATCGGCCGACTGGCTTCCCGAAGAATCTGATAGGCCGCTTCCGGAACGCTTTTCCCGACATACTTGCTTTTTCCAAGCAGGATCTCACGCGACTGATCGGTGACATCCGTGACGGGGAGAGGGCGAATGCCTTTTTCGTCGGTGATAATTTGGCTGGAGAGGCTGGCCAATTTGGCCTTATCTGCTTCAACACGATACAGCGTTTCGGCAAGCTCCAAGTACTTCTTGATCATCGCGATTTCATCGTCGAGCCGACGTCGCTTTTTCTCAAGTTCCTGGTAGCGATTCCGGTAAGCGCTGATCCGCTGTTCCAGGCCAACCAGAATGTCGGTCAATTCTTCCACAAGCAAGACCTCAATAAAGCATACTTGCTTTATAGCAAGTGATTCAAAATCTGTCAAGTAACTGAAAATAACTATTTGTTCGCACGTCTCGCCTATACAAGCAGAGTGCAATCAATGCCTAACCAAGCCTTGTTCTGCAAGAACAAGCTTTTATAATATTGTTATTTATCAATATTTTATAGTGCTCTTTCGAAAAATGTCTGGTGCGCTGGCGCACGGACTGCAATCTCGTGTTAGGATGCTGCTTCTATGCAAGCTGCACGCATTCCTTCCTCTGATGAGTGTTCCACCTATCTTGCGACGGCAATCCGCGCAGCAGAAGCGGCCGGAACGGTCCTGCTCGATTGCGCGAAATCCGGGTTTCGGATCGACTACAAGGCCGCAATCAACCTCGTGACCGACGCAGATCGTCAGGCAGAAGAGTGTATTGTCTGTACGATTCTTTCGGCGCACCCCTCTCACCGCATTCTGGCGGAAGAGCGTGGGCAAGACGGATCCACCGACTCACCCTATCAGTGGATTATCGACCCTCTCGACGGCACGACTAACTTCGCCCACGGTTTTCCGTTCTATTCCGTGTCGATCGGCCTGGAATATCGAGGGGAATGCATCGTCGGCGTGGTCCTGGATCCCGTTCGGCGGGAACTGTTTACCGGCATCGTAGGGGAGGGAGCCTACCTGAATGGCCAGCGCCTCTACGTGTCGCCGATTGACACATTGGAGCGGTCGTTGCTGGTCACCGGCTTCGCCTATAATATTCGTGAAACGGCCGACAATAATCTCGACCACTTCTCACGCATTTCCCTCCGCGCCCAGGCCATTCGGCGAACCGGTTCGGCAGCGCTGGATCTCTGCTACGTGGCTTCGGGACGGTTCGACGGTTATTGGGAGGTCAAGCTGAGCCCGTGGGATATGGCAGCCGGAATCGTGATGGTACGGGAAGCGGGGGGTGTCGTGTCGGGATTCAGCACAGACCATTTTTCATTGTATGCACAAGAACTGGTAGCCACCAACGGCCGCATCCACCATCAGCTCCTCGACGCCATTCACCAGCGCACAGACCAGGGCCGCCCCGCATAGCTGCGCCGCGCGGGCGCGTCACCAGCCGCACATCCCATGTACAGTGCGACGACCGATGCGGTATCATGCGGCTCTTATCCGTCAGACCAAAGGAGTGCATGCAGCATGGCCAGTCAGGTTCCTCCACAAAAGCCGGGCGCGTCACCAACGAACAATCAAGACGTGTGGGATGTGGAACTGTTGCATGTGCACGTGTCACGCAAGGGAAAACTCGTCAACGCCGAGTGGGCCCTCCATCCACAGATCAAGGCCGACCTCAGTGCGGACGAGTGGAAGGAACTCGGCGAGCTGATGAACAAGGTCACCACCATCGTGGGATATCGCTTTTCTCAGGCCCTCAACGAGGCCGATCCGGCGCCGCCCGGAAACGCGTAGTCACGTCTCGCCAACAGGCACCGCTCGCGCGCCGGTCGCTCGGCGTCCACGCGAGCACCATCACACAGACTGAACCAGTGAGGTCATTCATGGACTGCTATTACCATTCGAAGGATCTTGGCAAATTCGGAGACATCGGGAAGGGGAACCCGGCCCTGTGGGAGAAGTTCATGAGTTATTACAGCGCGGTCTTTGCCGACGGCGCGCTCTCGGAACGGGAGAAGGCGCTCATTGCGCTCGGTGTGGCCCATGCGGTGCAGTGCCCCTATTGCATCGACGCCTACACACAAGCCTGCCTGGAAAAGGGATCGAACACGGAAGAAATGACGGAAGCCGTCCACGTCGCCTGCGCCATCCGCGGTGGGGCCTCGCTGGTGCACGGCGTCCAGATGCGGAACGTCGCCGAGAAGCTCTCGATGTGATTGTTCAGCGGCGACTCGGCTCACGCGGAAGGTTACGGCAAGCGCAGGGCCGAGGCGCACGGAATCGGTACGGGGATGGCCTCAGCGAAACAAACACAACGCCGGCGACCTGGTTCACCTTCCGCTAGTAGTAGGGATGCTCGGGGATGGCCAACGTGAAATACTTCCCGCGCTCTTCGTACAGGATACAACGACTGATCAGGATGCTCAGCGCCTCAGTCAACTCGTCTTCCGAGCATGACCTGTCCCGCTTCGCCTCGCTCAATGCCGCGCGAATCTGATCACGACTCTTCGCGGCCTCATTGCACACCTCGATAATGCCCGCCGCGGGCCAGTCGTATCGTCGTCTGGTCGGCATCTGCGGATCGCGCCCATCATAAATCGTCACGTAGTCCATGGCCTTGGAGAAATACAAGAACGGCCGGTCGTTGCTGCGCGCCCTCCGCTGCCATTCCTCCACCAAGCCGATCAATTCCTGATAGACGTGCGGGTCCACGGGCCAGGCGTCGAGTTCATATTCGAAATCATAGGCGATCTTGCGCAGATCGACGCGCGCCGCATCGTACACATATTCATACGCTGTCCCTGGACCCGTGATGCGCACGCCATACTCATGCGGTTTCGTAAAGTAGGGACTGAAGCGTTGCAGCCAAAATTTCCCGGTCGCCTCCGGCGCTTGTAAATGAAACAGCGACGGCAGGAGATCGATCTGCCGCCGATAGTCCTCATTCGTTTCACCGGGAAAACCAAGCAGAATATTCCAGGAGACCGCGACCCGGTAATAACAACTCCACTTGAGACAGATGATGTTCTGCATGGGCGTCACGCCCTTGTCCATCGCTTTGAGCTGCGAGAGACTGAGGCTTTCCAAACCTGGTTGCATGCACTTCACACCACCAACCGCCAGCGTCCGGATTTGGCTCTTCTGCAGATTGCTCTTGGTCTCGATAAACACATCCAGGTCGCAATGCTCAGCAGCAAATCGTCCGAACAGGTTGTCGACATATTTCATGTCGATGATGTTATCCACCAGCCGGAAGCGAGTCGTATCGTAGCGGCTCGAGAGGTAGGCCATTTCCTGCGCGACCTGCTCCGGGGATTTCGCCCGGAACTTCATGCTCTGGGCGTTCAACCCGCAAAACGTGCAATGGTGCTTCTCACCCCACCAGCAGCCGCGAGACCCTTCATACAGCAGAATGCGGTCCAACCCGCGGGAGGCTTCTGTGCCGAGTTCGGCCAGGAGATGATAGTAATCGTCATAGTCCGGCGGGCCGGTCTGAGCAAACTCGGTGAAGAGGGCGGTGTTCGGTGTGAACCGAATCGCTCCCTGCTCTCGATGGGTAACACCGTTGGGGCAGGGCCCGGTCGATCCGCGCATCACATAGTCGACCAACGCGGGGAACGTCACCTCACCCTCGCCGACGACCACGTGGTCGATGAACGGAAAGGCCCGAAAGAATTCCAAGCCCATCTCGCCGTCGTAGTTGGCACCACCGAACACGATCTTCACGTCCGGATACAGATCCTTGATCAGCTTGGCCATCGTGAGGCTGGCCACATTTTGATCAAAGGTGGAGGTAAACCCGACGATCTTGTACTGCCCCCAATCAATCCCCGCCATCGCGGCGGTCAGGAATTGCGGCGCCGTGCGCGTGGCCATGTCCTCAAAAAACGACACCGGCTGACCACTCTCCCGGGCGATCTGCTCGAAGACCGGCTTAAACACGCGCGGATACTCCGCCCGCTTAGGGTTGTCACGAAAGAGCAGGTAGGAGAACAACCATTCACCGAATAACGCCCGCTTCTCACAAATCGATTCGTAGAGAGGGATCCCGATCTTGTGAGCAAACCGCACATTGAGATGGTGGCAATCGACCGCAACGCCTTTGGCTTTCAGCAACGCAGAGAGCGTGCCTAACTGAATGGACGGGTACTTCGAGAAGCTGAAGGGCATGTTGACGAGCGCGACCTGGGCCCTGTCACTCATGAGCCACCTCGATGGTCCTCGCGGAGCAGATCACCACGATCACCCGGCCACGGCCCGGAACGATTCGAATTCCCGATCGGCCTTCGCCGCCAGATAAAAATCGCTCTCGGTGAGGCCGCTGATCTTGTGCGTCCAAATCTCCACCTTGCACTTACCCCAGGCCACATACAGATCCGGATGATGCCCTTCGGCTTCTGCCACCGCTCCGACCTTGTTCGCAAACGCGAGCGACTGCGCAAAATCCTTGAAGGTATAGAGCCGTTCCAGATGACCGTCGTTGTTCAAGGCCCATCCGCGCCCCAACTCTTTCAGCAGGGCTTGCGTACGCTCCGCAGGCAGGGGAGGGACCCCGCCCCGGCAGGGAATACATTTGTTGTCGGCGAGACTCATGGATTCTCCTCCCCAGGCAACCGGCATCGCCCGGCATCATCAGCCATTCACGCGCCATTGTACGAGCCACCTGTTCCAGCCCGCAACCGTGTCACCGCCCTGACGGGTGCACCATCCGGTCCAGGTTCATCGCAGCATGTCCTCTCTCGAAAAACAGCCCTCGATTGATATCCCCCACGCTGACCATCCCGACCAACGCTCCCTTTTCAACCACAGGAATCCGGCGAAAATTCTTGATGCCCATGTAGGACGCAGCCTCCAGCACGGGAGTGCGCGGGGACACCGTCAGTGGATTCAGACTCATCACCTCTTCGACCCGCTGGGCAAGCACATCGGCATATCCTTCCTCCATCTCCACGAAATCACGGCTGTGCACGTTGTCATGAATGTACTCGCCGTAATTCGGATAGAGCGGAATCAACACATCGCGCAGCGTCACCATGCCGATCAAGACCTCCCCGTCTTCCACCACGGGGATGGCGCCGCAATGGCGGCTGAGCATCTTGGTCACCACGGAACGGACGGAATCGTTGCGCCTGGCCGTCACCACACCGGCAGACATGACATCCTGAACAAGCATGGCAGCCTCCTTGATGATCACCGTGACTCATGAGCGAGTCACCGGACAACGTCAATGGGGGTGGAGGGACTCAGCCGAGCGGTTCTCTACGACGTTCGGCCTGTGCAGACTCCGATCGCGAGTACCCCCAACGGCCCTGTCCCTTCGGCATTCTTTGCAGAGATACGCGAAATATGGTAGGGAAGTGCCGTTTGAAAAGAAAGCCCCCCTCCCCGAGCCCAGTGGGGCGACAGCGGGGAGCACGCTTCGGACCTTCTCACGCGAGGTCGCTATCCCTTCCGTCCTTCGCATTGGTCATCGCGGAGCTTCCGGCCACGCTCCCGAAAACACCCTCGCTTCTATCTGGAAAGCTCGATCCTTCCATGTCGATTTTATCGAGGTCGACGTGCGCGAAACCAGCGACGGCCATTTGGTGCTGCTGCACGATGATACGATCGACCGCACCACCAACAAATCAGGCACCCTCGCCGACATGACACTGGAGCAGGTGCAACGGCTCGATGCGGGGAATTGGCAGCGCATTCCGACCTTGGAAGAGGCCCTGGACATCGCCGGGCAGGCCATCGGGGTCATCCTTGAGCTGAAGGTGGAGGGGATAGGGAACGAGGCGTGCGCGATCGTCAAACGTACCGGGTTCTCCGGCCCGCTGATTTATGCGTCGTTTTTGATCGCGGAACTGCACCGCGTGCGTCAAGCCGATCCCGATGCGCGCATCATGGTCCTCCATCATCGCCGCCTCCCGCCCGATCCGATCGCGGACGTGCTCGCGTTGAATGCGGCCTACGTCGGCTTCCACTATTCGAGCATCACACCCGCGTTGCTCCAGGCCTATCATGACCTGGGGCGGCAGGTGTTCACCTACACCGTGAACGAGCGGCAGGACATTCAGCGGATGCGGGAGCTGGGTGTGGACGGCATCGTGTCCGACTATCCCGATCGCATCTGAGTCAGGGCCATACGCGAGGTCCCGACGAACGCGGGACTTCTCACGCGGCCCTCAACTTCACCACAATTTGCTGCGACGCGACGCTGTTCGGCACGACGATATGCCGGTCGTCCGATGTCCTCACCAAAATATACCCCATCGTCATCTCATCGATCACCCCGGTCTCGAGGCCGGTCGGAGCAGACAGCTGCACGCGATCACCCACTTCGAACGGCTGATACAACAACAGGGCAAAGCCTGACACCAAATTGCTCAGCGTCGTCTGCGCCGCCAATCCAAACAGGATCGACGCCACCCCGGCGCTGGCGAGCAACGCCGTGCCCACGGAATGGAGTTGCGGAATAGCATTGAAATAGAGGATCACGGCCAAGCTGTAGACAACGACTTGCCCAAGCCTGGTCAGCAGCGTGCAGGCGGCTTGATCGTTGAGCAGGTACCCGATTCGTCGCACGCCCGCCCGAACCAGTCGCGCCAGAAACCATGCCACCAGGATGAAGAGAAACGCATAAAATGCCGCGCCAACGAGCGTAGTAGGATCAATGAACTCACCACGGACAAACAGGCCGAGAACAGGCATGGGATACCTCCATCACAGAACACGTGGGTCACGATGAGTGGCTGATTCGACAGTAGGTCAGAGGGGAGCCGGGGGACAAGAGCGGAACAGCGGGCCTGAAAATGCCACGGGCGACCCTACACTGCGGTGGGAGGTCGCCCGTGGATGGCGCTTGGGACGCCGAAGATCATTTAGGTTGTCTGAATCAGGGGACCCGTTCGAGAAGACGGAGTGTCAGGATGTTCGTCAGGGGAGTGATGCTCCCAGGATTCAGGTGTGCCTCGTGAGAATTCAATCCCTCGGTTCGTTCGGTGGCTGAATTCTGTCATCAGACAGTGCCATGAGGCACCAGCCAGCGAAGGATCGTTCCACACGACCGACGAGCAACCCGCCCTCAACTCTGCGGGCCGTTCTAGTCCGGTGGCGTAAGTTCTTCCATCTGTGAACCTCCCCGGTTGAGGAGTGGCGAGGTTTCCCGAACAGGCGCGCACTGCTCATCGCCTCGTCACGGTACACACAGCTCTTGAAACTCACAATGTCCTCTTACGCTCGTTAGAAAATCCTGTCAACAGAAAAATCGGCCCTAGGAATTTTTTTTCGATCCCTTGAATGTCGCCTCTCTCACAATACAACACGGGCCCCCGTTGAACCGGGAGCCCGCGTGCGGCGCTTGGGACGCCGACCGTATGAGAAACAATGTGGCGGCCCGTGCAAGACCGGCCGAGTGCAACAGCAGGAACAACATCTCGTCGGAACAAGAAGGGTGCCCCGAGCGGGCGACGATTCAAGAAGGTCAACCGGTTCCTGGGCAAACACGTGACGCCATCAGAGGCTGTGGCGCAGGGTTGATGCCGAGTGGCATAGCCGGTGGAGAACCGGTCGAACAGGCCGACGAGACAGCTGCCTTCAGCTCGGCAGGCCGTCAGGGCCAGGTGGAGTCGTATCGTTCATCATCCACCCTCCTCTCTGATGCGGGAATCCGTGGAAGATCTAGATGACAGCCGCGCGGTCTGTCCGGTCCCCCACCACGACGGTAAAGTCGGGCCGCAAATCCTATCTACGCTCCTCACCACATTCTGTCAACAGGGAGCACGCCGGTCCGTCACTCCGGTTTGACTACGGCCATCTCCTGCTTCTGGTAATCGGCAGGAGGAACGAAGAGCCGATCCGCCAGGGGTTGCGATTCGATTTTCACGGCTTCCCAGTGCGCCTCTTCCCGACCCTTACCGTCACGATCCACGCCCTTGATCGGGAAACCTCCATCCTTGAACAGGTCTCGCATCCATCCCGGCCACAGGGATGCGCCACCGGCCTGCGCACTTGTCATACCGAAAAGGGCGGCACTCCCGATCGCCTTCGCCATGCAGAATTCGCCGGTGCTGCCGTCCGACCGATCTTTCATGTGATAGACCTCGCAGGCGTATCCGGCCACCGTCTCGTGCTTGCCGGTTCTGGTGATCAGGATCTCGTCGAACGCCTGCGGCTGCGACTCTGACGTGGTCGCCGTGGAGATTTCCAGATAGATTTTTTCGTCGTGATGAAGGCTGTACAGCGCTTGCTTCTTGGCGTCGAAAATCATGGCGCCTCTCCCTGCATCGGGGCCGATCTCTTCAAAACGCAGGGCATGACCTTTGAGCCACCACTGCTGCTGCGCCGTCTGGCCCCCGCTCGTTTCCTTCAGGACAATGATGCCCTCGAAGTCGCTCGCTGCCGCAACACCAGCCAGCAGCGTGCTTCCCAGGAGACTCAACAAGACGCCACGCCCCGGCATTATTGCCCACCCTGCTGCTGTTGCTGTTTCAACGCCTCGCCCAGCTGTTTCATCAGCTCTTTGAGATCCGGCTGCGGCTCACCCTCCCCGGAAGGTGCCCCCGTCTTCCCACGTGCGGCCCTGCGCTTCTTCATGTCCTCGATCATCTTGGAGAGATCGGCGCCGCCCTGTCCTTTCGGCTCACGCATGGCCTTCATCCCTTCCTGGATGGCCGACAAGTCCCGCTTGGTCCAATCAGAGGGGAAGGCGAACAAACCCGGGTCTAAACTTTTTTTATCGACGCTGATGACCTCCATCCTCGACGTTTCCTTGCCGGCCTCATCGTACTGAATGCTCCGCAGACCGAATCCTCCTTCCTCCACCAGTTGCTTCACCCACCCGGGCTGCGAGGATTGTCGCGTCTCCTTGGGATCGACCCAGAAGGTCGCGGCTTTTCCGAATCCTTTTGCCACGCAGAGCTCGCTGTTCAGACGACGATCGTGCTTGTCGGTGATCCGCCACACCTCACAAGAGTATCCGGCCAGCTTCTCGGTCTTGCCGGTTCGCTCGACGAGCTGACTTTCAAATACGTCTCTCATGTGCTCCCCGCGTTCTCCGTCCAGTCTCATTTCCATGAACGTATGCTGGTCAGGCATGGCCACCTGCATCGTCCGCGTCTTCCCATCGAAGATCATGACGTGCTTCTGACCTTCCGAGCGGGCCATTTCCACCCGCGCCTTGTCCCCTTTGAGATACCAATCCATGTTGGTTACCGAACCAGTCTCCGCATGGCTGGCATTCATGTGCAATACACCCTCAAACTCTCCCGCGTGACTCACAAGGGGAGCGAGGCCAAACACGAGACCACCGACGACGAGAGGCCAACTTTTTCGCATACTGGATACTCCTGGTTACAGTCTACCCACAACTGCGGTCGCAGTGTAGCCGAGGCCTACCAACGGCGCTAGCCCACCGACGGTGCGGGATCGACAACGAGCACAGCCGGATCTCACACAATGTTCAGCCGGTCGAAATTGACCCCTTTGGGAGCCGGAGGCCTGGAGAGCTTCATGGCCGCGAGCGCCTGAACCACCAGCTCCGCCACCACCAGGTTGCGATACCATTTCCGGTTTGCCGGCACGATATACCAGGGCGCCCGTTCGGTGCTCGTCGCCGCGATGACCTCTTCGAAGGCGGCCATGTAGGCGTCCCACAATTTGCGCTCCTCCAGATCTCCCGAGCTCCACTTCCAGCGCTTGTCTGGGTCCCGAATGCGGGACTGCAGCCTGGCTTTCTGCTCATCCTTCGAGATATGCAGAAAGAACTTCACAATCACCGTCCCTTGCTCGACCAGCAGTTCCTCGAATTCCCTGATCTGACCAAAGCGACGCGCGGCCTCCTTGTCCGAAATCCAGCCGTGCACGCGCGTAATCAACACATCCTCATAATGCGAGCGATTGAAGATGCCGATCTGGCCCTTGGCAGGCACCTTTTGATGCACGCGCCAGAGAAAATCGCGGGATAATTCTTCGGTAGACGGAGCCTTGAATGACACGACCGTACAGCCCTGTGGGTTCACGCCCGTCATCACGCTGCGGATCGTCCCGTCCTTTCCGCTCGTGTCCATCCCTTGCAACACGATCAGCAAGGCCCGCGAGCCGTTGGCGTAGAGCCGCTCCTGCAGCTGATCGAGAGCGGCAATGAGCTCAGCTGTCGCCGCTTTCGCCTTGGCCTTTCCCTCGTCATTCTTTTGGTAGCTCCCCGTGTCATTGGGATCGAACTCCGTCAGCGCAAGTCGTGTACCGGGCTTGATGCGATACTCTTTCATGTCGCCGCTCCTTCCACGTTCGGGTCTCCACTCAGGCCCCATCATCAGAGAGAAGGTGGCAGCCGTTTCGCGCCTTGCCGGCCGGGTGACGGAAATATTTCTTTCGACTCCTCCATTGATTGAACGGGACTCGGCCTTATGTGGTACAAGACGAAGCTATTACCAACTCAAGGAGGCGTCAGTCATGCTCAAGGAAGTGACCGGAGACATCCTGTTATCCACGGCCGGTGCCATCGCGCATGGAATTGCGCCACACGATAACTTCAAGCAGGGCTTGGCGTTATCCCTTCGTGAACAGTGGCCGGGGATGTACAAGGATTTCCGCCATTATTGTCAGACCTACAATCCGAAGCCGGGCGGCGCCTGGTCGTGGAAAGGGCCGAACTCCCCCGTCATTATCAATTTGTTTACGCAAGAGCCTCCCGCCGGCGACCAAGACCATCCCGGCAAGGCCACCCTGCCCAACGTCAATCATGCGCTTCAAGCACTGAAAAAGGAATTGCAGGAACATCAGGTGAAGAGCCTGGCCCTCCCTCGCCTGGCCACCGGAGTGGGCGGGTTGGAATGGGAAAAGGTCTATCCGCTCCTCCAGCAGGCCCTGAAGGACCTGCACATTCCCGTCTACGTGTATGGGCTGTACAAAAAAGGCGTGGCCGCGCAAGAAGCCTAGGCCGAAACGGCCCGGGCCCGCGCCTCGGTGAGATACTGGAGCAACTGTCCGATCTGCGACTGCCGCGCGAGGTACCATTGCGCGGCGGTCGTCAGCTTCTTTCCGACGCGCACGGTGACGATGCGCTCATCCGGCAACGAAAACACGTCCTCGTCGGTATCGTCGTCTCCCACATACAACGCCGCAGAGCACTGAAGCTGGTGCATCAACTCCAGCATGGCCGTCCCCTTGTGCAGATTGCCGGAGGGGATGACATTCACCACGGCTTTGCCCAACACCAGTCGCGGCGCCGGCAGCAGCGTGGACACCGTATGAAAGATCGCCTCTCGCGCGGCAGGGGGCGAACAGGCCTGCCGATAGTGGAAGGTCAGGGAATAGATCTTATCCTCCACCACCACGCCGGCTCGTGTCAGAGCCTCTTCGGCCTTGGCGACCGACTTGAGCCAGGCCCGGCAACAGTCCTTCGCCTGTTGCATGACCCGCTCCGACGCATGCAAGCCTTCCAGCCCATGATTGCCGATTAAGTGCGTGGGGATGCCATCCACCCGGGGACGCAGATCCTCGAGGGAGCGCCCGGAAATGACCGCCGTCGGCGCAACAATCGCGAGAGCATGCAGCGCCTGGCGTGTGGGTTCCGAGAGGCCGGCACCATGCCGGTCCTGAACAATGCGTGCGAGCGTGCCATCGAAATCGAAGGCAAACAGAGCCCCCGCCTGGCCCGCCAGACGATCGAGAAGCCGCTTCCCTGGAGCGCTGAGCAGGTCGCGCATTGGTGCGATTACCGCCCCCGCCCTGAAGCCTGGCCCACCTGCTTCATGACGCGAATGCGACGACGCATCCGTGCCGCATCCATGAGCATACGTCCCGCCCACCGATACACATTGAACTCCTGAATCAGTCCCCGCATGCTCCGCATACGGGCGCGTTGTTCCTTCGGCGTCATCGACAGCGCCATGTGCAAGGCCGCCGCGCATTGATCGATGTCATAGGGATTGACCACCAACGCCTCAGGCAGTTCTTGCGCCGCACCGGTAAACTGGCTGAGGATGAGGACACCCTGTTCATCGTCGCGAGCCGCGATGAATTCCTTGGCCACCAAATTCATCCCGTCGTGCAGGCTCGTGACGAAACACAACTCCGACGCCCGATAATATTCATAGACATCCGGCGGCTCGTGGTGCTTCACCTTCAGGACGATCGGCTCATACCCTTCACGACCGAACCGTTTGTTGATGCGTTCCGCCAGGGCATAGACCTGATCGTGAAAGTGCTGGTACTGATCGATGATCGTCCGGCTCGGCGCAGCGATCTGGATGAACGAAAACTTGCCGACCCACTCCGGCTGCAATTCGAACAAACGCTCGACGGCGAGAAACCGTTCGATGATGCCCTTCGTATAGTCCAGTCGGTCCACCCCGATGCCCACCAGCCGGTCTGGCCCCATGGCATGCCGCTCGCGGATATGAACCCGGCAGTCCGGCACGGGCCGTTGATTTTCCAACCAGCGCGACGGCCACTCGATGGAAATAGGGTAGGGGTTCACCGCCGTCAGCCGACCGCCGTACGAGACAGTGGACGAGTCACGGTCGATGCGTGCCTCAAGAATGCGATCGATGCAGGACAAGAAGTGGTTCCCGTGCTCGCGGGTGTGGAAGCCCACGATGCTGCTGCCGAGCAGTCCCTCCAGAATTTCCTGTCGCCAGGGACAGATGCCGTAGCTTTCCGAATTGGGCCAGGGAATATGCCAGAACATGATGATGGTGGCGTTCGGCAGCTTTTCCCGCACCATTTTCGGCAGGAGCGCGAAATGGTAATCCTGAACGAGCACCACCGGATCATCCGTCTTGGCCTCTTCCACCACGGCCTGCGCAAACCGGGCGTTGACGGCCACATACTGTTCCCAGTCTGAGGTCCGGAACGTCGGCCGCACATGCGCATTATGGCACAGCGGCCAGAGCCCTTCGTTCGAGAAGCCATAGTAAAACCCGGACTCCTCATCCGGCGACAGCCAAATCCGACGAATATCGTAGGAGGGATGGTCCGGCGGCACCCGCACGTGATCCCGGCTATCCACCACTTCTCGGTCGGCCGAGCCGTTGCCGTGGGCGATCCACACGCCCGAGCAGGCCCGCATCACCGGCTCCAACGCGGACACCAACCCGCTGGCCGGTAGCTGCACCTCGATCTTCTGGCCTCGCCGATTGTGGATGTAGGGCTGGCGATTGGAGACAATCAGGATTTCATCGCCCGAGAGATGTTCGTGAAGAATCGTCTTCAGGCTGGCCGGGCTCCAGGTGATCTGGCTTTCATCCCGCATGCGGCGATCAGCCTCCAGTTCCCGCACCAGCGCATGGAGATCCTGAGCCACGGGATGCAGTTCAGGCGAATGCGTTGCGGCCGCTTCAGCCGGCAACCCTTTACTGGTCAACATGGCCCGCACTCCGGCCACCCACCCTCGCCAACTGAGCTGAGCGACGAGCACCGTCACCGCGGAAATCAGTCCGGCAAGGCCGACGAACAAATAGAAGATGTACCACTTGGTGTCGGTACTACGCTGGTGCACGAAACTCATATCGTGGACCAGCATCAGCCGGCCCTGGACCTTGCCGGCCGATTGAATCGTCGCGACCACCACGTGCAGCGGTCCCTGCGCAAAGTCCACCACTTCTGAGGAACCGGGCGCCAGGTGCGCCAGACTTTCGCAAGACAATTGATCCGGATAGGTCAGCGTCTGGTAGAGCAGGCGCTGCTGCGTATCGCAGAACCCCAGCGCGTACAACCGCTCATCCTGAATCACTTTATGGAAGTAGGCAAAAATTTTCGTGCGCGAGCGGGACACCACGAGTTCCGCCAACGGCACCTCCATCGTGCTGGCCAGCAACTTGGAGCGGCTTTCAAGGTCGCGCGTAAACCATTTCAGCGTGAGCGAATCCACCAACGGCACGACGCTGTAGGCCACGACGCCCAGAACCAGCAAGAGGGGAAGGATAAACCGGAGGGACAGCCGCATTTTTACTCCTGCAGTTTACTTTGAGACCGAAATCTCTTATGGTCTGAGACATGTACCCTTACGGACTCATCGGCAATTGCCACGTCTCGGCACACATTCATGAAAGCGGGTCGGTCGACTGGCTCTGCCTGCCCAGACCGGACAGTGATCCGGTCTTTGGACGAATCCTTGATCCGGAAGGAGGGCACTTTTCCATATCAAGCCCTACCAGCTCCGCTCAAGTCAAGACAACGCAACGCTACCTCCCCAATACAAATATCCTGGTGACAGAGGTGTCCACGTCCAAGGGCGACACCTTCAGAATCACGGATTTCTGCCCCCGGTTCGAACAGTACGGCCGCGTCTACCGCCCAGCCGCACTCTTTCGAATCGTCGAACCGCTGGCGGGCACACCCTCCATCCGCGTCAGTTGTCGCCCGGTCACGGGGTGGGGAAAAGAGTATGCCCGCGGCATGCGCGGCAACAGCCACGTACGCTACGACATCCGCGGAGAATACCTGCGGCTGCTGACCAACATGCCGCTGACGTATCTCTACGAAGAACGACCCTTCGCCTTGACCGAGAAGACCTATTTCGCCCTGACCTGGGGCCTGGGCATCGAGGATGACCTCGCCAAGGTCAGCCATGAATTTCTGGATCAAACGACTCGCTATTGGCGGATGTGGGTGAAGCATTGTTCGATTCCCGTATTGCACCAGGAAGAGGTGATTCGTTCCGCCCTGGCGCTCAAACTTCACTGCTATGAGGATACCGGCGCCATCCTGGCCGCCTTGACCACCAGCCTCCCCGAGGAGCCCGGTGGGCCGCGGAATTGGGACTATCGCTACTGCTGGTTGCGTGACGCCTATTTTTCGCTCACCGCCTTTCACAATCTCGGGCACTTCGAGGAGATGGAAGGGTTTCTCAAATTTCTCCTCAACATCGCCTATACACATGAACATTCACGGGAACGGCTCGCGCCAGTGTACACGCTGAGTCAGGATCTCCCGCTGCCGGAAACCGAACATGGCAATTGGGCCGGCTTCTCAGGCAGCGCGCCGGTGCGCAATCACAACCAAGCGGCCGAGCACATTCAAAACGACGTGTACGGCGAACTGGTGCTCGCGCTCACGCCGATTTTCAGCGACAACCGCTTCTACGACTTGCGGACAAAAGATCAGGAGCAGCTCGTGGCCAACCTGGCCCGGCTCTGCGATCGCACCATTGCCCAGCCCGACGCGGGACTGTGGGAAATCCGAAACGGTTGGCAGGAACATTCGTTTTCGAACCTGATGTGCTGGGCCGGACTCGACCGGGCGCACCGCATGCACAAGGCCGGATTCTTACCGTCCTTAACGCTCGACCTCGATGCAGCCCGGGCACGCGCAGCCCAGGCACTCCTACACGCGACCAAAGACGGCTCGCTCCGCAACGGACCCAAGGACGAGACGTACGATGCCTCGCTGGCGCAAGCGGCGATCCTCGGCTTTCCTAACCGCGACGTGTGCGAGGCCACCATGCACAGCATTGCGCGGGCCCTCGCCGTGCAAGCAGGCGGGAAAGAGACCGGCTTCTATTTCCGCTACCTCCGCCCCGATGATTTCGGCCGGCCGCAATCCAGCTTCGTCATCTGTTCCTTCTGGGTCGTTCAAGGCCTGGCGCGCCTCGGACGGATGGCGGAAGCGCAGCAGATCATGGCGCAGGTCCTCACCGGCGCGAATCATCTCGGGCTGTTTTCCGAACATTTCGTCCCCGAGACCCGCACCCAGCTCGGCAATTTTCCCCAAGCCTACTCCCACGTCGGCCTGATCAACGCCGCCTTCGCCGTCAGTCCACCTTGGACCACGGTCCTCTGATCGCCCAATCGGCACCAGCACCTCGCGGCCAAGAGCTCCACACAAGACACCGGAAACCAACAGATCGCCATAGTCCTGGCGCACCGATAGGCCGGTCGCGGCTGCCAATCCGCGATCGCGGCACAAGCGCTCATGGATAAGATAATACGGGCTAGGGGGAGGGGTGATAGCTCAGGAGAGCGCGCGCACCCCGGAGCCCATGACGCGACTCCGGGGCGGGAGAAAAAGCGAATGGCTATTGAGCCGGAGCCACGACGCGAATCGTGCCCGCCTCGATCTGCATACCGCCCGGCGCGGCCGATCGCATGCGCGCGTTGTAGCTGATGACAATGGGCCGGTCGAAACAGAGGCTGGCGCTCTCATTCGGAGCAAGTTCCGTGAGCTCCCGCGGGCTGCCGAACAGATTGGTGAAGCCGCGTTGACAAGACAACATCTCCGACTTCAGGCCGGGAATATCGATCAGCGCCGCCAACGTGCGGTGGTTCGCCCAGCGTACTTCGTCGCCGACATGCACAGTCAGCTCTGCAGGCGCCAGATGCGTTTCCATTTTGATCTCGTGGATCACCGCCGTCCTGGTGGTCGGCGGCAGCCCCGCACAACCGGTCGCCAACATAATTCCCGCTAGTGCAACCCCTGATCTCCACATCCTGCACCTCCTTATTCGACGTGTGTCTGCCGGTCGCTCCCGCCTGCGGCGTGCTGACACACAGCGTGACCATGAACGTACTACGTAGCGTAGCCTCACTTCACTATACCAGGGCGTGCGGAGTAGAAGCCAACCAGGTTGCGACGACAGAATTATCTGACTCGGGTCACTCGATTCGCGTCGATGTGATGGAACAGTTCGTCGCGGCCCTTCATTTTGAGCTGCGTATCTTCGCTGTAGCTGAAGCTGTCGCGGCCATGCAGGGTCACCGTCAACTCATATCGGACGGTCTTAAACTCCCGATCAAGAAACTTATTGGAGCAAATCCCATACGTGTCCGATCCGGCCTCCGCCGAAATCTGAAACGACGTGGCATCCGGTTCCACGGTACCCCCGGCCAGCACCGTAACTCCCCGCGGCACGATGAAACAACGGAGCACCTGTTTTGCGGCCGCATCCCAGAGCCAGTAACCGGTCTCCTCATGAAACGGCGCGTCCTCGCCCAAGCGCCAGGCTACAGTAGAATACCGCAAGCCATATAATTGCTGCTCATGGTTATTCACGGGGCCGAACGGCTCGAACGTCATCCGCTCACGGAACTTGTTGCGCTCTGTGCCACGATCATCCGACGGCGCCACGTCGTCGCCCTTATCGCCCTCCCACACACCGGCCAGCGCAGCCAGCGGACCAAGATACTTCAACAGATCGTCACTCATCGCGCATTCCTCCTTGTGATACTCCGGTGCCCTCGGTCGAACGACCAGCCCAGAGTTGGCTGCTCTTGTAGCAGAAGAGAAGAGGGGGACTCAAACGGAGGGAAGGGCGAGCGGCACGCTACTTTCTTTGCAGTCCGGCGGCCACATCCCTGAAGGAGGCTAAGGCCGCCTCCAGATGCTCAATGATTTCCTGCTGCAACACATCCGGCGGCGGGAGGTCATCGAGATTGTCCAGACTATCATCCTTGAGCCAGAAGATATCCAGGCTCGCTTTGTCGCGGGCGATCACGTCCTGATAGTGAAAATATTTGAAACGCTCTGTGTCGCTGCGCTCATGCCTGTTTTCCGGGTTGTAGCAGGTGATGAACTCCTGCAGATCGTCACGTTTCAGCGGCCGGGTCTTCAGCGTGAAGTGCTTGTTGGTCCGCAGATCGTAGAACCACACCCCCGCGGTATGAATCCGGCCATCTTTCGGCTTGGCATCGAAAAACACCACGTTCGCCTTCACCCCTTGCGCATAAAACATACCGGTCGGCAGACGCAGGATCGTGTGGACATCGCAAGTTTCCAGCAGCTTGCGGCGGATTTTTTCACCGGCGCCACCTTCAAACAGCACATTATCCGGCAACACCACAGCCGCTTTGCCGTCCACCTTCAGCATGCTGACAATGTGCTAAAGGAAATTGAGCTGCTTGTTCGAGGTGGTTTCCCAGAAGTCCTGCCGCTCATAGGTCAGCGCGTCTTTGTCTTCTTCACCTTCCTCATTGGTGATCGTCATGCTGCTCTTCTTGCCGAACGGCGGATTGGCCAGCACGTAGTCCACCCTCTGCTTGGGCTCTGCAATCAATGCATCTGAGCGCTCGACGGAAGGCTCGCCGTCCAGCTCACCGATGTTGTGCAGAAACAGGTTCATCAAGCACATGCGGCGCGTGTTCGGCACAATCTCGTTGCCGTGGAAGGTCTTGTCTCGCAGAAACTCCTTCTGGCGTTTGTTCAGCGCGGCCCCTGGGCGAGTCAACCAGTTGTAGGCGCCGAGAAAAAACCCGCCCGTGCCACAGGCCGGATCGGCAATCGTCTTCATAGGTTCTGGCCGGACACAGGCCACCATCGCTTCGATTAGCGCGCGCGGCGTGAAATACTGGCCGGCGCCGCTTTTCGTGTCTTCGGCGTTCTTCTGCAGCAACCCCTCATACAAATCACCCTTGGTGTCGGCGTCGAGGCTGATCCAGTTCTCGGCGTCGATCAGTTGCACCAGGCGCGACAGCTTGGCCGGGTCCTGGATCTTATTTTGCGCCTTGAAGAAAATCGCCCCCAGCATCCCCGGTTCCTGACCGAGCCTATGGAGCGTAGCCAGGTACTGTGCTTCCAGCGGCTCACCCGTTTTCGCTCTGAGGCTGGCCCAGTCGTATCCCTTGGGAATGTGCGTATCGCGCTTATAGGGCTCCTGCGCATATTCGTGCGCCAGCTTCAGGAAGAGCAGATAGGTGAGCTGCTCAAGGTAGTCGCCATACCCCACGCCGTCGTCGCGCAGGGTGTGGCAGAAGTTCCAGACTTTTTGGACTAGGGTAGAGGTGTTCATGAGGCCGCCTCGGGACAGGAAGCCATCCTGGATAATGAGCGTGCGGTTATCTTTCGCATAATCAATGAGTTACAAGTTTTTCTGTTTCATTATCCAGACAGCTGGATAATGAAACAGGAGTGAGCCCGTGTGCCCTTCGGCTACAACTAGCCCTGTTCAACTATCCGGTGGCTCGGATAACAGCGCTGTCTTAAAAGGCGACTCGGTATCGGACACCGGCTTGTGATACACAACATGGCGTTTACCCCGGCTGGTATCAGGAACCAACAAACCTTGCTCAACCCAGCGCTTCAAGAGCTTCGAAGCCTTCAACGTATCCAGTCCCGCAATACCGCACAGATCGCTGTTCGCCAAAGGCCCTTGGCGATCGATCCAGCCGCTCACCTGTTCCCAAATGGGAGGGCGTGCTTCATTGAACAGCACCACGGAAATGGCTTCCTGCGCCTGTTCCCTAAGCTCCCGATATAGCGGGGGGTACAGATTGCCCGCCCGCATCAGGCTGAACATCATTCGCACCCCTTCGCCGGCATCCACATTCGGCGGCTCCGGAAACTCCCGCAGATTACCGGCCAGTAATGGGTTACGCGCGAACGAGCCTGTGCGATGTACGGAAGCCGGCGTGATGCGGCCGGGAAATAAACCAGGACTGACGACTTAAATCCGATTGTCGAAGATGCGAATTTGTACATCCCGGTTCAGCCGGTAGTCACGGTGGATAATCGCGTTGGTAATGGCCTCCTTGATGACACGCTCCGGATACCGATGCACCGTCCGAAAGCCCGAGGCGGCCAGTGTGAGGCCACTGGCCAGCTCGTCCAGCACGTAGGCATGCGTCTGTGCGATTAACTGGTACAGCGATCCCGAAAGAGTCTTCGGCGACTTCTTGAGATTGAGCACCGCGCCGGAGGTGATGGCATTGCCCTGGTGCAAGCGTCTGGCAAGAAAATCGGCCTGGAGCACGTCAGGGCCCTGGAGGTTTGGGGGAGAGTGACTGACCGTAAGACGGCTACCCCCTCAATTCATGAGCATCTTGGGGGGCGATTCGTGTCAAGCGCCAAGCAAACGGCTAGTGAGCAAAGACTGCATATCCCGCCGGCCATCGATGATGAGGTAGATCACAACTTGCCTGCCTATGACGCGGTAGATCACCCGGTAGGGCTTGAACCGAGTCTGGCGGTATTCCCTGATGCCCAGTGCCGCAAGTTCTTTTGGGTAGCTGCCACGCTCTGGAAACCGGGCCGGCCCCTCCACGACCTCCATCAACCGGTCTAGCGCGTCGTCGGCATTGGCCACGCCATCGAATTGAGCAATGTAGTCGTAGATGGACTCCAGGTCCCGCTCAGCACCCAGGGTGAGCACAACCTCATAGCGCTTCTGTCTGTCGACCATCAGGCCGTCGCTCGCTTTGCGCGTAGACGCGCCACCACCCCGGTCACGGGCTTGACCCGACCTGCCGCCAAATCCTGGTTGCCAAGGGCCAGGATCTTGAGCAAGGCCAAGGTCTCTTGGGTTTCTTCGAACGATGCCACATCCTGTAGCACAGCCTTGGCTTCCCCGTTTTGGGTAATGATCAACGGCTCCCGCTGCTCGGCAATGTGCGTCAGCACTTCCGCAGCATTGGCCTTGAGGTAGCTGATGGGTTTGACTCGCGAAGAATAGCGCATCGAGTGACTCCTCGTAATTCAATATGGACTAAATATAGTCTTTATTTAGTCTGATCACAACAGCCGCTTGATTCTCGGTTTTTGTAACCCCGGACTGCCGGGCTGCGGCTTTTGGGCCAGTCATGCCAAGCCATCTCATGGGATTGGCAGGCACTGTGAAGTCGACATCCCCCGTACAAGACAACGGACGGTCACACATGCTCAGCCAGCACAGTTCGCGTTCCCAGCATCCGGCTGCCAACCACCAGGGCCAGCGCAACGAGGATGAGCAGCCCTGCGACTGCGAACGTGATCTGCATCCCGGTGGCCACGGCCTCAGGAGCGACGGTGGCGATGTCGGTCATTCCTGACGCATACGTGAACAACGCACCCATGACGGATGCCCCGGTGATCAGCCCAAGATTGCGCGAGAGGTTGAGCAAGCCGGAAATCACGCCCCGCTGGTCGGGATGAACATCCATCATGACCACCGTATTGTTGGCCGTCTGGAAGAACGCATACCCGACGGTGAGGACAACGATGGGGAGGATGTAGCCAACAGTCCCCAGTGATGCCGGGAGTGTCGACAGCAACAAACACCCGACCGCGATTCCGATGAGTCCCATGCGAGTCATGCGGTGGGCGCCCACGTTGTCCACCAAGCGACCGGCCGGTACCCCGGCCACCGCAGCGAAGAGTGGACCGATCGACAACACCAATCCCAACCAGCTCGCGCTGAGCCCAAGCGTTTGCGAGAGATAGAATGGCCCGACCACCAGTGTCGCCATCATCACGGTCGAGACGAGCGAGCTCATGGCTAAGCTCGTGCTCACTGAGGCATT
The DNA here is from genome assembly GCF_905220995.1 of Nitrospira defluvii. Taxonomy (NCBI): domain Bacteria; kingdom Pseudomonadati; phylum Nitrospirota; class Nitrospiria; order Nitrospirales; family Nitrospiraceae; genus Nitrospira; species Nitrospira defluvii. Next base: position 1,100,808 of record NZ_CAJNBJ010000001.1, read on the forward strand.
GCGGAACAGCGCCAATCGGACCAACGGGGACGCGACCCGTCTCTCCGCCACGATGAAGAGGCTGAGGCCAAGCAAGGCCGCCATCAACAGCGCTAGATTCTGTGCTCCGACATGACCTCGTCCAACCGTCATCGCCAGCGAATAGGCCGCGAGCGTCGTTGCCAGCACGAGGGTCCCCACAACATCGAAGCTGGGTGGAATGGTCCGCCGCGGATTCGCATCGACGGGGAGGTAGCGATGGATGAGCAGCAGAATGGTGACGCCCAGCGGCACATTGATGAGAAAGATCGCCTGCCAGCAGAATGCTGAAATCAGCAGGCCCCCGAGGGAAGGACCCAGCGCCGTGCCGGCCGCCGACATTGTCCCGAGCAATCCCATCGCACGGCCGACCCTGGCTTGGGGAACCGTTTCACCGACGAAGGCCATCGTGATGGCCATCATGATGGCGGCTCCCAGTCCCTGCATCGCTCGGGCAGCGATGAGAAGCCACAGCGTGGGTGCGCTTCCGCAGAGAGCGGAGGCCACGGAGAACAAGATAACGCCTACCATCAGCAGTCGCCGACGCCCTATGATGTCGCCGAGGCGTCCGACACTGACCACCATCGTCGTCACCGCCAGGAGATACGCCAGCACCACCCATTGCACTTGTTGAAAAGACGCGCCGAAGGCCTGCGCCAACATCGGCAAACTCACATTGGCAATGCTCGTCCCGATCGAGGACAGCAGCACGCACAACGAGAGGGCGACGAGGCTCCCTCGAACTGACACGATCCGCTTCTTCTCCACAGCTAACGCCTCCCTTTCGTCAGCAGATACACCCGTTCCGTGGCCGGGCAGCGTCCCTTGAGGCCGCCGGGGACATCAAGGCTGGTCAGGACGGCGATGTCGTATCGCTGACCATAGTGTTTCCGGATCTCTTCTTCACTGACCGAGAACGGCGGGCCTTCCATGGCTCGCTGATCGTATTCAAACGAGATAAGCAGTTGCGGCGCCTGCGCGGTGAGCGTCGTGAGGTGTGCTGCATACCGAGCACGCATGTCCTGTGGCAAGGCGACCAAGGCCGCCCGGTCATAAATGGCATCGACTGGACCCAGCAACGCCGGCGTCATCGCGAAGATGTCGCCCACGAAGAGGTCGACCTGCGGGGCGTGGTAGTGATTGAGGGCGCCGACTTTCGTGATCGTCGGGGTTACGCCAAGCTGCGCGAACAATTGGTCAATGGCAATAGCACTCAATTCGGCCCCGGCCACTCGATAGCCGCGAGCCAGCAACCACCCGATATCGAGCGTCTTGCCGCAGAGCGGCAGGAATATTCGGCTGCCCTTCGGGAGGGACAGCTCGCCGAGATACTTCACCAATAACGGATTCGCTTCACTCTTGTGAAACCCGATTTCATTGCTTGCCCACCGGTCATGCCAAAACTGTGCGTCCATGTGTTCCGACCTCCTTGAAAATGATCACCGACGATGAGGTCATCTTACGCTGCTCCGTGACCTGGCGGAACACGCAGCGATTGCATGTTATGCGTGCATCTGACGCCATCTCACAGGTGAACCGTGTTATCATCGCGCCATGTCTCGGCCCGATCTCAACCTGCTGGTGACCCTCAATGTGTTGCTGGCGGAAGGCAGCGTGGCGCGCGCCGGGCACCGGTTACGACTCAGTCCATCAGCAATGAGCCGGGCACTCGCCCGATTGCGCGCGACAACCGGCGACCCCCTGTTGGTCAGAGCTGGTCGAGGGCTCGTGCCGACACCTCTGGCGCTTGCCTTGCGTGAACGCGTGAGTCAGCTGGTGCAAGACGCCGAATCAGTGCTTCGCCCGGCGGAGCGACTCACTCTCACCACGCTCGTCAGGACATTCACCCTGCGAACCAGCGAAGGTTTTGTGGAGAACTTCGGCCCGCCGCTTCTGGACCGTCTCGGTAGGGAGGCGCCAGGCGTGCGACTGCGCTTTGTGCAGAAGTCACAGAAGGACAGCGCGCCGCTGCGGGAAGGCACCGTCGAGTTGGAGACCGGGGTGGTTGATAAGACAACGGCTCAGGAGTTGCGCATGCAGGCCCTGTTCAATGACCGATATGTTGGTGTCGTGCGAGCCGGTCATGCGCTGACGAAGGGCAGGATCACGCCCTCCCGCTATGCCGCCGGAAAACACATCTGTGTCTCGCGAGAGGGACTTGAAAAGGGCCCGATCGATGATGCCTTAGAAGCGTTCGGATTGGAACGGGAGCTCGCGACGATTGTTGGGGGCTTTGCGACGGCTCTTGCGCTGGCTCGCGCCTCTGACCTCATCGCCACCGTTCCCGAACGACACACCGGGATCTTGCGTACCGGCATGTATAGCTTTGCCCTGCCGATCTCGACGCCGGAGTTCACCGTGTCGTTGCTCTGGCACCCTCGACTGGACGCTGATCTTGCGCATCGCTGGTTACGCACCTGTGTTCGGGAGGTCTGCACGACGCATCTGGCCCACCAGAGGAGTTCAGGCAAGAAAAAAGGGCTCGGAGAGTCTCCGTGCCCTTCCTGAAGGGCACTCACTTGAGGTGAAGTATCCCCGCGCTCATGTAAGGCGCGGGGTCGCACGAAAAAGAGAGAAACTCTAGAAGTGGTTTATCCCGTCGCCCGGATCCATCATCATTGGCTCCGGGTCGAGCGCGCGTTGTTTGGTGGAGGCGAGGGGAGTTGAACCCCTGTCCGAAGATCGTCGGCACATCGCATCTACATGTGTAGCCGATTCTTTAAGCTTCGCAGCGACCCACGCCTATCGGCCGGCTTAGAATCACCGCTAGCCCAGTATTGTCTCGCCCCACGCCGCTGAGCACCGGCGTGGAACCAGCCCGCTGCATCGCGCCATTCCACCCCCGCGGGCCTCAGATGGAACGACGTCTCAGCCTAAATTAGGCTGCGAGTGCCAGTTCTTGGTTGGCAGTTGCGTTTTTCCCGGAATTTTACGAGTTCCCGAGATCTCGACATGCAACGATGGCGTCAATATCCCCGTCGAAACCGGTCGCCCCCCTTTCGGTCTGATGTTGAAAAAGCTTCTGGCTGCGTTCTCACTCGCTCAGCTCCTCGCCGTACGTAACCAGTACGCCTCGGACCTTCGCATCGCTGCGGCCTTGCCACAAGACCTTTTTGAACATCCGCAAGGTCTTCGGCCTGGCTATTGGCCATACGCCATCAGCTATTCGCTCTTCTTTAGATGCTCATCATACCGCACAGATCAAGGGGATGCCAGCCCGGAGTTCTTCCACGACTCCGCACGCTGCTTGTTCGATATGACTTCGATCATGCATTGACAATTGCAATGTCTACACATTGACAATACTTTGACAATGTGCCACCGTCGTTACGTGGGTCCCAAGCAAAAAGTCCTGGCGTTTCTCGCACGGAGAGACTCGGCTACGGGGGGAGAGCTCCGTGAACACCTCGGTCTCAGTCGCCAGGCCCTCAGTCTGCATCTGCGAAGTCTGCTCGAAACCCATCAGATCGTCCGATCGGGAACGACCCGAAGCGCTCGCTATAGCTTGGCAGGAAAAGCCGAGAAGCCGGCCACGATTGCGAGGCTCCTCCCAATCCGCGACTGCGATGAGGATCGCGTATGGAACCAGCTTGCGGTGCAACTTAACCTTGAGCGAGTGCTGAGACCTAACGTGCTGGCCATCGTTCGATATGCTTTCACGGAAATGCTCAACAACGCGATCGATCATTCGCAGGCGGAACGTTGTTCCATACGATTCACTGTGACGCCGAGTTTCGTCAGTTTCGACATCCGTGATGCCGGTATCGGCCTGTTTCATTCCATCGCGACCAAGCATGGCTTGCCCGACGAAGAGACAGCCTTGGTCGAACTACTGAAGGGAAAAACCACCACGATGCCGGAGGCACATGCGGGGGAAGGGATCTTTTTTACCTCCCGCATCGGTGACGCCTTCACCGTGCGCTCTCATCGCATACAGATGGAATGGAAGCGCGCCAAGCACGACGTCTTTGTATCTCAACAGCGGCACCTCGCCGGAACAGCCGTCCACTTCACCGTTCACCGCAGTGCCCGTCATAAGCTAGAAGAGGTGTTCGGTGAGTTTGCCCCGGCGGAATATGACTTTCAGTTCCAGAAAACCAGAGTGTTCGTGAAACTCCTTCGGCACGACTACGTCTCTCGATCGGAGGCAAAACGTCTGCTGGCCAATCTGGAGAAGTTCAGAGAAATCAGCCTCGACTTTCGTGACGTACGCTCCGTGGGACAGGGATTTGCAGATGAAGTGTTTCGCGTGTTCGCCAATCGCCACCCTGGCATCATGATCCACCCTGAGCACGCCAGCCCTGCCGTCCTCGCCATGATCAAACACGTCCGCCCCGTGACTCCTTCCACGACTCCCTCTCAGTAACTATTCGAGTCCGCACAGGTCAAGGGGATGTCAGGGGTGGGATGGGGCGCCGCTCTACCGGATACTTTCGCTCCCGCCAGGCGTCGAGGCCACCCTCCAACGGGCGGACGCGATGGATGCCTTTCTTCTTGAGCAGGAACGCCGTCCTGGCGCTGGACACTTCGTTGGGGCAGGTGCAGTAGAGGACGATATCGCGATCGCGCGGGATTTCGTGATGGCGATGTTCGATCTCCTCCAGCGTGAAATTGATGGCGCCGGGAATCGTGTCCGGATCGAGTTGGACCGACAGAGGATGCCGCACGTCCACCACACTGATCGCCTCGCCTGCATCAAGCCGCTGTTTGAGTTCGTCTACGGAGATCTTCGACATGCGCAGGTGCCGCAGGAACGTCTGCCGATGATAGAACTTGTAACCGATGAACCCCGCGAGGCCGACAGCCAACAACGTGAGCAGCAACCCCCCGCCTTGATCGAACAGGCTGATGAGTTGTTCGAGTTGATTACTGAAGAGCGCTCCGACTCCGGCACTCACAGAGGCCCAGATGAGGGTACCGGCCACGTCGTACAGGATAAACGTGAGTGGGCTCATGCCGACGATCCCGGCCAGCGGAGGCGCCACCGTGCTGAAGCCGGGGATAAACTTGGCGAGCAACAGCGCGCGGGGACCGTTCCGATGAAACAGATTTTCCGTGTCGCGCACGCAAGAGTCCGGCTCCAACGAGAGCCGGCAGAGGAAGCCGAGTACCGTTCCGCCCTTGTACCGCCCCAGATAGTACCAGGCGACATCCGGCGGCAACGACGCGGCCACCGGCACGAGGAGCGCGGCCGCCACCGACATTTTGCCGGCCCCGACGAGGGCCCCGGCGGCGATCAACAGGGGAATGGCCGGAATGGGAAAGCCGATCTGCTCGGCAAAGATCACCCAGAAGAGTACGCCCACGCCATGGTCGGCCAGGAATTGAAAGGTGGCCACCGTTCCCCCTTTTCGTCAAGCGCTCCGGAATCGCGTGAAGCGGGCGAACAGGATCGCCGCGAAGGGCAACGCCAGACCGAGCAAAGTCTGGACAATCAACAACATGCCCAACTGACTATAGTCATCGGGGGTCTGAATGGCGTTGGTCACCGGATCGCGCACCTCACGGGTGACCACGAACAGCTCGTTGAGATATTTCGTCCCGAGCTGGCTGAGCGACAGGGCGAGATTCGTAAACGAGGCCATCACCGCAAAATAGGTGGCTTTCAGATTGGCCGGCGCGGAGTTCGCAATCCAGGCCAGCATGGGAATCATGGAGATCTGGCCCAAGGGCGATTCGAGCGCCGTATTCACCAGGGCGATAAACCGCGCATCGACCACGCCGCCGGTCATCGCCGAGGTCCACTGATGAAGGCCGTAATACATGCTGACGATGGGAAGCCCTAAGAAAAACGCCGCCACGGCGAGAAAGCCCACCACATAAGCGATGGACCGTTCCGCCATGAACCGGCGAAAAAGAAACATGCCCGCAAGCGTCAAGGCGCTGCCGATCAGCGACAAGACCGACAGAAACTGCTGGTCGAATTTCAGCTGGTCGATCATCCACCAGGTCGCGCCTTCCCCGGGTCCTGGCACCGCACGGAACACGAACACGACCAGGGCGGTCCCCACGAGCACATGTCTGGCCTGAGGTTCCAGTTCACGGGTCAAACGCACCATCAACACCGACACGATGGCCATGGAGCCGGCGAAAACAATTTCTTCGCTATACGGGAAGTCCGCCACACCGACCGTCAGGGTAAACAACACGAAGGCCAGGCTCCCGCCAAGAATCCACCAATTGGGCTTGGTTGGCTCTTCAGGCCGCTCCAACAACGCCGCAATCTGTTTCGGCGGCAGTCCCTGGCTCAGGAACCGACGCTTCTCCCGCACACGCAGGATCGAGGCAGTGATCACGCCGAGGACCGACACGGCCGGAATCGCCAACGCGAGCAGATAGACCTGTTGATAGATCTCAGCGACCTTGTCTTTGGGCAGGTTTTCCACACCCGTAAACAGATACAGATTGATCAGGGAGACCAGAATGCCGCCGCCGATGATCGCGACGCGCCCGAGCGTTTGCATCGTGGTGTGCATGAGCTTCAGCGTCCCTTCATCGATCGGTTGCCCCCGCTCGTCTACCCGCGGAACCGCCTCGACGGTCATGGCATCGGCCACGGTGTCTTGAATCACGTAGCCGATCGGCGACAACAACACGCTGAGCACGTACCAGACCTCCGCCGGCATCACGGCCACCATCGCCTCACGATGACCGATCAGCCCGACCATGATCAGCAAGCTCGCCGCAATCACCCCGGCCCCGAGATAGACGAGCAGGCTCTTCCATCGCCAAAGCAGGTCGACCAGATGCCCGAACGGCATTTTGAGCGCCCAAGGGATCCCGGCCCAGAATCCCAGCGCAGCGAGAAACGCCGCGGAGAGGCCGAGATAGTCTTTCACGAAGAAGGTGCCCACGATGCCGGTGAGCCCGGAAATGCCGGCGGCCATGTAGACCATGAGCGGCGGGAGGTAGGACAGTTGGAAATCGCGAACGAGTTCCAGAATATTACGATCGATCCAGCGGGAAACGGCAGTCATCATATCGGCGTAACCGAGTAAGCTCTGGCACTCTCTTCGTCGTCTTCTCTGTTACCCGTACAAGGGAGGGATTTGCAAGCAGGCAGGAAGATGAGCGAGAAGGGCGGCAGCCCGCAGGCCACAGCCCTTCCCGTCTCTGCAGGGAGAGCTACTTTGGAAACTCGACCGGTGCCGCCACCTGTTGCCAGCCTTCACCATTGAGTGACCGCAAAAACGCTACCACATCCCGCTTCTCTTCTGCAGTGAGCTCTAACGGAATCAACGTATTGTCGAGATGGGGATTCTTAATCCCTCCCTGATTGTAGAAGTCGACGACCTCCTCCAGCGTGCCGAAGCGTCCGTCGTGCATGTACGGAGCCGTGCGCGAGATCTCCCGCAAGGTCGGCGTCTTGAACGCCCCGATATCCTCCGGATTCTTGGTCACCATGTACCGGCCCAAGTCCACCGTGTTCGTATCCCAGCCGATCCCCAGGTTGTGGAACTTTTCATCGGAGAAATTGAACCCCGAGTGGCAACGCGTGCAGCGCGCCTTGCCGCGGAACAATTCCAAGCCTCGTTTGGCGGAGTCGCTCAGGGCTTGCTCCTCTCCGCCGAAGTCGAACCGATCCGCAGGACTATTGCCCGAGATCAGCGTCCGTTGAAAACTCGCAATCGCCTTGCCGATGTTCTGCTCCGTAATCTCGCTGTGGAACACCTCGCCGAAGAGCGTGCGGTAGCCGCTGATCGTTTTCATCTTGGCGATCATCTCATCATAGTCGAGAAAGCCATGTTCAACCGGATTGATAAACGGTCCGGTCGATTGTTCTTCCAGGGTTTGAGCGCGTCCATCCCAAAACTGCGCCTTGCTATACACGCGATTGATCGCTGTCGGGGCGCTTCGACCGCCTTGCAACCGATTGATCCCCATCGACACGGCCTGTCCGTCGGTAAACGCCAGGCCGGGCATGTGGCAGTTCGCACAAGCGACGGTGTTCGTCTTAGACAGCCGCTTATCAAAGAACAGAACCCGCCCGAGCTCGATCTTCTTCGCCGTTTGTGGATTGTCCGCCGGAATGTAGCCCGCCGGGTCCTCTAGTCCCAACGGGATCTCCTGCGTGACGGAAGTCGGAGTCGATTGAGGCCCCGACGGTTCGCCCATGACACGCGTCGCCGCCAGACCACACGCTCCGACCATGACCCCTGCCGCGACGCCTGCGACCCATCTCATCCTTGTCTTCCGCATGGCTCCTCCTTTTCTCCTTCCCTCGTGATGCCCTGCGCCGGGGAATCATCGAAACATCAACGTGGACCCTGGGCGATCCTGGCGCTCGACATGCCGTTCCATTTTCTTGAGGACGTCGTCATCCGATAGGGCCACCCGATTGCCATCCGCGAATGCCGCAGGCTCATGCCCGATCTGCTTGGCCGGCGCGGCACACCCCTGCAACATCATCACGACGCATCCCATGCCGAAAGCCACTACCACCTGTCGCATGACCCACCTCCTTGTTGCACCCTGTTCGATTGCGACTTCATGATGAGACGATACCGGTGGCCGAACTATCAGTCCAATTGATAGTGTATGCATGGACGATTAGCGAAATTAATCATGCGAGGACTCCGGTTATGACCTTGACCGAACTGCAGTACATCGTCGCCTTGGCACAAGAACGGCATTTCGGCCGCGCAGCCGAGCGGAGTTTCGTGACGCAGCCGGCGCTGAGTCTGGCCATCAAGAAGCTGGAGGAAGAGTTGGGCGTGGCGATCTTTGAGCGACGCAAACACCAGGCAGTGCTCACCCCCCTTGGGGAACAAATCGTCCACCAAGCCCAGCTGGTGCTGGAGGAAGTGGATCGCATCAAACTTCTCGCCGCCCAAGGGAAGAATCAGCTGGTGGGAGCGTTACGGCTCGGCGCCATTGCGACGGTCGGCCCGTACCTGCTGCCGGATCTCGTGCCGCTCCTGCACAAGCGGGCACCGGAGATGCCGTTGGAGATCGAGGAGAACCTTACGGTCAACCTGACCGCCATGTTGAAGAGCGGCAAGCTCGACGTCATCATGATCGCCTTGCCGTTTGAAGAGCCTGGGATATTGGTGCAAGCACTGTACGACGAACCTTTTAAGGCTGTCGTGCCGTCAGACCATCGACTCGCGAAGAAGGGAACCATCGATCCTTCGGCCATGATGGGCGAGCGAGTCCTGTTACCCCATGCCGGTCATTGCTTCAGACATCAGGTGCTGGAGGCCTGCCCGGAACTCAGCCGGTCGGACTCCGAGGGCTTGCAGGGGAATTCGCTGGAGACCATTCGTCAAATGGTCGCCTCAGGGCTCGGCATTACCGTCATGCCCTCCAGCGCCGTCACTAGCAGACATCTGAACAAACGGCTCACCGTGTTGGATTTTACGAAACCGGTGCCCGAGCGTCGCATTGCCCTGGCTTGGCGCAAGGGGTTCGCCAGACCGGCCGTCATCAGCGTGATTCAAGAAGCCGTGAAGATGTTGAAGATTGCAGGACTGGAACCGATCTCCGCGACGGCCTGACCGGCAGCCTGAAGGGAGAGGTTCATGTGGCGAGTTTCTTCCCCGAGGTGGTCGTGGTGTTTACCGTGCAGGACCTGACGCAGACCTACCACGTCCCGCTGCTGCTCAGCCCGTTTGGGTATAGCACTTACCGACGCAGCTGAGCGGGGACCTCGGGCACACCTGACCGTTATTCGTGGGCTCCCGCAGCCAGCAACAGGTCCGCCATCACCCGGTATCCTTTCTGCCTGGCGTGCCGCAACGGCGTCACCCCATCGTGGTCGGCGAGATTCGGATTCGCCCCACGGGCCAGCAACAGTCGAACGATCTCTTGATGTGTCGCCCCGCCGTCACTCAACAGAATCGCTTCCAACAAGGCCGTCCACCCCAATCGGTTGACGTGGTTCACATCGATCGTCGTCTTCAAGAGTTCCCGCACCACGTCGACATGGCCACGCTCACAGGCTGGAATGAGTGCCGTCCCGCCGAACCGGTTATAGACGGTGAAATCGGGACCAGCGACCAAGGCGAGCTTCACAATCTCAAGGTAGCCGCTGGCGCCGGCCAGGAGCAGCGGGCTGTTCTGTATCACGTCTTGGGCATTAACGTCGGCGCCCGCTTGGATGAGCAACCCGGCGCTTTCCACGTGATTCTGATACGTCGCCGCCAGCAAGGCCGTGCGCCCGCGTCCGTCACGCGCGCGGAGGTCGGCCCCGTCTGCCACCAACTGCCGGACTAGCGCGACATCGTTCCCTTCCGCCGCCCTGATCAAGGCCTGGTCCCGGTCCCCGGCCACCGACGCCGCGTCCGCCCCGCCGACGCCGCCGAGGCACAGGCTAAGCACGCAGGAGAGCGTGAGGAAGGGGAGGTTCACGTGCGAACCCCTTGTCTGCGAAGGACCAGATCCTGGAGTGCCGCCCGCATCTCCTGTGGCGGTAGACGTATCCGCCCCCCATGGCCGGCCAAGACCCAATCGAAAGGATGTCGGGTGAGCCGTTCGCAGGACCGGAGGAGGGCATCGGCGTTCCATACCAACTGCCGGGGAGTTTCCAGTCGCCGAGTCTCCGGCTCCCACCACAGATGATCGCCCGTGAATAAGAACCGATCTCGATACAAGAGGCAGAGGCTCCCTTCGGTGTGACCGGGCACGGGAATGATGCGAAACTCCGGTCGGTACACGATCTCGTCCGCTCCCTCGATGATCTCCTCCGCTCCAGGTAGGGCATGGGCATCAGCCCGGTGAATGATGCGTGTCGCGCCAAAGCGCCGCGCATACCGTGCGGCATCCGCCACATCATCCTCATGCGTCAGGAAAATATACGACAGGCCGCCGAGGCGCTCGAAGGCATCCACCAGGTGCTTCAGATACCGCGGCGAATCGATCAACCAATTTCCATCGGGGTGCCGTACGAAGAAACTGTTGGCCCCGAACGACTGTTCCGAATTGAACCCGCAGTAATACACCTGGTCCTCGATGGGAAGGGGAAAGTCGGTCCGAGCGAGATCCAGCGCACCCTTGTCTCCCTGAGCGACGCCGATCGCCCCGGTGGGACAGGCGAGCAGGGCATGGTAGGCCTCTCGAATCTCGCGATCCGTGACCGGCTGACGAGTCACGACCGAATAGTCCCCGGCTTCCGCGAAACTGGACGGAGCCAATTGACGGCAGGCATCGCAGTTGATGCACCTGACATCCACGTAGAAATTGCCTTCCACATTCTCGATCAATCGTTGCGTCGGGTTTGCCATAACATGCTTCGCGTATTCGTTCCGGTTCCACAGGTGAGGGCGTTCACACCGCCGGCGGCATCCGTCGCTTTGCGATGTCAACCGCGCGCCAGAGATACCAGGCGGCAGCGGTGCGATAGGGTCGCCAGCGTTCGCCGTACTGCAGCACGTGTTTCGGCGTCGGCATGCGCGACAGACCGTAGGCAAGTCGAAATCCGTTGCGCACACCGAAGTCGTCCACGGGTAGGACGTCGGGCCGCCCGAGTTGGAAAATAAGCAACATTTCGACGGTCCATCGCCCGACACCACGCACGGCAATCAGCCGCTCGATAATCGCCTCATCATCCAGCCGTTGGATCACAGCCGTGGTCGGCACAGTCCCATCCAGCGCCTTGGCTGCCAAATCTTGTAGTGCCGCGATCTTGGCGCGGGAAAACCCCGCTTCTCGAATCACCTCGGCCGGAACCGCCAGCACATCGGCCGGGCGCGGAAACCGGCGACCGGGGAACAAGGTCCTGAAGCGCGCAAGGATACTCTCCGCCGCCTTCTCATGTAGTTGCTGAAAGGCGATGGCGCGAACCAGCGACTCAAACGGCGAACGCCTGGCCCTGATCGGAAGCGCATAGGGCCCGACCTCCCCGATCAGACGCTTCATCACCGGATCGACCCTACACAGGTGGGCGACCGCTGGCGACGGCCTGCTCATCCAACCGGCTAGCCCACGATCGCGTCGGCTTCGATTTCAATGAGCATGTCCGGATCGATCAACCGTTTCACCTCCACCATCGTGGTCGCCGGCCGGACAGAACCGAAAACTTCTCCATGCGCCCGGCCGACTTCCTGCCACTGATCGATATTGGCCATATAGATCCGTGTGCGGACCACATCGGCGATCGACGCGCCGGCCTGTACGAGCGCCGCTTCGATCGTCTTCAACGCCTGGATCGTCTGCGCGTAGGGATCGCCCTTGCCGACCAGCCCCGTAGCCGTCATCGCGGTTGTTCCGGAGACCTGCACCGACTGACCGACTCGCACCGCGCGTGAATAGCCGATTTTTGCTTCCCACGGGCCCCCTGTCGACACATTCCGTCTGCTCATGATTCCTCCTGAATAGCCTCACATCACAATGCCGCCGCCGGCCTGAATCGTCTGTCCCGTCAGCCACCGCGCATCTTCACTCACGAGAAACGCCACCACATCGGCAATATCCCCAGGCAATCCAAGGCGCTGCGTCGGCGAGCCGTGAAGGCCGATCTGCCGGTACTGGTCGGTCAAGACTCCGGTATCGGTAATGCCGGGCGACACGGCGTTGACGGTAATCCCTCGCGGAGCCAGTTCCTGGGCGATACCCTTGGTGAATTGCTCCAGCGCCCGTTTACTGCCCAAATATGCGCTGGCACCATGAAAATGCAACTGCGTGCCGGCGGTGGTGATGTTCACGATGCGCCCATGCTCCGGGAGCACTTTGGCCGCCTCCTGCATCGCAAAGTAGGGCCCCTTGGCATGCAGACCGATCAGCGCGTCAAAATCCGCCTCGGTGGTCTCAAAAAACGATTTCGGCGAAAACTTTCCGGCGTTGTTCACCAGAATATCCAGCCGGCCGAATCGCCCGACGGTTTCCGAAATCACCCGTCGAGCCTCGTCCGCGCGGCTCATGTCGGCTTGGATCAGCCAGGCCGTGCCGCCCTGTTCCTGGATCGCCGCGACCACCTCACCGGCCTGCTGCGCGCGCGTCCGGTAATGGACCACGACGGCAGCCCCGTCTTTGGCCAGCCTCAAGACAATGGCTTTCCCGATACCGCTGGAAGACCCGGTGACGATCGCCACCTTCCCGTTCAACGCACCCATCCTCGACACCTCTGTTTGCCTCGCACCCTCAGCAGACCTCGCCCGAAGCGATGCACCATCTTCCGGCACTCGCCTCCGTCCAAGCGATCTGCTACTGTCCGCCCATGAGTATTCGCTTGGATCAGACCGTGCCGTTCGGCCGTTGGTTAGGCGAATACGAGCTGATGTTTTCGTTGAGCGCGTCCGACCGTCAACGCCGCATTCTGGACTGCGCCGCCGGGCCGGCCAGCTTCAATGCGGAGCTCACCGCCGACGGCGGCACGGTCTGTTCGTTCGACCCACTGTATCAATTCCCTGGAGACGAGATCCAACGGCAATTCTTCCACAAACTGGACCAGGTCATCGATCAGATCCGGGCGACTCCCGAGCATTGGGTGTGGCGCTACCATCGCAACCCCGACGAACTCCGGCAACATCGAATCGGTGTCATGGAACGATTTCTCGCGGACTACCGGACAGGGCAAGGCACAGACCGGTATGTCTGCGGCGCACTGCCGACCTTGCCGTTCGAGCCCGATCAGTTCGACCTCGCACTCTCGTCCCATTTTCTGTTTCTGTACTCGGACCACTTCTCCCAGGCGTTTCACCTGGAGTCGATTCGCGCCATGACACGAGTCGCGTCCGAGGTGCGGATCTTCCCATTGATCGCGCTGCGGGCCGAGCGGTCGCAACACCTTGAGCCGGTCTGTGAGCGGCTGCAACGGGACGGGTACCGCGTCTCGATTGAACCGGTGGGGTATGAGCTACAACGCGGGGGCCATGACATGCTGCGCGTCTATCGACCATGAACCCCGCCGAATCGGCTCAGTCGGCTTGCCAATCCGGAGGCACGTTCCAGCGGCCGATGGCAACAAACTCCCTCGCAGACTTCCGCTCGCGCGGCGCCAGTTCACGCTGACGCAAGCGCTCGTCCAATATCGCCGGATCACCCGGATATCCGAGCGCAATCATCGCCACCGGTTCGAACCCCGCGGGAATGCCAAGGTCAGCGCGAGCCTTCTCCACATCGAAGCCCGCCATCTGGTGAGCGATCAACCCGAGCGCGGTAGCCTGCAAGGAGAGACTGAGGGCAGCCATACCGGTGTCGTGCCAGGCATGCCGGTTCGGTGTGCCTTCATCTTCAAAATGCATCCTCGCCACTGAGAGCAACAGCACCGGAGCCCGGAACGCCCATTTCTTGTTGCCTTCCTTGAGACAGGAAAAGAGCCGATCGTACCCAGCCGGATCCGCCTTCGTTCCGAGGATAAAATGCCACGGCTGCTCGTTATTCGACGAAGGCGCCCACCTGGCTGCCTCGAACAGGCTCCGCAACCTGTCCGGCTCCACCATGCGCTCCGAAAAGGCTCGCGGGCTCCATCGGCGCTGGAGCAAATCGTGAAGGGGAAACTGTGTCTCGGCCGGCTTTTCCATGAATGATCCTTCCATGAACTCTTCTTCTATCTGGGTTGTTGATGCCAATGTGCGCACGACGCGTGCCGGATTACCGGCCACGACACAATCAGGGGGGACCGAATGAACGACCACACTTCCCGCACCCACCACGCTGCGATCACCAATCGTCACACCGGGCAGAATCACCGCTCCGCCCCCGATCCAGACGTCGTTCCCGATTCGGATCGGACGCGCAGATTCCAGGCCAGACCGGCGCACATCTGCTTCTAGCGGATGCTGCGCCGTGTAGAGCTGCACGGCGGGGGCGACCTGCACATCATTTCCAATCATGATGGGAGCACAGTCAAGAAAGATGCAGTGATAATTGATGAATACATTGCGGCCGAGGCAGATATTGTAACCGTAGTCGCAGGTGAAACGAGGCATGACGACGGTTCCCTCTCCGACTGCACCCATGATTTCTCGGAGCAACGACAACAGAAGGTCGGAGTCCCCATCCGAGATGGCATTGTACCGAGCGAACAGCACCTGCGCACGACGACGCTCAACCGTAAGTTCCGCCGCCGACGCACGATACAACTCTCCCGCCAACATCTTGTGCTTGTCACGGTTCTCAGTCATCTCTTCGCGCGGCATCCCCTCACATCAGCGGGTCGGGCGGACTCCGCATTCGTCCAGATGACGCAGGAGGTCAGCCGGGTCATCATAGGTACGGTACGCGCCCGCCCGCTCCAGTTCTTCTCGACCGTAGCCGCCTGACAAGAGTCCCACCCCGAGCGCGGAGGCACGACGGGCCGCCAGCAAATCCCAGACGCTGTCTCCGACGACGATGCACTTCGCAATCGGGACCCGAAGCTGTTCTGCAGCAGCCAGAAATAAATCAGGATCCGGTTTCGCGCGTTTGACTTGATCTCGAGTCACCACCGGCGTTCCTGGAGGCAGCGCCAGCAACTGTAACGTATGTTGCGCGCTCTGCAGCCGCCCGCTGGTGGCAATGGCGAAAGGCACACGACCCGCCGTCAGCGCATCCAGCAGGTTCTGCGCACCCGGCAGCACCCGGAGCGATGGAGCCTGCTTCACAAACGCCTCTGCGTGCACCCGCTGAATGCGTTCCGCTTCTTCCTTCGAAACCGGCCGACCGGTTTCACGCCAGAGAGCCTGTAACATGAGACCGCCGCTCATGCCGATTTGGCGATGAATCCTCCAGACCGGCAATTCGATGCCGGCTGCCTGAGTGGCTTCACGCCAGGCCAGCACATGCTGGTAGACGCTATCCACCAAGTGCCGTCCAAGTCGAAAAGAAACGCGAGAGAGTCGAGATCCTGCGAGGCAGCCATCGGTTTTAGCTTTCCAATTTCGTCTCCATCGTAATCGTCGTATTGAGCAAGCGGGAAATCGGGCATCCGGTTTTGGCCGCCGTGGTCGCTTTCTCCCAAGCGGCTGCATCCGCCTTGGGCACTCTGCCCTTCACGTCCAAATGAATGCCGGTGACCGTCCACCCTGCGTCAAGTTTTTCCATCGTGACCGTCGCAGTCGTGGCGAGCTGGTCGGCGACCAGATTCGCCGCGCCCAACTGTGCGGAGAGGGCCATGGTGAAACAGCCGGCATGGGCCGCCGCGATCAGTTCTTCGGGATTGGTCCCATTACCGTTCTCGAATCGGGTCGTGAAAGAATATTGGGTCTGGGACAGGACACCGCTTTGTGTCGAGACCGTCCCCTTGCCGGTTTTCAAATCGCCGTTCCATTGTGCCGAGGCGTGACGTTTCATGTGATCCTCCTCATGTGTATCGTTGATGACATAGGCAGAGCCGATCGGACTACCGCTTGGATTCCTGCCAGGCGCTCCAACCGGGTCCGACCCGATGGGCGACATAACGATGGTGGGACGTGATCCTTTGCATGGACCCCTGACTCAACTCAATGGTCATTGGTTCACCGCTCCGGAAATCGACGGTCACCTGTCCCGGCTCGCGATCGATCGTCACGGAGATTCGCCGACCTCTCCATTGCAGGGGAAACGATAACCGGTCCCAGTTCGATGGAAGGTGCGGGGCGACGACAAGTCCCTCCTCTCGAAGCCTGATTCCCCCCATCCCAAACACGGCGGCCTGCCAGAGTCCCCCCAGGGTGGCGATGTGCACGCCCCCGGCCGACTTGCCCCCGTGATGCGCAAGATCGATCGCCGCTGCGTCGTAAAAGTACTGGGCCGCCAGATCGGCCTCGCCGAGCCGCGCGCTCACTACGGCATGGAGGGCGGGACTCAAGGAACTGCCATGTGCGGTACGCGGCGCATAGTACCGGACGTTCGCCTCATGGACGGCAACGGGGAACCGTTCCCAAAAGAGGGCGCTCAGCGCGACCACGTCGGCCTGTTTCACGACTTGAGCGCGCTGCGTCCTCTCGCGTCCGATCGTCACATCGATGGGAACCGACATCGGGCGGTATGGCTGGAGGTCGAGTTCCTCCAGGTCAAAAAAGCCGGCAAATTGCTCGAACAGATTGGTTGCGCGATCGAATCCCGTCACCATGAGCGCCGCAGTCCGACGCCAGGAGTCCGGTTCATCGGGCGTGACCCGCACACGCTCGCTGATGATAGGCCAGACATCCGCACGGTGGGAGCGGAGCCAATCGACCGTGTCTGCGGCCCGTTCGAGATTCCATTGCGCCATGACGTTCGTGTAGGCATTGTCATCCACGGACTCATGGTATTCATCCGGGCCGATGACCGTTCGAATGTGGTACCGCCCGTCAGGCTCTACCCGACCACGAGTGGCCCAGAATCGCGCGGTTTCGATGAGGATGTCTGCGCCGGCCGTGAGAAAAAACTCCTCATCCGCCGTCGCCTGCCAATATTGCCAGACCGCATAGGCGATATCCGCGCTGATATGGTGCTCCTGAATCCCCGTGAGGACCTGAACCACCCGGCCGTCCGGCGCGCGGACCGTCTCCGGCGTGACATCCGCTCCCGTATCGGCAGACTCCCAGGCGTACAACGCTCCTTGATATCCCAGCCGCCGTGCCCTGTCGCGAGCGGCCGGAAGCGTATGGAAACGATACTGCAAGAGCGACCGCGCCGCCGCAGGATCGGTGAAGGTGTAAAACGGCAGCAGATAAATTTCAGTATCCCAGAAGACGTGCCCCTTGTAGGTCGGACCGCTCAGAGCCCTGGCGCCGATGGATACACGCTCGTCCTGTGGATTCACCGCACTGTTGAGATGATAGACCGCAAAGCGGAGCGCGCGCTGCGCCGTCTCATCGCCGACCACCTCGACTTCGCTCGCACAGCACCGCTCCTCCCATGCCTGGGCGTGTCGTAACAGATTCGCGGCCAGCCCCGTCTCGGCAGCTCGGCGAACATGGCCGGTGGCTGCCTCGGCAGGATCCCGGACCTCGCGAGATGAATAGACGACGACGGAGCGATCGAACCGAGCCGCCGCGCCCCGTTGGGCTCGCCATACCCACTGCTCGGCGCACGCTTCGCCCGAGCCGTTCCCCACACTCTCCAGACCCTTCTCATGTTCCAGCCGGCTGTGAGAGGCCATGGCGATCGTTGTTCCTCTGTCCGTCTGCCCCAGGAGCAGGGCTGCATTGCCTTTCAGCTCGGAAGACCAGTGGATCTCCGACTGAGGATTGCTCGTGGCGGATTGGATCGTGATGTCCCCCTCATAGTTTTCCGGCGTGACCGTGACGGACTGGAGCAAAAGGTGTCGATCGTGAAGACACACGGCGCGCGCATAGGTGAGCGCCGTCACTCGGCCTCGGTCATCCTGGTGCCGCCACTGTCGAAACAGCACCCCGTGCTGCAGGTCGAGGATGCGTCGGTGATCGAGCGTCGTTCCGGTTTCGAGCGACAGCGGGACCCCTTCCACCAGTACGCGAAGATGCGTCCAATCGGGCAGCTCCGCGAGTTTCAGGACGCCTCCTGCTCCCCCGGTACCCGTAAACACGCCGGCCAGATACGTCACCGGAGAGGATGGGCCTGCACGTTCGTCGAGCGAACCCCGCGTTCCCACATAACCATTTGCCACGGTGAAAATCGACTCGATCCCAGGCTCGCAATTGTGGTCGAACCCTGCTTCGACCAGGGCCCAGCGTGGGTCAACGGCGAATGGAACCCTGACCGACAAGAACGGCGTAGCCGCGTTCACCCCTTCTTCGCCCTGATCCGGCACGGGCAGGATCGCTTTGTCGTGAGGTTTCCACATCGTGACGTTCCTTCACATCTTCGAAGGGGAGAATGGTAGCATGCAGTCACGACCACGTATCCCGCATGCCGACACACAGACTGACACGCAAGGGAGACCGAGGATGACACAGGGCGCATCCGGAGAACAACCTTTCCATCCGCCGTCCATCGATCCGACCAAGTTCGATGCGGTGCTCTTCGACCTCGATGGAGTCCTCACCAAAACCGCCGTCGTGCATGCCACCGCCTGGAAACGACTGTTCGATGAGTACCTGCAAGCGAAAGCCTTGCGCGATCACGTGCCTTTTCAGCCCTTCGATATCCTGCTCGACTATCAACGATACGTGGACGGCAAACTTCGATACGACGGGGTCCGGGCCTTTCTGGAATCTCGCCACATCGTCCTGCCCAATGGCACGGCGCACGATGGCCCGGAGCAGGAAACCGTCCAGGGGCTCGGGAACAAGAAGGACGGGTACTTCCAAGCGCATCTCGCACAACATGGCATCGAGCTGTATGACGACGCGATGCAGCTTCTCCGGAACGTACGGGCACAGGGCATGCGAACCGCGGTCGTCTCAGCCAGCAAGCACACTGCGGCCGTGCTACAAAAAACCGGCCTCGCGGATTTCTTCCAGACTCGGGTTGACGGTATCGAAAGCGAACGGCTCCATCTTGCAGGCAAGCCGGCCCCAGATGGTTTTCTCGAAGCGGCCAGGCGACTGCAGGTCGATCCGCCTCGAGCCATTGTCGTCGAGGACGCCGTCGCAGGGGTGCAGGCCGGGCGTAACGGTGGATTCGGACTGGTCATCGGCGTCGATCGAACCGGGCATGCGGAAGACCTCATCCGGAACGGGGCGCACGTCGTGACGGCGGACCTGACTGAACTCTGCCCATAACCTGTTCCAAGCGCCTCTTCTCACCACGTCGCAAGTTCCCGCGCAGCCTCCCACGGGGCGGGGAGGCAAGACCTCCCCGCTCGGAGCTGCCGTCATTGCACCTCGACCGTGATCGTGTCAGTCGCGGTCAAATGGTCGTGATCGTGAGTCGCCGCTTGAACCTTGATCTCATGCTTGCCCTTGCTCAGGCCCTTGAAGGTGCCGGGAAACTTCTTCTGGGGTTCGCCGTCCAGGTACACATGTGCATGAGCGGCTTTGGAACCCTTCGTGAGCGCGTAGGTGAGCTCGAAGGTCTCTCCCACCTTGGCTCCGTCCTTCGGGGAGGTGATTGTGACAAGTGATCCATCATCGACCTCGGCGAACAGGGAACCGGCCGACACCAACACCCCGCTCAGACCCAACACCACCATCGCAACCCTCATCGTATTGTGCATCTTCATACTCTCCTCCTTGATCGCTGGCTGAATTCCGCACGATGCTTCTCGTGCACCTATGATCAGTATTCAAAGGCGACGTGATAGAGCGCCGGCGTCATGTCCACCCCCAGTTGCGCCAGTTTCTCCTTCATGGGCGTGACGCTCTTCTCATACGCCTTCCAGTACAAGCCTTCGTTCTCCCAGATGGCGACGTTGATATAGGTGAACCGGCTGTCCGGCTTGAGACTCTTATGGAATTTCCCGCTGAGAAATCCTTCTTGCTTCGTGATGTGCGCCTTGACGTCCTGCCACCACTGCACGAACTCTGCTTCGTTGACGGCGGGACCGAAAATACATTGATCAATGTCACCGGCATCAGGCACCTCCTTGAACGGCTTCGGCGGTGGCCGCCACTTTCATACCGACACCTGTTGAACCACCGGCCTGATCTCGACCCAGCGACGGTCCGGCGGGAGCAGGGCCCCCGCCAGACCCATTCAGGTTACTGCGCCTTCCGCAGGTCGATGACGGTGCCTTCTTCATTCAACTCGACCACGATGTGGGACCCTTCCGCGATCGGCTTGGTCTTCACTTCCATGCGCTCCAACGGAAACTCTTTCACGCCTTCCGGCGTCGCCAGTTTGATCACATTCTTCGTCGTCCCCGCATAGATCAATTTGCCGAAGATCAGCCGGTGGCTGCCGGCCTTGTGTTTTTCTTTTCCATGATGATCGATGACCATACCTTCTTCATTGACCCAGAGCGACACGTCATCGCCGACCGCCGCATCGGCAGGGGCGGTGTTCGCGCTGATCGTGTATTGTCCCGCCGGCGTTTTCACATAGATCAGGCCGGACTGGATCTTGGTCACCGTCCCATTCACCTGAATGACATAGCCAGGCTTGGTGCGCGGATGTTCGTCGAAGCTCATCTCCACAGTGAAACGGTTGATGTCGATCATCTTTCCCGCTTCGTTCAACTCGGCCGTCACCGGCGCCCCTTCTTCCAATGTCGACAACTTGGACCGGCCTGTTTGCACATCGATGGCCTTCTCTCCCTCCGGGGTCCACACCTTGATTTCCTTCCTATCCGGCGAGGTATAGGCCAGGTTACCCGTCACGAAGCGATGGGTATGCGCCCTGTCTCCCTTCCGATGGACGTCGATCACGGCATTGTTTTCGTTGACCTGCATGTCCACTTCTTCTCCCACCTCAAGATTCTTGGGCGTGAGTGTCGACGCAATTTTCATCGTCCCCCAGGGCGTCTTCACGGTGGTGATGCCTGACGCCACATTCGAAACCACCCCGCTGACCTTCATATGTGTCGCTTTTTTCGCCCCGCCATCGGCGGCTTGTCCAGAGGGCACCGCCATCGACAAGCTGAGTACGATTGCACCGAGCATCACTATGGTCCGTGTCATGGTGTGACTCCTTTCATCCATGTTTGTGAACGCCTGTCCTGTCTAAACTCTGCACGATGGCCTTCGTCAGACACCCTGACGCCTGAATCGAGACCCCCTCGCGGGTCATCTGAGACAGCAGCCTCGTGCCCGCCTCATCGATGAAGCTCACGTCCCGGAGGTCGACCCGACATTGCCTCGGATCGTCGAAGTCCGCCATCAGCCAGCATTGCCGGAGCTCCTGGACCCAGGGACCGACCAGACGCCCGGAGAGCGTGAAGGTGATCCGTGGATGTTCGTTCGACACCGTAATTTTCAGCATGGTCGTACCAGCCTCCGCGTGACGCGAATTAGACTGCGCCTTACAAGGTGCGGAACGCATACTTCTGGTCGCGTGCTTCCGAGGACTGACTCTTCGCCGGCTCACCCAGCCATTTGGCGATCAGCCCGTCCAGCGACCACTTGCCGCCACCCACCACCAACAGCGCCAGGCTCATCGCGATCACGAGGAGGTGATATTCAAAGCCTTCACCTTGCTGCTGGCCGAACCAATTCATGAAGAAGCCCTGCGGCAAGTGCACCGTCACGATCGCGCCGAGCATGATGACGATGAAGCTCGCCGCCGTGAACCGCGTGAGCAGACCTGCGATTAATCCAAGACTGCCGATGGATTCACCGATGATGACTAGAAACGCAACCAGCCAGGGCAGCCCCATCTTTTGCGTGAAAAATCCCATCGTGCCTTCGAAGCCAAACCCTCCGTACCAGCCCAACAATTTCTGCGCGCCATGAGCGAAGATCACGCCGCCCAACGCCACTCGCAAGATCAACCCGGCCCAGGACTCATCTGTTTTGAACAACGCCTGCATGCTGCACCTCCAGTTAGAATTGATGACCGATCCGTTGTACGTGCGGTATGGCAAGGGTCGTTCCCGTTCATCGCGATGCCAACGACACGTGCTAACACATTGACGATATGGAGAATTTCGAAGATGCGCCCTGGTGAGTCTCGCTGTGTTGGGCTGAAGTGACGAAGGAGCGACGACGACCCATCGTCAGGTGACGAAGGCCGTCGTCACGAGATGACGGGACGTGGTGGGTGAGCGTCAACGAGCACGGTGATGGTGATGGCTGCTTATTGAAATTGCCGCCGGAATCGCCACATACCGAAGCCGAACAGGCTGCCGCCCAACAGGAGCATGGCACCGACCGACTTCCACAGCATATCCAACCCTGCGCCCTTCAGCATCACGCCATAGGTGATGTCGATGTAGTAGCGCAGCGGTGAGAGCGTCATGATCGCCTGCACCCACGTCGGCATGGACTCATACGGTGACGTAATGCCAGACAACAGGAGCATCGGCCCCACGACGAAGAGTGTCATCATGCCCACCTGGGCCTGATTCTTCGCGAGTGTCGCTGCCACCAGCCCGAATCCGGCAGTGGTGAAGACGTGCAACGCGGTCAGGAGAAAAAAGAGTCCGGTCGACCCCTTCATCGGCACATGAAACACCGGCTGCAGCACACCGTACAGCGCGAGACTGAGCGCGAGGAGGATGACCCCGGACATCGCGAGCACTTTGGCAAACATGATCTGGAAGGAAGACAGGGGCGACACCAACAATTGTTCGACCGTGCCCCGCTCCTTCTCACGCACCAGCGCAGCCGCCGGCAATAACACGGCAAAGATGGTCGTCATACGGAGGACATGGGCGATGGACTGGAACCATCGTTCATCTTGGGTGGGATTGAACCAGACGCGATGGGCACTGGTCACCATCGGCAGGCTCGCCTTCGCACCGGAAAGACCGGCGGACGCCAGGCCCCGCTCGGCGCCGAACAGGCCGGCGATTCGCACGGTATAGGCGGCGGCCGAAAGTCCTTGAGGGGCATTGGTGGTGTCAACGAGCAGCTGGACCGCCGTTCGCTCCCCACTCATCAACGCCTCGTGAAATCGGGGAGGAATCTCCAACAGCAACATCGCGCGGCCCGCATCCAACTGTCTGAGTCCCTCCCGTGGATCGCGGATCTCGCCGGTAAAGGCGAAATACGGGGGCTGAAACCGGTGGATCAGCTCGCGGGACGAAGGACTGTGATCCGCATCATGCACCAGCAACTCGGCGTTGGTGAGCTGCATCGTGATCCCGGCGCCGCTCACCACGACCGAAAGGGAAAACGAATAGAGCAAGAACAGCAAGAGCGGCAAGTCGCGCGTCAGTTGCAACAGTTCTTTCCACGTCAGCGCCGCGAGCCGTCGCCCCCACATGGTTGCCTGCCGGCGAGCCGTCATCTCCCATTCCTCATGCTTTGGGCCTCTTGGTAAAGAGCCGATAGGTGACGCCGCTGATGGCGGCGGCAAACATCCCCAGCGCCAGCAGGTCGAACCACAACACGTCGGCACCGACGCCTTTCAGAAAACTTCCTCGCACGATGTTGGTGTAGTACATGGCAGGGTACAGATGGGCCTGGACCTTGGCGCCGCGCGTCAATGAGGCGACGGGAACCAAGAGCCCGGAAAACAGAATGGTCGGAATCATCGCGACGATCATCGTGATGATCAACGCCGCCATTTGCGTCTGCACCAGCAAGGAAATCAGGAGGCCGATTCCTGTCGTACAGCATACGAACAGCACCGACGCGGAAAAAAACAGGAGGAAGTGTCCCTTAAACGGCACCTGGAACAGGCCGACGGCCATCAGCCACAAGACGACGACGTTCACGAGGGAAATGACGATATAGGGCAGCAGCTTTCCGGTAAGGAATTCGGCGCGGCTCAGGGTAGAGCTGTAAATATTGTAGATCGAGCCCGTTTCTTTTTCCCGCACGACCCCGAGCGCCGTCAGCAGGGGGGACGCGAGCATCAACGTAAACATGACCAGCGCCGGTACCATGGACCAGGTGCTGCGGACCTCCTCGTTGTACAGATATCGCACTTCAACGCTCAGCGGGCGCACCAGCACAGCCGCCTGCTCGTCAGTGAGACCACGGGCTCCCCGCAGGTACTCAATCAGGCGATCCTCGGTGAAGGCCTGGTTGATGGCAATGACATACCCTTTGGCGATATCCGTATGGAGAGGGAAAGTTCCGTCGAGCAACGTCTGCACGGCCACCGGTTCGCCTGCGACCAATTGTTCCTGGAACCGCTCCGGCACGATGATGGCCGCTCGGATCTTCGTGTCGGTCAACAGGCGCCCCAGGGCACGCTCCTCATCAGCGTAACCTTGAAACGAAAAATAGCGCGATTGGATGAACCGCTGGAGATAATCCCGGCTCAACTCGCTGTGATCCCGATCCAGGACCGCGAACGGAATGTCCTCCACATCCAGGTTCAACCCGTATCCGAACACCACGAGCCAGAGAGCCGGCAGAAGAAAGGCCAGCAGCAGGAACAGCCGGTCTCTGGTGGTTTCCTTCCATTCCTTGAGCGCCACGGCGCCGATGCGTTGCAGATTCAGGTGTGCTTCTCCTTCTGCGCCGCCCGTTCCAGTGCCATGACCCGCGACACAAACACATCTTCCAAACTGAGTGTTCGCAGCCGTACCGCCTCGACGGAGTGGCCGACGCGCGCCAACACCTCACGGAGATGCGCCTCGTCACGGGAAGGATCGCGTGAGAGCACATGAATCTTCGTACCGAAGAGCGCGGCGCCGGAGAATCCGGCCGCCATCATATGCGTGAGTGCGGCCCCCGGCCTATCCACGGCAATCTCCAGCAATTGCCCGACTTCCTGCTCCACCTGGGTTTTGAGGTCCGCCGGCGTCCCCTCGGCCACGATACGCCCTGCATACATGAGGGCCAGCCGGTCGCAGTGTTCCGCTTCGCTGAGATAATGGGTGGTGATAAGGATCGCGACGCCTTCCTCGCGAGCCAATCTGGACAACAACTCCCAGAACCGTCGACGGCCGATGGGGTCCACGCCGGATGTCGGTTCGTCCAGGAATAAGACGCGCGGGCTATGGACGAGGGCACACCCCAACGCCAGACGTTGCCGCACTCCCATGGGAAGGCGTCCCGTCCGATCGTGTACATAGCCGCTGAGGCCCGCCATCTCCACGATCCACTCCATCCGTTGCTGCGCCTGTCGGCGAGCCAGGCCGTAGATCCCGGCAAACAGCCGGATGTTCTCGACCACGGTCAGGTCGAGATAGAGAGAGAAGGCCTGGGACATGTAGCCGATGCGTTCCTTGATCGCCCCGCCTGCCGTCCGCATGTCCGCACCGGCCACGCGCCCCTCTCCACCCGTCGGAGGCACAATTCCGGTGAGCATCTTGATGATGGTCGTTTTGCCTGCACCGTTCGCCCCCAGCAGGCCGAAGATTTCACCTTGCTGCACATCAAAACTCACCCGGTCCACGGCGCGAAACGAATCAAAATCCCGAACGAGTTCCCTGGCCTGAACGGCCAGCCCATCGCGCTGCTGCCTATCTCCGGCGCGAGTCGGTCGGACCGATGCTTCCGACGCTCCCGCTTGCCCATCCTGCTCTTTCAGGAGCAGGGCCACGACGACATCTTCCAACTCCGGTTCATCCGTGTGGAGGTGCCCCACCGGCAAATCGCCCAACACCGCGCGGATTTCTGCCACGGCGGCGTGCGCGTCCCGCTCCGGCGTGAACAGGTGCACCGAGGGACCCAAGGATTCCACCTGCGCATAGCGGCGTTTCAACCGGGCAACGGCTTCCAATTGCGGGGTCGATTCGAAGGTGACGACCAGGCCCGGGACCAGCGCCGTGACTTCTGCCGGAGTTCCCGAGGCCAGCATCCGGCCATGAGAGAGAAACGAGAGCCGGTGAAAGCGGGCCGCTTCGTCCATGTAGGCGGTCGACACAATCGCGGTCATGCCTTTGGCTGACTGCCACTCCGCAAGAATGGCCCAGAAGTCGCGCCGCGAAACCGGATCGACGCCGGTCGTCGGCTCGTCCAGAATGGCAAGCTCCGGCTCGTGAATCAACGTGCAGATCAGGCCGAGCTTTTGCTTCATCCCGCCCGAGAGCTGTTTCATCAGCCGGCCACGAAAACGATCCAAGCGGGTGATGGCCAGCAGCCGTCCCTTGCGCTCACGTAGCTCCGCCTCGGGAACTAACCGCAGCTTGGCAAAAAAGTCGATGTTCTCCTCGACGGAGAGTTCAGGGTAGAGATTGAGCCCCAGCCCTTGAGGAAGAAATCCGATTCGTCGTTTCACGTTTTCGGCCGCCTGCTCGGAATCCACGACGGTCCCGAACACTTCCGCGGACCCGCCTTCGTACTGCAAAACTCCGGCGAGCGCCTTCATCACGCTGCTCTTTCCGGCCCCATCGGGTCCGATGAGGCCATAGATCTCTCCGCGATTCACGGTGAAGTCGAGGCCTTTGACCGCGAGGTGCTGCTTGTACCGCTTCACGAGGCCGGAGACCCGGACCACCAGGTCCGGTGACGATGCGGTGAGGCTCGTCATCGGGGCTTCGACCAGGCAACATCGTCCTTCCAGCGAATCACCGCATCCGCCGGAAGACCCGGTGTCAGCCGATGATTTGGATTCGCCTTGAGATAGAGCCGGACGGCGTAGATCAGCTTGACGCGTTCGTCGGGAGTCTGGACTTCTTTTGGAGTGAATTCCGCTTTCGAGGCAATGTATCGGACCGTCGCCTCGAAGGGTTCGTCAGGAAAGGCATCCGTATGGATGCGGGCGGGCAGGTCGAGGCGGACCTTGCCGACTTGGAGCTCCGGGACATAGACCTGCAAATAGAGGCGGTCGAGGTCCACCAGTTCGAGCAGGGGCGCGCCGGTCGCCACGACTTCGCCGACGTCCACCATGCGCGTGGTCACCGTCCCGCTCGTCGGGGCCACGATCGTCAGATCGTCGAGCACGCTGCGGATTTCCGCGAGTGCCGCATCCGCCTGGTCGCGCTGCCGTTCGAGCGCGGCCACCTCCGCTTCCTTCGATCGGATTCGCTCTCGCCCCAATTCGGCCTGAGCGAGTTCCTTCCCGGCCTGATCGAGGGCGGCCTGCGACACCGCAATGTCCGTGACCGCGACTTTCCAACGCGCGTCCGCCTGGTCCACATGCTGCTGTGACACGGCCTGCTCGGGAAGCAGAGCGCGCACACGCTCGGCGTCCCGGCGGGCTTCATACTCGACGGCTTTCGCCTTACGGATGAGGGCGCGCGCACTGGCGACTTTGGCGTCCGCCGCTTCGATGCTCAGAGGCACTTCGAGGTTGAGGACCGCGAGTGCCGTATGGGCCGCCTCCACCTGCGAGATCAAGCTCTCGACGAGCCGCAAGGCTTGGTCGACTTTCGCCTTCGTCTGGGCATCGTCAAGCCGTATCAGCACGGTGCCTTTGACGACCTCAGCCCCTTCGCGCGCCGCCAGGTCTACGACGCGCCCCGGGAACTTGCTGGCCACGGTGACATGGTCGCCTTCGATCCGTCCATTGGCCTGAATCAGCCCCTCCGGGAGGCCGTCCTGCCACACTAGCCGATCGAGGACCACATATCCGGCGATCAGCACCGATGCGAGGACGGCCGCGGCAATAGTCGAGGTCCGAAGGCTCACGAATCAGTGGTCTCCGTATCGCTCCATCCACTTGCGAAGGTGTTCCACGGCTTCCGCCTTTTGTTCGGGCCGCAGGGTCGCATGCCATTCCGCCAGCTTGGGCAACACACGCTGCATCAGGCGGGTCTGTCCCGCTTGGTGCTGCTCAAACAAACGAGCCAGCTTGGCCTGATCCAGCCGGTCGCTCTGGACCTGAGCGATGACCTCTTCCATGGTCGCCTTGCGCTCCTTCTCCGACTCCGCGCGGACGGCCATCGCTTCGTCCTTCACGGCGGCCAGCTTGGCCTTCTGCTGATCGTCGAGGTCCAAGTGTTTGGCGATCTTCCCCGTCATCCAATCCGCGCGCTCCGTCGGCGTATGGTGTCGGTGACACCCGGCACCGACCAGCGCCCCGGCAATGATCAACGCCCCGATCGCCACCCTGACCGTGCTCTGCATCTTCATGCTGCCCTCCTTGGTGAATACTGTGAGATTCGCAGGACGTTCTCCCTTCACATTGAATCAGGAATCGAGACCACGCGGTAGGGGCACCAGACGATTATTCTCTCGGGCGCGAGAGCCCGAGCTTTTTGAGTTTGGATGTGAGGGTGGTGCGCTTCAAACCTAAGCGAGCCGCCGCGCCGTCTGGTCCGCCGATCGTCCACTTCGTCTCTCGCAGGACACGAAGAATCTGCTGGCGTTCCGCATCATGCAAGGTTGGGGACGCAGCCGCACGCTCCGGTTCCACCAGCCTCAGTTCCTGCAGCGGCACGTGCAGTTGTGTCCCCTGGGTCAGAATGACGGCCCGCTCGACCAGATTCTCCAGTTCTCGAATGTTGCCGGGCCAGTGATAACGGGACAAGGCCTCCAGGGTCGGGGCAGGGATCGACTCGATGCTTTTCTTCATGCGCGCGGCATAATGCTGCGCGAAATACCGCACGAGCATGGGGATGTCCTCGCGACGCTCGCGGAGCGGCGGCAACGTGAGGGGAAACACGTTTAACCGATAGTACAGATCGTTTCGAAACCGGCCCTCCTCGGCCAGCTTCGCCAGGTCCCGGTTCGTGGCGGCTACCAGCCTGATGTCCACGCGGATCGTGCGGGTGCTCCCGAGTCGTTCGAATTCTTGCTCCTGCAACACCCGAAGCAGTTTGGACTGCAGCTCCAGCGGAATTTCTCCCACCTCGTCCAAAAAGATCGTCCCGCCATGGGCCAACTCGAACCGGCCGACCTTCTGTGCGATGGCCCCGGTGAAGGCGCCCCGTTCATGGCCGAACAATTCACTCTCCAGCAACCCGGTGGGAATCGCCGCACAGTTGAGTTTGACGAACGTGCGTGCGTGGCGACCGCTTAGGCGATGGATCGCCCTGGCAATGAGTTCTTTTCCCGTTCCGGTTTCACCCAGGATCAGCACCGTCGCATCGGTCGGCGCCACGATTTCGACTTGCCCCAACACCTGTTTCAACGCACGGCTCTCGCCGATGATATCGTCGAAGCCATGTTCCACACGGATTTCTTCCTCCAAGTACAACTTTTCCTCGGTCAATCGATCTTTGAGCGTGTGAATCTCCTGATACGCCAAGGCATTGTCGACGGCCAGTGCGATCTGCCCGGCCACTTGGCTCAAGAATTCCACATCCTGCTCGCTGAACGCCTGCTCTTGATGACTTGCCAGATTCAGGCAGCCGATCACGCGATCGCGCGACAACAGGGGCAAGGAACACATGGACTGGAAGCCCTTCATAACCAGGAGCTGCGGCACGGCGTGAGAAAACGCCTTCAGGTCCGGCAAAGTGTTCGCTATCGCGGGGCGCCTCCGCTCCAACGCCAGGCCGGCGAGGGAACCGGCGACATCCGACATCGCCCCCTCGGTCAAGGCGCCTTCGTTGTCGGGAAAATCCAAGGCATGGAGGCGGACGCGGCCGTTCTTGCCGTCACACAGAATCAGGCTGGCGTATTCCTGCGGGACCATCTCGCGCAGGCAGAGACTCACGGCCTTGAACACCTCGCGTAGATCCAGCGTGGACGCAATGGTATTCGTCATGCGCAGTAACAGGCCGAAGCGATCGCGCTGCCGTTCGACGTCGCGGCGGGAGGCCTCCGCGGCCTCACGATTGAGCACATTCTCGACAGCCACCGCCACCTGGTGCCCGACCTGTTGCATCAACTCCACATCGGCGATGCCGTATGCGTGCTGTTCCAGGCTCGAAAACTCCAAGGACCCCAATCGTCGGGCGGCGGAGGTCAGCGGCACCAGGCAACAGGACTGCACACCATCTTCCCGCATCAACCCGATCACATTCGGCCAGCGATGCTCGGCGGCCAGATCGTTGAGCAGCAGCGGTTCTTGTGTCTCCCACACCAATCCGGCGGGCGTCTCGGCCGGCGCGCTTTCATGCCCGCCGATGATGTCGGCCGTCACATTGGCCTGGAGCACATGCAGCCGCATGACCCCTCGCTGGGGGTCATGCAACGAAAGCCCCACAAAATTGACCGGCACGACCGACGGCAGCTGCCGGGCAAGATCCTGCACTAGTGCAGACAAGTCGGAGTGGTTGGCAATTGCCTCCGCCACGCGCAACAACGCACGATACCGGTCGAGGCTGGAAGACACCGTCTCTGCTGATGGTTCGTGGCTCATGCGTGGCCTAGTATGCCCATCGCTCCGACCGCGCGCAACCTTCCCCGTTTGCCCCGCTTCGACATTTCCTGCCCTGTCACGTATACTGCCTCTCCGGAGTGGAGATCCTTCCATGAACAGTGAGACGATTGTGCAGTTTCTGCGGGAGCACATTCCCGACCTCGTGGCCATCTACCAGTTCGGCTCAGAGGTCCGAGGCGATGCGACCCGGGGCAGCGACATCGACCTTGCTGTTCTGGCCAAGCAGACGCTGTCCGGCGAACAGCTCTTCGAATGGGCTCAGGAGCTCGCGACTCAACTTGGTCGAGATGTGGACCTGCTCGATCTCAAGCGAGCCTCCACGGTCATGCGTGCGCAAGTCATTGCCACCGGCCGCATCCTCGACAGCAGAGAGCATTCCGCTCGGGCCGAGTTCGAAATGTACGCCTACTCCGATTACGCACGGCTGAACGAAGAACGACGGGAGCTACTCAACGACATCAAGACTCGCGGACTCGTGTATGGCTGACGATGTGATCGTGAACAAGGCGGGGAACATCGAACGATGCCTGCGCCGCATCACCGAAGAATATGGCGGGGATCGAAGCAACCTGTTTGACAATCAAACCAAGCAGGATGCGATCGTGCGCAATCTGCAACGTGCTTGCGAGACCGCCATTGATCTCGCCATGTATGTGGTCAGACGTAAAGGGTTGGGACTTCCGCAGGAAAGCAGAGAGGCGTTCGGCTTGTTAGAGAAAGCAGGACTGCTCCCGGCCGAGTTGGCGAGCCGGCTCCAGCGAATGGTCGGCTTCCGCAACGTCGCCGTGCATGACTACACCAGCCTGAATCTGGAGATCCTTCACACCATCATTACCTCGCACCTCGACGACTTTCGCCTGTATTCATCCACAATCGTCAAAGCCTGCGCGTAGCGGGGAAGGCGCGCTTGGCCTCCGTCCGCTGAAAGTCAGTGATGAGGGGACTGCTGCCGTTGCGCGTGGCATAAGCCCAGATCCACTGCAGCATCACGGCGATGCGATTGCGGAAACCAATCAACAAGAACACGTGCACCACCGACCAGAGCAACCAGGCCGGTATGCCGGAGAGGTGCCATCGACCAAACTCCGCCACCGCACGGTGGTGGCCGATCGTCGCCATGCTGCCCCGATCCACGTACCGAAATGGTTCGCGTGGCCGTCTCTGTAAATCGTTCAGGATGTTGCGCGCCGCCTGTTGCCCCTGCTGCAAAGCCGCAGCAGCCAAGCCCGGCACCGGCCTGCCGTTCGCATCGACGAGGGCCGCCATGTCACCGATGACGAAAACTTCGCGATGGCCCAGCACGCTGAGGTCCTGCTCGATGGGCACCCGCCCCGAACGATCCGTGGCTACTCCCAGTGTCTTCGCGAGCGGGGAGGGCGCAACCCCGGTCGCCCAAATCGTCACGTCCGTGGCAATCCACTCGTCTCCTACCCGGATCCGACCCGGTTCCACGGCTCGCACGAGGCTGTCGGTGCAGACTTCGACGCCCAGCTGCTCCAGTTGTTCGGCAGCCTTGCGCGACGAGTCTTCCGAATAGGTCCCGAGAATGCGTGAGGCGCCCTCGTATAGGCAGACACGTGCCTGCATCGTGTCGATGGCCTTGAAATCCTTGGCCAGCGCCAACCGCGCGAGGTCGGCGATGGCTCCGGCCAATTCCACACCGGTCGGCCCCCCGCCGATGACGGCAAAACTCAACGGCTCGTCCCGTCCCGTGAGCTGCGCCTTCTGTTCCGCCCGCTCGAACGCCAGGAGCAAACGGCTTCGGATTTCGACCGCGTCTTCGATCGTCTTCAGGCCCGGTGCATCGGCCTCCCATTCGTCATGGCCGAAGTAGGCATGGCGGGCTCCGGCGGCGAGAATGAGATAGTCATAGGCCACCACCGCGCCGTCGTTGAGTTGCACGTTGCGGGCGGCGACGTCGATCCCAACGACCTCGCCCAGGATGGTGTGCAGATTGCGCGCAGGCTGCAGGATGCGGCGCAGCGAGGAGGCGATTTCGCCGGGAGACAGCACGCCCAGCGCCACCTGATAGAGCAGGGGTTGAAAGGTGTGATGGTTCTTGCGGTCGATCAGGGTGACGGCCACCGCCTCATTCGACAGGCCTTTGGCCGCATAGAGCCCTCCGAACCCCCCGCCGACGATGACGACTTTCGGACAGTGCGGTCCTGTGCTCATCTCGCCTCCCTCTCGGCGGACTCGGTTGTCCATCCTGTCAAGTCATCGCCGCTGGATCCATCACTGCCTCTCAGTACCTCACGAGATCGGTTCACGCCATCTGCCCAATGGTTTTCCGGAGTCGCCCCAACGCGATACCGAAGAAACACGCACCAATCACCGTGAGGCTGAGGAGTTGGGGCCATACCACATCCAGGCCGGCCCCGCGGTACAACACCGCTTGCGCCAGCATGACGAAATGGGTGGTGGGGGCGACCAGCATCACGGTCTGCACAACCTCCGGCATGCTCTCGCGGGGCGTGGCCCCGCCGGACAACATCTGCAGAGGCAACAGCACCAAGATCAGCAACAGGCCGAACTGGGGCATCGAGCGCGCGACCGTGGCCAAGAAGATCCCCAGCGACGTGGTGGCGAACAGATGCACGGCCGCGCCGGCGAAGAACAGGGCGAGCGATCCCTCGATCGGCATCGCCAGTAATCCCTGCACGATGAACAGGAGTGAGAAGGCACAGGCGGCGAGGACGACCAAGGCCATCGGCCAGACCTTACTGGTCATGATCTCCAACGGCGTGACCGGCATGACCAACAGATGCTCGACGGTGCCGCGCTCACGCTCCCGGATCAGCGCGGCACCGGTAAGGACGAGCGACAGCATGGTGACGTTGTTGATGACCTGCATCACCGCACCGAACCAGGTTTGGGTCAGCGAGGGATTGAAGCGGGCGCGGAGCGCCAGATCCACCGGTGGCGCGGCACCTCCGCGAGAGCGCCGGGCGAACTCGTTCGCTTCGTCGCTGATGATGGTCTGGATATAACCGCTGCCGACAAAGGCCTGGCTCATGCGGGTGGCATCGACGTTGAGTTGGATCGTCGGTACCCGACCAGCCAGCAGGTCGCGCTGGAAATCCGGCGGAATGTTGAGCGCGAAGGTAAACAGGCCGGCGTCCATGCCTTCGTCCATGCCGGCCTGCGGAATCAACGTCGGCACAAGGAAGTGCGGGGGATAAAACGCGCCGACGATTCGCGTCGAAAGCGGCGACCGATCCTCGTCGACAATGGCGATCGGCGCCTTGTTGAGTGCTTCCGGCATCGCCGTCGCCCCGACATAGATGGCAAGCGAGAAGGAGTAGGCGATCAGGATCAGCAGTCTCGAGTCACGGGCCAGACTGCGCAACTCTTTGATTCCAAGATGCAGGATATTGGCGGCGCGCAATCAGGCCTCCTGTTTTTTTAAAAGAGCGACGCAGAGGCCCATCAAGACCGGCACAGCCAGCGCCAATGACAGCAGAGCAGGCTGCAACTCCTCGAATCCCAACGCCTTGGAAAACGTCCCGCGGGAGATGGTCAAAAAATGGGTCGTCGGATAGAGACGTCCGATGAGGGCGCCAATTCCCTCCAGCGAAGAGACCGGATCGATCAGGCCGGAGAACTGTGTCGCCGGGAGGATGGTCAGTATCGCGGTGCCGAAGATGGCGGCAATCTGGCTGCGCATAAAGGCGGAAATCAAGAGTCCCACGGCGGTGGCGGAGATGACATAGAGCAGCGCCGCCGTCGACAGGGCGAGAAAGCTTCCGGTCATCCGTACACCGAACAGAGTGACCGCGAGCGCGACCAACAGCAGGAAGTTGAGCATGGCCAGCAGGATGTAGGGCAGTTGCTTGCCCAGCAGGAACTCCAGCCTGGTCACCGGCGTCACATAGAGGTTCACGATCGAGCCCATCTCCTTGTCCCGGACGACGGAGAGCGCAGTGAGCATCGCCGGGATCAGCATCAACAGAATCGGAATCATCCCCGGCACCATCGCCACCAGGCTCTTGACGTCAGGGTTGTAGCGAAAGCGGGTCTCGATGTTGACCAACCCGGCGGACAGGTTCTGCCCGAGCCGGCGTGAAGCCGCGTCAGCCAGCCAATGGGCGTGGATGCCTCGGACATAGCCCTGCACGGTTTCGGCGCGTTGCGGCATGGCCCCGTCGATCCAGGCGCCGATCTCCACCCGATCGCCTCGGCCCAGATCGCGGGCAAAGCCGGGAGGGATTTCGAGCGCGAGGCTCAACTCTCCGCTCCGCATGCGCCGGTCCAATTCGGCGTAGTCGGAAATGGGCGCGTGCTCGATGAAATAACGAGAGCCGGCAAGGTTCAGCGCATAGTCGCGACTGACGGTCGTCTGGTCACGGTCGAGCACGGCAAAGGTCAGATCCTCGACATCCATGTTGATGCCGTACCCGACGATGAACATCAGCATGATGTTGCCGAGGAGCGCCAGCGTGGCGCGGATGGGATCCCGTCGCAACCCGAGGGCCTCGACACGGGTATAGCTGAACAGGCGGCCGAGATCGAACCCCCGCCTCTTTTTGTGACCGATCGGGGCTGCTGCCGGAGGAGCAGAGCGGACAGGGATCTGAGACGGCACCGGGTCTGCGGGCAATGACGGCTCCTTCGCCTTGTCCTGCGCCACAACCTCTTCCAGTAAGTCGACGAACGCATCATCCAAGCTCCTCGCCCCGCGCTGCTCCGTCAGTGCGACAGGCGAGCCGGTGACGAGCACTCGGCCCGCATGCATCAGCGAAATGCGGTCACAACGCTCCGCCTCGTTCATAAAATGAGTCGAGATGAAAATGGTGACTTTGTCCCGGCGCGCGAGGTCGATCATAATTTGCCAGAAGGCATCGCGGGCGATCGGGTCGACGCCGGACGTGGGTTCGTCGAGGATCAGCATCTCCGGCCGATGGATCATCGCTACTGCCAGAGACAGGCGCTGGCGCTGGCCGAGCGGCAAGGCGTCCGGCCTTGTGTCGATCACGTCGTCCAGATCGAACCGTTCGGCCATAGCTTCAACTCTGTCGCCGATCTCCTGTTCGGGCACATGGAACAGCCGGGCATGCAGCGCCAGATTCTGACGCACCGTCAGCTCCGAATACAGCGAAAAGGATTGCGACATATAGCCGACGCGTTGCCTGGCTGTGAGATCTTTCGGGTCCACCGCCTTCCCGAATAACCAGGCCCGTCCCTCGCTGGCCGGCAGCAGGCCCGTCAGCATTTTCATGGTAGTGGTCTTGCCGCACCCGTTCGAGCCGAGAAAGCCGAAGATTTCCCCTCGTTCGATACGAAAGCTCACATGATCGACCGCAACGAAGTCGCCGAAGCGCATCGTCAGGTCCTTGGCTTCGATTGCGATATCGCCGTCGTCGCCGGTGCGGGGCGGGGTCACGACTTTCCGGTGGCCGCGTCGCTCTTCCTCCGGCAGCAGCGCAATAAAGGCTTCCTCGAGAGAGGCGGTCCCGCTGCGCGCGAGTAACTCATCGGGTGAACCGGTAGCCAGCACGCGGCCGGCATCCATCGCCACCAACCAGTCGAGCCGGGCGGCCTCCTCCATATAGGCCGTGGACATGAGCACGCTCATGCCAGGCCGGCCGGTGCGGATGCGCTCGACCAATTCCCAGAACTGGCGCCGCGACAGGGGATCGACCCCTGTGGTCGGCTCGTCGAGGATGAGCACATCCGGATCGTGAATCAACGCGCAGCAGAGTCCGAGCTTTTGCTTCATCCCGCCGGAAAGCTTGCCGGCCGGCCGCTCGCGGAACGGAGCCAGGCCAGTGCTGTCGACGAGGTCCTCGATGCGTTGGGCCCGCTCGATCTCGTGGTGGCCGAAGAGCCGACCGAAGAAGTCGATGTTTTCGAATACGGAAAGCGTCGGATAGAGGTTCTTCCCCAGACCCTGCGGCATGTAAGCGATACGCGGGCAGACCGCCAGGCGGTGGCGCGGTTCGGCCATGTCCCCGCCGAGCACGTCAATTCGGCCCACCTGGATCGCGCGGGCTCCGGAAATCAACGAGAACAGGCTCGACTTCCCCACGCCGTCCGGTCCGATCAGGCCGACCATTTTCCCCGCCGGCACATCGAGGCTGATCGCGTCCAGGGCGAGCCGCTTCCCATAACGCAGACTGACGTCGCGCACGCGTACGACCGGCGCTTCTTCCAATGTCGACACGGGGGCTGGCTGATCGTAGCTCATTGCGGCAGCTTGACTTGCAGCGCGGCAGGCCACTCGGCCCGTGCATTGAGACGGACGTAGGCCATCCCAGGCAAGCCGGTCTTGACCTGATGGATATGTTTCTTGAGGAGTTCCGGGTCGATCTGGGCTTTGACCCGGAACATGAGTTTCTCTCGCTCACTGGCAGTTTCAACCGTCTTGGGCGTGAACTGGGCGGCATCGGCGACAAACGACGCTTTCGCGGGGATCACGTACTGAGGCACGGCATCAAGCACCAACCGCACCTCGGAACCGATCGAGACCCGGCCGGCGGCGGCGGTGGGGAGGAAGAAGGTCATGTAGACATCGGCCAGATCAAGGAGGTTGAGCACCTTGCCGCCGGCGCCGATCACCTCGTGGGGCTGGGCGATGCGATGCTGCACACGGCCGTCCCGGGGCGTCTTCAGCGCACTGTCGTTGATGTCGGCCTGAAGTCGCTCGATAGTCGCCCGAGCCGCCTCGACGACGGCTGCTGCCTCCAGCACCTGGGATCGGGCCGTCGCGATCGCGGCGTCCGCCGCCGCCACCTGCGCCTTCGCCGCGCCGACCGCCGCCTGCGCGCCCTTGGCCGCGGCGCGCGCGTCGTCTAGTTCCTGAAGGGCGATGGCCTGATCGGACGCGAGTGGTTCGGAGCGCGCCTGGCGCTTTTGCGCCAGCCTCAGCTCGGTTTCACGCTGCGCCACCACAGCCAGGGCCGCGGTTTTCTCGGCCTCGCGCTGCGCCACCAGACTACGGGCCCGTTCCACGGCACTCTGCGCCTGTTGAAACTGCGCCTCCGCCTCTCGGCGTTGGGACTCAAGCACATCCGTGTCCATATGCGCGACGATCTGCCCGGCTGTGACGAAGTCGCCCTCGTTGACGAGAATGTCCTTGATGCGCCCGGGCATCTTGGCGGCGATGTCGATCTCCACCGCCTCGATGCGGCCGTTGCCAGAGGCAAATCCCTCACCGAGTGTGCTCGGCTGGACATAGTGCCAAGCCAGAAAACCGAGTCCCGCCACAACCCCAATGAATCCGATCCCCGCGAGCCATCGCCGATTCCACTCGATCATTCCGATCTCCGATGATTGATATGGAGGATGCACCGACGCATGCGGTTTAGACCAAACGGGCTATGGCGCGTCCGCACCCCGATCCGGTGGCGCCCTTCGATGCAATCTTCAACGTCACCTCCGGCTCTCCATCGACCCTCTTGCCGAGTCTCTAATGCCCGCCGATGTCGGCCCGGTGCATGTCGATGACTGTTCCCGCTTCATTCAGTTCGACGGTGACCAATTCGCCTTCTTCCATTCCCTTTGTCTTCTGTCCTTCTTCCGCCAGCGGAAACACTTGCTCGCCGTCGGGCGTTTGCAACTTGATCTGCTTGTTCATCCGACCGACGTGGATGAGTTTACCTGTCACCTGTCGATGCGTGCCTTCTTTCCCTTTGAGGTGCATGTCGACGATGTAGTTGTTTTCGTCCAACACGACGATGACTTCATCCCCCGCTTTGAACGGCTCCTGTCCGTGACGTCGAGCCATGTTTGCATTGAGCTGGTGTATCGCGCCGTTCGGTGTCGTCACCACGAGCGCTCCGGCTTTCTTCGTGACGACGCTGGCGAACTGCGTGTGGCCTTGCGCAAGATGCTCCGAGCCGGTCGCCGCATGAGCGACAGGCGAGGCAATGGAGAACGCGGCCAGTACCGTCGCCAATGCGAGGCACCGAAACGTCTGACAATTCATGATGGTCCCCCTGCGGTCTCAAACCTAGTGTCGTTCGGTTACAAGCCAAGGCGGACGATCGGCTTGATCGTGATGCCCTTCTCGCTGTCTTCGGCGGCCTGATTGATCTGATCCAGGTTATAAAATTTCACCAGTTTGTCGAATGGGAATCGTCCCTGCTGATAGAGTTCGACGAGGCTTGGAATAAACAGATCCGGCACGCTGTCGCCTTCGATGATTCCGATAATCCGTTTGCCTGTCGTCATGACGCCGTTCACATCGAAGCTGGCTTCGGTGCCCAGCGCCGGAGCGCCGACGATGCCACACACGCCTCTAATTGCCAAGGCATCGATCGCCTGGCGCAGCACGGCGGGACGTCCGCTCGATTCAAGCGTGAAATCTGCGCCGCCGCCGGTAATCTTCCGGACCGCTTCAACGGGATCGGTCTCGCGGCTGTTCACGGTGTGGGTCGCTCCAAGCTCCTTGGCCAGAGCCAGGCGCGACGGAACGACATCCGCGGCGATGATCGTGGTTGCTCCAGCTACACGCGCCGCCATCACGGCGCTTAAACCGACGGCGCCGCCCCCGAACGCGGCGAAGCTGCTGCCGGGACGAACCTTCAAGCCATTCATCACCGCTCCCGCGCCGGTTTGGATTCCACAGCCGAGGGGACCGAGCAATTCCAGCGGCGCATTGTTGGGAACCTTCACGACATTACGCTCGTGAGCGAGTGCATAGGTGCCGAACGACGACTGTCCGAAGAAGTGGTCGTGAACCACTCCCTGCTCATCGTGCGTCGCGGTGCTGCCGTCTTCGCGGGCGCCCCCGAAATTCAACGGGTAGAAATTCGCGCAGTAGGTCAGGTCGCCGTTCAGGCAAGGTTTGCAGTGGCCGCACCACATGTAGGTCAGCACCACGTGGTCGCCCGGCGCAATTTTTTTGACGTTGCTGCCCACTTCTTCGACGATGCCCGCTCCCTCATGCCCTAACACAACAGGAAGCGGGACGGTGTAGAGCTGATCGCGCGCGACCATGTCGGTGTGGCACATCCCGGTCGCGACGATGCGAATCAAGACCTCGTCGGGGCGCGGTTCCTCCAAGGTAAGCGTTTCGACCTGGAACGGTCCGCCTTTCTTACGGACCACCGCTGCCTTAATCTTTCTGCTCTGCCTCTTGGATATCGTCGCCATGTGTGTGCTCCTTCATGCGCGATTGGTGATGGCACTGACCGGAATGAACGGCTTGGTTATCGGATGCCGGATTTGCCCGGCGCAAGAATTCCATTGGGATCGAGCGCCTCCTTGAGCGTCTTATGGACGTGGCGTTGCACAGGACCATAGGTGTGCGCGACCTTATCCATGAAGGCCGTGTTGACCCGGTAGGTGCCGTACCCTTCATTTGAGAACTCGGTCAGCAACTCATCAAAACACTGGTAGGCGGCCTTTGTCATGGCCGGATCCGTTTTGTCATAGAGCACGTCCACGATGTGGTGCATGTCACGCATGCCCACGATGAACTCGCCGGAATAGTCCAGTCCGTATTTCCCCAGAATACGTTTGGTCATGGCCATTTGTTTGAGGGTCTCGCTTCCACGCGCCTGCGAGACCGGGGCGAACCACATGGAGCCGCCGCCGCCGCGCCAGTTGTAGAGCGAGAATTCCTTGAGAGTCATGTCTCCGCGCATCAGTGCGGCGCGATACTGGAAGGCCGGATCGTCAGCCGCTTCCTGTTCCGTCAGAATCTTTGCCTTACCGGATTTGCTGAACGAGTCCGTCACGATCTTCCAATTCACGTCGATCTGTTCCTGCGTGCCGTACAGCGCCGCATAGACATTCCAGGCCCCTAGCTTGTGGTCCTTCATGATCTGCCGCACCGCGTCATCGGTGATCGCCCCGGTGCCTGTCACATAGTCGCTCCGCTTGGCCTTCGTTGGCGCTTCATAGAGCGCATGGGCGATCACGATCGCATTGGGGATGACCCCGCTGATGCGAAGCGGCCTAATAGTCTCGACGATTTCCACGATATCGTCTTCATTCTCGTACTGAATGACGAACGGTTTGAAGGCGGGAGGGGCGGGCATCAGCCAGAATCCGAATTTGGTCACGATGCCGTAATTGGA
Source organism: Nitrospira defluvii (assembly GCF_905220995.1). Lineage (NCBI taxonomy): Bacteria > Pseudomonadati > Nitrospirota > Nitrospiria > Nitrospirales > Nitrospiraceae > Nitrospira > Nitrospira defluvii. The sequence goes on from NZ_CAJNBJ010000001.1 coordinate 1,141,364, forward strand.
TTGGGTAAAGATCCCATCCAGATACGGTCCATATCCCCACTTGAAGACCTGCCAGGTGTTGGACTTCGGCAGCGAGCCCATCCCCGTGCGCAACACCTCGCCGTTCGCGAGGACGACTTCCATCCCGCAGGCAAAGAGAAAATGTTCTCCATAGGGCGTATACCCGACGCCGCGATCCAACGTATTGCCGGTCGGCCCGGCAATGGCAGAAGGGGCGGGACAGGAGAGCCAGAGCGGATACTTGTGTTCCTGTATGTAATCGTAGAGCTGTTTGTACGTGACACCCGGTTCGACGAGGGCGAAACAGAGATCCGGATCGACTTCCAGAATGCGGTTCATCCGTTTCAGATCGAGCACCACCTGACCCCGTTCGGCCGGCGCGGCAGAACCATACCCGAAGTTCCGACCGGTCGAGATCATCCAGATCGGGACTGTATATTTGTTGCAGACCGCGACAATCTTCTGGATCTGTTCGACCGTCGTAGCCTGGAGCGCGGCCGAAGGAGTATGGTCCGCGTCCGGGACCGGCATCATGGTCTTGATGTAAGGGGCAAGCTGTTCCGCCGTGACAAGGACGGAATCCTGGCCCAGGATACTGCGGAATTCGGCGATCGCTGCCTCAAAGGTTTTCTCCGAGACACCTTTCGGTAGCGCGATAAATTTGCTGGCCATGCTGATCCTCCTGTGCGCCTAAAGATCCATCACGAATGAGACGAATCGTTGTGTGGAACGCAATGGATTAGGATTGAACGTTCGAGAGACGAACGCGCGGGTAGAGCAGACTTCCTGAACCTCATTCACCCCAAGAGCCGAAGCCGCCACCGCATAACCCACGGATTCCACCCACTGTCGAGACTGCCGCGAGACCGTTTCACTTGCAGAGATGGGGGGTGGGATGGGCGTCCATCCCTCACCTCCAGTCAAGCCCAGCTGTGCACATCCTTCCAGGAGCGACAGTCCCGAACAGTGGAGATGCATCGCGTCGGATCCGGCACGCCGATAGGAGGAAAATCCCGATGCAGACCAGCCGCTCGGCATGCTCGTGGCAGATGATTCGTTGAGGAAGCTTTCGGTAATCGAAAAACTTTCACGTGCCGCGATGAGTCGGGAAGCGAGGAAGCCACCAACACCCTGAGCAGATGAGGCCGTGAGCCACGTATGCCGAAGCGAGCAGGCCTGGTCGTTCACTGAAGCATGAGAACCGACTGAGAGGAACCGACCTCCGGATGTCCGCGCCAGTTCCTGAAACACCGCCGCACTCGCGTCGTCCATGACGGCAATCCAGCGCGCTCCGCTCGTCTGTTCAAGCAATGACACGAGCGTGCCAGGAGCGGACAGGAGTCCACCGTGCACCTTCATCATTTCCAGCTCATCGTATTCCACTTCCTGACAGGCCGCGCGGACACCGTTGGCAAACTGGTCGTCCACGTTGTTGTCTCCCAGGAAGAGCAGACACCGCTTGGGATTCCTGGTCGGCCTGTCCGCAAACGCCCACGACGGAGTCCCGAGCGCCAGCAGAGCCCCTCCCGCCAACAAACCTTTCATGAGGCTGCGTCGATCGATATCCATGTGGTGAGCCCTCCTTACTGGTTGGCTGCGGCTTTCGAGACATACTCGGCCACCCTCGCCAGCGACTCGTCGTCGATCTCCGCGGCGCGAAAGGATGGCATAGCACGGTTACCGTGGCGGACGATGAATGTGATGTAGGCGGGAGCAAGGCCACGCCCGCGAATGGTCGGGCCGACCTTGGCCTCATGACAAAACGCACAGACCTTCGCATAGACTTCGGCCCCGTCTTTCCATTGGAACCCAGGTTCGGGAGCCTCTTGAAATGTGGCCTCTGCGATGCTGAGCACATTCCCCACCACCACGAATGCCGTCAGGATCAAGGCCGGCACCGTCCATACTACTTTTAACGCTTGCATGGCGTCTCCTCCCTATCCAATCCGACCTCTACTTTCTCGCAAGCCACGGAGCTGCTCCTCTCGAACTTCTCGGCAGCAATCGTCCTGCATATCCTAAGCCAATCAATAGGGGGCGGTGGGAAGATCGCGCACAGCCCCCTCATCGATTCGACGAATGGCCCGATCCTCACCAGCACATAGCGAGCATGTCACCATTCAGACCGGGACGATCAAAAACGGCACTGTCTTTGAGGCGTCGGTGTCGGCTGGCGGGGGCATCGTTGTCGGCGCTTACGAGGAACGCCGACAACAACGGGATGAAGGCATCTTGAGTCAGTAGCCCGCAAATTTTTCAGTGCGAACATCGCTGTCTTCGATGCGGGCCTCTTTCAACATCGCCCGTAGCGCGGTCACCATACCTGGCGGGCCGACCACGTAGTAGATCGGCTTCTCCACATTCACGAGATGTTTGGAGAGCAGCGCCGCATTGATGTACCCCGTCTCGCCCTGCCAAGGTCGGGAGGATTTCTCGGGTTCGGTCATGGTGCCCACGAAGCGATAATGAGGATTCTTGTCCTGCAAAGCCTGTAGCTCCTCAAGGAACGGCGCATCCTCCGGTCGCCGATTGGAGTAGAACAGCACCATGGGGTGCGATGACCGCTGCATCGCCGCCTGCACCACCATGCTGCGAAACGGTGTAATGCCGATTCCGCCTGCCAGAAAGACGGCGGGGCGGGTCTGGTCGGCATGCAGCACCAACTTTCCGAACGGCCCTTCCATCCGGACAGTTGAGCCGAGAGGCATACGCTGCAGTTCGCGCTTGAAGGCGGTATCGCGAAGCCGGGTGGCGACCATCAGGATCGATTCCTGCGGTGCGCTCGCGATGGAAAAGGCCCTGGTATTTCCCGCCGCATCGGTCTCAGAAGGCTGCGGCAGCGTCAGGTCGACAAACTGACCCGGCGTGAAGGCAAACTGCGTCGGCTTGTCGAAGTAGAACGCCATCGTCCCTTCCGCCACCAGCCGGCGCTCTGTCAATGTGACCGAATACCCGCTCTCACCCGCCGCCTCACTCATGATTCACCTCTCGTGTCACGCGCTGCACGCCGGTCAACCAGGAGCTCAAAGCGACTTGTGGGTCCCGTCGCAGAACGGCGGGTTCTTGGTGTGCTTACACTGGCACAACGCCACGGTTTTCTTTTCGGTTGTCGTGAACTCCATAGGCGTGAAACTGGTTCCCTTGTGAGACCCATCACAAAACGGTTGCTTCTTCGAGCGCCCGCACCGGCACCAATAGTACGTCCCGGCTTCCAACTCCATGACCGCCGGCTGCTTCGCTGCAATGACTGGTTCTTCCATGCTCTGCCCTCCTGTTTAATTGAATGTTTTCATTTCCACACGCATTCTTGCCCCACCGGGCTCCGATCGCTCATACGCGTCAGAGGCAAATCTCCTGCCATCTCCAGCAGGCGAGGAGCTCGCTCTGTCACTTGCCGGTACCATGAGAACCGACACCGTTGAGGAGAAATGCGCCAGCCTCCGTCTGCGTCCTGCAGCAGAAAGGGGCACGGGTGATCCAGCCCGGCACGTGTCGACCAGACCTAGGTCCTTTTTCCCATCCTGCTAGAGCGACAGTGGCTTGATCGGCGACACGACCGCCGCCGGGTTGTTCTTCCACAAGGCCTCATCGGCATCCACGTAGACCTCGACTTCGTTGCCGTCCGGATCGCGGAGGTAGAGGCTCTGGCTCACGGTATGGTCGCTCATGCCGTCGATGACGACACCTGCCGCTTCCAGTTCCTGTTTCGCCGCACGAAGCTCATCCAGGCTGTCGCCGACCTTGATACCGATATGATAGAGCCCGCGCCGTCGGCCTTGCGGAGGAGCCGGCGCATCGCCGACTTGAATCAACAGCAACTCGTGATGCGTCCGACCAGAGGTCAGTGCCGCAGCGGCGCCGTTGAAAATCCGCCCGACTTCCTGAAAGCCCAGGAGATCGCGATAGAACGCCAGCGAGCGCTGGAGATCCTTGACGTAGAACACCACATGCCCGAGATAGTGCGCCTTCATGATTTCCTTTCCTGTTCGTGAAGCGTCGCTCGGCTCTCGTCCTCACATGACGGCGAGTGTCCCTTTCACACGATCCACCTACGATGGTGCCCGTAGGATCGGACGGCCGTTACCGGAGCAAGGCCCTGACCGCCGCATGCGCCAGCACCACATCCGGCTCACGCTGCAACGCATCGTAATAATGTCTACCGAAACCATCGCCCTCTTCCGAGGGCGTTAACATGGTCCGTATGGAGTCGATAGCCACGGTCATCTCCGTCCGATCCTCGATCTCATCTTGCTCCGACAATTCATCGATCTTGACCATCAATTGAGACAAGGGCCGCAGCCAGGCGAACCATGCGTCACCCAACACGAGCTGAAAGAATGCGCCGCTCGTCTCGATCCGCCCATGCACCCGTTCATAGGAGACCCGTTCGCTGTCCAGCAGAGCCTTGTGCAAGCGCAGCAACGACCGCGACAGGTTACCCAAATGTGCGCGCATGTGATGGTCGCCCGGCATGATGTCGCCTCCTTGCGAATCGGTCTCGCTCATCCTGTTGGTTCACTGTCGAGTTGGTGCGCCTTCCGGCCGCCACGGGCCAGTGGTGGCTCGGCCAGCCGTCCCTCGACCATCAGCCGCGCCATCTCCACGGCGCGGGAGACCAGCGCCTGCGCACCATCCCGCAATTCACGGCTGCGCTGCACTTCGGAATTGTTCCGTTCCATGTCTTCCGCGCTCCATCCCCGTGAATGGGCGATGAACGGGAATTGAGGAAACTGGCAGCCGACCTCAGCAAAGAAGGTCATCATTTGTCCCGCAACGCCCTGCACATTGTCCTGCCCGCCCATGATGATGAACGCGGCCACCTTGTTCTTGAGCAGATGCCGGTTCGCGACCGTCTCCTGGTTCTGAATGCAATTCATGCGTTCAACCATTTTGTAGTAGAGACTGCTGGCGCCGCCCCATCTGATCGGGGTGGAAACCAAAATCACGTCCGCCCAGTGCACAACCCCTTCGTACACCTGCTCCATCTGGTCGGCCGGATCCATCTGGGTAATGGAACAGGGCCAGGTGCAGGCTTCCGCCGCCTTGGAATAGAACCCTTCACAAGGCCTGAACGACAGGTCGCGCAGCTTGATGAGCCGCGTGTCGGCCTGGAGTTGCTCGCGCGCGTGTCCCAAGGCGACTTCCAGTAGGGCGTCGGAGGCGCTATAGCGCGGTTGGTCGACCGTCATCGCCGTGGTGGCGAGGCCCAACACGCGAATCGGACCCTCGCCGCGCACGATCGGACGGGCCAAGGGATGGGATGTCTTCGGTAACTTCTTCCGCTTGGTGGCCGACGCCAGATCGACGTACAGGCGTCCCCCGTCAATCATCAGCGAATAGCTGGGCACGCAGTCCCCCTCATACCCCGGTTCACCCTGACCCGTCTGGCGATGAAATTTCCAGTAGTGCCAGGGACAGACCACATAGTCGCCGTCGAGCCGACCCTGTCCCAGCGGCCCGCCGATGTGATTGCAGATGCCCGAAATGGCCGCAAACCTGCCGTCGTGATAACTCAGGGCGAGTGTGGTCTTGCCACAGACGACTTCCTGCAGCGGCTTCTGCTTCAGCTCGTCGACCTGACCGACTTCAGTCCAATTCGCATCCGGCACGGGATCTCCCTCTCAGGTGAAGCGTAGACGACCGGGACTAGCAGGCTGCGGAAACACTCGATGATTGCGTCATACGTCGCATTTCGCACACGGGCCGTCTCGCGTCAGAATCGCCCGCAGGATGTGCAAAAGGGCCGTCCAGCAAGGCCGCAGCGAAGGCAGAGGCGAATCGTTCATTCTTACCCGCCCACCCCGAGCCTGCCAAGACAGGCTCTTGTCCCGTGGCCGTATGGTGAGCCTCTGAGGTGCGCGAGACGACGAATAAGTCGTCTCATGATTGCGCACGGGCGTGAGTCGGTGAGCGCCCAGTGTCTTGCGAGAACGCCGCTGGCGGACTTTTTCCGCATCCTGCTAGAAACGCTTCTCTTCCAGATCGTACACATCGAAGTAGGTATACACCGGGCGATGCGTCGGCACGTATTTCGGGATGTAGTCTTCCATATAGGCCTGCACCGACGGAGCCATCTCGGACAGACGCAGGTCCCGCATCTTGTTATTCCACTCAATGATGGCCTGTCGGTCTTGCACCTTGCTGTGGACCTTGAGCCATGTACCAAGCTCTTCGTCCGTCGCTCCGGTTGCCACGACCTCCTTGAACTGGTCAGGAGCGATCCCCGTATAGGCGAATAACAGGCTCGCCAGGGAACAGGGCCAGTAGTTGTACTCCCCATTGATGCCCAACAAGAACGCCCGGCATTTATCCGCGCAGCGAGCAGCGATCACATATCCGCCGAGCATTTCCCTCGGGCTGCGAGGATAGGTCTTGGTGAGATCCTTCGCCAGCTTGCGGACCTGTTCCATACCAATCATGTGGTCGCTCCTTTTCCTGCTCTCGTGCGCGAGGGCTTGGAGAATGTGATGCCCGTTTTTTGAACTTCCTGATAGGGGAGGAGCCACACCAATGACTCATCCGACAGGTCGCCGACCTGGATACGATTCCCCCAGGGGTCGCGGAAATCACAGCGGAAATGCGGCGCCATCTTCAATTTGTATTTCTTGGTGAGTTTTCGCCGTACCTCTTTGATCTGCTCCGCATCGCGAACCATCAACCCGAAATGCTTCACGCGGTCAGGCTGCAACTGCTCGACTTCAAAAATGGCCATGAATTGATGCTCGCCGAGCTTGCACCATGCGGCGCCTTCGCCACCGCGCAACATTTCGAGCCCGAATACATCCGAATAAAACTTCACCGCCTCCTTGGCGTCGGTGACTTCAATGACGATGTGGTTACATCCGTAGACGTGGACCGCCATGTTCGTTGCTCCTTACGCACTCGCCTGGTTGATCGCGGCGACAAATGTCTCGACCGGCTGCGCCCCCGACACTGTGGCCTTTCCGTTCAAGACGAAGTAGGGGACGCCTCTGATCCCCAATTGCCGCCCACGGGCCTCTTCCTGTCGCACGCCCTCCACCCCGTCGTTCGACTCCAGGAACCGACCAACCGCCGCCCCGTCCAATCCAGCCCCGGCGGCCAGCGAGATCAGCTGGTCGGCCTCACCCACATTCACGCCCTCCATGAAATACCCGTAAAACAAGGCCTCGACCAACGCGTCTTGCCGACCCTGTTGTTGAGCAAACCACACGAGCCGATGCGCATCGAACGTGTTCGGGGTGCGCGTGATTCGGCCGAACGCGAACTCGATGCCTGCACTGACTCCTGCGACGGTGATGCGATCGTGGATCGCTTGCACCTCTTCCGGCCCGCCGAACTTCGTCTCGAGATACACACGGCGATCTATACCGACTTTGGGCATGGTCGGGTTCAGCTGGAACGGGCGCCAGAAGACACGAGCGCGTTCTTGCGCCTGCGCCGATTCGAGCGCCTGTTCCAACCGCCGCTTCCCGATGTAACACCAGGGGCAGACCACGTCCGAATAGATGTCGATGGTGAGCGATCTCTCGCTCATGACAAATGGCCCATCTTTCCGGCCTGGTAATCATGCACCGCCTGAATGATCTCTTCTCGCGTGTTCATCACAAACGGTCCATACCGCGCAATCGGCTCCTCGATCGGCTGACCGCTCATCACGAGCAGGGTGCTGTCCTGCTTGGCCTCGAGCGTCACCCGCTCACCGCGCTTCCCGAGGAGTGCGAGTTCCACGTCGCCCACGGCTTGCGTGCCGTTCACCACGACCTGTCCGTGCAGCACAAAGACCGACGAATTAAACCCGTCGGGCAATGCCAGTTCCACCTGGTGCCCCGCCGTCAGCCGCACATCATACAGATGAACCGGGCTGAACGTCCTCGCAGGACCGTTCACGCCCCGAAACGTGCCGGCGATCACCCGAAGCCGGCCGGCGCCTCCGCCAAGATCAACTGACGGGATGTCTTCCTTCACCAACGTCTGATACCGTGGCGTCGTCATTTTGAAGGCCTTCGGCAAATTCACCCACAGCTGAATGCCTTCCAGCAACCCACCCTGCCGTGCGAATTCCTTTTCGTGCAGCTCTTCATGCACGACCCCGGATGCGGCCGTCATCCACTGCACATCACCGGGCCCGATGACACCGCCGCTGCCCGTCGAATCCCGGTGCGCCACCTTTCCATGATACATGATCGTCACCGTTTCGAACCCGCGATGCGGATGTTCTCCCACCCCGCGTTGTCTGGCGCTGGGCGGAACCTGGTCGGGCCCCATATAGTCGAGCATCAAGAACGGAGACAGCTGTTCGTCGACACCGGCGCCCGGAATCATATTGCGCACAGGAAATCCATCACCCACCATATGATGCGAGCCCGGCTGATAGACACCGACCAGTTCTTTCGTTCCGATTGTCTCTGTGTGCATCTCGGCCTCCTTTCTTACGCCATCCCTCGCGCGGCTTCGGCTAAGGAGATGGTTCCGCGCACCACTGCCTTGGGAAACTCATACCCGATCGTGCCCTTGGAGAAGGAGGTGTACATCTCTTCGAACAGCCTTGCCGCCTCATCAGAAAACCCGAATGAGGTCATGGTCGGCACGACAGCACTGAGCGGCGCAGCCTGTGACTCGACCTTGCGCCCGAGGATCCGGCCGAATTCCACCGCCACCTGCTCCGGACTGTACTCCTCCGGGCCTGCAAGTTCCACAATCTCATGCCCCGATCCACCGGCCATCAATCGCTCCGCCGCCACCCGGCCGATGTCGCTCGTCGAAATCATCGGTATGCTGGCCTGCGGGGGTATGAAGGTGGGGAGCACCCCCTGTTCCCTCGCCATGCCGAGACCAATCGCCCAATTCTCCATGAAATAGCACGGACGCAACACCGTCAGATTGCGCGTCACCACACCCAACTGTTGCTCACCATACCGAACTGCTCGGATCGGCCCGGTCCCATCCGGAAGCTGCGCGCCGACAGACGACAACAATAGGACCTGTGCCACACCGCCGGCTTTCACCGCTTCCGCCGCCTGGTCCACCCGTTTCCGCTGTTCCGCGATCCAGGATGAGGCGCCATAGTTTGGCGGAATCAGCAGATACAGACCTGAAGCGCCTTGCACGGCTCGCGTCAAGGCCGGCACATCATCCAGCGAAGCGACAGCCACCTCCGCCCCCTTGGTGCGCCATGCCGCGCCTTGGTCAGCCGATCGCACCACCACCCTCACCGGCTGCTTGCGCGCCAGCAATGTCTCTGCCACAACCTTTCCCGTATGTCCGGTCACTCCCAGTACGACAAACATTGCTCTCGCTCCTTTCCCCCGTCAGTCAAGTCGGCCCGCCACGAGCTTGTCCAGCACCCGGCTTCCGTCATCGGCAAGGCCGCCGCCTTTCCGACCGGCTCTCATCAGAGTCAGTATAATAGTTCTAGTTAGAACAAAGTCAACCCCTCGCATGCGATCGAGCATCGCTGGATGGTTCGAGGGCCGGTGACTCTCGACTGGCGGCACACCGAGCCGGGCACCACGCGCCGGAGCATCTTATCCTCGTGGAGGACACGAACAGGAGAGGATGCAAGCGTCGCGCCGACAGTCACAGCGGCGAGGGAATTGGAGCAGAGCACACCTATTCACTCACGAAGGCAGGCGGTCTGAGCACGCCGGACGACGCCAGCAACAGGATGGGGAGTGATTTCAGGGTGACGAATCGGGGTGGAACGGCCAGGCGGCGGGAGACTGCGTTACTTTCGGCTCTTGATCGCCCGCTCCACCTCGCGCCCCGCTTCACGCGCCTTGATGGATTCACGACGATCGTACTGTTTCTTTCCCTTGGCCAACGCCAGTTCCACCTTGGCATGCCCACGCTTCGAAAAGTAGATACGTAACGGCACGAGGGTCAGACCCTTGAGCTGAGTCTTCCCGATCAGCTTATTGATCTCCTTGCGATGCAGGAGCAGCTTCCGCTTGCGAAGCGGATCATGATTCATGAGGTTGCCGTGCGAATAGGGGCTGATGTGACAATGATTCAAATAGACCTCACCGTCATCGACCGAGGCATAACTGTCTTGCAGGTTCACCCGCCCTTCTCGCAGGGACTTGACCTCCGTCCCCCGTAAGATGACGCCGGCTTCGAATTTCTCCTCGATAAAATAGTCGTGGTAGGCCTTCCGGTTGGTGGCCACTACCTTGAATTGATCGTCTTGACCCTGTGTCTTCGTCATCGTGGTTCGCCGGCGGCTATTTCCGCCGGGCGCATTTTGTTATGATGCCCCATGCGAGGACAGAGCAGGCTCGATTCATTCGGTACGATTTTGGCCGGGGTGGCTCACCGGCTGGGCCTGGAGAGCAAACTCTTCGAGGCCCGTCTGCGACGTCACTGGCCTGAAATCGTGGGCGAGCCCATTGCCACGCACACACGCCCTGACCAAGTCCGCTTTAAGAAGCTCTACATCCTCGTACACAACTCGGTCTGGCTGCAACAACTCACCTTCCTCAAACCCGAGCTGCTGGACAAGGTCAACTCGATGGCCGGAGAGAAGCTGGTGACGGAACTCGTGCTGCGCATCGGAGACGTGTCCCTGGACCGCGCCTCACAGCCGATGGCATCAGCGCCCGAGGCCGGACCGCCGCAGCCGAGTGCCGAACTCCTTCGAGAAGCGACACTGCATACACAAGGAATTCAGGATCAGGCTCTGCGCGAACAGCTGGCGGCCGTCATGGCGCAGGCGTTGGCGATGACACCGCCGGACTCTTCGCGGCGGGCCCCTTAAACAACTGCCGCGAATAGACCGCGGTTGCCGCGCTGTCTTTGCCTTTGGGAACCGGTCCGATCCGGCCCTCTTCTTCCTGCTCGTCCAGCTTGTAAAACCCTCGCACTGATCCTTCGAATCCGTCCCGCACCGCCGGGTCTTCGCCCGTCACATACTTGTGCAGCATCTCGGGCTCCGTCCACCCCTCATCCGTGAAGACGTATATCGCGATACGTTGGTAGCGCCCTTTCGGATCATCTCCGGTAGTCGGACGGATTTTCATCGGGCCGAAATTTCGTGTCTCCGCACCGACCTTGCGGAAGCGTTCGAGCAGGGTTTCGATTTCGGTGTCGCTGGTCCAGGGCGGGACGTGCACCGCCACGATTGAGCCTTCCTGGGAGCCGATGCTGTAGGGAGGAATGGAACGATCAGGCCGGCTCAGAAACATGCCGCCCCAAATTAACGCAAAGGAGCAGAAGAGCACCCCCAGCGCCATCTTCACCACCGTATCCAGCGGACGCTTGGCAGGGGGGCCGGCGGGAGCCGCGGCCGGCGGCGGAGTCTGATGATTCATGACCATGGTGAAGCGGGCCGCTCGAATTCAAGCGGCTCACGGAGTGATTACTCGCCCTCGTCGGGCACCCCTTCTTCGCGTTCGACGAGTCGTACCACCGCAACCACGCGATCCTCATCGCCATCCACGTCGAGCAAGCGAACGCCCTGGGTATTGCGCCCGATTTCCCGGATGTCGTCGACCTTGCAGCGCAGCACCTTTCCTTGAGCCGCCATCACCATGATCTCATCTTCGCCGCGTACCTGGAGGAATCCGACCGCAGGCCCGTTCCGTTCCGTGGTTTTGACACTGATGATGCCTTTACCACCTCGGCCCTGCACCCGATACTCATTCACCGGCGTCCGCTTGCCGTATCCGCCCTCGGTGACGGTCAGAATGGCGGTCGTTGAGTCGGGGGTGATGGTCTCCATGCCGATGACCTCATCACCCGGCTCCAACGTGATCCCGCGCACCCCGTGAGCCGTCCGTCCCATGGCACGCACATCTTCTTCTTTGAATCGAATGGTAATACCCTGCTTTGTGCCCAGCAGAATTTCGCGCTGACCGTCCGTGAGGTCCACCCCGATCAGTTTATCACCCTGATCGAGCGAGAGGGCAATGATGCCGCCTTGGCGCGGATTGCTGTAGGCTGACAATTCTGTCTTCTTAATCACGCCCTGTTTCGTGCCCATGATCACGAAGCGATCGGTACGGAACTCCTTCACCGGTAACGTCGCCGTGACCTTTTCGTCTTTCGAGAGCGCGAGCAGATTGACCAGGGCCTTGCCTTTCGCGGCCCGGCTGGCCTCAGGAATTTCATGCACCTTGAGCCAATAGACTTTTCCCGCATCGGTGAAAAAGAGCAGAGAATCGTGCGTGGAGGCCGTGAAGAGGGTTTCGACAAAATCCTCTTCCTTGATACCCATGGCGATCTTGCCTTTGCCGCCGCGGCGCTGGGCTCGATAGAGCGTGACCGCATTGCGTTTGATGTAGCCGGCATGAGAAATCGTCACGACGACTTCTTCCTCGGCGATCAGGTCTTCGAGCGTCAGTTCGGCTTCCTCCTTGACGATCTTGGTACGCCGCTCATCCTGATACTTCTCCTTGATCTCGATCAGTTCATCCTGGATGATCTTCCGCACCAAGGCCTCGCTGCCGAGCACCGAGCGCAGATACTCGATGGTCTTCAACACCTCGCGATACTCTTCCACGAGCTTGTCGCGCTCGAGCTGGGTGAGTCGCTGCAGCCGCATTTCCAGGATGGCATTGGCCTGAATCTCAGACAACCGGAACTGTTGCATCAGGCCCGTACGCGCCACATCCGGCGATTGCGACCGGCGAATCAAGGCGATCACGGCATCCAGGTTGTCGAGCGCGATCTTGAGCCCTTCGAGAATGTGCGCGCGTTCTTCCGCCTTGCGCAGATCGTAGGCGGTACGTCGCACGACGACTTCGCGCCGATGCTCGACAAAGGCTTCCAGGATCCGCTTCAGGTTGAGCACTTCCGGCCGGTTGTTGACGAGCGCCAGCATGTTCACGCCGAAGGTCGTCTGTAACTGACTGTGCTTATACAAGTTGTTCAGGACCACGAGCGGAATCTCGTTTCGCTTCAACTCGATCACGACCCGGACGCCTTCCCGGTCGGATTCGTCGCGGATATCGGAAATGCCGGTGACACGGTCTTCCTGCGCCAGATCGGCAATCTTCTCGATCAGCTTCGACTTGTTCACCTGATACGGAATTTCGGTGATGATGAGCCGCTCGCGATCGGTCCGTTCATCCGTTTCGATCGCAACCTTGGCCCGGACCGTCAGGAGCCCGCGTCCGGTCTCATACGCATCCTTGATGCCGGACGTGCCGTAAATGAAGCCGGCCGTGGGGAAGTCGGGCCCGGGAATCTTCTTCATCAGCTGCGCGATGGTGACGTCGGGATTCTCCAGCAACAACAGCAACCCCTCGATGACTTCACCCAGGTTGTGCGTCGGAATGTTGGTCGCATAGCCGACGGCGATTCCGCCCGCACCGTTCACCAGCAGATTTGGCACGCGGGACGGCAGCACCAGCGGCTCCACGCGCGACTCGTCGTAGTTGGGCCCGAAGTCGACCGTCTCCTTTTCGATGTCCGCCAACAGCTCTTCGGCCAGCTTCGTCAACCGGGCTTCGGTGTACCGCATGGCCGCGGCCGCGTCGCCATCCATCGAACCATAGTTGCCCTGGCCGTCCACCAGCATGTAGCGCATGTTGAAGTTCTGCGCCATGCGCACGAGCGTGTCGTAAATCGCGGAGTCGCCATGGGGATGGTAATTACCCATGATTTCGCCCACGATCTTGGCCGACTTGCGGTAGGGCCGGTTCGAGGCGAGCCCCATCTCATTCATGCCGTGCAGAATGCGCCGGTGCACCGGCTTCAATCCGTCCCGGACATCAGGCAGCGCACGGCCGACGATCACGCTCATCGCATAATCGAGGTACGACGAGCGCATCTCATCTTCGATCGCAATCTGGCCTAAGCGTTCATCTGGCGGCATCTACCCTCCACCGAATGCTGAAAAATGGTCCCTGGCTTCGTTCTCGGCTCGAGAGGTCCTCAACGTACCCCGGAGGGTACGCCTCCGGTCCTCTCTCGCCTACGGCCTTGCCGGAGAGCCATTTTGAGCATCCGCCGAATCAACAAAAAATTCTTCGTTTCCCAGCGGATTTCCTATACGTCCAAATTGCGCACTTCCATCGCATGTTGCTGAATGAAATTGCGCCTGGGCTCAACTTCGTCGCCCATGAGAATCGTGAAAATTTCATCGACGCCGGTTATGTCTTCGAGCTTCACCCGCAGCAGCGTTCGTTTCTCCGGATCCATGGTGGTTTCCCAGAGCTGCCCCGGATTCATCTCGCCCAGCCCCTTGTATCGCTGAATGTTCAATCCCTGTTTGCCTTCTTCAAGAATGGCTTGCACCAGCTCGGCTGAGCCGTTCTTGCGGACTTCGGCCCCCTTGATCTTGATCGTGTAGGGCGGTTTCCCCAGCCCCATAGCTGAGGGCGCCTGTTTCTGCAGTTCGCGAAAATCAGCCGACCCCACCAGCTCATGCGTGATGTCGACCTGATGCGACATGCCTGCCGTGGCGACCTTGCATACCAGTTTGCTGGTCTGGTGTTCTTCATCCTCAAGAATCTCGATCGTCGGCTCGGCCTTCGGGTACAGCAAGCCCAGCGCAGCCTTGGCATCGGCGACGATCGTCTGCAAGGCGGCCTGATCTTTTAATGTCTCCCGAGTCAGACCGGGCTGATCCACAAAGACACGCAGCATGTTGGCTTCATGATGCTTCTTGTTCACCTTGTGCAGCAGGCTTTCGAAGGCGATCAGTTTTTTCAGGACCGGCAGCAGACGGCGACCCGTGAGCGTGTCCTGGCCGTTCTCCAGCCGAACCTCGACCTCCTCGACGGCCAAATCCGCGAGGTATTCGTTCATCGCCGGTTCGTCCTTGAGATACCGTTCCGTCTTGCCCTTCTTCACCTTAAACAGGGGAGGCTGCGCGATATAAATGTAGCCGCGCTCCAGCAGTTCCGGCATCTGGCGGAAGAAGAACGTCAGGAGGAGCGTGCGGATGTGGCTGCCGTCCACGTCGGCGTCCGTCATGAGGACGATCTTGTGATACCGTGTGCGCGCGATGTCGAACGCTTCCTTGTCCGGCTTGTCGCTGTCTTCCTTTTTTCGACCGATGCCGGTGCCGAGCGCCAGAATCAGTGTGCGGATCTCATCGCTGGTCAGCATTTTGTCGAAGCGGGCCTTCTCGACATTCAGAATCTTGCCCTTGAGCGGAAGAATCGCCTGGAACTTGCGGTCGCGCCCCTGCTTGGCGGAGCCGCCGGCCGAATCTCCCTCGACGATGAACAATTCGCTCAACGCGGGATCTTTCTCGGAACAATCGGCGAGTTTCCCCGGCAAGCTGCCTCCGTCCAAGGCGCTCTTCCGGCGGATGAGCTCCTTGGCCTTGCGGGCCGCTTCGCGGGCACGGGCCGCATCCACGGCCTTGCCGATGATCTTCCGAGCGACCGGCGGATTCTCTTCAAAATAGGTGCCGAGAGCCTCATTGACCGCCGCCTCGACGATTCCCTTCACCTCGCTGTTACCCAATTTCGCCTTCGTCTGCCCTTCGAACTGCGGATTGCGGACCTTCACGCTCACCACGCCCGTCAGGCCTTCACGCACGTCGTCGCCGCTGAGGGATTCCGTGTCCTTTTTCAGCAGATCATTCGCGTTGGCGTAACTGTTGATCGTGCGGGTCAAGGCGGCTTTGAACCCCACCAGGTGAGTCCCGCCCTCCTTGGTGTTGATGTTGTTCGCAAACGAGAACAGATTTTCGGCGTATCCGTCGTTGTACTGCAGCGCCACCTCCAGGATGAGATCGGGCTTCTCGACCTTCACGTAGATCGGTTTGTGAAGCGGCGTTTTGGCCTCGTTGAGGTGATCCACAAAGGAGACGATGCCGCCCTTGTAGTGAAAGATCTGTTCCTTTTCTTTCCGGTCATCCTTGAGGGTGATCGCCAGGCCCTTGTTGAGGAAGGCGAGTTCGCGCAGCCGTTGCGCCAGCACGTCGAAACTGAATTCGAGCGTCTCGAAGATCTGACCGTCCGGCTTGAACCGGACCTTCGTGCCGCGACGTTTGGTCTTTCCGGTTACGGCCAGCGGGGCCTGGGGTTTTCCACGTTCATACCGTTGTTCGAAGACCTGGCCGTCCTGCCAGATTTCCAGCTCCAGCCATTCCGACAAGGCGTTCACCACCGAGATGCCGACGCCGTGCAACCCGCCCGAGACCGTATAGGCGCCCTGCTCGAACTTGCCGCCCGCGTGCAGGACGGTGAGGGCGACTTCCGCCGCTGATTTCTTTTGGGTGGGATGCATGCCCGTGGGGATACCGCGGCCGTTGTCGACAACCGTCACGCTGCCGTCGATATGAATCGTGACTTCGATCGCTTCGCCGAACCCGGCCATGTGTTCGTCGACGCTATTGTCGACGACTTCATAGACGAGATGGTGCAACCCGTCGACCCCGGTGCTGCCGATGTACATCGCCGGCCGCTTCCGCACGGCGTCGAGGCCCTCGAGAACTTTGATCTGATCCGCGCTGTAACTGTCGGATTTCGGTTTGGTGGTCGTGTCCTGCTGGTCGTCCTTGGCCATTCAGCTCCTTGGTCGATGTTTTCAGTCTTCAGCCATCAGCTTCAGCCTGGGGCGATCCGCTGATCGCTGCACGCTGACTGCTGATCGCTCGTTCAGATCTTGATCGGCATCACGACGCATTTGAATCCGGGACTTTCAGGCTCCTGAATCAGACAGGGGCTCAAGGCCGTATCCATTTGCAGCGACACCGATTCTCCATCCATGACGCTTAATGCGTCCAAGAGGTAGCGGGCGTTGAAGCCGGTATGGAGCACCTCGCCCTCGTACTGCGCCGCCAATTCTTCCGTCGCTTCACCATAGTCCGGGTTGCTGGAGAACAGCGTCATGCCGCCCGGGGCAAACGAGAGTTTCACGGCATTGGCTTTGTCTTTCGACAGCACCGACACCCGGCGCAAGGCGCTTTCCAACAAGCCTCGATTCACCACAATCCGCTTGCCGCTTTCCTTCGGCACCACCTGTTGATAGTTCGGATAGTTCCCTTCCATGAGTCGGGAGGTGAGCAGCAGCCCGCTTTTCCGGAAGATCATGAGGTTCTTGGTGAACCCGATCAGCGGCTCCTCGTCACCGCCTTCCTCGAGGAGGCGCCGCATTTCGTGAGCGGCTTTCTTGGGAATGATCGCCTTGATGTCCTGCGTCAACGGCTTCGCGTTCGGGCCGCCGACCTCACGCTCCGCGACGGCCAACCGGTGGCCGTCGGTACCGACCAGGCGCAACAGCGTGGTCTTTTTGTCGGTCGTCGTGAGGCTGACGAGCAGACCGTTCAGAATGTACCGCGCGTCGTTGTCACCGGCGGCAAACAGCGTCTTCCGGATCAATTCCAACAATCCCGCACCGGCCAGCGGCGTCAACCCCTCGCGCTCGATGGAAGGCAATGCCGGATAGTCGCTGCTCGGCAGGCCGACGACCTTGAACTGACTCTTACCGGACTGGATCGTGGTCCAATTGTTGTCCCCCGAGGTCAGTTCGATCTCGCCGCTCGGCAATTCCTTGATGATCTCGTACAACTTGCGCGCAGAAATGGTCACGCCCCCGGCCTCCAACACGGAGGCCTTGTAGAGCCCGCGCATACCGAGTTCTAAATCGGTTGCTACGATTTCCGCACCGTCATGCTTGGCTTCCAACAGAATATTCGAGAGGATGGGCATGGTGTTCCGCTTTTCGACGACACCCTGCACCCGCTGCAGGCCCGTCAAGAGTTCCTCTCGTCCGATGCGTACCTTCATGGTCGATCCCCCTCAGAGCGCGTTCACGCTCTCAAAATCTGTTCTTTCAGGCCTTCCAGCGTGGTGTGCAAGGCACTGTCGGCTTCCTTCGCCTTGCTGATCTGCCGGCAGGCGTGAATGATCGTGGTGTGATCCTTCCCCCCGAACTGACGGCCGATCTCGGGAAATGACGCGTCGGTCAGCTCCCGGCAGAGGTACATGGCGATCTGACGGGGATGGACCAGGGTCTTACTTCGGCGGCGCGATTTCAGATCGGCAATCTTCAGGTGGTACTTCGCCCCCACCGCTTCCTGGATGTCTTCGATCGAGACGATCTTCTTCTTGTCGCCGATGAGATCACGCAACACGTTCTTGGCCATCTCCAGCGTGATCGCTTGTCCCGTGAGCGAGGAATAGGCCCCGACCCGCACGAGGGACCCCTCCAGTTCACGGATGTTGTTCTTCATCGTCGTGGCGAGAAAATGAATCACCTCTTCGGGCAGCGCGATGCGTTCATCCTCGGACTTCTTGCGCAAGATGGCGATACGTGTCTCGACATCCGGCGGCTGCAGATCGGCAATGAGACCCCATTCGAACCGGGAACGAAGCCGCTCCTCGATATCGGGCATATCTTTCGGAAAACGGTCGCTCGACAAGACGATCTGCTTCCTGGCCTCGTAGAGCGTGTTGAAGGTATGAAAGAATTCTTCCTGCGTCCGTTCCTTGCCCGCCAAGAACTGAATATCGTCGATCATCAGCATGTCGACGTTGCGGTAGCGTTTGCGCAGGTCGATCATTTTGTCGTACCGGATTGAATTGATCACTTCGTTCGTAAACTGTTCCGTGGTCAGGTAGGCGATACGCAGATCGCTCCGTTCAGCCAGGTAGTTCCCGATCGCATTCAATAAATGCGTCTTCCCCAGTCCCACTCCGCCATAGAGAAACAGCGGGTTGTAGGCCTTGGCCGGCTGTTCCGCCACCGCCATGCAGGCCGCATGGGCGAACTGGTTCCCGGCCCCGACGACGAAACTCTTGAACGTGTACTTCGGATTGAGCTGAATACCGCGCTTCGATCGGGACGCCACAAAGCCACGCCCACCCGCATCGTGAGAGGACGCCTCCTGCTGGACAGGAGCGGACGTCTGCTTATTATTAATGACAAAAGAGACGTCCATGCGACCGCCGCCCTGTGCCGCCGAGACGGCCTCTGCCAACAGGTCGTGATAATGCTCGCCAAGCCACTCGCCGAAAAACTTATTCGGCACAGCAAGGTAGGCCGTCGTATCTTCAACCCGATCCAGGACGACCGGTGTAAACCAGGTCTCATAGACCTGCTTCGGCACCTTCTCCTGAATATAGACAAGGGCGTCATCCCACATCTGATTCATCGTAGTATTTCAATAGCTTATAAATGTTCACAGGCTTATCAACAGGTGTGGATAATATCGCGGGATGCCCCTGTTTTCCTGGTCTCGCGCGGTGCCTCTCTACCCGGTTCCTGTGGACATCCTAATCCTATTTCGACCGTCGGTAGATCTCCTACACAGTCCCCCTCACCTTATCCCACAACACACCCTGCCTTATACACCATCTCATCAACATGGGCTAGGTTCTTCCATCGCCAACAATGACGCACCTCTTCACCGCCATCCACAGAACTCACAGTACCTACTCCTACTCCGACGGCTACGGATTTTCTCTTTCTAGAGAAGAGAGATAAGAGAAGAGTCGTCAGGTCATAACACAATGGTTGTCTCATGCTCAGCAATTAAGGTCACGAGATCGCGATAGGAAATGACAGACTTCGAACCAGGGCTCCCTGACGTCTCCGATTCCGGTGAAAGCACATACACAGGACCGGGAAAGGATGGTGTCGAACCCACCGCCAGTTCGAGAAGGACCAGGGATGCAGTACCGGCCGCGTGAGTGTCCTCCGGCGAAGGCAACAGCGATTGGCTGGGATCCTGAATCGGTTGCCGAAGCAGATATAAGGTCTTTCGAGTGGTCATCTCATCTCACCCTGATTAAAAGACCAAGACGCGATCGGCTGCCGTCATGGCTTGCCGTGCCGATTCCAAGGTCCCGTCCGTGACGGCAAATCCGTCCAGCAGCGCCGGTTGTGGCCCTGGGTCCTGCACGAGGAGAAAGGGAATTTGGAGGTGCTCGAATGAGGGGAGGTATTTTTCGAGGATGTCGAGATCGACGATCTCCTCCGTGTCCTCGGCTAAGAGCAGAACAGCCGACCCCATGAGCACGACGGTAATAGGATTTTCTCCGGCGGCCAAACCCAATGCGATGCGAAGTGCCTCAACCGGTAGGGCGGAGGTGCGAGGGTCTTGGCGGATGATCAACACGATGGAAGCAGTCGCGGCCACAGTCATGTCCTTAGGAGCATTGTCAGGTGAAGGCTAGGAAACGGTCGCAGCCGTTGACGATATTGGAAAGCACCACCAAACCACAGAGGGAAATCCTGGAATCCAGCTGATCCGTGGAGACCCCATGTTGCTGACAGCCGTAGGCACAGACGAACAACTTCATGCCGCGCCCGACAAGGTCGGCATACCGGGGGTCACGAAGGTTCTTCACCCCCTCGTCGATGCAATAGAGGTACACATCATGGCCTTGGGCGATGGCTTCGGATGACAACCGGGCGACCGTCTCCACACTGGGGTGGGACGGGGCTGTGGATAAAAGGATCCCGACCTTCTTGGCGCTCATACGACGTCGTCTGTGGAAAAAGTTTAGGAGTGCTTAATAATCAATGGTTTGAATATACCGAAATGCAAGCGGAGCGTACGAATTTTGGGAAGGAAAGTCAACTAGAAAAAGGGGTGGATACGCTGGTGAGGAGTCGGCTCTGCAGGGAGGAAACCAGTTCTCGAATAGGGAAATCCTCCTGTGCTTTCGTCTGCATATTGCGGAGGGTGGCGATGCCCTTGTCGATTTCGTCGTCACCAAGGAGGATGGTATAGAGAGCTCCAAGACGATCCGCCTGACGCAAATGGGCCTTTAATGACGCAGAGCGGAAGTCCATATCTGCTGGAACCCCAGCCCGGCGCAGTTCGTCAAGCAGCGAGAATCCCGCATCAGCGCCTTTCGTGCCAAACGCAGCTACGTAAACCCTTGGGGTGGAAGGGATCACGACGGCCTCCGGCAACATCAACGCGATCCGCTCAAGACCGACAGCAAACCCAACCGCCGGGACGGCCGCACCGCCGAGTTGTTCGACAAGGCCGTCATATCGCCCACCGGCGCCGACGGCATTCTGCGCACCTAGATGTGAACAGGTGACTTCAAAGGCCGTGAGGCAATAATAATCGAGACCGCGGACCAGACGAGGGTTCATGTGAAAAGGAATGCCTATAGCCTGCAGGCCGGCCGTGACCCGTTCAAAGTGGTCACGCGCCGCCGGCGAAAGGGAATCGGCGAGGCGGGGCGCATCCTCCGTGGCAGTCCGGCAATCCGGGACCTTACAGTCCAGCATGCGCAGGGGATTCGCTTCGATCCGGCGCTGACAGTTCGCGCAGAGATGTTGTTCCACACCCTTCAGAAACGCGACGAGCACAGGTTTGTACCGCGCCCGATCGTCCGTATAGCCGAGGTTATTGATTTCCAAGGTGAGCCCGGGTAGCGACAGATCGGACAACAGACGCCAGAGAAGAGACATGACTTCGACATCGGCGCGCGGGTCCGCCACACCAAAGGACTCCACCCCGAACTGGTGAAACTGCCGGAGACGACCGGCTTGGGGGCGCTCGTGGCGGAACATAGGACCGGCGTAACAGTATTTCTGCGGCCTGGGATCGGCGGCGCGATTATGTTCGATGAACGCGCGCACCGTGCCGGCCGTCCCTTCCGGGCGGAGGGTCAGGGAGGACCCATCCCGATCGGCGAAGGTGTACATCTCCTTTTCGACGATGTCGGTAGTCGCGCCGATGCTCCGCGCAAACAACGTTGTGGTTTCGAAGATCGGGACACGGATCTCCTGAAACCCGTAGCGGAGTGCCCAACGCCTGGCGGTCTCCTCGATGAACCGCCAGCGTGGAGACTCTTCCGGCAGGAGATCCTTCACACCTTTAATCGCTTTAATCATCACGCTGGTGGCCTGTTTCCGGTCGTTTGTGCGGGACTATAACGGCGGGATTACGGGCAAGTCAACGCAATCTGTCGTTATGCGGCGGACCCTCGTACCTGTCATGGTCGGCATAGGTCATGCGCTCCGGCGCGAGGCGAACCGGAGTCGCAGCCCCTGCAGGGCTACCTCGCGGAACGGTGCGGCCATTCCTGGGGAATGTCCCCAAGGTTGCACCCAGTTCGCCGCGGAGGTATAGTGCCGAGCTTGTAAAAAATTCGGCGGTTCATTGTGCCTTCTTCGTAATGCTCGATCACCCAAGTGCCGTGCCCAACGTGGGATATTTATGACGACTCCCGCCCGCCGCGTCATCGCTCTGGCTCCGATGCCACCGGAAAAGTCCGCCTACGCCCTGGCGCGCTACAGCCGGTCCCCGGATTCCATCGAAGAAAGTCTCAAGTGGGTCCACGGGCACTCCTCGGAAAAATTCTGGGAGCAGTTCTATTTCGACTATGGCCATGGGTCGATTGCGGACCTCGGCCACGTCATCATCTGTTTCGAACAGATTTCTGAGCTGGCTGCGATCCGCTTGGAAGATGAACAAGTCTGGGATGGTCAGGCCAAATCGAGCCGATATCAGAATTTTTCCTCCACCGGTTGGTATATGCCGGACACCATTCGCGGGCAGGAAACGGAGGCGGTGTATCTGGGCATTTTGCGCAGCCTCTCGACGGTGTACCGGGCCCTGCACGATCCCTTGAGTCAGTTCCTCACCGAGCGTGAACCGCGACCTGACAGCATGACCCCCGCAGCGTATCAACGGGCGATTGCCGCGCGGTCGTTCGACGTCACCCGTTATCTGCTGCCCCTGGCGGCGCAGACGAACGTCGGGCAAGTGGTCAGCATTCGCACGCTTGAAAAGCAGATCACCCGCTTGCTCTCCTCGCAAATCCCCGAACTTCGCCAGATCGGGGAGGAATTGCAGGAAGCCTGTCGCAAGCCGCCGGTGAATGTGTGGGGGGAATTGTGCGGGCAGACGGCGGGCGCCGGGGAGCCGATGGCCCCGACGCTGGCGCGGTATGCCAAACCGAACGTGTATCAGGCCGAGGTCTATAGCGACCTTGCCCGTCACGCGAAAGAAGCCTTGAAGGGGACCGGGTTGGATCAACCGTCCGCCTGGGGGGCCGCAGAGCCGGTGGATTTGATCGAGCCACATGATCCGCTTGATGAAGTGGTCACGACGCTGCTCTATCGTGCCTCGCAAGCTCCCTATCGAAAGATCCTGGCGGTGGTGCGCGACTGGACGGAGCAACAAAAGCAGGACACCTTGGAAGTCGCGTTCCGCAAACGCGGCCCGTACGACGAGTTGATCAAGGAGTTCCGGAGCGGGTACGCATTCGTGTTCGACGTCCTGATGGATATCGGCGGCTGGCGCGACATGCACCGGCATCGGCGTTGTCAGCAGGTGCAGCAGAATTTCACCACGGTGCACGGTTTCGACACGCCGCCCATTCTGGCCGAGGCCGGACTCGAACAGGAGTATCGCGAGGCCATGGGGCATGTGAAATCCGATATCGAGCAGCTCCGCAAGTCGAGCCAGGAAGCCGCGCTCTATGCCATCCCCTTCGGCTTTTCCGTGCGCTGTCTCTTCAAGATGGACTTCGCCGAAGCGGAATATATCGCCAAGTTACGATCCGGGGTGAAGGGGCATTGGTCCTACCGCACCATCGCCTGGCTCATGAAAGAAAAAATCACCGAACGATATCCCGTGCTCGGCGCGCGCATGCAGGCCACTTCGCCCGACGTGCAGGATGCGTTGACGCGCTGACCGGCATCCAGCCATCTCATGAATCAGCCCATCCACAAGATCGAAACAGCTCTCCTTGCGGGCGACTGGGACCGGTTGGGGTACGAAGCCGGGGTTTGGGTTCGTGCGATCGACGCGGCCGGCGAAAAGGACCCTCGTCCCTATTTTGCGTTGAATGTGACGCACCTGATTCGAGGTGAATTCGCCGATGCGTGGCGGGTGCATGCCCATGCGCTGCAAGAAGCCGCCGACATCGACCGGGTGGGAGACTGGCTCCAGACGATTCTGAAACAGCATCCCGACAATGCGCAGGTGAATTTGGTGCAGGGGATGTTTCTGGCGCAGTCCGGGCAGTCGGAACAATCGATAGTGTTTTACAAAGAAGCCGCGAAGCTCGCCCCTCAGTCGGCCTACCCTCATTACTTTTTGGCTCAGATCCATGAGCGGGCGTCCCATCTCGAAATGGCCATTAAGGAATATCGTGAAGCGGTGAAACTGGACCCGTCATTCGCCGCCGCGCGCACCAATCTCGGCGTCGCCTATCAGGAACAGGGTCGGCTCGAAATGGCCATCCCGCAATATCGGGAAGTCATCAAGTTGAATCCGAACGACGCCGTCGCCCATGCGAATCTCGGTTGCGCGCTGGCGGAGCAGGGAAAGGTGGAACCGGCGCTGCAGTCGTACAAAGAGGCGTTACGACTCAACCCGAACGATGCCGAAATTCACTTTGCGCTCGGCGGTGTCTATGAAACCAAAGGCCGCATAGATCTCGCCATGAAGGAGTATCGCGCAGCCACCGAGGCCAATGCGGACCTGGCCCCCGCCCATACCGCCCTCGGCTGGTTGTTGATGGAGCAAGCCCGCCCGACCGAGGCGATGGACGCGTTCAACCGAGCCGTCAAAGCCAACCCCGAGGACGCGCAAGCGCTGTACGGTATCGGCCGGATTTACGCCGCCAAGGGGAAACGGGAAAGTGCCGCCGAGAATTTCGCCAAAGCCATCCGCTTCGAAAAAGATCCCGCCAAGAAAAATGCCATCATGAACGCCCTCCTCGCCAGCGGTCAGGTAGGGGATTGAGGCCTGCAGGGTCGCCCCTCCCGTGCTTACGCAACGCGCGCCCTCGGAAGGACCTCGACCGACGCGCGCAGGGGAAGCACATCCTCTCAGCTCCCTTGCCGAGGTGGAAATGGCGGGAATCAAGCTATGGACGGTTTTGCGGGAGTGTGACGAACGTCGCCGGCAGGAGTATTAGAGTTCCCGGATGGCGCCTTGCAGGACGGTCATCTGGGTCATGGGGTCGCCGGAGGCTTGGAGCTCTGCGCGGATCTGTTCTTTGAGGTAGGTGGTGTAGCCGATTTTGTCGATGAGGAGGTCGAGAAAACGTTCGGAGGACAGCAGGCTCTGCGCCTTCAGTTCGTCGATGGTCTCGTCGCTCACCGGCACATAGCTGCTGCCGATGTGGAAAATGATATTGTAGTGGCGATCGCGCCCGAGCCGTTCGAACCGTAGTCCCTTCACGTGCCGTCCTTCCTCTTACAGGCCAACGGGGGCACATTGTAGACAATCACCGGGGAGAAGACAAGGTCAGCTGTGCCCGAAACGACAGGCCGGCTGGGCTTCCTGCCGGTCTCTGGCTTCAGGATTTCCCGCTTTTCTTGCCGAAGTAGTCGCGCCGGCTGACGGCCACATCCGACACGAACATCACGCCGGAATGACGCTCGAACAGCGGCCGGAGTCCGGCGAGCACCGGCTCGACTTTTTCCTCCGGCACCACGGCCATGATCATGATCAGGCTTTCCTGCTCGCTGAACATAAAGTGGGCCTCGCGTACGCCGTGATGGCCCTTTCCCGAGATGTTACCGATGATGGTGTACCCGGTCGCTTCCACCTTGTCCAGCAACTCCGTGACAAACGGCCGATGCTCCCCGGATACGATGACGCGAATTTCCTTCATGGGATGCAACGTGAGTGCGGCCATCTCTCCACTCCTTTGAAAAAGATCCTGCGAGTTCTTCCTGATGTCTCGTGTGCGTTAGGTGTCGCCGGGGTGCCTGATTCGACGCCAGACTCCCGACGGCATGTAGCGGTACCAAATTCCATCCTCAGGGTCCAGCGCGGCCAGATGGACCCACTCGTTGTGGTAGAAATGCTGCAAAATCTCATGCCGGGCGATGAGTTGTTCAATCCGGGTCCGCGAGGCCTCCACCAGTGTCAGCAGACGCATGGGTTCGTGGTACGGCACCTCGTCGTTCATGACGGTCTGCCAGGCCAGACCGAGCCGCAGGTCGCTCCAGGGACCGGCCATGATACCGATGCGCCCGACGACGTTGTGATAGATCTTGCTTCCGCTTCCATACACGTCGTTGTCGGCGGCCGAGAAATAATGCTCCATGTTGATCCACTGCGCCACCACCTGGGGCGCGGTCAGGAGCACTTCCAGCCAGCGGGCGGTCGGATCTTCCCGATGGTCGTAGGACTGGAGGAAGACACGTCCGCCCAAATTTAATCCCTTCGTCAATTCCCGGCGGCCGATGATGAACGTTGTGTTCCCGGAGAGGCCCCATTCGGGCCGGACCTGGCTCCAGTCCGCGCTGCGTCCAGCCACATGGGCCGAGGCCTTGTCGAGGGCCAGAACCGCACCGACGTCGGGAAACCGCGTGCAGCGCTCCTGGCTGGTGAGCTGGGCCGCCTCCCGCAAATCGTCATACAGCCGTGCGACGTCTTTACGATGGGTCGGGGGCGCGTCTTCAAGGTCGAAGAGCTGCACCTCGTCGGTTGTGGTGTCGACTTGCCCGGCGAGGAAATGAGTATCGGGTGGAATCTCAATGCCGCGTTTCGCCAGCCGCTCGCGCACCGGCGGCCGGTTGGCCATGGCGGCCAGGACGCGGGCATTCGGTTTTCCTTCGTTGCCGCCGCAGGCGCCGCAGTCCAAGGCCGACTCGAAGGGATTGTTCTCCGTCGTGCTGCCGTGGGCGCAGAAGAGCACCAGTCGCGCAAAATTTCGTACCAGCCCCATCATGCGCAAGGCGGTTTCGACCGTCAGGACCTGCTCGTCGAGCGTAAAGCCGGTGCGAGTGATGCGTTCCTTCTGGCGCGAGGCCGCGCGGCGATTGATCCGGTAGTGGCGGCGCAAATCGTCGAGGAATGTGGCCAACTGCTCGGCTGACAGATCGACCGCTTTGGCGGCGTCAGTCAGGTACGGTTCGACGGGCGCCTCCTCATCCAGTGCACGCCGCCGGAGGGCCTCCACGAACTCGGCCTCGACGCGAGAGCCGTGGAGCCCGAGTTGGTCACGCAACGCTTTCCAGATCAACGCGCGTTGCTCGGAGACGACCATTTCCTCGGTTTCGGCCGGCGCCAGTTTATCCACCGTCAAGATGGTCGCGATCGGCGGAACAAACAATCGCCGTACCCAGGTGGTCAGGCGTTTGTATAGCGCGGGCACCAGGGTTTTGGCCATCATGGGGAGAGCATAAAACCAGCCGAGCGACTCCACCATGACGTACGGGGTGACCACGTTTTCTTTCAGGTCATGCAACAGGGTATGTCCGGCGTGGACGAGTTTGGCGCGCGACTGATGTTTGGAGACGTAGTGATCCAGATAACTGCGCGGAATCTCGCGGACTTCGTTCTTGGCGCGCATGATGACGGGGAATTGCTCCGTCTCATGTTCCTTGCCCCAGGCCCGGTAGCGGATAAAGACGGCGAAGAATCCGGCGAAGCCATAGGTGTCGTTGGCGCCCGTCGATTCCAGATGGCGGCGAAACGGCTCGGAGCGCACATCGATGCAAAAGACCGATTGCGAATGGGGCCGGACCGGCGGCCGGTGGTCGGGAGTCGCCGGCTGCGGTTTGGTCGGTGTGCGCTGCAACATCCCGAAGAGATGCTCGTGATACCCGGCCTCGAAGGCGTTCAGCCACACCGGGCCATGCGCCGATTCGGGAAACGCGTCCATCCAGTCCAGGAGTTGGCGTAGCGCCGGCAGCGGAGCGTCCATCAAGAGCGTCGGCACAATCTGAAGCGCCTGGGCGAGTGTGAGCAAGCGGCGAGCCATGCTTCGCTGCGCAGCCCGCTCCCGGCGTGGGCCATACTCGATCTGGTAGTGATGGGTCAGTTGCTCCCATTCCCGTGTGAGTCGAGCGTTGTTCTGGGTGGAGCCGGCCTTGGCGTGGAGCCGGGCCACGCGATCGACATAGGCGGCGGGTAGCCGACCGGCGACCCATTCCTTCCGTATGAAGTACGCGTGGGGCTGCTGGTCCATGAAGCGCAAGACGGCGCGATAGGTGCCGTCGATGCCCAAGTCGTGCTGACAGACCTTCTGGACCAGCTCCCGCACGTACCACAGCCGGACGGCCAGAAATTTCACCAGGCCGACAGGGTAGGCCTGCTGCCAGGCGTAGTCATTTTCCTCCGCCCGCCATTTGATGAAACCGGCCCATCCAGGCAGCGCCGCGAGCTGGAGGGACAGGTAGTCCTGCCTGAACTCCACCGGGATGGCGAGCGCTTCCAGACAATCGAGTACCACGTCTTCCGGATGTTCCGGGAGCGCGGCAATTTTCCGGCGGCTGTCTTCGATGCCGCAGGTCATCCACTCCTTCCCGGCGGCCTGTTTCCATGCGGCATAGAAGCCTTGATGCCGTTCCGGCATCGGCCAGGCGGCGTGACCCTCGTCGAGGAAGGCTTCACACCATTTGACGAGTTCACCGTTAATCTGGTCGACGATCGTGGTCCCCATGGTTCGGTCGCACCAGCTCGACAGTGTCAACTCCCGTCCGAGGGCCGTCACATCCTCGCGGATGGCGGCGGCCATGCGTTCCTGCACGTTCGGCGTGCAGAATGACACGAGGCGTTCGGCCAACACGTCGATGGGTTCTTCGTCCGGCGCCGGTTCCATGAGCCGGTCGAATGGCTCGTCGGTTGGACGGGAGAGGCCGTGGGTCAGGCAGGCTCGCAAGACCTCGCGATGCGCGATGCGACAGGATCCGAGGTCGACTTCGTCAGGACGCGCGAGGGTGGCCAAGGCCTCGTCCACGTGCCGGACCAGAATGCGGCCGGACTTCAAGTACCGCCGATACATGTCGCCGGAGAGGTAACCGTTCCCGCCCAAAAACTGCTTGCCGCGGCGGACCGTCTCGGTAAACGGGAGATACTCCAGGCTGTGCAACGGATTATGGTGGACGAACGTGCGCATGGGCCAGTACTGCGCGATGACCTCGCTGGCCAGTCGAATCGTCCCTCGCAATTCCATGCGGCGGGCTTCGAGATCGCTGTGTCCGGGTGTCTGGCTCACCGGGTCCATGTGTCCCCCTGCGAGGCGGTCGAGAGGGGAGGCGTCGGCGCGTTCGACTCGAACCATCGTGAGGGCGCCGTTCCGAGCACCAGTAACAGGAACAGCAGTAGCACGAGCGACATGAATTCCGTCCGGCGGAGATCTTCGTAACGGAGCTCCGCGTGCGCCCGGCCGAACACGAGTTGTTGCACGAGTTCCATCTGGTACCAGGAGGCAGTCAACCAGACGAGCATGATGACGGCGAAGGGTCCGGATGGGGTAAAGGTCGGTAGGAGCAACATGCTCAAGAAGCCGGAAAACACGCCGAACGGCGGCATGCCCAAGGCGGCGAGCGCGAGCAACGCCAGCAGCGTGCTGAAGCGGGGCATGGGATAGGCCATCCCGCCGAGCGTGCGAAGATCCACGTCGCCGTACCGCGCTCGGATCGCGAACCAGGCCAGCAGGAGTCCGCTGGTGGCGAGCCCGACGGCACTGAGGTAGATCGTGGCGGGAATCGGCGCGGTTCCCGTATCGGCGACGTACCACCAGAGCAGGCAGAAGAAGGCCAGCGCGGCATAGGCGAGTCGAGGCAGCGGTCGCGATTGAATTAATGCCCGCAACGATCCGTAGACGGCGCCCGCGAGGGCCAGAATCGCCAGGGTGTGGAGCACTGTCCCGGACAAGGTCGGGAGCAGGACCTGCAAGTCGTGAAACCCGACCATGGGTAGCAGTAAGGCCAGGAATGCGGGGAGATTGCCCGGCAACCCGCTCAACGATGCCACGAATCCACTGTGGAGGGGCAGTAGAGGGA
Organism: Nitrospira defluvii; assembly: GCF_905220995.1. Taxonomy (NCBI): domain Bacteria; kingdom Pseudomonadati; phylum Nitrospirota; class Nitrospiria; order Nitrospirales; family Nitrospiraceae; genus Nitrospira; species Nitrospira defluvii. The sequence continues at coordinate 1,170,968 of NZ_CAJNBJ010000001.1, forward strand.
AGAGCGTCGCGCACGCCATCAGGCCGGCGATGTCCGATGCCGGAGCCGGAAGCACGAGGGCCACGAGGATTGCGATGATGCCCAACCCGTAGGACGCCAGGCCTCGCCAGGTGTCCGGCGCAGAAACTGGTTGATGTCGGTACAACACACCGCACAGGAGGATCAGCAGCAGGAGGAGCAGGATTCCATGGACGAGTCCCTGGCTTGTCAGGGTGCCGAGTCCCAGGCCCAGCAGGATGAGGGTCATGGGCCAGGCCGGACTCGTGTCCCGGTGCAAGGGCTGGCCAAGCAGCGACAGACAGGCCGTCAACGGCAGCAGGCAGAGAAAGGGGACACCCACAGAGGGCTCGCCCAGAGCCAGGGCCGAGCCGATGATAGAGCACAGGCTGACCACCGTGGTGATCAAGGCGGCCGTTTTCATCCGCGAAAGGGCGGCTCTCAACAGCCAGCTGAGTCCCGCGCCGAGGATCGGAACGGCGAGGAGCAGCCATGGTGTCATCCAGGCTCGCATCATGACTCGCCTCCGGGTGCGGCCACTCCCCGACGGTCGAATCTGCGTGACGTGCGGGTAATCACGACAGGCGTTTCTCCAACCGATGGGCGACGTGGGTCACGAGACGGCCGAGTTTGAGGTAGAGCTGATCCAGGTAGAGTCGGTTCATGCACACCACATAGAGGCGAACGAGGAACGCCTCGATCCAGCCGGGAATCGTGATGGTACGGCCATGGGCGTGGGCATAGAGATAGACCCAGCTGAGCACCGTCAGTAGAGTGGTGCCGACCACCAGGCTATCAAAGAGCCGTCCGGGAAGCGCTGCTGCCTTAAAGTAGGATGCCACCTCCTCAGCGTTCGGGTAGAGGAAATGGGTAAAGCTCTCCACCGCGAACAGGTAGGTGAAGACCACGATGATCAGGGTCACCAGCATGGCGGCGGACACTTTCCACGAAGCCACGGCGCGTATGCGCGTCAGCGAGAGGATGGCCTGTGACGAGGTGACCCAGATGAAAAACAGGAAGATCACCGTACCTTGTGATTCGAGCAACGGAATCCTTAGCACGCCATGGGTGACCAGCAGGATGACCAGCGGGAGCAACAGCGTAGTGAAGAATCCGGTGGACCAGGTCAGGCTGGAGAATTCGCTTTCCTCCGCCTCCCGATCAAGGTGGGGAAACGACGGCTCCTGGCGGGCCTTGTGGATGACGTTCCCGCAGTTCAGAAACACGGTGCCCTTGAAGAGCCCGTGGGCGATCAGATGGAACACGGCGAGGGAGAAGGCGCCCAGACCACATTCCATGATCATGTAGCCCATCTGCCCGATCGTCGAGAAGCCCAGCGTTTTCTTGATATCGTTTTGAGTCAACATCATGGTGGCGCCGAGCATAGCTGTCAGCATGCCGATGACGAAGACCAGGTGCAATGTCGACGGACTCAGGCCGTACAGCGGGGCGAGCCGGTTCAGCAGGAACCCTCCGGCGTTGATAATGCCCGCGTGCAAGAGGGCATGGATCGGCGTCGGCGCGTAGAGTGAACGGGGCAACCAGGTGTGAATCGGGAACTGGGCCGACTTGCCCATCGCGCCGCCGAAAATGAGCAGCGTCACCGCGGTCACGCCGTTCATCTCCCAGCCGAGTTCCGGCCAGATGAACAGCGTGATGGGCGTCTCCGTGGCGCGTGTGAACAGTGTCTGAAACTCGAACGTGCCGTAGAGGGAATAGGCCAGGACAATGCCTGCGAGAAACGCGGCATCGCTGAGTCGCAACATGGTGAAGGTGTTGGCGGCGCCGGAGAGGGTGGCGCCGTGGCCGTGATTGTGTGCGAGCAGGAACAGCAGCCAGGAGAGAATTTGCCAGAAGATGAACAGCATGACGAGATTGGCGCTGGAGACCATGCAGAGCAGCACGGAAGTCGTGAGGCCCAGCATGCCCAGATAGCGCCGATACCCGCGATCCTGATACATGTAGCCCATGGAATAGCGATAAATGAGCGTGGTGACGCCGGTGATGAGCACCATCATGACGGCGCTGAGCCGGTCGATATAGAACCCGATCGGGAAGGCGAGATTGGCGACGGCGGCCGGATCGTACAACTGGATGGTGACCGGTCCCCCGGTGGTCACCAGCACTAGGGTGAGCAGGGCGCCCAAGAAGGAGGCGACGATCGGAAGGAGTCCGGCCCTCGCATTCTGGTCCTGTTCGGCGCGATCTCCGGTCATCACGATGAACGCCGTCAATAACGGCAACAGCGGGACGAGGACGAGGAAAGCCATGCCGACCCCTTGTGTTCCATGAAAAGAAAAAGGCCAGCCGACGGTCCTTGCAACAACAAGGAACCAGCGACTGGCCTGCACTGTCCCCGGCCTTTCCCTCTGGGGAAACACCGGCAAGACCCTACTGCCTGTCTCATCGCATCACTGGCGTGGGTCCGGGCCGCACGGATCACGGCCTTTCGTCGGCACCACGGAAAACTTCGGTAGATGTAGCCGTGCCCCCTTGGAATTGCAAGTGAAAAGTCGGCCAAGGCGGAGGGCCGCCGGGGCTACGTCGGTTCATGCCGCGTGAAGGGGGTTGGAGTAGGCAAGCAGCCGCGACTATAATCCCTTCGGCCATTGTTTGCGATTATGTGAGAAGGATCACCATGCCCGTGCCCAGCAAGGGAGAAAAGGAAGCCGCCGTCCGGACGGCGATCATCAAGTTTGAGCAGGAATTCCTCGGACGAGGTCCTGACGAGGTCAGGGTGTTCATTGTGCGCGACATGCTGGTCGTGCGCTTGAAGGGGGTCCTGACGCTGGCCGAACGCCAATTGGCCAAGACCGCGGAAGGCATCGATATGGTGAAACGGCTGCGTCAGAATCTCATTGCCCAGGGCCGGGAGCGTCTCTGCGAACAGGTGACGGACCTCATCGGGGCAAAGATCACCGCCCTCTTCACCGACATCGATACCGTGGTCGGCGAACGTATTTTTGTCTTCACGTTGGAGTCCGATGTGGAAGCCAACTTTCGATAATGGTCATGACACGCCACACGTTGGAAACGCTCCGCTTCGATAATCGTTATGCGCGGTTGCCCGAGGCCTTTTATGCCAAGGTGAATCCGACCCCCTTCAGCAGCGCGCCGTTCCTGATCAGCGCGAACCGGTCGGCCACGGAGCTGCTCGACCTCGACCCTCGCGAGGCGATGCGACCCGAGTTTGCCGGGGTGTTCGGCGGCAGTCTGCTCGTACCGGGGATGGAGCCGCTGGCTATGCTCTATTCCGGTCATCAGTTCGGTGTGTATGTGCCTCAGCTCGGTGATGGCCGGGCGATTCTCCTGGGAGAAATCGTCAACGGGCGTGGCGAGCGGTGGGACCTGCATTTGAAAGGCGCGGGCATGACCCCGTTTTCCCGCGACGGGGACGGGCGGTCGGTGCTCCGCTCAGCGATCCGCGAATATCTCTGCTGCGAAGCCATGCACGGACTCGGCATTCCGACGACGCGCGCCCTCTGTCTGGTCGGCAGCGACGACAAGGTCTATCGCGAGCAGGTGGAAACCGGCGCGACCATCGTCCGCATGGCGCCTTCGCACGTGCGGTTCGGCAGCTTCGAGATCTTCTATTACCGGAAGCAGCACGAGCATTTGCAGCGATTGGCCGATTACGTGATCGAGTCGCATTTTCCTCACCTCGTGCCGGTGGCCGACAAATATCTCCGGTTCTTCGCCGAGGTGGTCGAGCGCACGGCCAGGCTGATCGCCCATTGGCAGGCGGTCGGTTGGTCGCATGGTGTGTTGAACACCGATAACATGTCGATCCTGGGACTCACGCTCGACTATGGGCCCTACGGGTTCATGGACGACTACGATCCCGGCTTTATCTGCAATCACTCAGACTATAACGGGCGCTACGCCTTCAACCAGCAGCCCTACATCGGACTGTGGAACCTGAGTTGCCTCGCGCAGACCCTGTTGCCCTTTGTGCCAAAGGAAGACCTGAAGGCGGTGCTGGACGGTTATCAGGGGATGATCGAAGGGGCGTATCAGGCGCACATGTCGAACAAGTTGGGATTGGTGGAGAAGCGTGAAGCAGATACGGTTCTGTCGGATGAGTTGAAGTCGCTCATGGCCGGAAGCCGCGTCGATTACACGATCTTCTGGCGCGAGCTCGGCACCTTCTCCTCCGACCCTGCGGCGAAGAACGAACGGCTGCGGGAGCATTTCCTCAATCCGGAACAGTTCGATGCCTGGGCCGGCCGGTACCGAGAACGGTTGAGGGCGGAGCAGAGTCGCGATGAGGAACGGCGCGTCCGCATGGATCGCGTCAATCCCAAATACGTGCTGCGCAACTATCTCGCGCAAGGGGCCATCGAGAAGGCGCAACAGAAGGATTACACGGAGATCGACCGCCTGCTGGACCTGCTTCGCGATCCCTATGCCGACCACCCTAGCATGAATTCCTACGCCGCGGCTCCGCCGAACTGGGGCAAGCACCTCAGTGTGAGCTGTTCGTCGTAGACACTGACTTCTGTCCGCTGTCCCCAACAGCAAGCTCGCGGTATCCGATTGGATACGGTGATGTATCCTCGCCGATACGACAACCCTCCACATCGTCTCACATGAGACGTGCAAAGCGCCGATTCTCCAGTCCATTGAGCGTCTACGTAGTTGGCACGAGAGATGCTGCCGTACGTAGAGTCAGGAAGACAGCCTCAGCCTTGAGCCACTGAAAGCAAGGGATTGCGCATGGCCTTCAAGGGAGACGATTCCACCCTATCCTTGGCCACGACGGTCACCCTGGCCATCGCCGTGGCCGCCATGGTGCTCACCAAAAATCCGCTGCAGAGTTCGCGGCCGCCGGGCACAGGCACGGGACTTCAGCAAGTGACGGGCGAATTATCCATCCGCGCCAGGTTGTGGGAAGACCCCTTTGGGGCAGTTGAGCGGGATATTCATGCTCAGAAATCCATCGCCCTTCAGGTGGTCACCGACGGCAAACAGTTCGGGCAGGTGACAGCTATGGTCAGCCAGCGCTCGCAGATCTCCGGCGATGGCGGTCTGCGGGGCTTGCAGGACAAAATCAAACGTGTCGGCGTCGAGCAAGTGCTGGCGCTGGTCGTCATGACCGGAGGTGGAACCTCGGTCGAGGCCGTCGAGGAGCGTATCCGGGATCGTTACGCTATTGGGGCGGCGCTGGAGGCCGGCTGTTTCGCACCGGACAAGAGCGAATCGCTGTCCTACTTTACTTGGAGTTATGTGAATCCTTTGCAGGGCCCATCTAAGGAGAAGAACCCTCTATCACAATACACGCCCTACGAATGGTACGAGCGAAGCGGGATCGGCACCTGCCGTGAAACTGGCGCGTCGCAGGATGGTCTGCCCCTTCGCCATGTGCTGGTGTTGTGGGTGAACGCGCCGGAGTCAGACGAAAAGATCCTCGCTCGTATCCATGCCTTGATCTCCATAATCTACGCACCTGGGAGCCAAGATCCCAAACGCTTTTTCCGAGTGAAACTCGTAGGCCCTCGTACGTCATCTGAATTTCGGAGAATCCTGAAAGAGATCAAACAACATCCGTCGCCTCAACGGACCGGACTGGGAAAGCCAGGCTACAAGTACATCTGGCCGACGAAAAATGGAAGCCTGCCACTCTACTCTCCCTGGGCTACGGCCCCACCCGGTCTTCTGGCCTACGGGTTGGAATATGAGAATGGTGGAAAGGCCTGCGGTTCTTATGATGAGTGTAAGAGAGTGTTTAAGCATTTGCTGACAACGGCTGGTATTGATTCTACATATCTCGTTACCAGCGACGAAGTTCTCTTCGAATCCCTCATGAAGGAACTTCACCGGCGGCAGGTCACGATCAAACAAGACAGGATTGTGCTGATTGGAGAGTGGGACTCATTCTATGCCCGTGCCCTTCCGCTTACCTTCTTGGGCGCGGCCCATCAGCATTTTGAAAACAGTCACAAGCACGAGTGCCAATCCGGCGGGGCTTCTGTGCGATCCGGCGAACCGAGTCCAAGTGGGCAGTCCTGTATCTCAGTCGACGAAGGGATGCGTCAGGTGTTCGCAGGTGAGTCCTCGCTCCGGGGGCTCAACATCATGCAGTACAGTTACTTGAGCGGCTTGGACGGAGAAGCGTCGGACGATCAAGCTAAACGAGCCAAGTCCAAGGAGGACAACAAGGAGAAGGAAAAGGATAAGGCGGAAGGCAAGGGACGGTTCCGGGACATTGACTCCTACGAGCGGCCTGAAGGCCCATCGCAACTAGACTATGTGCGGCGGCTGGTGGCGCGTATCAAGGCCGAGTGTCAGGACAGCAGCCAGAATGAGAACCAACCAAATGGAAAGGTCAAGGCCATCGGAATCCTCGGGCGAGATCCCTACGATGCGCTGCTGATTCTCCAAGCTGTGCGGGAGCAGTTCCCGAACGCGCTGTTCTTTGCAACCGATCTGGATGCACGGTATTTCCATGAAGACGAGCAGAAATGGACGCGCAACCTCATCGTGGTCTCCCAATTCGGTTTGCAGCTAGAGCCCTCGCTGCAACAGAGCATCCCGCCGTTCCGCAGCTCGCTGCAAACCTCAGCATTCTTTGCGGCGCTGCAGGCGATCGGTCAAGTTGCGCCGCAGCCTCCGGATAGCACGATCCCCCCTCGCCTTTTCGAAATCGGGCGCCATGGGGCAGTTGACCTCAGTACAGATGTTCCGCGAAGCGGGGAGAAGAGTGTCCATCCAGTGAGGAGCGATGTTGCCGGGGATAACAAGTCCCTCAAGCTGCCGCCGAGAATCGGACTACTCTGGATCGTCGGGTTACTCCTGAGTTTCCTGGTCCTGTGGGGTTATGGGCGGCTCTGGAACTGGTTGACGGCCTGGAGCGAACCGGATTCGACCAAACGTCCCTTCCTGTGGATCCTGCGTCGTGTATGGGTCTTCATTCCCGTCATCCTGGCCCTGTGGTTTTGGTGCCGGATCGCTCATTTTCCCTATGCCGAAGAGGAGCCCTTTTCTTGGTCCGATGGCGTGAGCATTTGGCCTACAGAGGCGTTGCGACTGTTTGCCATCTGTCTATGTCTGTTTTTCCTGATCAAGGCCTGCGCCGATTCCGGTCGCAATATCGATGAGCTGACGCAGTCCTTTTTCCCCGATGTCGCCTGTCGGCCACGCACTAGTGGCTGGCGGAACGCCTTGAAGGGATTCGGGAGTGACCTGGACTGGATGTTTCACGGATCCAAGCAGGCCCATCCTGGTGATGGAAGTGCCCTTTGGGTGCGCTACTGCCGTGCCCATCGGTGTCTGCCGCGCATAGGACGAGTTGTCTTGGGACTGGTAGCCTATCTCTTTCTGGTCGTGCCCCTGTGGTTGTTCATGAACGATGGCGAGTTCCGCCTCCCTGTGCCTTGCCGAGGCGTATTTACCTGCAAGGTCGATTTCGCGGCAACAATGGGGAGTGTGTGGCTGCTACTCATTCTGAATCTCGCCGTGCTGGATGCAGTGATCCTCTGCACCAGATGGGTGCAGGAGATGCCAGCGGCCACGAAGATGAGCGAGATGCAGCAGATCCGGCTCATCGTCGAGCGCACAAAAATCGTGAATCGACGGATTCTCTATCCCTTCCTAGCGCTCTTCCTCTTGATCGCTGCTCGGAGTCACTACTTCGACAATTGGGATTTTCCGCCCGTGCTGATTTTGGTATTGGCAGTCAATACCCTGGTGGCCCTGGCCAGTGTCAGCATGTTATATCTCGCGGCCGTGCAGGCGAAGCGGCGGATTCTTGCGCCCCTTCAACAGCGTCTCGATCACCTAACGCAGGCAGCGCGCGATGCCGGTTCAGTCAAGGATAGGGACGCATCGGCTGAAGCGCTCCGCCAGATCATCACCGACATCGACGGTGTGCAGCAAGGAGCCTTCGTGCCGTTCTATCAACAGCCGGTCGTACAGGCGACGCTGGTTGCCGCTCTCGCCTTCCTGCAATACTGGTATCTCGGCCAGTAATCCCATTACACTGGGTAGCACGATGGTCTGTAAGACGGCAGGCCAGGGCATTGACCCGAGGGTCGGTCTGACAAAGGAGTTGTAGCCACATGCGCGTCGACAAACTCGGTGGCCTCACGGTTCGCGTGACCGGCGGCATTGACGGCAAGGGCGGGGGTGCTGGTCCATTGGTGGTGCTGCTCCATGGATTCGGCGCGCCGGGTGATGACTTGGTGCCGCTCAGCGAATATCTGGACGCGCCGGCGGGCACGCGTTTTCTCTTTCCTGAAGCGCCGATTCAGATCCCGATGGGCTTCGGGGATTCCCGCGCCTGGTGGATGATCGATATGGCCCGCATTCAGGCTGATCGAGCGGCGGGCAGGATCCGGGACATGTCCGGCGAAATCCCGCGAGGGCTGCTTGAAGCGCGCGACCGGGTGAAAGCCTTGTTGGAGGAGGCGCACAAGAAACTAGGGGCTGAGCCGGCCCGGACCGTGCTGGGAGGTTTTTCGCAAGGCGCGATGCTGTCCTGCGATGCGTTGCTGCAGAGCACGCAGTCCTATGCCGGACTCATTCAACTGTCGGGCACGCTGGTCGCCAGGCAGGAATGGGCGCCGCTGCTGACAAAGCGGAAGGGGCTGCCGCTCTTTCAGAGCCATGGCACCCAGGACCCGATCCTGCCCTATGCGATGGCCGAGCGCTTGCGCGATGAATTTCTCCAGGCCGGCGCGGCGGTTGAGTGGAATCCCTTCCGGGGCGGCCACGAAATACCGGAGCCGGTCTTGCGAAAGCTCGGCAGTTTTCTCCTGAAGATCTTGCGGTAGGGGCATGATGGAACCGTTCACACTCACCTGCGCCGACGGCACCATGCTGCGCGGCGATCGCGCGATCGGAAAGGATCGCCAGTTCCTCTTCATCACCGGCTTTTTGTCCAAGCGTTGGGGGAATAAGAGTAAGGCGCTGGCGCAATGGTGTCAGGACCGGGGCTGGGGCTTCTGTTGTTTCGACTTTCGCGGCTGGGGCGAGTCCGGAGGCAACTGGGGCGACTATCGATTGCTCCACTGGCTGGAGGACGCGGAAGCTGTCACCAATCTGCTGGCCAATGGTCCGCCAGTGACGATTGTCGGCAACTCCCTCGGCGGCTGGCTCGCCTGGTTGGTCGCGCAGGAGCAACCGATCGTCGAAGAACTCATTCTGATCGCTCCGGCCTTCAATATGATGGATCTGCGCGCGGCGCAAATCTCCGCTGAGCGGCGCGAACAGTGGCAGTCGGCTGGCTCCATGCCCTGGGATGACGAGCCTCTGCATCGGGACGCGCCGATCCCCTGGCATTGGGTCGAAGACAGCCAGGCGCTGTGGCGCCGTCGCTTCACCATGCCGCGTCGCGTCAAGACGACCATTCTGCATGGGCTGCAGGATACGGTGATTAATCCGGAAGGTAGTTGGACGTTCGTGCAGCATCTGCTGTCGCAGGATCCGGAGTTCCCCATCGAACTGCTGCTGAAAATCGGCGATCATCGGCTGAGCAGTCCGGAACATCTCGACACCTTCCGGCGGCTGGTTTTTCGAAGACCCTGAGGCGCAGTTCTACCCGTTGTTCCGTGCAGCATCTTTCTTATTATGTGATAGTTCCACTCCTTAATCAGCATTCTTCCCACTGTGTCTACACAGTTTCCAGAAACTTCTGTTCATCCAAGCCAGCTCACATAGAATAACAATGCTTGCTGAAGCTTCCGCTCAGGAAGGTTTCACTGCGCGGCCCACATCACTGCCAACATCTTCGTTCATGAACCCTGTGTGCAGCTTCCTGCCCCGATTCGCGTTGATCTTCATATTTCTCACTGCCCCGCTCTCAGGATGTACGACGTTCGACGGCCTCAAACAGATCAGACATCTTCCGAAGACTGCCGAGGCGATCAACTACGACCCAAAGAACCCAGACTTTTTCTATGACCAGTCTGTAAGGGCGTATCGGCGTATGTCCAAGCAACAGCAGAATGGTCAGCCACATTTGGAGGCCGTTGTCAGGGACACCCTCGGAAAAAAGGTCCGGCAGGAAGAGGAACTATTGGCGCTGAGCGACACGGGGTTGTCGAGAACGTTCGGGCCTAGCCGAACGGCTGTCATGGGAGGTGGATTTTTACTGGGGGTGGGCATATTCGTCGCCCAGGTCATATTGTTGTTTCCATGCGCCCTCGCGTTAGGAGTCGTTGGAGAGGTTCTTGGAATACCGGCCTTGCCGGTGTCGTCTCACCTGGAAACCGTATATCTCGAAGAAGCCCAGCGAGCGTATGACAGAGGTCGAGAACAACTGGCTGCCGGCTCTCCGGAGTCAGCCCTCGCCAGTTGGGACCATGCAGAACAATTGATGCCTTCACTTCAGGCACTGTCCGATATGAATTTCTGGCGTGGCCAAGCATTTGATTCGTTGAGCGAGCCCCGATCCGCGCTGCTTGCCTACTCGACGTTTCTTGACTATTCGGAATCTTCCCTTCCGTCGTATTTTAAAGCGAATTTTGCTGACGATCCGACATGGGAGTGGAAGGCGGATCATGCAGAATCTAGGATCGCTGACCTGAGCAGGCGATTAGCACGGAATGGTTCATTGGTGACATTCTCGTCTGAACAGCGGGAGGAACGTCCATGACCGAAGCGATGGGCGTACGGATGGACAGAATGGCACAAGTGGTGAAAGGAGGACAAAGGCTTTGTCGAATCGGCCTTTGTTTATTTCTTTCAGGGTGTACATCCCTTCCAGGATTATCTGAGCTCAAGCAGTTGCCTGGATTCATGGATATGCCTCCTCAAGAGGAGATACAGTATGACAAGACGGTCTTAGCTTATCGGGTCGGAGGAACAGCCGCTTCCACGGGATCGGTCTTGCGTAATACGGTGGGAAAGAAAATCCAGACTGCGCAGGAGTTACAAAGGTTTGCCGCAAGTGTCAATCACGAGATCGTGGGGGTGCCCACAAGATATACCGCCTATGCTCTTGCCGGTCTGTATACTCCATACAATTTTGTAACCAAAGTATTTTATATCGTGCCGGCAGTTCCATTGTTCGTCGCAGGCACGGTCTTCAAGTCGGCCTGGGAAGAAGCTGTAGAGACAGCATACGAATCGGGACGAACTCATTTCATGCGCGGAGAGTTGAAGGAAGCGTTAGCCAATTGGAATCGGGCCATTGCGCTGGCACCAGAACTTCGAGCAATATCAGACTTGGACTATTGGCGAGGTCGTGCCTTTCAAGAGGACGGGAAGGTCACCGAAGCAGTGATTGCGTATCAGCTTTTCCTCAGTTATTCAGAAGGAACGCGACCGGAGTTTTTTACCAAAACGTTTCCCGCTGATATGAGGTGGGAAGAGGAAGCAGCCGACATAGAGCGCCGGTTATCTGAAGTTCAAAACCTTTCGAACGAGAAAGTTGGCATGTGACCATGTTGGTCTTAATTCATAAAGAATGCGGTGGCCTGGCACTGGAGGAATCACCCGTCGGGGAAGTGTGTGCCATTCCCGTCGATCGGTTTCCGTTCCCCTGTTTCACCTGTCTGGAAGAAATCATCGACGAATCAGAATTACGGCTTACGCAGGATTTGGGCATCTGAGCCTGCAGGACGCGGAAAAAGTCCTGCCAGCGGCGTTCTCGCGTCACTCAGAGACTCACCGTACTGCGAGAGTACGATTCGCCTCTTCGCTCGCTGCGGCCTTGCTGGACGGTCTTTTTGCGCATCCTGCGATTGGGGTTGATTGGAGACGGCATGAGGAACGAGTTATTTCACGATAAGCGATTGTTCCGCATTCTACTAGGAAGGCGAGGATTTCATGTCATCGTTAGGAGCACATAACAGCGGACCGGACTCAGAAGGCCCTGACGTTCCCGAACCATCCCATGCCGAAAAGGCCAGGACCTTGGTTCATCTGCAGCAGACGGGCGGGCTTTCGACACTTTCCCGCAAACAACCCGGCTGGCCCTTCGGCTCGGTGATGCCGTATGGGTTGGATGATCAGGGGCAGCCGAGTTTTCTGATCAGTGCCATGGCGATGCACACGCAGAACCTGCTCGGCGACCCGCGCGCGAGTCTGCTGATCACCCCGCCGGAAAGTCAGCGCGATCCACTGGGCGCAGCCAGGGTGACGCTGATGGGGTCAGTGACGAAAGTGCCCAAAGATGAGGCGGCATCGGTGCGCGAGCGCTACCTGGCCCGTCACGCCAATGCCGCCTACTGGGTCGACTTCGATGACTTCGCCTTTTTTCGTATGGCGTTGGCGGATATCTATTTCGTCGGAGGGTTCGGATCAATGGGATGGGTGGCACCGGCTGACTACATGGCAGCGGCAGTCGATCCATTAGCCGAAACCGCCGCGGACCTCATCCGCGAGATCAATACACAGCAACAGGAGACACTCCTGCTGCTCGCCCACGCCTGCGGCAATCTCGATGCGCAACAGGCCAGTATCACAACGATGGACCGATTGGGATTTCATATGCGGGTCAAAACACCCGACCGGATGCAGGGTGGACGATTCGCTTTCACCGTTCCAGTGCGTAATGCGGAAGAGGCCCGCGCCGCGCTCGCGGATCTGGCCGCGAAGGCCAGGACGGGGACTCCGGTGCTGCACTCGCTGTAACTGCACAGGGCAGGCCCGGTCGGCAGGGGGACTCCGAGGCGGCCAACATTATTTTCTGTCGATCGCTCGCAAGATCTCCTGACGCAACGTCTCCGAATGTGGATTCTTGACTTCGCGGCGGATGACGATGTCGGTCGGCGTCACGGACTTGCCGTAGTAGGCACGACTCCATTCGTCCCGTGAGATCAGTGCCGCTCCTTCCAGCGAGACACCCGCGAACAGGCCCTTGGCCCGTACGAATGACAACAGGTCTGCGCTGAGGTTGGGCGTCGTCGCGCCGGAGACCCCTGCGCCGACTGGTCCGACGGCGACCGATCCATCTGCCCCTAGTTTGAAATTACCGAGGAGCAACGAATCTACCCCGCGTTGCGTCAGGACCAGCAGCACGACCTCCGACATCTGTGCGCCGAACTGAAAGCCGAAGCTGGCGGCTCCCATCGTGAAGAAGGCCGGCTCGCTCCATTCGCCGGTCTTCTCATCCTTGGCGACGAAAACGCCACTGCCCCCGGCCGCGCCGTAGATCAATGCGCCCTTCATGTATTGCGGCACAATGAAGAGACCCTTGGCCTCTTGGATGTGGTCGCGAAACCAGGTCATGTTGGAATCGGCGAGAAAGTTCGAAAGGGTCATGCGTGACTGGTCCACCAGGTCACGCTGCTCGCGGTCGTCTGCATCTGCGGAGGCGACACCCATCCAGGTCAGTAGCGGCAGGAGCAGTGTCAGGATGAGGCGGCAGGATCTTCGCTGAATCCGTGCGTCTGGAATCATGCCCAGGCCTCCCTCGCGCGGTTGTGAATCCTCCCGCGCTTTGTTATGGTCATCGATTGCACGAACGAACAGACGGTTCACACTCTACTAAGGATGGCTATGGCGACGAACGATAAGCAAGTCATTTTTTCACTGGTCGGGGTAGGCAAGGTCTATCCACCGAAGAAGCAGGTACTCCGCGATATCTACCTGGGTTTTTATTATGGCGCCAAGATCGGCGTCCTCGGGTTGAACGGGTCCGGCAAAAGCTCGCTGTTGAAAATCATCGCCGGGGTGGATCCCAACTATGTCGGCGAGATTACTCGCTCCAAGGGCTATAGCGTGGGCTTGCTCGAGCAGGAGCCGCAGCTCGACCCCAACAAGACCGTGAAAGAAGTCGTGGAAGAAGGCAAGAAAGAACTGGTCGCGCTGTTGCACGAATATGAGGCGGTCAGCAACAGCATGGGCGATGCAAGCCCGGATGAGATGGAAAAACTCATCGACAAGCAGGCGCAATTGCAAGAGAAGATCGAGGCGGCGAACGGCTGGGAACTCGAAAGCGAGCTGGAGATCGCCATGGATGCGTTGCGCTGTCCGCCCGCCGATCAAAAGGTGAGCGTCCTGTCCGGCGGTGAAAAACGCCGGGTGGCGCTGTGCCGCCTCATGATCCAGGAGCCTGACATTCTCCTGCTCGATGAGCCGACCAACCATCTCGATGCCGAATCGGTGCAGTGGCTGGAACAGCACCTCCAACAGTACAAAGGCACCGTCATCGCCGTCACCCACGACCGCTACTTTCTCGACAACGTGGCGGGCTGGATTCTGGAACTGGATCGCGGGCACGGCATTCCGTTTCAGGGCAACTACACCTCCTGGCTGGAACAGAAACAGGAGCGGCTGGAGAAGGAAGAGAAGGCCGAATCCAAACGCAAGAAGACGCTGGAACATGAGTTGGAATGGATCCGGATGTCGCCGAAAGCCCGTCAGTCGAAGGGCAAGGCGCGCCTCAATCGCTACGAAGAGCTGGTCAATCAGAAGCAGGACCAACTGGCTGCCGAGCTGGAGATCTACATTCCACCGGGACCTCGCCTGGGCGACGTGGTCGTGGAAGCGAAGGGCATCAGCAAGGCGTTCGGCGACAATGTGTTGTATGAAAATGTGGAATTCAGCTTGCCGAAAGGCGGCATCGTGGGAGTCGTTGGGCCCAACGGGGCGGGGAAGACGACGATGTTCCGCATGATCATCGGTAAGGAGAAGCCGGACAGCGGGACAATTCGCATCGGGGAAACGGTGAAGCTCGGCTACGTCGATCAGGACCGCAGCCTCGATCCCAACAAAACCGTCTACGAAATCATTTCAGACGGGCAGGACACGGTGATGCTGGGCAAGGCCGAGGTGAATGCGCGCGGCTACTGCGCCCGTTTCAATTTCGCCGGGACCGATCAGCAAAAAAAGGTCAAGGATCTGTCGGGCGGGGAACGCAACCGTGTGCACCTGGCTCGTATGCTGAAAGAAGGCGCCAACCTGATTATCCTCGACGAGCCGACCAACGATCTCGATGTGAATACGTTGCGCGCGCTCGAAGAAGGGTTGGAAGATTTTGCCGGCTGTGCCGTGATCAGCAGCCACGACCGCTGGTTCCTGGACCGCGTCGCCACCCATATCATGGCCTTTGAAGGCGACAGCAAGGTCGTCTGGTACGAAGGGAATTATAGCGAATACGAAGCCGATCGGAAGCGGCGGCTCGGCAAAGAGGCTGACCAGCCGCACCGAATCCGCTATCGCAAGCTGACCAGGAACTAGCCCGCATGATTCATGAGCACTTCTGCTGCAATCGCCGATTCACTGCTACGACGAGCCTTCGGCCAGCGAGCTCGCCCCTCGGACCCTCAACGTACTGCACAAGTACGCTTCGGGTCCTCCCGGGCTCCGCGCGCCAAGACACGGCCGGCTCACCGCCTCGCCGGCGTCCGCACGCGTGGCTCGACTTAGTCGTCGAGCCGCGGACCTCGCAACGTGACTCGGCGATTTCGCGACGAATCGTCATGAATCATGCGAGCTCGCAGGTTGTTGAAAAGGGCTTCCAGCAGCGTTCTCAGTCGCACACCTCCCTGCGACGTACAAGTGGGAAAACGGAACTACTAGAGGGGTTTATCCGTTCGCCTGGAATATGAAGAGTGGCGAACGGGTCAAACGAAGTTTGGTTTGTACCTCCTCAGTCGGCGTGCTTCCTGCGGCCTTGCTGGAAAACCCTTTTGAACAGCCTGCAATGGTTCTTAGTTTCTCACTATTCTTGCCTCTTGCGGGAGAAACATCCGTTTTTCCGGCTCAGCCGTAGATTCACACATGAGCTTGTTATCGGGACCTTTCCTCGGCTGTTGGATCGCGGCGCTGCTACTGACCTCCGTGTCCTGTGCGACCAGTGATCCTCCTCGGGCCCTCCCCCCTGACCCTCGCCCGGCGCCGACGAGGGCGACCCTGCAGTTAGGCCACAAAGAATTGACGGATGGCCGGTTCGTCGGACTGGCGTTCTCCGGGGGAGGTAGCCGCGCGGCCGTCTTCGGGGCGGCCGTCATGAAGGAATTGGACCGCCTAGGGCTGCTGCAGCAGGTCGATGTGTTGTCCGCAGTATCCGGCGGTGCCTTGCCTGCTACGGCCTATGCCCTGGAGGGCTATCGTGACTTTAATTTTGAGAACGGGTTCGTGGAACAGATCGGGCGCGATATTCAAGGTGCCGTGGCGGGGCCCTGGTATGCCGCCCCGCACAACCTGCTCCGGTATGCGTTTCGAGACACCATACCCGCCGAACCGGTGATTCGCGCCCTGGACGACCAACTGTTTCACGGGGCGACCTTCGCCGACCTCAATCCCTCACGACCGATCTTGCTGTTGAACGCCACGGATGCCGTCACCGGTGATCCCCTGGTCATTGCCGAGGAACGGTTCGCGTCGTTGGGAATCCCGTTGGGGCCGTTCAGTATTGCCCGGGCCGTCTATATGTCTGCGGCCTATCCCGGCGTGTTGGAACCCTTGACGCTGACCGACGGACGCACAGGCACGAACGGCGCGTCTGCCGATCCCGTCCTAGCCTATGACGGAGGCGCCGCCGACAATCTGGGTATTCGCACGCTCATACATGTGGTGGAGAAAACCCTGTCGGAGCAGCCGATGGCGGATCGTTTCCCGCAGGGCTGCCTGGTCATCTCCATCGATGCCACGAGCCGTCCGGAGAACGAGGCGCGCACACCGCTCTCCGCCGCCGCGGCCCTGCTCAGGGGCCATCGCCGGAATGTCTTGGAACTCGCCGGTATCCCTGCCGCTCAGCAAGACCAAGCGATGTTCGGCACCTTTCGGGTCGGTCAGAACGGAAGCGGAGGGATCTGTCGGTTTTGGCATGTGGCATTGCGCCAGTTACCGGACAGTGATCCATTGGGCGAGCACGTCACACACATCACCACGAACCTGGGCTTGTCGGTTGAGGATCAGGCTGCATTGATCGCAGCGGCAGCCCGCCTCGTGGCGAAGGGGCGCGAGGAGATGAATGCAACGGGCGGTTGGGCCGGTTTGCTTGAGAACAAGCCGGCGCTGTTCTCCCATCCATGACGCACCCCATCACTCAGCAGCGTGTGTTTGTCACCGGCGCCACCGGATACCTAGGTGCCCGGCTCATTCCGCTGCTGCTTGAACGAGGGCATCAGGTGACCGCGTTGGTTCGCGAGTCCTCTGCGAGGAACGTCGCCGCGGGGTGCAGGGTCGTCGTTGGCAATCCGTTGAATGCCGAGACCTTCGCGGAATCTGTGCGGGGAAGCGATACGCTGGTTCAGCTGGTCGGCGTGCCTAAACCGTCACCCTGGAAAGGGGCGCAGTTTCGCGCGATCGATGGGCCTTCTGCCATGGCAGCGGTGCGAGCCGCCGCTTCAACCGGTGTGCACCACTTTGTCTACGTCAGCGTCGCCCATCCCGCGCCTATCATGCAAGACTACATCGCCGTGCGTCGTGAGTGTGAAGCGGCCATCACGCGAGCTGGGTTGATCGCCACCATCCTTCGTCCCTGGTATATTCTCGGCCCCGGGCATTGGTGGCCCTTGGCGCTGATGCCGGTCTATCGTGTCCTGGAACAAGTGCCCGCTACAAGGGAGTCGGCCATGCGCTTGGGGTTGGTCACGATTCAGGAGATGCTCGCGGCCCTGTTGTGGTCCATTGAGCACCCTCCAGTGAAGACGAGGGTCATCGACGTGCCGGAGATCAGGCGTCTGGTACGGAGCGAGATATGAAACCGGTCGCACTCGTCACCGGCGCCGCCGGACTGATCGGTGGCTATCTCGTCAGGACCGCGCCGTGCTGGGTGCCTGATTGGGAGGTACGAGGCATGACCAGGGCCGAGGTCGATCTCACCGATCGAACTCAGGCTGAACGGCTCTGGGAGCGTCACCGGCCGGACCTCGTCATTCACTGCGCGGCCTTGAGCCGCACCGGTCTTTGTGAACAGAATCCCGCGCAGGCCAGGCTGATTAATGTCGAGGCCACCCGGTTCCTGGCCGACCTCGCGAAGGACGTGCCCTTCATCTTCCTCTCTACCGATCAAGTCTTCGATGGCGCGAAGGGGCGGTATGTCGAAACCGATGCCGTCCATCCGCTGAATGTCTACGGGAAGACGAAGGCTGAGGCGGAGCAGGTGGTGCTCGCGAATCCTGCCCATACGGTGGTGCGCATCGCGCTGACGGCGGGAATGTCACCGACGCGAGACCGGAGTTTCGTCGAAGATATGGTGCGGACGGCAGCGAAGGGGGTGACGCTGACGCTCTTTACAGACGAGTTTCGCTGTCCGTTGCCGGCCGGTGCCTTGGTGCGGGCGCTCTGGGAAATCGGACTCCAGGGCCCACCGGGTCTCTATCACCTGGGCGGTTATGAACGGCTGTCGCGCTGGGAGATCGGGAAGCTGCTGTCGGCGCGATTCCCGGAATTGCGGTCTTCGATCCAGCCTGGCTCGGTCGCCGACTATCATGGCCCGCCACGGCCGCCGGATTTGTCGATGTGCAGCGACAAGATCCAGGCACTTCTGTCCTTCCGCCTGCCAGGCTTTCGCCAGTGGCTGACGGAGAAACCGTCGGATGGCGACGATCCTTGGAACTATCCTCCTGCGGTGGCGCGCTAACAGGCTGCGGAACAACTCGTGTTTTGCCCAATACGCTCGGATCAACTCATGCGCCGTATCGGTAGCAGAATACCCCGCAGGATGCGCAAAAAGGCCGTCCAGCAAGGCCGCAGCGAGCGAAGTAGCGAATCGTACTCACGCCGTACGGTGAGCCGCTGAGGGATGCGAGAACGCCGCTGGCGGACTTTTTCCGCATCCTGCTAAATCAATGCGGAAGCGTACGAATGTAGGCTAACACGCTCTGGATGTCGCGGTCGGAGAGGAGTCCCTTCCAGGAGGGCATGTTCGGTTTGCCCTCGTGGATGGTGGTGAGCAACGCGCTGTCTGATTTCTTCCTGGTTGCCGGTGCCGTCAGGTTCGCCGGATCCGGACCGAGCAACTTATAGCCATCGCCTTTTCCCTCAGGACCGTGACAACCGGCGCAGTGTCGGCTGAAGATGCGTTTGCCTTTTGCACTCTCCGGCGTCTTCGTGCCGGCGGCGCCACTCGCCTCCGAGGGAATACCGGACCAGCCGATGCATGCCACGATGATCATCACGATGCCCACGACACCCGCCTTCACCATAGTCCCTCCATACCGATCCTTCATCTTGCAGAGTAGGGCCTCGGGCATCATACCGCCGGGCGGCGGACAATACCAAGACCATCTGCACTGGCCGGCCCGGTGTTGCCGCCGGCACTCATCATAGTACAATCGCTGTATCATATCCTGTGTGTTCTATGCGCGCGCTTTACTTCCGGGGCCCATTGCATGTCGCCAACGGATCCACTCTCCCTCCTCTTCACCGCCTGGGTTGCCTCGGCGATCCTCATGGTCGGACTCTGGCTGCTTGAGCGCCGCCTGCAGCATCTGTCGATCGCCGATGTCGGGTGGTGTTACGGATTAGCCTTGGTGGTGTTGTGGTACGCCAGTGCTGCTCCTGGTGAACCGGCTAGGCGGCTGCTGGTCGCTCTGTTGGTTCTATTGTATGCCGTGCGCTTGGGTACGCATGTGCTGGTGGATCGGCTGTGGCGAAAACCCGAAGACGGCCGGTACCGTGCCCTGCGTCTGCGATGGGGCGAGCAGGGTCCGCTGCGCCGGTTCTGGTACTTTCAACTGCAGGCTGCGGCCATTGCCTGGTTCTCCCTTCCTCCCCTGGTCGTCATGCAAAATCCGCATCCGCCGTTTCATCTCATCGAACTGCTCGGTGTACTCCTGTGGGGAGTCGCCGTGACGGGGGAGGCGGTCGCTGATCGGCAGTTGGCGGTCTTTCGACGTCAGCCCTGGAACAGGGACCGTGTGTGCCGTGAGGGACTCTGGTACTACTCGCGCCATCCCAATTACTTTTTCGAATGGCTGCACTGGTGGAGTTATGTGGTGATGGGGCTGGCGAGTCCGCTGGGCACTTGGGGTTTGACCCTGATCGGCCCGCTGACGATGGGGTGGGCGCTCTTGAAAGTCACCGGGATTCCCTGGACGGAGACGCAGACCATGAAAAACCGTGGTCGCCAGTATGCGGAGTATCAGCGCAGCACCAATGCGTTTATTCCCTGGCCTCCGCGTCGGCTCTAACAGGATGCGGAAACAGTCCGCCAGCGGCATTCACAAGCGTGACGCGCGTTCTTCCGCGCGTCGTGAACCTCAGCGGCTCACCGTACCGCAAGAGTACGAGTCGCCCCTGGGACACTGGGCGCTCACCGACTCGCGTCCGTCCGCAGGCGTGACGCTCCTTCCTCGTCGCATCGCGGACCTCGCTGCGGCCTTACTGGACGGCCTGTTTGCGCACCCTGCAAGGCCGTTCAACGTCGTCTCACACCGCGTATCTGTGGTGGCTACGGGACTCGACATGAGTTGTTCCGCAACCTACTCGCTGCGGGCCTCCCCGGAGATCACTTGCCTGCCAATTCTGCCAATCGCGCACGAGCGGTCTTGGCGGCGGGGCTGTCGGGATACTGGCGGATGATGTCTTCGTACAGTTCCCTGGCGTGGGTCAGGTTGGTTTGGCGTTCTTCGAACTGGGCGGTTTCCAGCCATTGCGCCGACTGGTCGGGACCGCAGCCCGATCCGAGCAGCACCACGGTCAGGGCAATCCAGGCACATGATCTCGGCATGCGATCGGTTCCTTTCATGACTGTCCGGCGGGGCGCGTGATGCACTGGCGATTGCCGTAGTCTGTCGCCAGCACGCACAGGGTTCAAGACGGTGGAAGCGGCACCCTGTTTCCGTTACGAGATGTGCTCCTCGCGGATGCCGAAGCGCGGGGAGGTAATGCCTTCGCTGCGACAGCGAGGGCAGCGGCTGGGTCTTGTCAGCCTGGTGCGGTCGCGGAACGTATAGGTGCAGTCCTGGCAGGTCGAGGGCTCCAGCACAAATGTTCGAGCCGGATCGCGAGCGAGCGTTTTGACGATGTGCGTCATGTGGTCCTCCACTTGGCGCACGGGCATGCCGAGAAGCTGGGCCAGTTGGTGGGAAGACAGTAACGTACCCGTCAGCAGCGCGATCATTCGGCGTCGGGGCGTCTGTTCCTGCGAGGTCATGCGCGAAGATTTTACCAGGATGGACGGCGTCTCCTCCAGCGCGACGCCTCACGCCGAGCATGGGCTGATGAAAAGGCAGGCAGCGGTCGACGCGATCTTGGTATACTACGCACGATTGCTTGTACGTGCCCCGCAACCAGAGATGCTGCGATGACGGGACCCTCGTGGGACGAATTGGCGGAGCTGGCGCTCTCGCGTGTTCGTGCGGCCGGGGTAGAGTATGCCGATATTCGACTGCTCGATTCGACCACGCGGACGATCGTTGGTGAAGACCGGCGCATCGCGCATATCCGCGAGTCGACCGATCGCGGGTTCGGCATTCGCGTGCTCCATCGGGGCGCCTGGGGATTTGCCGCCAGTTCCATCCTGTCCCTCGAGGAGGTGCCCCGGGTCGCCGACCTTGCGGTGGAAATTGCGAAGGGATCGGCCTCTCTTGCGATTTCGAAAGTGCACCTCGCGCCCGAGCCGGTGCATCGAGACCGGATTGTCACACCCTGCCGCCTGGATCCCTTTGCCGTTCCGCTCGAAGAACAAACGGCGCTGCTGCTGAACACCATGGACATCATTCAGCGGCAGCCTGGTGTCGTCAGGAGCCATGCCGGCATGTGGGCGCAGCGTGACCGAAAACTGTTTGTATCCACCGAGGGTTCCCATCTGGAGTTCGACCTGTTGGCGATGCAAGGCGACTGCACGGCTACGGCGGTGCATGAAGGACGGTTCGCCAGTCGCTCCTTCAACACGCCCCATCTCCGCATGGGGTATGAGCTGGTGCGGGATGCCGACTTTGCTCGTGAAGCGGAACGAATTGCGGCACAAGCGGTGGAAAAGGTGCGAGCGCCGGTGATCGAACCGGGCCGCTACGATCTGGTCCTGGATCCTGAACATCTCTCGTTGACGATGCACGAGTCGTGCGGCCATCCAAGTGAATTGGATCGTGCGCTTGGGTATGAGGCGAACTACGCCGGCACCAGTTTTCTCACACCCGACAAGCGTGGCACCTACCGGTATGGCTCCTCCGATGTAAATCTGGTTGCCGACAACACCGAAGCCGGTACGCTGGCGGCGACGGGATACGACGACGACGGTGTGAGTTGCCAGAAATGGGATATCGTGCGGGAGGGTATTTTTGTCGGATACTGCACGAATCGCGAAGTGGCGCCGAAGATCAAAGAGGAGCGGTCACGCGGGTCGAACCGGGCCGATAGCTGGGGCAGCGTGCCGATGGTGCGTATTGCGAACATCGGGCTTGAGCCGGGAACCGCCACGCTCGACGGGCTCTTGGCCGACGTGAAACGGGGCATCTACATCGAAGGCCACGGGTCGTATAGTATCGACCAGCGGCGGTACAATTTTCAGTTCGGCGGGGACGCCTTCTGGTTGATTGAAAACGGCCGGCGAACGGGTATGGTACGCGACGTGATCTATCACGGGATCACGCCGGAGTTTTGGGGACGGTGCGACGGTGTCGCCGACCGGAGTCATCGTCGGCGGTATGGATTTATCACCTGCGGAAAGGGCCAACCGGGGCAATCGGGCTGGATGACCCACGCCGCGTCCCATGCCCGGTTCCGCCGCGTGGATGTCATCAGCGGAGAGACGAAGGCGAACCCATGACCTCCTCGATCACCGCGTCATGGCCGAAATTGACGAGTCGTCAGGAGTTTGAATTCCTGGCCGATCTGGTGATGGGCCACTCCACCGGGGACGAGACGTTTCTGTCGTTGCGGGATTCCCATGGCGGCACGACTCGTTTCGCCAACAACCAGGTCATTCAGAACGTGAATCAGCGGCGTGGCAGCCTGTCGATCACGGTGGCCTTCGGGCACCGGCACGGGACGGCCAGCACGACGGACTTCACTGCCGGGGCGGTACGAGAAACGCTGAAGCAGGCGGAATCGATTGCCCGTCTGTCGCCGGACGACCCGGAATATCTTCCGCCGGTTGGCCCACAGACCTATTTGTCGCTCCCGACCTCCCGTCCGGAAACGAGTGCCGCAGGACCGGCACGTCGCCTCGATTACGCGCGTGAGGCTATCGGCCAGTGCAAGATGGAAAATCTGAACGCGGCCGGCACGGTGTCGTCCGGCGTCGCGACGATCGGGTTGGCCGCCGGGACGGGATTGCGAGCCTATGAGGAGCGCACGGAGGCGCGGTTCAGCCTGACTGTGCAGGCCGGCGACGCCACGGGCTGGTCGGCGGCAGCCCATCGATCCATCGATCGGTTGCATATTCAGGAGCGCACCCTGGCCGCTATTATCAAAGCCAAGCGCGGAGCAGACGAGCCACAGGAATTACCGCCGGGCCGCTACACGGTCATCCTGGAGCCGGCTGCCGTGGCGGGTCTGCTCAGTTGGATGATCTGGATGTTGGATGCCAAGTCGTTTTACAAAGGCACCAGTCCGTTCAGCGGGAAGTTGGGCTCGCGCATCATCGATCGACGCCTGTCCCTGTTGAATCAACCGGCCCATACCGACCTGCTCGGACACGGTTTTACCCATGAGGGGCTGCCGGTCATCGAATCAGGCTGGATTGAGTCGGGAGTACTGACGCAACTCCTGCACGACCGGTACACGGCGCGGGAACATCAGATCGACCCCCTCGCCACGTTGGAGTCGCCCCATTTCTCAGGTGAGCGTCCCATCGGCACGCGGGTGGACGACCTCATCCGTACCACCCAGCGTGGGATCCTGGTGACAAATTTCTGGTACATCCGTCCGGTCAATCCGTCCGATCTGACGCTGACCGGGATGACCAGAGACGGCACGTTTCTCATTGAAAACGGTGAGATTACCTCGGCCATCCGGAATTTCCGGTTTCATGAGAGTCCGTTGCGCGCGTTTAACCAAGTGGACGCCTACACGACCCCCGCCGAGGCTGTGACCTCGGAGACCGGAAAGGCGCTGGTTCCTGCCATGCGGATTCACGACTTCAACTTCTCCAGCGTCACGCGCTTCTAGTCGCCCCGTGCCCGGCCTGCGGACCGAAAAAAGCCCCTCGCGGCCATTGACTCGGCCTATGGGAAAGAGTAATGAATTAAGGGTAATTGGCCGATAAGAGTTCGGTGTGCCCCTATGAATCGGAAACAACAGCGTCTGGCTGAAAAGCCCGTTCATCTCCTGACCCTCGCCCCCGACAAGGGTGAAAAAGGAGCGGTCAATCCGTTCGCGCCCTCACCTTTGCGTGCGGCGATCGGAAAGGTGTTCGTCAAGCTCGAAGATATGACCGAGCGGTTCGAGGATTGGTGCCAGTACGGCAGCTCTGAGGACCGGACGGAACAGCCGTTGGGACAGCGGGTGTCGAAATGGCTGGGAGCGCCTGTCGCGCGTCATATCGAACATGAAGTGCAGGCAGAACATGGGTTGGTTCCGGCCCGGCGGTGGGATGGCGCCGTCGGCGATCTCATTTTCCGGTTGCGTGACCGTGCGGGATTTGTGCAGCGCGCCTTGGCGGCGCAAGCCCGTGAACTCAAGGACTGGGTCATCCAACATACCCAATCCACTCAGGCGGAACTCCATGAGTTGCGGGAACAGGTGTCCACGCAGAAAGCTCAGATGGAAGAACTCTCGTCGCAGCTTCAGGATTTGCGTGCGCTGGTGAGTTCGCAGCAGCAAGTCTTGATGTACATGGGCAAGGATATGGAGATGGCCCCGCCTGCTGAGTTAGAGCTGTCCCTCGTCCCGCCGCGCGCGTTGCCCTATCGCGACCGTGAGATGAAACCTTCGAGAGATCGGCGCGAGGCTTCTGCCGAGGCCTCCGAGATTCCCTACCTGAACGCATAGATCACCGGTGCACGATCCGGCGGTACGCCAGGATCAAGCCTGCTCTGCTGGTTGCTCATCGATCTCGTACATCCGCTCCGCAGTAGGCGATGCCTGTTGCCGGTCTGCTGTCCCGAACGGCGGGATTCGTCGGGCGCGGTGAGGTTGTGTCAGGTCACATCCTACGTATCCGCCGCAGTGTCGGACCTCAATCCACAACGTGCTGGCAACTTCCTGATAAGACTGCTACTTTGTGCGTCTCCTCACGGGCGAGCCGTTGCCGGAGGATCGAAAGATGGTTCGGTCTCTCGCCGTCACACGATCAGGAGTGCGATCAATGGTGAAGCGACGATATCTGCAGGTACTGCTGTCCGGTCTCGTGTGTGTGGGGCTGGCGTCATCTCTGGGGGAGGGACGCGCGCGGGCGGAGGTGACCTTATTCGACAATCTCGGTACGTTACACCACGAGATCACCACGACCTCCGAGCTCGCACAGAAATATTTCGACCAAGGACTCAGACTGGTCTATGCGTTCAACCACGAGGAAGCCATTGCCGCATTCACGGAGGCCTCTCGCCTAGACCCCGAGGCGCCCATGCCCTATTGGGGTGTGGCGTTGAGCCTGGGGCCGAACATCAATGCCGCGATCGACGCCAAAGCTGAATCACGCGCGGCCGACGCCATACACAAGGCCATCGCACGCCTTGCGCAGGCCACTCCCCGTGAGCGGGCCTATGTTGAGGCATTGGCGACACGGTACTCCGGCAAAAAGTCTCCTTCCAGAAAAGGCAGGGATGACGCGTATGCCAAGGCCATGCGCCGGCTCGCGTCGGAGTTTCCCGACGATGTCGATGCCGCCGTGCTGTTTGCAGAATCGATGATGGTCCTTCGCCCCTGGGACTATTGGCGAGCCGATGGTCGTCCCCAACCGGGAACAGAGGAGATCGTGGCGACGTTGGAAGCGGCGCTGGAGCGAGATCCGAATCATCCGGGCGCCTGCCATTATTACATTCACGCCGTGGAAGCCTCGCCCGATCCGCAGCGCGGGTTGGCCTGTGCCCAGCGCCTGCCGTCACTGATGCCCGGTGCCGGGCATCTGGTGCATATGCCGGCGCACATCTTCATGCGGGTGGGCCGCTATCGGGAGGCGTCTGAGCGGAATGCGAACGCCGCGACGGTGGACTACGAGTATTTGCGTCATCACCCCCTTGAGGGCAACTACGCATCAGGATACTATGCGCACAATCTGCATTTCTTAAACGCCTCTCTGGTGATGGAAGGGCGGAGCGCGGAGGCGTCGCAGGTCGCGCGCGACTTGCTGGGTAAGATCTCGGTCGACGAGATCGTGAAAGAGCCGTCGCTTGAATGGTACGCACCGACTCTGCTGCTCACCATGGCGAGATTTGGTCAGTGGGGAGAGTTGATCCGGCAGCCTCCGCCGCCCAGGGAGTTGCGGTTCACGACGGGCCTCTGGCACTACGTGCGGGGATTGGCCTTTGCCGCAACGGCCCGGTTTGGAAGCGCTGAAGGGGAATTGTCGAATCTCAGGAAGTCGCTCAAGGCCTTCACCAAGGCGAAGACGACGGAGGGCAAGTTGAGTCGTACGCTGCTGAAGGTGGCGGAGCGAGTGCTCGTCGGAGAAATGGCTGCACGCCGTGGAGACCACGAGGCGGGGATTCAGGCCTTGCGCGAGGCGCTACAGTTGGAATCGTCGTTGCCATACAGCGAACCGCCGTTTTGGTTTCAGCCGGTCCGCCACAACCTGGGAGCGGTGCTGTTGCTGGCGGGACGTCCCGGCGAGGCGGAAGCCGTCTACCGGGATGATTTACGCGTGAATCCGGAGAACGGCTGGGCGCTGCATGGACTCGTGCACAGCCTCCAGGCGCAGCGTAAAGACGCGGCTCACGAAGAAGCCCGGCTGCGTGCCGCCTGGGCACAGGCCGATGTGGCGTTGACAGGGTCGCGTTTCTGAGGTTCAGCAGGAGCGGCGTGCAGGAGCGAATGATGAATCGATCCATGAAAGGGAGACGGTGAACACAGAGTATGTATTTCATACGAGCGAGGAGCCGCGCGAACTCATGCGGTTGCACATGCTCGAGCGGATCTTTGATGCGGGCACCCAGCGGCGCCTGCTGTCCACGGGTTTGACGAGCGGGTGGCATTGCCTGGAAGTGGGGGCCGGGGCCGGCTCCATCGTCCGGTGGCTGGAGCAGCGCGTCGGGCCGTCGGGTAAAGTAGTCGCGCTCGACACCAACCCGCGATTCCTGCGGGGCAGCGGCAGCTCGACCATTGAAATCCTTCAAGGCGACATTTGCGACGCGGATCTTCCCCTCGCTACCTTTGACCTGGTCCACGCGCGCTACGTGATGATTCACATTGTGGAGTATCAGCGCGCGTTCGAGCGGATGTTGCGTTGCGTAAAGCCGGGTGGATGGGTCGTGCTTGAGGAGCCTGATTTTCAAGCGGCTCGCGCAGTGGCCGGCTCGGAGGAAGGGCGGGCCTCGTTCGCTCGCGTGTCCGATGCGATCGAGCGGATGTTCACTTCGCTCGGAATGGATCACGCGTTGGGGGTGAAGTTGCCCGCGCTGTTTCGGCGCCACGATTTGACGCAATTGACGGTGGAACATGAGGGACATCTGTCCGCCGGCGGAGGAATGGTGGCACAGATGATGAAGTTGTCCGCCGAGCAATTGCGCGACAAATACATCGCGACCGGCATGGTGACGGAGGCCGATCTTGAAGAGTATGGACGGCTCGCGGACGATCCCGACTCCTGGGCGATCTACTATGCGACGGGGGCGGTGACGGGCTGGTGGCAGCCGCAATGCGGCGGGCGGGTGTAAGGATGGGCATGCGCTATATTGTGGGCGTGATGGGGCCGGCAAAGGCCAGGAAGAAGGATGTGGACAACGCCCGTGTGCTGGGCGAGTTGATCGCGCGGCGGGAATGGGTGGTCCTGACCGGTGGACGCGATGTCGGCGTCATGGATGCCGCCTGTCAGGGTGCCAAGAAGGTCCCCGGCAGTTTGACGATCGGTGTGCTCCCGTCGGCTCGTGAACGCGTGTCGAAATATGTCGATCTGGCGATCATCACCGAGATGGGCAACGCACGCAACAACGTCAATGTGATGTCCAGCAACGTGGTGGTGGTGTGCGGCCTGATGGGGGCCGGCACGGTGTCTGAGGTCGCACTCGCGTTGAAGGCAGGGAAGCCGGTCATTCTGGTCGGGGCAACGCCGGCCGAAGAGAAATTCTTCAAGAAACTCGGGGGTCGGCTGATCGCCGCGGTGGAGACCCCGGAAGAGGCCATCACCCTGATGATGAAGCAGTTTGAGCAGCAGCAACCGGATCTGGTCCAAGGCGCGCGCTCCTGGGGCGTCTGACAAGCTGTTGAAAAATCCCGCCAGCGGCGTTCTCGCGTGACACTGCCGCCTCACCACCTCGGCGGCGTTCACAAACCTGACGCACTTTATTCAGCGCGTCGTGAACCTCTCAGACTCAACGTACCGCACAGGGGAAAAGAGCCTGTCCCGGCAGGGTCGGGGTGGGCGAGAAAGAATATGGCCTCGTCTGTTCGCATTGCTGCGGCCTTGCTGGATAGGCTGTTTCAGCCGCCTGTCTCTTATCAGCAGTACGTTGAGATCGGTTACTGGGCAGAAGGAGAGCCGGTCACCGTGTCCTTGTCCAGCAGCACCCCGGAGTTGTCGAAGGGGAGGCGGCCGCCTTTCGTGTGTAGCACGCCCGTGACATGGTAGGTGAGCGACTGATCGCCGGAAAAGGACAGGAGCTGCCTCACGACCTGTAGAGTGGACGTACTGGTTTCGACGGAGGTCACGGCGTCGCTTAAACGCGGCACGACCAATTCTTTGTTGCCCAGTCCTCGTACAAGCCGATTGCCGTTTAGATCCAGACGAAAGTCGATCCCGGTCACAGCGAGGTCGAAGTCGTTGGGATTCCGGATTCGAAGATCGACCTGAAGTCGCTGCTCGAAGGCGCTGGCCTCCAGCGGCGTGACATTCGTCACCAGCACCTCGGGAGGTTCACCCTTCATCAGCCAGGTCGCGCACCCGGCAAGCAGAAACAGGGCCAGTAAGCCGCTCAGCAGCGTCAATCGCCTCATCTCGCGCATCATACACAAACATCCAATCGTTTGCGACCTGCGTAGAGATGAGTAACGGCCCTGGCGATCTGACCCGCGCCGGAAGCCCGGAGGCTTTGGTAAGATGACGGGGCGGACGTCGACTACGTTTTCCTTCAGGAGGTTGCCACCCATGAATCCCATCG